>JBEKDB010000047.1:0-29766 GCA_050014575.1 Occallatibacter sp. | reverse complement strand
CGCGTGAAGAAGGGCGAGAAAGGCATCCAGATTCTCGCCCCTATGATCGGCGTTCGCCGCAAGAATCAGGAGGAAGCCGAGCAGGACGGAGCCGAGAAGAAGGCCCCCGTTTTGGTTGGATTTCGCGCCGTCTACGTCTTCGATGTTTCGCAGACGGAAGGAGCCGACCTTCCCGCACCCGCCACCGTCACCGGCGAAGCCGGAGCGCATCTTGACCGGCTCATCGACTTTGTACAGCAGCAAGGCATCGCGCTTGAGTACAACGAGCGCATCGCGCCAGCGCAAGGCGCAAGCTACGGCGGCAAGATCGTACTTTTGCCGGGGCTGTCGAAGGCGGAAACTTTCGCAACATTAGTTCATGAGCTAGGCCACGAGATGTTGCACCGGGCCGACCGGCGCACAGCGACAACCAAAGTTGTGCGGGAGACCGAGGCCGAAGCCATTGCCTTCATTGTGGGCAAGGCCATTGGACTCCAGACCAGCACGGCTTCCGCCGATTACATCCAGCTTTACCACGGCAACGCCGCGTTGCTGGCGGAAAGCCTTGAAGTCATCCAGCAGACATCCGCCGTGATTCTTGCAGTCTTGCAAGAGCCTTCCCCGGAAGAGTCTCACGGCCAGCCCGGAGACACAGCCCCTCAACCCGCAGTGGAAGAGCAAGAGCCCGTTGCGGAGGTGGCCTAGTGAGGACCATTCTCCAAATCCTCGAAAGGGCGGGAGGCTATCGCAGCGACCTTTATCTGCGGATCGAGAACCCGCCCTATATGGCCCTCGTGATCGAAGCCACGCCGGAACCCGGCCCGCTTGGAGTTCCGGCGATCTCCGTCGCGCATTATGGCGAACAGAACGGCGACCTAATGCGCGACCCGGAGATGTGCTTCGAGTTATCCAATCCACTTGGCATGGGTTGGATTCTCGCACCGTTCTACTTTCGCAACGACTACATGGGAGTGGAGCAGTACTCCCGTAACCGTGAAGGCGAGAACTATGTCTTTGTCCGCGACCTCTTGCACCAGCATGAGAGCTTTGCCCGCACATGGGACAAGAACATCCGCGCACAGGGATTTGTTGAAGCCTTTGAACGCAGCCGCAACCAATAACCCGCAACGATCTGGGCGGGCACTTGTGGCCCGCCCACGCACTCACGCAGGACAACACAAAGGAGAATCTACTATGACCACCGCAGTTCAAATGCAATCTGAATACCGCGACCTGCCACTGTCCACCCTCATAGAGTCGAAGACCAACCCGCGCCGCATCTTCGATGATGCAGCCCTCAGAGAACTGGCCGAGAGCATCCGCAGCCAGGGCATTCTCTCGCCGCTGCTAGTGCGGCCTCTCACCGAGCGCAGCTTCGAGATTGTCGCCGGAGCCAGACGCTACCGCGCCGCCCAGCTTGCCGAGGCGGAAACTGTCCCCGTCCGTATCGTCAACCTTACCGACACCGAGGCATTGGAGGCGCAACTGATCGAAAACCTCCAGCGCCGCGACGTTCACCCGTTGGAGGAGGCGCAGGGATTCCGCGCCCTGCTCAGTCTTGACGAGCCGAAATACTCCATTGAGCAGATCGCGGCCAAGACCGGCAAATCTGCCGCCTATTGCGCCCAGCGCGTCAAGCTGACCGAGCTTACCGCCACCGTCACCGAGGCGTTCGCCAAAGACGAAATCGGCGTAGGCCACGCGCTGCTACTGGCGAAGCTACAGCCAGCCGAGCAGGAACAGGCCCTCTCCGCTTGCTTCCGCGAGGATTGGAACGGCGGCCAGGGCAAAGCCAAGAGCATCCTGCTCCCTGTACGCCATCTCCACCAGTGGATTGAGCAGAACATTTTGCTCATTCTGAAAGACGCGCCATTCTCAAAGACCGACCCCAACGTCAACCCCGCCGCCGGAGCCTGTGTCGATTGCCCCAAGCGCACCGGCGGCAACGCGCTGCTTTTCGCCGACATCGCAGAGGACGCTTGCACCGACCCGGCCTGCTACCAGTCCAAGCTGGACGGGTTTGTCGCGCAGACCATCGCGGCCAAGCCCAAGCTGGTACAAATCTCATCGGCCTTTGGACCGGCCAATACCACCACCGATGGAGGCAGCGCGGCCCTGCCCCGCAACAAGTACATCGAGATCAAGCCGCAAGACCCGAACGCGAAGAAGCACCGGGATTGGCCGGAGTACCAGACCTGCAAATCCATGACCGAGGCTATCGTCACCGAAGGCACCGAGAAAGGCGAACTCCGCAAAATCTGTGCCGACGCCGAATGCCCCGTCCACCACCCGAAGAAGCAGCGGCCAGCCGGAGAGGAGCGCATGAAGGCCGAGCAGGAGAAGCAGCGCCGCGAGGAGGCGCTTGCCAACGCCGTAGGCTTGCGCGTCCTTTCCGCCATCGTTGCCGCCGTGCCAGTACGTCTCACCAAGCGCGACCTCGTTTTCATTGTCGAGCGTTTGCTTCCCCAGTTGGAGGAGCGGCGCATCGAGGTTCTCGCCCGGAGCCGCGGCATCAAGAAGGCGCAAGCCGCCGACAGCATCGAGAAGCTGATGGGCGCCTACATTCACAAGGCCGAGGAAGGCGAACTCGGAAGGCTTCTAGTCGAGATCGCCATTCTCCACTCAGCCCGGACGCAATCGGAGACCGGAAAGGCGCTCAAAGAAGCCGCGCAGCACTACAAGGTGGATACCGACGCCATCGCACAGAAGGTTAAAGCGGAGTTCGCCGCCAAAGAGAAGGTGCAAGCGGCCAAGAAGACGGCCGCGAAGGCCCAGCCAAAACCGACGCGGCCCACAGCCGCCAAAAAGGCCAAAGCCGCGTAACCCTCAACATCCTAGCCTTGCATACGGGGTCTGCCAGCGCAGGCCCCGTTCTTTTTCGCCCGTCCTCCCGCCCTTTGATGTGCTGGCGCTTCGCGCCAGACTTGTTTGGCCCGCCCGACGGGCTTGAAGACCTTGCACACAGGGAAGTAGTGGTTTACTGGCTTGTGCAGCTTTTAGTTAAGGGAACTTTTGGCTTGATGAACCTCGTTCATCGGACTAGCCTTGTTCTTGGGAGGTAAACCCATGAAAGAACCGGGACTCGATAAGCGTCATCGTGACCAGGCTACGCCAAAGGCCGGCGAGATTCAGCAGAAGCGCAGTGACACGCTCAACAAGAACCTTTCGAGGCCAATACCTGAGTTCTCGCCACTCGCGAAGCTCGGGACTATGCGGAAAGAAACTGGCAAAGTGAGCGAAGCAGCCGTGCGAAGGGCCGCGAAGAAACTGCGCCCGTGAGCAACGAGAATCCGGATGTTCGTCAAGTCAATGGCGAGCGCACCCAAGCGGGATGGGAATCTTTCGTTTCTTGAAACTGACCCGCAACCTGTTTTTGCCCGTCTTCCCGCCCTTTGATGTGCTGCCGCTTCGCGCCAGACTTGGTTTGGCCCACCCGACGGGCTTGAACACCTTGCGCGGGCGCAAGGTGTTGACCGGTTTCCGGCTCGCTATCGCTTGACCGTGAATCGAAAAATCATGTTTTCGCTACAACGCCTCCAGGACCGCGCCCTGAGTGGGAAGGCGATTTTGCGTAAACTGAGAATCTTGCGCCGCGACATGCACGTTTATGGGGCGTAATATCGTTTCAATTGAGCTTTCGTGTCTCCCCGGTCCCCAACAGTGAGGGACCGGGGCCACCCGCCTCGTGGGGTTCTTTATGAACGAAGTGGCGAAACGTTGTGCAACATATCCAGTAGGATTCCAAAGGTCGGGAGCGTTAGGATTCGGGAAATCTGCGATTGCCCTGATGAACGACACGATAAAGGGCTTTGAAGATGCGATAGCGAGATTCCATTGGTAAGGCTTCCGCTCAGCCTGAACGTGCTATTTGTTCCGTTTCCTGAAGCGACCCCAACTTCACTTCGTGCCGCCAGAGGGCGGCCTGTGGGGACCAATACCAGAGGGGATCGCCAAAATGGTCTGCAATGTATGTGACAAAGATTCAGCGGATGGGTTCAAGTTTTGCCCGCACTGTGGCAACACCTTTACTCCAGCACTGTCAGTGAATGAGCCCCCGATTCCTCCGCCGGAAGTCCAATCGGTGACAGATACCCTGACCGATGAATCTGAGCCGATTAGAGACGGAGTGGCCGGAACAGCGATCAGAGTCGGCACCTTGGTATTTGGGGCCTTCTCTGCTATCAGTTTGCTGGTATCAATAGTCAAGGGGCTTGTTCCAATCTATCTCTTAGAGGCCGCTGGATGGGCTGGGCTCGCGTGGTATTGGCAAAAGAAAAAGACACATAGCGAAATAGCTAAGGCTATCGTGATTGTTCTTGCTGTATTAGTTGCCATTGGCGAGGTCGTCCACATCGTCTCACAACTCAGTTCGGAGCCTAAACAGACTGCTGTGGACACTTCCCATCGTTTGGACGACCTTTTTCCCGCCAGTACCCCACCATCACAGGGGGACACCCAGAACAAAGCGAACAGCAAAGCCGACGATCCTTTTGCAAAGTACATTGTTAACCCATCACAGGGGGAGACCCATGACAAGCCGAAGCCGAGGGAAGGGACACGCGCTGGCCTTGAAGCAACTATAACCTGCGACAATACCGTTTGGGACCGTGACAAGTATGGAGAAGGCGATCCATTAGCGATCACCAACGTGCACAAGGGCGACGTTGTTCAATATGTCGGTCACGTCACGGTCGGTGACGAAGATATTATCCGAGTTCACGGGCGCAAGGGTTATGTCGATGGTTGCGTCGATGTGAAGCAGTGAAATGATTCCCAAAGATGCCCAGTCTTTAGGCGCATGGCGACCATTATAGCCGCCGCCCTTGTTGGCTGTGGGACACAAGGGGTTCTTATCGAACACGCACCACGCCGCCGCGCTGTCTCAAAAAGGTTAGGTCTTGAGACAGCGCCAAAAGCCATGATTTAGTGAATATTTACCGACTTTTCGGTTAGAGCGAAAGTCTATTCAAAAGCTCTTCATGCGCCGATAACAGTCGAGAGAGTTTGACGATTTTCCCGGACAATTCGAACTTTTCGCAAATACTCTTTACGCTGCTGGCGAATGGCTCCGCCGGATATGGCGAAACATGCACGGCCTTCACAAGGCGATTGACATCGATTGGAATCCTGACCGGAACGGGCTTCCATGTCTCCAAATTCTCCGCAGCCCTCGCGCTCTCGGGAACGCGCATCAGAAAGGCGCGCACCTCACGTTCATGTTCGTAAGAAAGCCGCTTCAGCAAAGGCGCGCGCTGCCCTTCTACGACACAAGCTGCTGGTTTGAGCGTATCGTCGAAAAAGTCCAGATACTTTACCGGGTAGATGAATACCCGATAGGCCGAATCCCTTGCAGTGATCGACTCTTTCAAAGCCCCAAGTGTCGTTTCGACGGCAACGCCTTTGCCGCTATCGCCGTAGAGACGCCACATTGCCTCGGACTCGCCGTTGTTGATGTGCCAGCAATTGACAGCTATCGCCTTCGCGATTGCTACGTGGTAGAGGCGCGGAGCCTCCTTCAGATCAGCAATTGACTTCCCGACGAGCGCCCTTTCCTCTTCCGTCAGTTCCTGCCCGATGTGCTTCCGATGCTCCTCGACCAGCCGCCTGGCCTCTTCCGCGTCGTTCACTTTGGGGCGGAAAATCGAGGCGTCCGCCTCCATTGCGACCGCCGGAAGGTATCCCTCACACGGATCGCTTTTGGCGAACGAGGCGAGCGGCGTAAAGTGCAATTCCGCCGTGGCAAGCAGATCCACTAATTTGTCCAGCGACATGTACCGCCAGAGAGTAGTGTCCTCACTTAGTTCTGTCGTGATCTGAAGAAGTGTCATTTGTTGTCCTTCTGTCTTTTCTAGGGCCGATGTCACCGGTCGCCGCGGTTGGTGGGGACCGTGGAAATGCGAAAGCTCAGTCAGAACGATATTACTCCTCGAAAATGTGGCATCTCATTGAGCGGCTGAAGGCACCAAACCAGCAGCAGTAGAATCTGATCACTGAGAGGATCACGTTATGACAGACGCAACAGATCACATGAACAGGCCTGGAGCTGGACCACGTTCTTCAATGATCTCCGTTGGAGGAATACCCACCAACCACTACATCAATCACAATCCAGGAACAGGGATGGTACAAATTGCCAAATCTATGCCCCGTGGTGCCCAAGATGAACTCGTGAAGGAATTTCCAGACGAATCATCAGCTCGGTCATGGGCGGTAGCAGAATTTCAAGCAGGGAGACTTGGATAAACAGCCGAACCGGCGCGACAGAGCACCGGCTTAGAAGGCCGGGGCTCTATGCTTCTTCTCCTTGCTTATTGTGGGCATGGAAGAATGGGGTGGAATTTATCCTAACCGTAGCAATTCCAAGGAACAGCGCAATGGAACGGAGCGGACCGGATGCAGCTCTACATGGATGAGAATGGCGAATTTAGAAGGGAACCGGCGACGAACAAAGAGCTTGTCGCATGGGCGATGGCGTTCCAACACAAATATTTCCCTGGCTTCGATGTGCCGGGAATGCAAATCGCCATTGATGTAGAAGAATGCCCCCGCGCTCCATCCGTGTACTACCCCGAGAAGAAACTCATTGCGATCTCGAAGCACATCATGCCGTTCCACGAACTTGCGAAGATCGCACTGCTTCACGAGATGATCCACGTGAATCTCTACGCCGAGAATCAAGATGCAGACGAGGCCCACGGCGCACGATTCCAGGCGGAGATGAACAGGCTTATGGAAATGGGGGCATACAACCAACTTCTCTAACGGTTCACGCTTGTGCGCAATTCTCTTGCCCGTCGGTTGCTTTTTCTCCTGGTTGACTTGCGAATGTGCGAGTCCAGCCCGGTTGATCGGCTGTTCGTCAGGGGTTGCCCAAAGTGCTTTTGTCAGATTTACAAATCTAAACTAACGTTTAGATTCAGTACGGAGGCGGCAGCGCCCAGGGGGCTGATGGCTCCCGACCAGCCCAGGACAGCAATTGTGACGCCGCCGGTGTCACAATTGGCGGGAACATCCGTACCTCGATCATGGCTACGCAGTCTCAAGTCATTCCAGCCAGGGACAGACCGCCGACCGCGTGCTCATCAACGTGGACACGGAACTTGGCGCGAAAGACCTGCTCAACAACCGCATGGCCTATGTTGCCGTCTCATGCGGGGCCTACGATGTGCAACTGCTCACTGACAGCCGAGAGAAGCTCGGCTCGGCGCTCGGGCATGATGTTTCGCACCAGAGCGCCCATAAGCCCGACCGGAAGCCGCCGCAACGTAAGATAGCCGAGACTCCCAAGCAGGAAAAGAGTCTGGGTATGGATATAGGGCTGAGCCTCTGAAGGCTCCTACGACGGATGCGATTATCCGTTGCCTGAAGCCCATGGCTGAGACTTCGATTGATTGCGGCATCAACATTCGGTTTCATCGTTTCTGTTCACTGAACATGCGGCGGAGATGCGGCCATCGCCTCGATCATTTATCGTTAGCAGTATGAACAGCAGGAACCGGCATCGCGTATTGGCCCAGATTCACCTTCGGAAGAAGGGGCGACGCACCCCGGCTCCTCGTGCCCAAGGGACCTGTAGCAGCCAAATTGACAAAATTTGCACAATTGCCCTGCACAATTCCTACACAGCGAAAATCTATGAGGTTATGCTCATTTGAATCAGTATTTTCCAGAATCATTTTCACCCGCTCAGGATGACAGAGTTTTTGAGATGGCAGCTTTTTAGTTAGGCAAAGGGAGAACAATGGCAAACATTTTGCACATCGTGGTTTGCGCGGGGATCGTTCCCGATCCGCTGCAAACATTGGAGCCGGTGACGGGACCGAACGGGCCGGGACTGAAGAACGAGATGGTCCTGCCCGCGGTTCTCGACCCCTGGGCGGCCAGCGCGCTCTATGAAGCGGCGGCTCTGGCCGCCAAGAACCCCGGCAGCAAAGTCTGGCTGGTCTCGCTCGGCCCCAAGGCCAAGCTGCAGCAGGTAATGATGACCGTGGCGCAGAAGGCCGGCTTCGAACTGGTTCCCATTGACGGCCCCATCGGCGGCTTCCCAGACGCGCACTCGACCGCTGCCGTGCTGGCGGAAACCATCGCCGCGCTGCCTGGGCTGGACAGAGCGAAGCTGTTGCTGTTCGGCGGCTGGGAGTCGGCCACGCGCGGCGCGGGCGTGACGCTGCAACTCGTCGGCGAACGCCTCGGCATCGCCGATCAGTTTCAGGGCGTGGACGAGATCGACCTGCGCGAGGACGGCTCCTTCGAGGTGCTGGAGCGCGTGGAGGGCGGCAAGCACCAGGTTTCGGTCTGCCTGGGAGCACCCGCCGTGCTGGGCTGGGCCACGGGCAACCTGGCCGAGCCGCGCAACAATCCGCAGGTTGGAATGGCCAACATGCGCACTATGATGCCCGCGCTGCAAAAGGCCAAGCCCGCAACCCTGGCCGCCAACAGCCTGCGCTACCACTCCGCAAGCCTGCCCAAGCAGCAGCGGACAACCAGGGTGGAGAAGAACATGACGCCCGACGAGATTGCCCGCGAACTGGTGGAGTGGATCGAAGCCGAATGAGCTTATGCCGGGACGACAGTCCCCGCATACCTTCCGAACCAGCTTTTCCACAGCCTGCGAAGCCCGTACCCTTCATGAGCAGAGGTTTGCGCCCCCGCGATTGAAGCGCCCTTTAGCGCAGGAACGATGAAAATGCCAGAGGGCTTTATCTTATCCTTATAAAAATCGTTTAAGAATTGAACAAATATCACATTTCAGCGAATCGGCGCCTCCGCGCCAGTGCGTCTTCGCTGAGTCCTGCTCCGGCGGCAGCCTGAACCCACCCAGGCTCTCGCGGTTGGCACATTCATTGAGTTCATCCGGAATGGCGGCCGGAATCCCGCCACACGTCATGCCATCGAGCGAGGCATGCCTTTGGAGGAGTAAAAACCTATGTGTCGTCGTGGAATGAAACTGCTGCTCCTGCTTGCCCTCCTGGGCACCCCGGCTCTGGCTCTCGCAGTGGCCCCCAACCTGAACCCGGACCCCTCGGCTCCGGCCACGCAGGCGCAGATCGCCGCCCTCCAGCAGGCCATCAGCAATCAGCAGGCCGCCACTGCCAGCGCCCAGTCCGCCGGCGACAACTCCTGGATGCTCACCTCCGCCGCCCTGGTTCTGCTGATGACCGGTCCCGGTCTGGCGCTCTTCTATGGCGGCCTGGTGCGCAAGAAGAACATCCTGGGCACCATGATGCAGAGCTTCGCCATGATGTGCCTGGTCACCATTCTCTGGGCCATCGCCGGCTACTCGCTGGCCTTCGGACACGGGAACGCCTTCGTGGGTGGTTTCGAGCACCTCTTCCTGCGCGGCGTGGGCGTCACGCCCAACCTGGACTACGCGGCCACCATCCCCGAGCAGACCATCATGATCTACCAGCTCATGTTCGCCATCATCACCCCGGCGCTCATCAGCGGCGCCTTTGCCGAGCGCATGAAGTTCAGCGCCATGGCGGTCTTCCTGTCGCTCTGGTCGCTCTTCGTTTACTGCCCCATGGCCCACATGGTCTGGGGCGTAGGCGGATTGCTCAACTCCAGCAACATTCACGCCGCCTTCCCCAGCTTCGATTTCGCCGGCGGCACCGTCGTCCACATCACCAGCGGCGTCTCGGCTTTGGTCACCTGCCTCTATCTCGGCAAGCGTATCGGTTACCCGCAGACCAACATGCCGCCCCACTCCATGGTACTTAGCTTTATTGGCGCCTGCCTGCTGTGGGTGGGCTGGTTCGGCTTCAACGCGGGCAGCGCGCTGGCTGCCAGCCCGCTGGCCACCAGCGCCTTCGTCAACACCCACTTTGCCACCGCCGCCGCGGCCCTCGGCTGGACGGTCGCCGAGTGGATTCACAACGGCAAGCCCACCGCTCTGGGCGCCATCTCCGGCGCGGTCGCCGGACTGGTGGCCATCACCCCCGCCTCCGGTTTTGTCCAGCCCATGTCCGCATTGGCCATCGGCCTCATCGCCGGCGTCATCTGCTCCTTCATGGTCTTTGAAGTGAAGAGCCGCCTGGGCTACGACGACTCGCTGGACGCCTTTGGCGTGCATGGAGCCGGTGGAACCGTGGGCGCGCTGCTCACCGGCATCTTTGCCGCCAGCGTCATCAACCCGGTCTTCAAAGACGCGGCAGGCAACCCGCTCCCTTCGGGCGCCATCGACGGCCACTGGGGCCAGATGCTGAATCAGCTGGCCGGCGTCGGCATTGCCTGGAGCATCTCCATCGTGGGGACGCTGGTGCTGCTGTTCGTCGTCGACAAGGTCATGGGACTGCGCGTTTCGGCGGAAGACGAAGCCGCGGGCCTCGACCTCTCGCAGCACGGCGAGGAAGGCTACGACTTCAACACATAACCGATGAGTCCGCGGTTATCAAAAGTTTCGGCGGGGGTGGCGCAATCGCCCCTCCCGCCTGTTACGCTGTCAAACGAGGCGTTTTGCATATGATCAAGATCGAAGCGATTCTCCAGCCCTCCAAGCTGGACGCAGTCAAGGATGCCCTGCTTGAGGCGGGCATTGAAGGCATGACCATTCTCGAAGCCCGCGGCCACGGCCGCCAGAAGGGCCACACCGAGTTCTATCGCGGCCGCGAATACACGGTCGACCTTCTGCCCAAGGTGAAGATCGAACTGGTGGTCACCGACGAGATGAAGGAGAAGACCATCCAGGCCATCATCGGTGCCGCCCGCACCGGCCGCATCGGCGACGGCAAGATCTTCGTCAGCCCGGTCGCGGAAGCCATCCGCATCCGCAACGACGAACGAGGCGAGACGGCGCTGTAGGCCTTCCCGCAAACGCTGGGCGCCCCAGGTCTCGTCCGCCGCTGCGGATGGGACCTGGGACGGGGCCATTGCCGCAGGAATTCCGCTCCTTGCTCAGACCAGCATCTTCAGTCCGTGCTTTTCGACGATGTCCAACAGCTTGAGCGCCATGCTGCTGGGCCTTTTCGCGCCCGATTCCCGCTCTTTCGCGGTGGACGCACGGCCAACCCGCCCTCTCCAGAACCCTTGAAATCCGCGCATCCCGCCCCTTTTCCCTCTTCGTGAAACCAAAATCCCCCCATCCGCGCCAATTTCGCTTATGCTGTTAACAATCCTTTCTTGCTTCGGCGGCCACGCAAACAACTATGACGAGTCCAGTCGCTTTGGCGGTTGACGATCTTCGGGAGCAGTATACGCGGGAGATGGCGCTTGTCCGCCAGACCTGCGAACGCACCGGCGACGGCACGGCAGCCATCCGCCGCCGCTCGGCCGTGGTGGACCGCATCCTGATTGAAATGTGGCGCCGCGTCTTCAGCGGCCTGCCCGCGCTGAACGTATCGCTGCTCGCCCTGGGCGGTTACGGGCGCAAGGATCTCTTCCCCTACTCCGACATCGACGTGCTCTTCGCTTTTGCCGACGAGAAGACCGAGGCGCAGTCTAAAGACGCCGTCCGCGCCATCATCCAGGGCATGTGGGACATCGGCCTGCGCGCCAGCCCCTGCTCCCGAACCGTCAAGGAAGCCGGGCGCTTCGACCCCGACAACCTCGAGTTCACGCTGGCCACGCTCGACCGCCGCTTCCTCGCCGGCCAGTTCCCGCTCTACCAGCAGCTCCACCAGACCGTCCTGCCCGGCCTGGTGCTGAGCGAGTGGAACACCATCACCCAGAAGCTAGGCGAGATTGCCCGCGGCCGCCACGCCAAGTTCGGCAACACCATCTTCCACCTCGAACCCAACCTTAAGGACTGTCCCGGCGGCCTGCGCGACTACCACCTGGCCGTCTGGTTCGCCCTGCTCTTCCACCTCAAGGAGACCAAGGAGTGGCCCCGTCAGCGCGGCGGCGTCTTCCAGAGCGCCCGCGGAGACGCCGAGGCCGCCTTCGACTTTCTGGCCGCCGCCCGATGTTTTCTCCACTTCCGTCACGGCCGCGACGACAATGTCCTCGATTGGCAGTCGCAGGACGAAGCCGCGGCGAACTCGATCGGCCTTGAAACCCGCGGCACCGCCGATCCCGCCTACTGGATGCGGACTTACTATCGCCACGCCCGCATCGTCTATCGCCGCGCCGCGCTGCTCATGGAGCACCTGCCCGCCCCGGTCAGCTTCTATCGCCAGTTCCGCCGCCGCCGCACCCCCATCGCCGGAACCGATTTCCTGCTCGACCAGGGGCGCATCGACATCGCCCCCGGCGCGGAGTTCAACGACACCAGCGCCATCCTGCGCGTCTTCTCGCTGATGGCCACCCACGGCTACGCGCTCTCGCAGGCCGCCGAGGACCGCATCACCGACGCTCTGCCCGCCCTGGCCATCCACATCCCCGAGGGGCCTTACCTCTGGAACGCACTGCGCGAAGTCCTGCTCGGACCCCACGCCGCCCACGCTCTCAGGACCATGCACGCCCTCGGCGTTCTGGAGATGCTGATTCCCGAGTTTCACGGCATCGACGCCCTCGTCATCCGCGACAGCTATCACCGCTACACCGTCGACGAGCACACCTTCCTCACCATCGACAACGTCCACGGCCTCCGCCAGCCGGCCCACGATTATGAGCAGCGCCTTGCCCAGCTCATGCCGGAGATCGATCGCATGGACCTCTTTCTGCTCGCCCTGCTGCTCCACGACACCGGCAAGGCGCGACGCACCGGCGAGCACGCAACGCAAAGCGTCGAGTTGGCCGATGCCTTCCTGGCCCGCCTGGACTTCGACGCCGAGGAGCGCGAGTCCATCCTCAACCTCATCCGCCTCCATCTGGAGATGTCCGCCGCCATGCGCCGCGACATCTTCGACCTCGAAAACATCCACGGCTTTGCCGAGAAGATCGTCAGTCCCCAGCTTCTCAAGATGCTCACCATCATGACCTTCGCCGACATCAAGGCGGTCAACCCCGAAGCCCTGACGCCCTGGAAGGCCGAGAACCTCTGGCAGTTCTATATCTCCACCGCCAACTTCATGGACCGCTCCGTGGACGAGGTCCGCTATCACGCCGCCATCGATCCCACCCTGCTCAACCGCCTCCGCTCCATGGTTCCCGCCGCCCAGCACGACGCGCTCAGGCAATTCCTCGAAGGCCTGCCCCAGCGCTATCTGCAAACCCGCCTCCCGGAGCAGATCCGCCATCACTTCCAGATGGCCCTCAACCTGGATAAGGACCCCGTCCAACTAGACCTGCGCCCCAACCGCCAGCTCTTCGACCTCACCGTCATCACCCGCGACCGCTCCCGCCTCTTTGCCGACGTGGCCGGAGCCCTCGCCGCCTGGGGAATGAACATCGTCAAGGCCGGCGCCTTCTCCAACGAAGCCGGCGTCATCGTGGACAGCTTTCAGTTCACCGACGTCTTCCACACCCTGGAGCTCAACCCCACGGAGAAGGACCGCTTCCTGGCCAACCTCCACGACGTGGTGGCGCAAAGGGTCGAAGTCCGGCAGCTCCTTGAAGCCCGCAGTCACATGAACCACCCCTCCAACCTCAAGGTCGAGGTAGCGACCCGGCTGGAATTCGACGCCCTATCCTCCACCCACTCCACTATCTTGCAGGTCGTCGCCCAGGACGTGCCCGGCCTGCTGCGCCAGATCGCCCTCACCCTCAGCAACCACCAGTGCAACATCACCGTGGCGCTCATCGACACCGAAGGCGAAACCGCCATCGACGTCTTCTATCTCACCAGCCAGGGGGCCAAGCTAACCGAGGAAGCCCAGCAATCGCTGGCCAGAGACCTCACCGCCGCCCTGGATGGAATGCGCGCGACGGCCAGCGCATGAGCCCGCCGGCAGCCGCATCTCCGGCTTGAGTCACTTCGCGCAATCCGGTGGGATACGCCCTGCCGTCTTTCGATTCTTCCCTCTTCATTCACGAACCGGAATACCCCTTCATGCTGCATTGCTTGTTTCCGGACGCGCATCTTCGGGTCATCGGCGGCGTGGCGGAGGGCCGCATCCTTGGAGGGGCGGGATGTGATCCAAGTCACTTCCAGGGGTGCGCCTTGGCACATCACGGGCCTGTGATCGGTGCCACGCTGTGCAGTGCGAGGGAAACGCCATGCCGGATAACGCTCCAGATACAGGGATGGCTCGCTGGATTCATCCGGCGGCGATCCTTGTGGCCACCGACTTGAGCGATCTGGACCGGCTGATGCCGTTTGCCTTTGAGCAGGCATCGGAGGCCGGGGCGCGGCTGATTCTCCTCCATGTGCTGGCCTCCACCGCGGCCATATCGGCCGATGCGGCGGGAATGCCATACTACGATCCGGCCGGCGCGCTGGAGTTCGCGGCCAAGACGCTTGAACCCTGGTGCGCGCTGGCGCGCGGTCGGCATATAGCCTGCGATGCCCTGGTGCGCGAAGGGCAGCCCGCACGGCAGATTGAAGCCTCGATCCGCCAGTTCCAGGCGGATCGAGTGCTTCTCGGAACCCGGAGCCGAAGCAGGCTGGGCAAGATGCTTGTAGGCTCCGTGGCAGAGCAAGTGCTGCGCTCGGTCAACCTCCCGGTCATGACCGTGGGACCCGAGGCTCATCTCCTGGTGGAAGACGGCGATCGCGAACGCGTGGTGCTGTATGCCACCACACTTAGAGAGACCTCTCGCCCGAGCGCGGCACTTGCTTGCAGGATTGCGGCCAGTCAAGCAGCCAGGCTGGTGCTGCTGCATGTGCTACCTTCCGTGGAAGAGATGGAGCGAAAGGGGCTGCCGACGGGCCTGGATTCGGCGGCCATGCACGAGCTGCGCATCCTGGCGGCAGAGACCGGCGCGAACTGCGCGAGAGCCGTCGAGGCGCGTGTAGCCCACGGCAATCCGGCCATCGAGATTCTGGCCGAGGCCGCCGAGCGCCAGGCGCAACTGATCGTTCTGGGCGCGACGGAGCGTTCGGCCTTCGAGAATCTCACCCGCGATCGCGCCATTTACCAGGTTCTGGCGCACGCGCGCTGCCCGGTGCTCACCCTGCGCGAACCGGTGGCGAACCCGGCCGCGGCCGAAGCCCAGCGGCTGGCGATTCGTCTTTGAGATGCTGCAATGCCGTGCCTGCGGCTGATCGATCATCGCAATCGCAGGCCACCGGGACGCCGTTCGAAGTCAATCCAGCAGCTCGAAGATGCCCGCCGCGCCCATGCCGCCGCCGACGCACATGGTGACCATGCCGTAGCGCGCCTTCCGGCGTTTCATCTCTTGGAGTAGTGTCGCGGTCAGTTTGGCGCCGGTGCAGCCGAGCGGATGGCCGAGGGCGATGGCTCCGCCGTTGACGTTGATTCGCTCCATATCCAAGCCCAGCACGCGGATCACGGCCAAGGCCTGCGCGGCAAAAGCTTCATTGAATTCGATCAGGCCGATCTCGTCCAGCGCCAGGTCGGCCCGGCGGAGCGCCTTGGGAATGGCGGCGATGGGGCCAATGCCCATCTCTTCGGGCAGGCAGCCGGTTGCGGCGTAGGCCACCAGGCGAGCCAACGGGCGAATTCCCAGTTCCCTTGCCCGGCCGGCTTCCATCAGAACAGCCGCGGCCGCGCCGTCGGAGGTCTGCGAGGAGTTGCCGGCGGTGACCGTCCCCTGCGCGTGGAAGGCGGGCTTGAGTTTGGCCAGCGCCTCGGCGGAAGTATCCGCGCGCGGGCCTTCGTCGGCGGCAAAGATCGTCTCCGTCACCAAGGGCTTGCCGGCCTTCGCGCCGGGAACGGCAGTGGCGACCGTCACCGGGATCAGTTCTTCGGTGAAGCGTCCGACGGCCTGCGCGGCCAGGGCCTTGCGGTGACTGGTCAGAGCAAAGGCGTCCTGATCTTCGCGCGTGACGCCGTAGCGGCGGGCGACCCGTTCGGCGGTCAGGCCCATAGTCAGCAGGGACGCGGGATAGTGCTCGGCCATCCACGGATTGGGGCTGGGCTTGAGGCCGCCAAAGGGGAGCAGGCTCATCGATTCGGCCCCGCCCGCCACCACCACCCGGTCTCCGCCGGAGCGGATGCGCAGATCGGCGATCGCAATGGCCTCGAGACCCGACGAGCAAAGGCGATTGACGGTGACGCCGGGAACCTCGACCGGGAGACCGGCGCGCAAAGCGGCCCAGCGGGCGATATTCCAACCCTGCTCGCCCTCCGGCTGAGCGCAGCCCAGGATCACGTCGTCGATCTCGGCGCGGTCCAACTCGGGAGTCTTGTCCAAAGCCCCGCGCACGGCAAGTGCGGCCAAGTCGTCGGGACGGGTGGTGGACAGAGCGCCTTTGGGGGCGCGGCCAACGGGAGTGCGAACGGCGCTGACGAGAACGGCTTCCGGCATGGGTGCTTGCTCCTTGCAGTTCTGTGGCTCAGTTCTGTTTTGAAAGGGCACGACTTCAGTCGTGTCACTTTATCGAAAGAATGAAAACTCGGGCTTCAGACCCGGAGGGATGTCTTTATCAATCCTTTTGCATTCCCTCAGCGGCTAAAACCGCGATCCTGATTTGTGCGTCCTGCGGCACGGCTAAAGCCGTGCCCTTTCAAAGCCATGAGCTCTTCGGCAATCTTGCTGCGCTCTAAGATTCAACAGCTCATTCCGGCATTCCAACGAGCGTCCAGGCGCTCTTCCCATAGAAATGGTAGACGGTGTGGTGCTCGACGACCGAATCGGCGAGGGCGTCGTGGTCGAGGCGCAGCGGCCTGGGTTCCATGCCGATCTGGGCCTCGCGGACCTGCGCCGGCGATGCGGGATCGATGCCCCAGTTGAAGCCAAGAACGCCGGTCGGATCGTGGGTTTGCAGACGCTGGGTCTCGGGCGCGGAGGCCAGCACTGCGAGCTGGGCTGGGGCGCTCGAAAAGAAGACCAGGAGCGAGACCGTCCCCTGGGCCGAGCAGAGGACGGCCCAGTCGGAGGAGCCGGCGCGCTCCAGGCTGGCATGAATCACATTCTCCGGATGGTGAGCCTCGTAAGTTTGCGGAATCAAGCAGCCTCGCCGGTTGAGCAGAGCTTGAACTCCGGCAGGAAGCTCAGGAAAGGAGCTGACAGGCAAGTGGCGAATGAGGTAAGGGGTCGGGTGGCCGGCGACGAGGATGTGGCCGGACTCGGTGAGTTGCGCGGGGGGCTGCTGCTGAGCCGGGATCAGCGCGCAGGCGGAGAGCAACCCGCCCAGCAACCACTCCCCCGTTCTCAAGCTAACTCGAACCATGGCAAACTTCCGCGGCCTGTTCAGAACCCAAGAAACACGCCAATCATCGTCGCACAATCGTGCGCGTCCACGCTAATTGCGCAGCGGTTTGCCGGTCTTCAGCGTATAGGCGATCCGTTCCTGGGTCTTACGCTCGCCCGCCAGGGAGAGAAACGCCTCCCGCTCCAGGTCCAGCAGGTACTGCTCGCTGACCATGGAACCCGGGGTCAGGCGGCCGCCGGCCAGGATGTACGCGGCCCAGCGAGCCACCTTTCGATCATGCTCCGAGGCGTAGCCGGCCTCGCCCATCAGAAAGATGCCGGTCTCGAGCGTAGCCAGCGCCGCGGCCCCAGGCGCAGGAATCTGCGTGCGCGGCTGGGGCGCCGAATAGCCAACGGAGGCCAGCGCCGCAACCTGCGCCTTGGCGTCCAGAAGCAGCCGCTCGCGGTTCATGGTGATCCGGTCCGCCGCCCCCAGCAGGCCCAGCGTCCGGGCATCGGCGGCCGAGGTGGAGGCCTTGGCCAGAGCGATGGTCTCAAAGCTCCTCCGCAGCGCGGTAGCCATCTCCGCCGACTGGGCAAAGCGCGACGGCGGGTCGCGTGGATCGGGCGGGGCAAGAGCAGCAGCCTGGTCCAGGGCCCGCAGCAGCATCTCTTTGGTCCCGCCTCCGGCCGGGATCAGGCCCACCCCGGCCTCGACCAGGCCGATATAGGTCTCGGCGTGGGCCTGGCGGCGGGCGGCGTGCAAACATATCTCCGCGCCTCCGCCCAGCGTGAGGCCAAACGGCGCGACGAGGACCGGGCGCGGGCAGAACTTGATGGCCGCGGTCATCTGCTGGAAGCCGCGAACGACGGCGTCCAACTCGTCCCATTCGCCCTCCTGCGCGGCCAGCAACAGCTGCATCAGGTTGGCGCCCACGCTGAAGTTCTCGCGATCACTTGAAATCACAAAGCCGGCAAAGTCGCGCACCGCGTCGGAGGAGGGATGGAGCACCGCGGAGATCAGGGCCATCACGTCGCCGCCGATGGCGTTCTTGAGCGAGTGCAGCTCGATGCAGCCGATGCCGTCGCCCAGATCGACCAAGGACGCGCCGGGGTTGGCGCGAACCACGCCATGCGAAGGCCCGCCAGCCCGCCGGAAATCCGCAATGCGGGCGTGGCCGGGAACGGCGGCAACGGGCTCCAGCTTGCCATTCTGCGGCTGGAAGCAGACCTGGACGCCGCTTGTACCCTCGCGCGCATACCAGCTCGGCTGCCCTGCCCCCAGGAGAGCCTCAATGCGCTCGCTCACCGGCAGGCCCAGCGCCTTCATGCGGGCGACGGTCGAGGCCACGCCAGCCGCATCCGCCATCTCGAAGGGCCCCAGCTCCCAGTTGAAGCCGGCGCGCATGGCGCGGTCGATGGAGACCGCGTCGCCCGCCACTTCGCCAATGCGATCAGCGGCAAAGTTCCACAGGGAGGCCAGAAACGGCCAGAGAAAGGCCGCCGCCCTGTCTTTGGCCGGGTCGTTGGCAAGCAGAAGCTGCAGCCGCTCAGGCAGCGTGGCGGCGTTCTTGGCCATCTCCAGCGCGGGCAGAGCGGGCTTGGCGACGGGGCTGTACTCGAATGTGGCCAGATCGAGCACCAGCCGCTCGTCCTTCCCCTCCGCTCCGCGAATCTTCTTGTAGAAGCCCTGGTTTGCCTTATCGCCCAGCCAGCCACGCTTCACAATCTCTTCCAGAATGGCGGAAAAGCCGCCCTGCGTTACGCCCTGGGGAAAGTTCGCGGCCACATGGGCCAGAATGTCGATGCCCACCAGGTCCGCCAGCCGGAAGGTGCCGGTGCGGGGCCAGCCGATAGCCTGGCCGGTCAGCGCGTCTACCTCTTCGATGGTCAGCCCCTGCTCTAGCATCAAGGCCGCCGCGGTAAACATCACCGCGATGCCGATGCGGTTGGCGATGAAGTTGGGCGTGTCGTTGGCGAAGACCACCTGCTTGCCCAGGGCGCAGTCAGCGAAGGCGGCAAAGGCAGCCACCACTGCCGCATCGCTCTCGGCGGTGGGAATCACCTCCAGCAGTTGCATATAGCGCGGGGGATTGAAGAAGTGCGTCCCGAAGAAGCGGTCCCGGTGCGCGGGCAATCCCGCGGCGATGCGCGCAACCGGCAATCCGGAGGTATTGGTGGTGAGCACGGCGTGGGGCGCAAGATGAGGCACAACGCGCGCCAGCAGGGCCGTCTTGATGGCCAGGTTCTCGGCCACGGCCTCTACCACCCAGTCGCACTGAGAGAGCTTGGGCAGGTCGTCCTCGAAGTTGCCGGGCGCGATCAGCGCGGCAAGCGCCGGCTCAAAGAGTGCTGCGGGCTTGGCCTTGGCCAAGGCATCGAGCGCGGCGACGGCAAGGCGGTTCCGGCTTCCCTCGCCAGCGGGAACCAAATCAAGCAGAAGAGTTGGGATTCCGGCGTTGGCCAGGTGGGCGGCGATGCGGGAACCCATAGTCCCGGCTCCCAGCACCGCGGCGCGGCGGACGAGAAACGGCAAGGCAACCGTGGGAAATGGCAAAGCAACAGGGCTGGAAGTGGGGGTTGCGAGTGGGGAAGTCGTGCTCATGCGAACTCTCCCTGCGTGGGTTCAGCGGGGATTCCATCCGCCACGCGGAAACCATTGAAGCATACGAAGCAGCAAGGGCCGGGGTCAAGGAGAGCGAAAGGGCGAGACCCGGTCAGTACGCCTTCAGCTCCACGATCGCCTTCAGAATGCTCTCCGGCTGGGGCAGAATTGCCTCCTCAAGCAGCGGCTGGTAGGCGACAAAGGTATCCATTGCGCCGACGCGGCGGACGGGCGCATCGAGATCGTCGAAGAGTTCATCGCCGATGCGCGCCGCGATCTCAGCCCCGTAGCCCCAGCTGAGCACGTCCTCGTGAGCCACGATCACACGGCTGGTTTTGCGGATCGAGGTTGCGATGGCCTCCCAGTCGTAAGGATTCAGGGTGCGCAGGTCCACAATCTCGACCTCGATGCCGTGCAGCCGCTGGGCCCGCTGCGCCGCCTGTAACGCCCTGGGCACAATGGCGCCGTAGGTGATCAGGGTGATGTGGGCACCGGGGCGGACGATCTTCGCCTTGCCAAAGGGAATGGCAAACTCCGGCCCCGGATAGGGCGCGCGTCCGTAGGCTTCGCGGTAGAGCCGCTTGTGCTCCAGAAACAGCACCGGATCGTCGCAGCGGATGGCTGTGCGCAGCAGCCCGTTGGCGTCCAGCGCGTTGGACGGAAAAACCACGCGCAGCCCCGGAATGTGCGTGAAGATGCTCTCGCCCGACTGCGAGTGGTAGATGGCGCCGCCGGCGAGATAGCCGCCGATGGGCGCGCGCAGCACCATCGGCGAGGCCCACACGCCGTTCGACCGCCAGCGCATCACGGCCAGTTCGTTGCGAATCTGGTGCATGGCCGGCCAGATGTAGTCGAAGAATTGAATTTCGACCACCGGTTTCATGCCGCGGAGGCCGTAGCCGATGGCGCGACCCACGATATTGGCCTCGGCCAGCGGCGAGTTGAAGACCCGCTCCGATCCAAACTCGGTTTGCAGGCCCGCGGTCAACTTGAAAACGCCGCCCTTGCCCTTCACCTCGGCCAAGGCGTCGGCGCGGCTGGCGTCGGCCACGTCCTCGCCGTAAACCACGATGCGCGGATCGCCGCGCATCTCGTCGTGCAGGCAGGCGTTGATCAGGTCGGCCATGGTGCGCGGATCGCTTCCCTTCTCGCCCCCAGTCTTCCCACCGCCAGCCGAGCCCGGCGCTTCTACCCGCTCCCCTGCGAAGGCCGGACTGGTGGGGTCCAGATCCTCGGAGTAGATGTGCTCCAAGATGCTCTCTACCTTGGGCAGCGGGGCCACCAGGGCGCGCTCGGCGGCCTCGGCTGCCTCGTGGTCCAGTTCCCGTTCCAGCGCGTTGATCTCCTCCTCGCCGAGGATTCCCTCGCGCAGCAATCGCATCTGCATCCTGGCCAGAGGATCGCGCATGGCATCGGCCTCGCGCTCGGCCGCCGAGCGGTAGAGCCGGTCGTCGTCGGAGAGCGAGTGGGAGTAATGGCGCACGCAGTGGCCATGCACGAAGGCCGGCCCCAGTCCCGCCCGGCAGTGCGCCGCCGCAGCCTCGAAGGCGCGCAGGCAGGCCTCCGCATCGGTGCCGTCCACCTCGGCGAAGTGGAAGTTGGGGAAGTTGGCCACAAGTGTGGAGATGTTCCCGCCCGGCGTATTTATCTCGACCGGGGTGCTGATGGCGTAGCCGTTGTCCTCGACGCAAAAGATCACTGGCAGCTTCCGGTTCGACGCTGTATTGAGCGCCTCCCAGAATTCGCCCTGGGAGGTAGAACCCTCGCCCAGCGAGGTGAAGACCACCTCGTCGCCATGAAACTCCACGTCATGGAAGTCGCGATAGTCGCCGTCTGCTTTGGCCGCGGCTTCGGGATGGCGGCTGAAGTACCGGCCGGCCTCGGCGCAGCCCACCGCGTGCAGCAGTTGGGTGGTGGTGCAGGAGGAGGTGCTCACGATATGCAGCGGACGGCTGCTCCAGTGGGCCGGCATCTGGCGGCCGCCGCTGGCCGGATCGGTGGCTGCGCCCACCGACTGAAGGAGCATCTCGTCCGGCGTGACGCCCAGCGCCAGGCAAAGCGCGCGGTCGCGGTAGTAGGGAAAGAACCAGTCGTAGCCCGGACGCAGCGCGAGGGCTGCGCCCACCTGGAGCGCTTCGTGGCCGGCCGCGGAGATCTGAAAATATATCTTCTGTTGCCGCTTGAGCAGGATTTCGCGGTCGTCCACGCGGCGCGACAGGAACATCAGCCGGTAGATCTCCACCATCCGTTGAGGGCTCAGCCCGCCGGCGGCGACACTCGTCCCCGGCTCGCCAGCGCCATGCACTGCCAGTTCCATTCCCTTCACTCCTCAAAAAACCTGTCTTCTCGCTTGCGGGGAAACTGAAGCTCCAGCCCCGATTGTAACAACCCCGCCGCACTCGGGAACAGGATGAGACGCGTGAGCCAGGCGCCCCTTCCTTGCCGCGTCTTGGCCGCGGTAACGAGAGTGGGATCCCCAAGCCGAACATCGGGCCGTTCAATAATGCAGATCTTCAGCCGGAACCTCAGACCCGGCGCTCTTTTTGGGCGCGACCGTCTGCGCCCACCGCAGGAGCAGGAGATAGATGAGCGTTGTCAAGCTAGAAACAACCGCCGGCCTGACGTAAAGGCCGAGTGGCCCCGGAACGGAGCCAAGATGAGAGGGAGATTTGAGAAAGAAATAGACCGCCATCCCGAGGAACAATGCCGGACCGATACAACTTCCAAGCGCAAAGTACATCCAGAAGCGCCAACCTCCGATATTCCTCACCGCCAGGACGATGGGAATTGCCAGCAGCCATCCCGGAAGGCTGAAGACAAGTACCAACACAATCGTGGCCGCTACTCCCGCGCCAATCTCGGCTACCGTGACGGCATGATCGGGAGACAGGCCAATCTCCTCCGCGACCGCAAAGATAGCCCCAGATACGATCGACGCAATCAGCCAGCTCGCCAACGAGTAAAACAATCGCCTCCACCAAGACACCGTCATCGCCCGCAGCCCCTGCTTGCCTATTTTATCCCAATGTCCACGCGTGCCGCGGAACTACGCGCCGCTCTGGCGCGTAACCACTCCTGTCCGCACGCTCGCTTACAATGGCAATGTTGGCGGTCATCCTGCGGGAGAGCCCAAAATGCGACTGCGGCGGGTTCAATTCCCTGCCGGAGTGCGCTGCCCATATTTCTTGCATGACCGCTCCGCTCAACCCCAGGAGGATTGCATGTACCATCGCAGTTTGGCTTCTCGGTACCTCGCCGCTCTCGCATCCGCGGCCGCGCTTGCTTGCCTTGTCCTTGCGTCCGTCCGCTCCGCAACCGCCCAGCGGCTTCCTTCGACCGTCCTACCGGAGCATTACACGCTCACCCTGACGCCCGATCTGAAAGCCGCAACCTTCTCCGGCGTTGAGTCCATCGACGTCACTATCGCCGAGCCGGCCGGCGCAATCACTCTGAACGCCGCCGAGATAGCCTTCCAGTCCGTCTCCGTGACCGCCAACGGCAAGCAGCAGACGGCCAGCGTGACCCTCAACAACAGCAAGGAGCAAGCCACCTTCACCTTCCCGGAGAAGCTGGCCGCGGGCAAGGCAACCCTTTCCATTGCATACACCGGCATCCTCAATAACCAGTTGCGCGGCTTCTATCTCTCCAAAACCGCCCGCCGCAACTACGCAGTCACCCAGTTCGAGCCGACCGATGCGCGGCGCGCCTTCCCCTCTTTCGACGAGCCGGCTTTCAAAGCCACCTATGACGTCTCCCTGGTCGTCGACAGCGCCGATACCGCCATCTCCAATAGCCCCATCGAAGCCGACACGCCCGGTCCCGGCGCCGGAAAGCACACTCTCAAGTTCTCGACCACACCAAAAATGTCCACCTACCTGGTCGCCTTCCTGGTCGGCGACTTCCAGTGCACCGGCGGCGAATCCGACGGGGTGGCTATCCGCGTCTGCGCTACCCCAGACAAGGTCGCCCTCACGCCTTACGGCGTCGATGTGGCCAAGTGGGTGCTTCACTATTACGACAACTACTTCGGCATTCATTACCCGCTCAAGAAGCTAGACCTGATCGCCCTGCCCGACTTCGAGGCCGGCGCCATGGAGAACTTCGGGGCCATCACCTACCGCGAGACGCTTCTGCTCATCGACCCCAAGACCGCTTCAGTCGGCGCAAAGAAGGAAGTCGCCATCGTCATTGCCCACGAGATGGCTCATCAGTGGTTTGGCGACCTGGTGACCATGCAGTGGTGGGACAACCTCTGGCTCAACGAGGGCTTCGCCACCTGGATGGAGAACAAGTCCGTGGCCATCATGCATCCGGAGTGGAACATCGACCAGGGCGTTGCCAATGACGAGGACAGCACGCTGAACCTGGACGCTCAGCCCACCACGAGGTCCATTCGCGCCAAGGCCGAAACCCCCGACGAGATCAACCAGATGTTCGACGGCATAGCATACGGCAAGGCCGGCGACGTGCTGCTCACCGTGGAGAATTATCTCGGCCCGGAGACCTTCCGCAAGGGCGTGCACGCTTATCTCACAGCTCACGAGTACGCAAACGCGACCGCAGAGGACTTCTGGAACGCTCAGACCGCAACCAGCCACAAGCCGGTGGACAAGATCATGGAGAGCCTGGTAGCCCAGCCGGGCGAGCCGCTGCTTACCTTCGGGGAACCGGCTAAAGGGCAAGTCTCCGTCGCCCAGAAGCGCTTCTTCCTCAGCCCCGGCATCCAGCCCGACCCCGCGCAAAAGTGGACCTTGCCCGTCTGCTTCGAGAAGGGGGACGAAAGCCAGAAATGCGAGGTTCTCACCCCTGCCGCCTCGATGCTGCCGGTTCCAAAGACCGGACTCTTCTTCGCCAATGCCGGAGGCAAGGGCTACTACCGCAGCGCCTACCCGCCCAGCGTCTACGCCAATCTGGTGGCCAACGTTGAAACCAGCCTTACCCCGACTGAGCGCATCAGTCTCATCGGCGACGAGTGGGCGCAACTCCGGGCCAACAAGGCCAAGGTGGGCGACTACATGAACCTGGTTGCCGCCGTCAAGGCCGATCCCAACGCCAACGTCTTAGGCGGCGCCATTGGAGGCGTCGACGCCATCTACGAACGGGTCGCGGCCACTCCTGAAGAGAAAGCCGCTGTCTCGGCCTGGATCCGTAGAACGCTGGCGCCGGACCTCGCCAACCTTGGTCCACCTTCTGAATCCGATCCCCCCAATACCCGTGAGCTGCGCGCAGAGCTTTTTGGCATTCTTGGCTTCTATGGCAAAGACCCCGCCGTCCTTGCCCAAGCCAACAGCATCGTTGAAAAGTATCTAGCCGACCCCGCGTCAGTCGATGCCACGCTGGGCCAGACCGCCCTGGCCGTGGCCGCCCGCAACGGCGACGCCGCTCTCTTCGACAAGCTGCAGACGCTCGCTGAAACCTCGACCAATCCCGAACGTCAGAATCGCGCGCTCCGCCTGCTCGCCCAGTTTGAAGACCCCGCCCTCGCTCAGCGCTCCCTGGACTACGCTGTCTCCGGCAAGGTCCGCAACCAGGACGCCGCCATCCAGATTGCCTACGCCTTGCAGATTGACGGCACGCGCGACCTCGCCTGGAAGTACATCCAGGCCAATTGGGATAAGGTTCAGGCCCAACTCACCACTGAGATGGGCGGCGTCCTAGTAAACTCCGCAGGCAGCTTCTGCTCCGCGGCCAGCCGCGACGATGTGAAACAGTTCTTCTCCACGCACAAAGTAGCCGCATCCGATCTTGCGCTCAAGCACGCTATCGAACACATCGATGGCTGCATCGAATTCCGCACCCTTCAGGAGCCGAACCTCAAGCAGTGGCTCGAAACGCAGCCCAAACCGTAACCAATAACCATCTGGGCTCCCCAGGTCACGTCCGCCGCGTGGATGAGACCTGGGATTTCACCGCACCCCACAATTGCTGTCATCCTGAGTGGAGGTCGCCGCGGCGACCGGAGTCGAAAGCCTGCCCTGAGCGAAGCCGAAGGGGACCTGCGGTTGGGACACGCGCCCCGCGCTCATCCTTCGCGAGGTTTGCTCGTACCAAGGATGGCAGAAAGCGAACCCCAAACCAGGCTCCGACCCGCGGGGTCCGAGTCGTTACCATAAGACCCATGCCCCAGTTTCCTCCCGGCCAGACCCTGCTCATCGACGCCGACGACACGCTTTGGGAAAACAACATCTACTTCGAGCGCGCAATCGCCGGCTTCATCAGCTATCTAGACCACCACGAATACACCTCTGCCGAGGTTCGGCAGGCTCTCAACGCCGTCGAGCGCGAAACCATCCTTGCCCACGGCTACGGCCTCACCAGCTTTACTCGCTCCCTGGTAACCTGTTTCGAGCGGCTCAGCCCCGGGCCCGTCACCGAAGAAAAGACCGAGCGCATTCTGGGATTCGCCCGACCCATCGCCGAACAGGAGATCGAACTGCTCCCCGGCGTGGTCGAAACCCTGGCTAAGCTAGCCAGCCGCCATCGGCTCATTCTGATGACCAAAGGCGACCACGCCGAACAGGCCGACAAGCTCGCCCGCTCCGGCCTCGCTACTTATTTCTCCGCTGTCGAAATCGTCCTGGAGAAAGATCCGCCTACTTACCGCGAAGTTATTCAACGCCATGAGCTGACGCCGCACACAAGCTGGATGATCGGCAACAGTATCAAGAGCGACATCAATCCCGCACTGGCCGCCGGCCTCCACGCCGTCTTCCTCTTCCACAAAGACACCTGGATCCTCGAACACGCCGCGCTCGACCCCGTCTCCCAAGGCCAGCACCTGCTCGAACTCGATTCCTTTGCCAAACTCAGTGTTATCTTCTAGGCAGTCTCCGCACAGGTCTTGAATGAGCGCTTCGGGTTTCCACCCAACCATAGAGCTGGTGGCAATTATCGCTCTCGGCACGGATTCGTTCGCGGGCCTCGACAAGGCGGCGCATAACTTTCAGACTCGATTCTTTCTGCCCTTGCATGCGGAAGTTCGCACTCCGGCGTGGCTCGTCCTTCCGGCTTGTCCTGCATGGGAACGGAGTGGCAGTAGCGCGACTTGAAAGGGCTGTGCGATACTTCCAGTGGGAAATCCACTCCAGGCCGGGATGGCGGAACTGGCAGACGCAGCGGACTCAAAATCCGCCGACCTTCGGGTCATGGGGGTTCGACCCCCCCTCCCGGCACCAAGATTTACAACACGATAAACATAATTAAATCAATGATTTATATCGGAATCGATTCCTCAAACTCCCTCCGCTCAGGTCTCAGACTTCCCCACGCGTTCCCGTCTTCGGTACAATTACGGTACAGTGCGGTACAGTGCACTTTACCGGAGCAAGTATGGCGACGATTACAAAAACACCATCTGGAACATGGAAAGTGCTGATCCGAAAAGCGGGCTGGCCAGCGAGTATCAAGACGTTCCGAACAAAACGCGATGCTGAGGATTGGGGACGCCGCCTTGAAGATGAGATGGTGCGGGGTGCATTCATCCAACGGGCCGCAGGTGATCGGATGACAGTTGCCGCCGCGTTGAAACGCTACCTGGCCGAAGTCGTTCCGACGAAGCGTCCAACTTCGCAGGTGGCAGATCGGAAGCGAGCGAAGGTGCTGACGGAGCATCTGGGCAAATACTCCCTGGTAGCCCTCACTCCAGAGGTGATTGCAAAATTTAGGGATGTCAGACTGGCTGGAGAGGATCGTAAAGATGAATTCGGTGACCCGCGACCGCGAACGAACAACACAGTTCGTCTCGATCTAGCTCTCCTCGGTCATATGTTCACAATTGCCATAAAGGAGTGGGGAGTTGGACTGCCGGCGAATCCAGTGACAAACATCCGCCGCCCGGCGCCGGGGCCAGGCCGCAATCGACGCCTCACACCTCAAGAAGAGGCAAAGCTGCTGGCAGCAGTGGATGCATACTCGAATCCGATGATGAGCTGGATTGTGCGTATCGCGCTGGAGACAGGGATGCGCTTTTCAGAGATCGTGACCCTGCGTAGAATGCAAGTCGATCTCAACCGTAAGATCGTACGGCTCCTGCATACGAAGAACACTCAGCTGCGTACAGTTCCGCTGAGCAACGCTGCCGCCGAACTGTTTCGTGCAGCACTCAACAATCCTGTATGGCCCATCGACACAGACCTGATTTTCTTTGGCGAACCGGGCCGTGATGGAAAGCGGCGTCCTTACGCGCCCAACCGGATGTGGCAAAAGATTAAGCGGGATCATGGAATCGTTGATCTGCACTTCCACGATTTACGCCATGAAGCCGTCAGCCGCTTCGTCGAAGCCGGATTCTCCGACCAGGAAGTCTCCGCCATCAGCGGTCACAAGTCAATGCAGATGCTCAAGCGCTACACGCATCTTCGGGTGGAGGATCTAGTCGCGCGGGTTAACGAGGCTTCGGAACGCCGGAACACTTCGGCGTGATTCCAAGCCTAATGGTACAGCGGGAATGTCTCCACAGATGGAATGGACCCGCAACTGCTCAATTGGCCGGCTTCCTCTTTGAGAGTTTGCGAGGAGTCTCGGCTTCGGCCTCCAGGCGCAAGTTCTCTGCGTGGCGCCGTATCGCAGCCTCATAGATTATTTCCCAGGCGATGGGGAACTGTCCCCTTGCTCCGAGGAGCCGGACGATGGCGAATTCCGGGCGGCTCTCGATGACGATCCTGCGCTTCTTGCCGCTTTCGTTGACAAATGAAGCAGAGACAAAAATGACCCGCGCCTTGTGCTCAATCAGGCAACCCATTCACACTTTCTCCTATCACAACCTGGCTTGCCCGGTTTTCTGTTTCAGCGAGATTGTCAGCTAAGGGCGACGGATGCGAGAGATACCACGTCGCGGCCGGGGTGTGGAAAGCGGTATGCTTCCCTTGCTTACGGACAGTTTCGGTTGTTTACACAACACGCAAGGTCAGGAGCCCAACTGCGGGTACGATATGGCGTTTGAATCATGGCGTGTTACCTTTTCTCCGTACAGAAATCCCCATAGTAACCGCAAATTATTTTGACGTAACAATCGCAAAAACCGCTCAGGGGTGAAGCCAACTTTTTTCCTGACGCTCAAAATCCCGCTGTGTTGATGGTTCTCTTGTCAACCCAGGCCGCACGGCAAAAACCGCTCCATTCCCTGCTCCAAGACATGGCCACGGCTGGAAGGCTGCGCGATGGGGCCGGTAGCATTCGCGGCGCCTTGGACGCTGCCGGATTCCAGGACCAGCAGTTCAACAGCGACGAATCGTTGCTGCAAACGCTGCAAGGCCAGAGCATGACGGCGGTGGGCAGAATGCAGGCTCTCGAAGTCGGGAACCAGATTGCTGAGAACCAATCCGAGCAACTGATGAAGTTGCGCCAACTGATGATGGCGGATATGCAGAGCAAAGCATCGTACCAGGGCGCTCTTGTTCAAGCTGAAGCAACCAAGCAAGCGAACTCTGACTTGTTCTTTGGCCAAACTCAGGTAACCAGCGACGGCGTGTCGTTTTGAGGGAGCGTATGGCTCAAAGACGAAAACTCTTCTTTGTGGTGGCCGTGGCGCTTGCCTCGGCCGCCACTGCCCATGCTCAGGCTCCTGTCGATGTGGGTGGAACATTCCAACAGATCGAGCAGGCGGCGAACGCATGGATTCCCACCATCATGCAAGAAGCCTCCTTTCTGTTCTACGTTCTGGCCACAATAGATTTCGCCTGGGGAGCGCCGCAACTGCTCCGAGAGCACGACTTCAACGGCCTGTTCTTGAGCCTGATTAAGAAACTGCTAGTCATCTCCTTCTTCTACGCCGTGCTCATCAATGGCCAGACCTGGATACCGGCCATCGTCAACAGCTTCGCGCAACTCGGCGCAAACGCGGCGGGTGTTTCCGTGGCGCAAAATCCATCGGACATCATGACCCAAGGGCTTCAGATTGTCTCCGATCTCTTTACCAAGGTCTCATCCACTAGCCTCCTGACGGAGCCTGGCGGTGCCATTACAACGATTCTGGCTGCCTGCATCGTCCTTGCCTCCTACATCATCATCACGCTTCACTATGTGGTCACGAAGCTCGAAGCCATTATCGTGATGTCGGCCGGCTACATCTTCCTTGGCTTCGGTGGGAGCCGGTGGACTTCGCCTTATTT
>JBEKDB010000046.1:0-30302 GCA_050014575.1 Occallatibacter sp. | reverse complement strand
CTCGGCACTCTCCGCCAGCAGCACCTCGCTCGGCCCCGCCTTCACAATCTCGTCCACCGCCTGCTGGCGCGCCGTTGCCCCCTGAAACTCAGCCGTCCGAAACTCGCCCGTGGAAACGTCCAGCAGCGCCACGGCGCACACTAACCCGGCCTTTCTCCCGCCTATTCCCTCGGCGGAAAAGCCCGCTTCGGTGAAGGGTGCGGGCTTCGGCCCGTACGCCGATCCACTCGATTTGTCGCGGGTTTTAGCCCCTGCGGGAATGCTTTCGGGGCGCCAATCCGGACCGCTCTCAAACAGCGCCGCCAGAAAGTTGTTCTGCTCCTGAGCCAGCGCGGAGTCCAGAGCGGTCCCCGGCGTCAGCACCCGCGTCACCTCGCGCCGAACGATCTTCTTTGTGAGCTTGGGGTCCTCCATCTGGTCGCAGATGGCGATGCGGTAGCCCTTCCTCAGTAGCCGCGCCAGGTAGCTCTCCACCGCGTGATAGGGAACTCCGCACATGGGCTGGTTCCGTTCCCTGTCGCGCGCCGTCAGCGTCAACTGCAACTCGCGGCTCACCGTCACCGCGTCGTCGTAGAACAGCTCGTAGAAATCCCCCATCCTGAAGAACAGCAGCGCATCCGGATTCTCCCGCTTGGCCGCTGTCCACTGGCGCATGAACGGCGTCAACTCCGCCGCGGGTCTTTCGGCAGCGCGCGCGGGCTGCGCCGGCCCCTCCGAAGCGCTATCCGAAGGAGAAGACGGCGGAGCCGCGAATTGAATCTCGTCGCTGTTCACGTTGCCTTCAAGAGTATCGTGACGGGACGTGGAAGCGGTAGGCCGCTCTGCCCGCTGGAGGATAGGTTGCGCCGAATCGAAAAACGGCGGCATCTTGACAGCGGTATTCCCTAGACCTCGGTCATCAGCCGCGAGGGCAAGCTGGCGGCCGAGGCCATCGACACGCGCACCCAGCGCCAGTTGCTCAACATGCTGGCCCCGGCCGGCATCCAACCCTGACCTTGCTCGGAGTCCCAGGTTCCATCCACCGCGGCGGACGGGACCTGGGGCTCCCAAGATTGACAAGTCAACGGCGGCCTAGTTCGCGCTCGTCCCCCAGATGATTCCACGGCCGGGAGGGGCCAGGTATACCGTGCCGAAGGTGCGCATATCGCCGCAGATAGCGTTGATCCCGCCCCATTGATGAGCCGCGTCGTTGATCTGGAGCCAGGTTACTCCGCCATCGGTGGAGCGAAAGACTCCGTTCACTCCGCCGATCTGGCCGTCGAGATAAAGCGTGGGCTTGAGCGATCCGTTGGGCCCGGCGCCGAAGCCGAGACGAACCGCATCCTGGACTCCGCTCACGGCGGTCAGGCTGGGCGCGGCGGCGGTGCCGGTGTTGGAGTAGAGCGATACTCCCGCTAGCCAAAGATCGGCCTGCGCATCGGGCAGGATGACCAGAGTGCCGCCCGTGGGCAGGTTCGTTTGCAGGGTTGTCCAGGTCGCGCCCCCATCGGTACTCATGGTGAGAGTGCTGCCCGCATAGCCGTAGTAGACCCCCGGCGCTACCCGGTCGCTGACCACCTGCGCCTGTGCCGCGATTCCGGTTGAGGCGGTCCACGATGCGCCGCCGTTGGTCGAGCGCCAAACCGAGGCGGTGTTCAGCGGCGCCCAGACGATCGATGAGCCGTCGGGAGCGATGGCGATGCTGCCGCCGCCGGATGCGGCTCCATTGGTTGTGGAAGTCCAGGTGGGAGAGCCGCTGAAGGCCGTCCAGGTCAGGCCGCCATCGGTCGAGATCACACCCCACGGGGTATTCGAGGCCAAGGTCGACCCCGAGGCGGCGTTTCCTTGCGTGGCGCGCACCACGGTCGCAGGCGCGTTCTGCTCAAAGTCGATGGCGCTGGGCGTGGCCGATGGGTTGGTGTACATCTGTTGCGGCGGCGAGACGCTCAGATTCTGGTGGGCAAAGCCGTAGATGTCTCCCATGCCGCTCAGCAGCAGCGTCTTGCCCGAGGGCGGCGCCACCAGCAAGCCGGCATCGGTCTCTTCCAGGCCGCTGGCCCCGACGGTCCAGTTCACCACTCCGGTCGAACTGGCGCTGGGGTCCGCGACGGTCAGATTATCGGTCGTCCAGATGGTCTGGCCGGTTCCGTACATGGCGTGGTTGGAGTCGAAGGGATCGATCACAATCGATGTTGCCCAGTTGCCGGTTCCCACGTTGACCGGGGTTCCGTTGGCCTGCAGCGGAGTCGTCTCGCCGAAGGCCAACCAGGGCGACAGGCTGGCGTCATGGGTGGCCAGATTGGGTGACATCGACTTTCCGTTCTCGCTATTGACCGAGGAAACGTCGCGCCAGGTGGCTCCATCGTCGTTGCTGCGATAGATTACATCGCCGGTGGGGTAATACTGGTCGAGCGTGCCCAGCAACAGAACGCCGGCATGGCTGGGGTCAACGGCCAGGCCTCCGTATCCATTCGAATTGTTGATGGCGAGACTGCCGTTGGGCAGGGAAATCTGAGTCCAGGTTCCCGTGGTCCAGTTGCTGGCGGGGACGAACTTCCAGAGCTGGCTCGCGGTCATCGTGCCGGGTCCCGTCTGGTCGCCATAGAGAATGTAGATGGCCCCGCTCGGTCCCAGAACAGCGCGGAGCGGAGCCAGAGGCGTGGTCGCGGTTGCAAACGACGGCTGGCCCGTGACCGCGGTCCAGGTGCTGGAAGCGGAGCCTCCGTTGGTGGTGACGTAAAATCCCACGGGAGCGGAGCCCACGCCGGTTCCCGCCACGGCCGCATAGACCACCGGCGTGGCCGAGCCTGAGGAACCGCTGGACTGGATGGGCAGCACCGAAACCACGCCGCTTCCATTGGCCGTGGTTGTTACCGGCAGGCCGCTGGACTGCGCCCAGGCCAGGCCAGAGTTGGTGGAAAGCTGCAAGCCGGCCACGCGCGTGCCAAAGTACACAATGCCGGGCAGGTTGGGGTCCACGGCAATCCGCTCGCCGGTGTTGCGCCCATTGTCGTTCGAGCCGTTCTTGAACGGCAGTGCCACCGTAGTGAACGTGTTTCCCTGATCCGACGAGACCAGCATCGCGCCATTTCCGTCCCAGCCCGCCGTGGTTGGAGAGGCGTATTCGCCCACTGCCAGATAGAGTTTGTTGGGGTTGGTCGGATCCAGCCCGATGGCTTCGACGCCGATCTGCCACCAGTTGGTCGCCGTGGTCCAGTCCAGCAACGGCACCCACTGGCTGTCGCTCGGACCCCAGCGGTAAGCGCCGCCAATATCCGTGCGCGCGTACATCAGCCCCTTTTGCGTGGGGTGGAAGTAGAGTCCGGGCACGTAGCCGCCAGCCACAATCTTGACGTTGGTCCACGAGTAAGTGACCGAGGCCGACGAGTTCACCGTCAGGGGAACAGTCTTGGTGACAGTCAGGTAGTCGGCGGTATCGGTAGGCGTGAAAGTGGCCGAGAGGATGGTCGTTCCGCCAACCGACATCACCGTGCCGGCCGCCGGCGTATAAACGAAGCTGCCAGCCACGCTGGCCGAGGCATCGAGCTGCGTCGCGCTCAGAGCGGTTCCCGCGGAGACTGCGGCGGGCGTGTTCCAGGTGATGGTGGGCGCGGTCTTTCCGGCCGCGGTCACGGTGATCGTGACGGAATCCGAGGCCGAGTTGTAGTCGGTTGTATCCGTGGGTGTGAACGCGACGGAAAGAGTAGTGCTCCCCACAGTCGTAAGCACCGCGCCCGCAGCGGGCGTGTAGACTAAGGAGCCCGGCACGCTGGCCGTGGCATCCAGTTGCGTCGCGCTCAGAGCAGTGCCCGCCGGAACCGCCGCCGGAGTCGCCCAAGTGATGGTGGGGGTCGTCTTCGTTATCGGCGGAGTGGAAGACCCACCGCCTCCGCCTCCGCATCCGGTTGGCAGCGAAAAAAGCGAAAGGGAGGCGGCAAGGACCGGTGCGAAGAGGAATCGCATTTGTTGCGTCATGAGTTTCTCCTGAATGGGCCGGCGGTTGGCATGGTTCGATCTCTTCCCGCAACCAGGCCGCGCAATCGCATTCGAATCCACGGCTCGCGGCCGAGGACGCTTCTAAGGCGAGCATCCGGAAGCGTTGGTAACGATAGGATATGCCTTGAGGGTGGAAAAGAAAACCGGCGCGGCGAGGCAGCGGCCTGCTGGCCTTCGCCGGCGCAATCCCGCAAAGAATGCGTTGGCGCCGCCGATGTTCACTCGCGTCATTTTCGCGCTGTTCCCGCGCGGGAGTAGAATTGCCGGTGGTATCTCTATTGAAAATCGCAATGAGGAACTGCCGGGGCGCGCGGGAATCGTGCGGCCCTTGGCGGGAAAGATGGCGCGGGATTCAGGAGCCGCGCCGGGAGTTTCCATGTGCAAGGCAAATTCGACGGGAGACCGCAGTGAGCGGATGGGGCGCATCGACATGAACATTTTGCGGAGGAGTACAGCGGCTTGGATCGGAATCGGGTTGAGCCTGGGATTGGCAGCCTGCGGCGGAGGCGGAGGCGGTGGCGGCAATTCCACGTCTCCGCCGCCCCCAACCGTCTACGTGCTCACTGTGAACTCGGTTAGCCCTGCCAGCGGCGTCGCCATCACTGTCTCCCCCGCCGACAACAACGGCACGACAAGCGGAAAGACGAGCTTCACGCTTTCGTACAACTCGGGATCGTCCGTCACCCTGACCGCTCCCGCCACCTCGGGCGTCAATAATTTCTCTTCGTGGAGCGGATGCACCACAGCCAGCACCGTAACCTGCAGCGTGACGATGAACGCCGGTACGACGGTCACCGCCAACTACGTTGCACCGCCGATCACGGTCACCCCGAATACCGCGATTATCGGAACCCAGGTGCAGTTCGCGGCTTCAATCTCAGGCACGGCCACGACGGCGGTGACCTGGTCGGTGGCCCCGCCCTCAGGCAGCACCCTGAGCGCGGGCGATATCAGCGCTACCGGCCTCTACACCACGCCGTACCCTGCGCCGACAACCGTCACGGTGACGGCCACCAGCACCCAGAACACGGCGCAGACCGGCAGCGTGACCGTAACCCTGAGCCCGCCGGCTACGGCCGCCGGTCCGGCGCTGAGTGTGAATGTGGGCGCGCCGGGCAACCCCATCAGCCCGCTCATTTATGGCATGAACGCGTATCTGCTCCACAATACCGCGGCTGACGTGACCGCGGTGGCGCCAACCGGCATCACCATCGATCGCTGGGGCGGAGACGGCACCTCGCGTTACAACTACCTGTTGGACGTCTCCAGTTCCGCAAGCGACTGGTTCTTTGAGAACCAGATTGGCAGCAGCGGAGATGGGTGGCCCGCGGTGACCGGGGTCAAGGGATTCGACAACCTCGTCCAGAACAACGCCGCCAACGGCATCGTGACTTTGGGCACGGTGCCCGTCCTCGGCTGGGTGGCCAAGGACGCGACCTCCTGCAGTTTCCCCAAGACGACCTACCCCAATCAGCTTGCCGTAGAGGATGTAAATGGCACGTACTACGCCTTCGACCCCAATAGCGGCGTGTGCGGCGCTGGCGTTTACCCCGACGGCGTTAGTGCCTGCTCAAGCTCGGGTGGTTGCGACATCCCCAGCGATCCTACCGTGACCAGCATCGCGGAGCCTCCTCCCGCGGCGCCGGCGGCCTCTGCGGCAACCTTGTCGTGGGCGGAGGGCACTTGGCCGGGGGGCTGGGTCAGTTACTTGGTGAACAAGTTCGGCCAAGGAAACCCGGCTACCGGAACGGGCCAAGGCGTAGCCATCTACGACCTCGACAATGAACCCAGTTGGTGGGACGCTGTGCATCGCGACGTGCATCCCGTGCCCTTCACCTATGACGAAGCGACAAACGGCGGCATCGGCACTGCCCTGGCCATAAAGAAGGTCGATCCGACCGCCGAGGTGAGCGGACCGGTTATGGATTACTGGTGGGATTACTTCTACTCCAAAAAGGACGTCGAATCCGGATGGAGCGCAGGCGGCTGCGGTCAGCCGTGGAGCAATCCGGTCGATCGCAAGGCGCACAGCGGCATTCCGTTCATCGAGTATTACTTGCAACAATTCGCGGCGGCTCAATCCACATACGGCGTGCGGCTGCTGGATTACCTGGACCTGCACACCTATTTTGCGGCCGAGTATCCCACCGGCAGCGGCAACGGCGTCGCCTTTGCGGCCGCGGGAGACACCGGAGCGCAACAGGCGCGGCTCGACTCGACGCGCGTCTTCTGGGATCCGACCTATACCGATGCCAGCAAGCAGTTCCCGCAGCCGAATTACATCACCGACTCGAACTACACCTCGAGTTGCTCGCCCCCGCAGCAGGCTCCACAGCTGATTTCGATGATGAAGAATTGGGTCGCGGCCGACTACCCCGGCACTAAAACGGCTATCGACGAATATAACTTTGGCGGAATGGAGTCCATCAACGGCGCGCTGGCGCAGGCCGACATCCTGGGCATCTTCGGGCGCGAAGGCCTCGATCTGGCCACCATGTGGCCGACGACCAATCCCTCCAAGCAGATTCCCGGTATGATGGCGTTCCAGATCTACCGCAACTACGACGGGGCAAACTCCACATTCGGCGACACCGTTCTGCCTTCGACCAGCGCCAACCAGGGCCAGCTTTCGGTCTACGGAGCCGTCCATACCTCCGGCGCCGCGACTGGCAAAGTGACCGTAATGGTGATCAACAAGACCTATGGCAGCCTGACCAGCACGGTGTCCCTCACGGGCCTGTCGTCCACCGTGACCACCGCGCAGGCCTACCTTTACAGCAACGCTAACCTGGCCGCCATTGTCGCGCAACCGGCAGTGACGGTAACGCCGGGAACGGGAGGCGCGGCCAGCACCATCGCCAACTACAGCTTCCCGGCACAGTCGATCACTCTCTTCGTCGTGCCATAGGACATTCTGCGCAATCCGTGCTTTGAGCCATCCCACCCTAGCCGCAACAGCAAGGACGCGGCGAGGGTAGGGCACCCAATATGTGCGAGAGCCGGCCGGGGCGATACAATTCAAAGGAATCTGTGCCGTAAAAGAGATTCCAGTTCATAGCCTGAGGCCCTGAATGCCGTTTCGTCTCTTCTCGCTAATCGCACTGCTGTGCCTTTCGTCCGCCCTGCAAGCCCAATCGGAGCCCCGAACGCGCTACCAGATATTCGGCGGCTATTCTTTCCTCTCCAACTCCCTGGATGGAGTCACTGGATCCCACCAGCCGCTGAACGGATGGGATGCCGCTGTGGCCTTTCCGTCCTGGCACAGCCTGCGCTTCAAGATCGACGTTGCGGGATACCGCGGGACCAACCTGGGCGCGCCGCAACACCCCTACTTCATCCTGGGTGGCGGCCAATACACCTGGCGATTCGGCAGAGAATCCGTTTTTGTGGAAGGATTGGCGGGAACCGGCGGCGCGAACCAGACCTGGGCGGCAAACAATGCACAGGGCCAAACCGCTTCGTTTGCATCGCTCATCGGCGGCGGCCTGGATACACCGCTCACGCGGCGCATCGCCTTCCGTGTGGAAGGCGGCTACCAGTACTCCTACTTTGCCCTCGAGCAGCCATTATCGTTAGTCCCATACCGGATACCCGGCCTGCCCAACAACTTCGGCCGCATCTCCAGCGGATTGGTCTGGCAGTTCTAGCGGCCTTGTGCTGGCTCAGTTGAACTAGATGGCTGGCGCCAGGGAACACCTGCAAAGGGCAATCGCCCTGGGACACCCCGATTCGGAGGTCAAAGAAAGCTTGGCCAAAGTTCTGCAAGCGCTTGGCGCTGCGAAGTAAGCTATGCGGGAGCGCTCCCGCACCTATCCTTCCGCTTCCTTGGCCAGCAACCGCTCCATGAACTTGGTGTCGAAATCGCCGGCGCGAAAGGCGGGATCGGCAAGGATCGCTTGATGCATCGAGATCGAGGTCTCGATGCCCTGGACCACGAACTGGCTGAGCGCCCGCTCCATCTTGGCGATGGCCTCCGCGCGGTCGACTCCGTATACGATGAGCTTGGCGATCAGCGAATCGTAATACGGCGGCACCACGCTCTCGGCATACTGCGCCGTATCCACGCGCACGCCGTTCCCGCCGGGAACATTGAAGGCGGTGATCTTGCCCGCCGAAGGAGTGAACTTGGTGGGATGCTCGGCGTTGATGCGGCACTCAATGGCGTGGCCGCGGATCTCGAGTTTCGCGGGCAGAATGGCGTCCAGCCGCTCTCCGGCGGCGATGCGCAACTGCGCCTTGACCAGATCGACGCCGGTGATGGCCTCGGTAACCGGGTGCTCCACCTGGATGCGTGTATTCATCTCGATGAAGTAGAGTTGCTTGTCCTCGTCCATCAAGAACTCGACGGTGCCCGCGTTCTGGTAGCCGATGTCGGCCAGGCAGCGGCACAGCGTGCGGCCCAGTTCCTCGCGGAGCCTGGGCGTCATCTGCAGCGATGGAGCCTCTTCGACGAGCTTCTGATGGCGGCGCTGGATGGAACACTCGCGCTCGAAGAGCGTGGCCACGTTGCCATGCTCGTCGGCCAGCACCTGGAACTCGATGTGCCGGGGCTGCTCGATGAACTTCTCCAGGTACAGCTCGCCGTTGCCAAAGGCGTTGGCCGCCTCGCTGCTTGCCGCGTGGAAGAGATTGGGTAGTTCGTTCGCGGCGCGCACAATTCTCATACCGCGCCCGCCCCCGCCGGCCGTGGCCTTCAGGATCACTGGATAGCCCACCGCCTTGGCGCATTTCCCTGCATCCGCGGCCGTGGCAATCACGCCGTCGGAGCCGGGCAGAATGGGCACTTTGGCCTTCTTCATCGCCTGGCGCGCCTTTTCCTTCTCCCCCATCAGCCGGGTCACCTCGGGCGGAGGGCCGATGAACTTGATGTTCGAGGCGCGGCAGACTTCGGCGAAGCTGGCGTTCTCGCTCAGCAGGCCGTAGCCGGGATGAATGGCGTCCACATCGGCGATTTCGGCGGCGGAGATCACAGCGGGCACGTTGAGATAGCTTTCGGCCAGGCGCGGAGGGCCGATGCAGATTGCCTCATCGGCAAAGCGAACGTGCAGCGAGTTGCGATCGGCCTCGCTGTAAACCGCGACCGTGCGAATGCCGAGTTCCCGGCAGGCGTTCAGAACGCGCAGCGCAATTTCACCGCGATTGGCAATCAGTACTTTACGAAACATTCATGACCCTTTTGAAGGCTGAGTTAGCTGAGTTAGCGGAGCTATCGGTTCTAACTCCACTAGCCGCGCCAGCTCCGATGTCTTTCGCTATCCCAGCCGGACGGAAAAGAGGGGCTGCCCAAACTCGATGGGCTGGCCGTTGGAAACAAAGCATTTGACGATCTCGCCGGCGGCATCGGATTCGATCTCGTTCATCAGCTTCATGGCTTCGACGATGCAGATCACCTGGCCCTTCTCCACGCGATCGCCGACGGAGACAAAGGCCGACGCGCCGGGCGAAGGCGAGCCATAGAAGGTGCCGACAATGGGCGACTTGACGATGTGCAGCCCCGCATTCGGATCGGCGGCGGGTTCTTCGGCCAGCGGCGAATCGGCGGCCGCAGCGGTTGCCGGCTGGGCCGGGGCTGTCCGCGCGCCGGCCAGCAAGCTCGCCAGCTCCGGCAATCCGGCCGCCGAGGCCTGGGGCCGGTCGAACTTGAGCCGCACGCGCAGTTCGCCGCGGTCCAACTCGAATTCGGCAACCTGATTCTCTTTCAGGAAATCGATCAGTTGTTGCAGATCGTCGGTGTTTTCTGGGTTCAGTGGATTCATTCGTTCCTTAACTCTCCCACGCGCGGGCGGGACTGGGATTTCAAAGTTCAATCAGGGCCTTAGGCGCCGGCGTCAGCACCTGCCCTCCGGTTCGGGTTACAGCCACCATATCCTCGATGCGAATGCCGAACTCCCCAGCCAGATAGATTCCTGGCTCAATGGTAACAACCATGCCGGCGACCAACCTGGCCGTCTGTCCGGCGCCGATGCGTGGCGGCTCGTGAATCTCAAGCCCGAGGCCATGGCCGGTGGAATGGGTAAATGCCTCTGCCAAGCCCGCCCCGCGCAAAACGCCGCGGGCGGCCTCATCCACGTCCGCGCAGCTTGCGCCCGCGCCTACCGCGGCCACGCCGGCCTCCTGCGCCTCGAGCACAGCCTGGTATGCATTCGTCTCTTTGGCCCTCGGCTTCCCCAGGAAGACGGTGCGTGTCATGTCGGAGCAGTAACCCTTGAGAATAACACCGAAGTCGAGGGTCAGGAATCCCCGCCGTGGCAGCCGGGCGCCGGTAGCTCTTCCATGGGGAAGAGCGGATCGCACGCCGGAAGCGGCGATAGTCTCAAACGACATGCCCTCGGCGCCCAGCAGCCGGGCGCGATGCTCAAGCTCCGCGGCCACCTCGATCTCCTTGAGGCCGGGCCGGATGAAGCCCAAGATGTGCTCGAAGAGCTTGCAGCCCACAAGAGCCGCCTCAGTCATCAGCGCCAGTTCGTCTTCGTCCTTCACCCAGCGCATAGGCTCGACCAGCGGAGCGGGCAATACTGACAGAAAGCCGCGCCGAAGCCGGGACGGCAGAGCGGCCCTCCAGCGGGCCAGTTCCGCCACGGTGGTCCGGGCAGGGTCGAAGCCGGCGGTCTTCACTCCCGGCTGCGCGGTGAGCCACTCGACGGCGCTCACAGCCGGAGAACTGGCGACGATCTGAACCTCGGCGGCTGAAACCTCTTCGGCTGCCTGTGCCGTATAGCGGCCATCGGTAAACAGCCGCGCGGCCCGGCGGGTGATGGCCAGCGCGGCGCTCGAACCTGTAAACCCGGAGAGATAGCGTAAGTCGGGAAGGTGCGTAACCAGCAGCCCCGGAAGCCCGGCCCTGGTCAAACGGCGGCGCAGTTGCCCGATGCGGCGGAAGTGGTCCACTGGGAAAGGATAACAGGGGTCAGAGATCAGGGGTCAGGGGTCAGGGCTGTCGCACACACTCAGTGGGCGAGCGCCGCGGCGCATCGCAAGGAACGGAATCCCGCGGTCACAGACTTGGGTGGGTTGGAAGAAAGCAGCCTGTTGGCGAATTCAGCGGTGAGCCTTGCTATAATCTGGAGCGCGGCAAACCGTGTCCTGCCGCGAGCGTTCCCAGGGTTTCCTGAACGAGAGCATCGGTTCACCGAAATCGCCGCAAGAAAGGGCTTCGCCACTATGGGGGTCGTTGCAGATCCAGACGCTGAAGGCGCGTCCCTGGCGGTGGATACGGCGAAGCCGCCCTCACGCCTGACCGTCTTCTTCTACGCCTTCGCGGCGGCTACCTTCTTCGGCGCCATCAACGCGGTGCAGATCATCAGCGTGGACAACGGGCAGCATAGCTGGGGCGAGGCCTTTACTCGCGCGCTCCTGCTCTGGTATCTGTTTCTGCCCATCGTTCCCCTGGCCATCGCGCTGGCGCAGATGTTGCCGGCGGAGCAGGGACATAGGCTGCGCAACCTCGCCATTCACTCCGTCATCGCGCTCGGCGTGGGAGCCATCCATCCCTACGCGTATATCCTGGCTTACTCGCTGGCCACACAGCCGAGCTGGGCAATCCTCGTGGCCAAATCCCTGCTGCCGTTTCTGCACTTCTGGTATATGCAAGACGTTCTGATGGCCGTGCTTGCTTATGCCATGACCGTAGCGGCCACTCAGGCTTTTGTTTACTACCAGGGCTTTCAGCAGGGCCAACTGCGAGCCGCGCAACTGCAAGCGCAACTGGCCAACGCCAATCTGACCGCGCTCAAGATGCAGCTTCACCCTCACTTCCTCTTCAACGCGCTGCACTCCATTTCGGCTCTGCAGATGACTGACCGCGAGGCGGCGCAGAAGATGACGGCGCTGCTCGGCGATTTTCTCCGCATGACACTTCGCGATCTCCACCGGCAAGAGATTCCGCTCCGCCAGGAGTTCGAGTTTCTTGAGCGCTATCTGGCCATCGAGCAGATGCGCTTCGGCAGCCGTCTGCGCTTCAGTGTGGAAGCGGCGGCGGAGATTCTCGATGCCGCCGTGCCGCAGCTCATCCTGCAGCCGATCGTTGAAAATGCCGTGCGCCACGGCATTGCTCCCTACGGCTGCGGCGGAGAGATCGCCGTCAGCGCCGCGCGCGATGCCGATCGCCTTCTGCTGACCGTGCGGGACAGCGGTCCGGGGATTCTGGAGGAACGGCTCCAAACTCCTTCGCCCTCCGGCCTCGGCCTGGCTAACACCCGCGCCCGCCTCAGCCAGCTCTACGGGACGGCGCAGCATCTGACGCTGGAGAACCTCGCCGGTGGCGGATTCCGCGTCCTGATCGAGATTCCATTTCATGTTTTGGGAGGAAAGGAGGAGCGCGGTTCGTGAATTCGCATCGCATCCGCACGCTGATTGTTGACGATGAGCCGCTGGCACGCGCCATGCTGCGCAGCTTTCTGGCTGAAGATGCGCAGATTGAAATCATCGGCGAGTGCGGCGACGGCTACACGGCCATCGAGATGATCGAATCTGCCGCGCCGGAGCTGGTCTTTCTCGATATACAGATGCCGGACCTGGATGGCTTTGGCGTCTTGCGTGCCCTGGCTCCGGCGGCGATTCCCAACCTTGTCTTTGTCACCGCCTACGACCAGTTCGCGTTGAAGGCCTTCGATGTTCACGCCATCGATTACCTGCTGAAGCCCTTCGACCGCGAGCGATTCGAGCGGACGCTCGAGCGCGCCAAGCAACAGATAGCCCTCCAAAAGCGCGAGGATGTGCAGGCGGCGCTGCTGCGGATTCTCAGCGAGCAGAGCGCCCGCGTGCAACCTGTGAAGCGCATTCTGGTCAGGTCGGGCGACAAGGCATTCTTTGTGCGTCCCGAAGAAATATCATGGATCGAAGCGCAAGGCAACTACGTCGCGCTGCACGTGGCCGCGCAGTCTTTTCTTTTGCGGCAGACCGTCAACACATTGGAGAAGCAGCTCGATCCGGCCAAGTTCCAGCGCATACAGCGCTCCACGATCGTCAACCTCGACGCCATTCGCGAGATGCATCCCGCCGGGCGCGGGGAGTACGAGATTGTCCTCAAGGATGGCGTCGCGCTGAAGCTCAGCCACACCTATCGCGAATCCTTCCTGCGCTTCGCCTCCGGCGCGTTGTAACGGGAAATCATGCCCCGCCCAAACGTTTTCGTCCCCGCGCAGTGCGCCTTCGTCACAAAACTGCTGAAAACCGCCCGGTCGCATGGATAATCGGTGCTGTGTGCGGGCGGAAGCTCCGCCGGCGAGGCGCTAGTTCATGAAAAAGAGTTTCGGATTCGCTATAGCTTTGCTACTGTGCAACGCGATGGGCTGCAACGGAGTCTATTACGCAACAGGAAACAATCCGTCGTCGGGTTCCGGCGGCTCTTCGCCACAAATTCCGGCTGCGCCCACGGCACTTACGGCCTCGGCCGGCAGTGCGCAGGTTTCGCTCACCTGGAGCGCGAGCGTCAATGCCACCGGGTACCACGTAAAGCGCGGCGTTGTGAGCGGAGGCCCGTACACCCTGCTGGCTCCCACCTCTTCGCTTTCTTACACGGACACCTCGGCAAGCAATGGAACGACTTACTATTACGTCGTCACCGCTTATAACACCGCCGGCGAGAGCGGTAACTCGAATGAGGCATCGGCAAAGCCGGCGCACGTTCCCACCACCTATTACGTCTCGCCCTCGGGCAGCGACTCGGCGGCGGGAACGCTGGAGCAGCCTTTCGCTACCGTGCAGCATGGCGTGAATCAGCTCCTGGCGGGCGACACGCTCATCCTGCGCGCGGGCAATTATCACGAGAGCGTAACCGTCGCGAGTTCCGGCACAGCCAGCGCGCCCATTACCCTGGCCGCCTATTCCGGCGAAACTCCAACGCTGATCGGCTCGCAGCCGGTCACAGGCCCGTGGACGCTCTCCAGCGGCTCCATCTACAGTGCGCCGTGGCCCAGTCAGCCGTTGCAGGTCTTCTCCGACGGGCATCTGCTGAACGAGGCGCGCTGGCCGAATTCGCCCATCGAGAGTCTTGCGGGCATGACTTATTCCATCGCCGACGCGGGCGACTCCACTTCGCTGACAAAAGCTGGTCTGCCGCCCGTGGACCTGACCGGCGCGTGGCTCCGCGTCATGGCCGGTGAGGCATGGGTAGGCTATGAGCGCCAGATCGTCACAGACGACCAGGCCACCGGCAAACTTACCTGGAGCGAGCCCGTCAATCAGCTCTCCGAACTGATTCCCAGGCGCGGCAATAAGTTCATTGTCTTTGGCAAGCTGAATCTGCTCGATGCGCCGGGCGAGTGGTACTGGGATCCGAACGCGCAAATGCTCTACGTCTGGACGCAGGACGGAGCCTCGCCGGCCGGACGCATCGAGGCAGGCGTCGCTCCCGCCGTGCTGAATCTGAGCGGCCAATCCTATGTCACCGTTAACGGCCTCCAAGCGCGCGGCGGCTGGTTCAACCTACAGAACAGCACCTCCTGCGCGATCAAGAACTTTCTTCTCTATGCGCCCAACTGGATACGCGGTTACGATGGGTACAACGTTAACCCTCAGTTTTATGGCGGCATTGAAGTCTCCGGTTCGGGCAATCTGATCGATGGCGGCTTGATCGAATTCGCCGGACGCGCCAGCATTTACCTGGCCGGCTCCGGCAACACCGTCAGGCAGGTGACGATTCAGGATTCAGGTATGACCTGGAGCAACGATGCGGGCATTGTCGCCTCGGATGGCACTCAGAATCTGATTCAGAACAATACCATTCAGCGCACTTCCCTGGCAGGCGCTACCTTAGGAAGCCAATTGAAGGTCTTCAACAATCTCATCACGACTCCCTGCCTCTTCATGGAAGACTGCGGCAACCTCAACGCCTGGAGCCCGGATGACCAGGGGACGGAGATTGCCTACAACATCCTCCAAAACAACCAGGTCCGCTGGGGCGCGGCGATCTATCTCGACGCGGGAAGCCATAACTTCTATCTGCACGACAATCTCGCGCAGCAGATTCTGTGGAGTGGAGCCAACATCACCAGCACGGACACCATTGAAAACAACACCTTTCTCGACGTGCAGCACCAGGGAATCAATTTTGTTCCTGGTGCAAATGTGATTGGCGCGGACTGGTCGGCGGGAATCGCCGCACACAACCAGGTCGGCGAGCCATTCCCCATTGAAGTAGCGCTGGCGCAGCCCACCAGCATCATTCCCGACTACGCTTATTACTTCGCCTACGTCACGCTTGCGCCCTCGCCCGGTCCGCGGCGCGTCGAGGTGGACTTCTCGCAGATGGTGCAGCCGGCATGGAGCCAGAATCAGTTGCCCATGGATCTCTCGCAGGTGTGGGCGATCGTGTTTACCTTCGATCCGATCGTCAATTCATTCAATTACACCGTTAGCAATCTGCGCATGCTTCCAGCCGGCGCTACTGGCGACACAGGGGCGGTCGCCGTCAACGGAGGCAACTGGACGGTCAGCTGCAACGGAGGCTCGACCTGCGCGCTGACCAATGCCGACCCAACCACCTGGGGCGATACGGGAAGCAGCGTCTTCGACGGCCAGAATGTGCTGAACGCGCCGTTGCAGTCGAGCCTTTCTGACTTGACCTCCTATCGCGGATTAGCCTTCGAGCTCGCCGGCTCGGCATCGCGAACCTATAACTTCCAGGGCTACCAGGACGTGGATAACGGCCCCGCCGCCGAGCCCGGCCGTGGAGCGACTCTGCCCCCCAATATCGGCGCCACCCCAGGCTACGTTGCGCCTTAGCCGTGGCGGCTCGGCAAGCGCCAACCCCTGAGTTCCGGCAGGCAGTATCGCCTGCTGGAACGCTTGCCTGTCCTCCTCAACTGGCAGCCTCCCACCATAACCGTTAGCAGCCGGCGTTCATCGTAACTCATAGAACATCGTGAAATTCCTTGAATGTTGCACTTTCCCGTTCAGGAGCCGTAACCTCTCTCTACTTGTAATGAAGCGCGATATCTGCAATAACTGAAAGGAAAGATCGCAAGGGCTGGCTGAACTCGAATGCAAGATGCAAACCTTGAGCGCCCATCGGTTGGGTTCTGTTTTTGCGGGAGAAAGGCCCAGGCGGAGGACTGCGCGTGAATCGTCCGGGGCTGGTGGTGGCTGGTGTCGTGCTTCTTCTCTTGGCGCTCGTGGGACAGTTGGCGCTTTCGGTTCGGCGGGAATCGCTGAGCTGGGATGAAGGCGACCACATCTATGCGGGATACATGTCGTGGAAGCACGGGGATTTCGGCCTGAATCCCGAGCATCCGCCGCTGGTGAAGATGGTGGCAACCATCCCGTTGCTGCCCATGGCGCTCAAAGCACCTCCGTTGCAGGACCGCTATTTCAAGAGCGAAGCCTATTTCGGCGGACGGGACCTGATCTTCGACAACAATGCTGACAAGATCGTCTTTCGCGCTCGAATGGCGGCATCCGTCTTTGCGGTGCTGCTGGCGCTGTTCGCATTCCTCGCCGCGCGAGAGATGTTCGGAACCGGAGCGGCCTTTGTCGCCCTCACGCTGGTGGTCTTCGAACCGAACCTGCTCGCGCATGGCGCAATGGTAACTACCGACACGGGATTGGCCTGCTTTCTGCTGGCTACCATCTATGCCTTCTATAGGTATGTGAAGGCTCCGTCGATCTGGCGGATGGCAGTGGTGGGCATCGCCGCGGGCTGGGCCGCGGCCAGCAAGCACTCGGCAATTCTCATCTTGCCCATGCTGGCAGTCTTGTCGGCCACCGAACTCTTGCGCCGCCGCTCTTCCGATGGGGCGGCAGGAACAAGACCGGAGACAAGGATCCGGCAAGCGGCCAGGCTGGCGATGGCCTTTGCCGTCGTCACGGCGGTCGGGACCGCCATTCTCTGGAGTTCTTATGGATTTCGCTACCAGGCCCGTCCAGACGGACGGCAAATCAATCCGCCGCTAGCTCAGGTGGTCAAAGGAGTCACACCCTTTGAGGCCCGGACTATCCTGGCCATGGCGCGCTGGCATCTCCTGCCGGAGTCCTATTTATACGGCCTGGTCGATGTGCGCGAGGTTGCCGCTTTCTCGCCCAGCTATATCTTCGGCAAGGTCTACGAGCACGGAGTATGGTTTTACTTTCCAGCGGCATTCATCATCAAATCCACGCTGGCATTGTTGCTTCTGCTGCTGCTTTCCGCCGCGGCCATCGCCATAGGCAAGATGCGCTGCTGGCGCGAGATATTGTTTCTGACCATTCCGCCTCTGATCTACCTGCTGGTTTCAATGGGGTCGAGTCTGAACATCGGAGCGCGTCACATCCTGCTGGTATTTGTGTTTGCGTCGATTCTGGCCGCGGGCGGGGCATGGAAACTCATCCAAACGGATCGGCGTTGGGCCTACCCCGTTGGCGCGCTGCTGCTCTTTCACGTGGTCTCTTCGGCGCGGGCTTTTCCCACCTCCTACATGGCCTACTCGAATGAGTTATGGGGTGGGCCGCCGGCGACCTGCAAGTACCTGACCGATTCGAATACCGACTGGGGCCAGCAACTGAAGGGAACAAAGGAGTATCTCGACCGGCGCGGCGTAAAGAATTGCTGGTTCGCGTATTTTGTCGAACCGGCCATCCAGTTCAGCAGCTACGGCATTCCATGCAAGCCTCTTCCCACTCCCGACACGAACTGGTTTGGCGAGCAGATCGATACTCCTCCTACGATCGAAGGGCCCGTGCTCATCAGTGCTGGGGACCTCACTGGCTATGAGCTTGGCTCGAACGTCCTCAATCCTTATCGCGACTTTCAATCGCTTCATCCCACCTCGGTCATCGAGCATGGGGTCTTCGTCTTCGATGGAACCTTCAATGTCCCTCTGGCGTCGGCCCTCGGCCATGTCCAAAAGGCTTGGCGCTTGCGAAACCGCAGCCAGCTCGAAGAGGCTCTGGCGGAAGCGCAGACAGCAGTGGACTTGGCTCCGGAAGGGATGCAGCCTCGAATGGTGTTGGGAAGCGTGCTGACGGCGATGAATCGCACCGGCGAAGCTCGCTTGGCCTATGAGAAGGCGCTGGAGATCGCAAAGACAATGGAGCCTGGCGCGCAGAAAGAATGGGTCGAGCGCATCCAGGGAAGGCTGGCTTCCAAATAGACCGGTGACAAGTTTGTGAGATCGGCCGGGAATGCCGCGCCAGCCGCCGTCCGGTAGGTTCGCGTCCAGTTCCGGGCGCAGCCGCGCTCACCGGCTGCTCCATCGTTTCGGCCACACTTCACGGAATCCGGCAGACTGCCAGCGCCTCATTGTGCCAGCGGCAACTCAGGCCCGCCGGCGCGGGATACGAGACCAGCGCCCAGTCCACGCCGAACTCCGCCTTAAGGCGCTCGAAGTCCGCAAGCTGGAAGCGCTGCCAGCCGGCCTGGGCCAACTGCTGTTGCTGCCAGGCGCGGGCAAGGGTGGGCACCTGCGCCGCCACCGCCGCGTCCTTGTAGCCATCGGAGAGCTGGCTGCGCTCGGCCAGCGCGCGAAAGCTGTGAAAGCCCTCGCCCGGCGCGGCCAGATACTGCGGGTCGAGGGCGAAGTAGGCGCCGGTCGGGGTATTCCGGCTGATCCACGCAAAGGCTTGCAGCCAGGGGTTGGCGCTGGCCAGCCCCGGGAGTTCGAGGTGCGCGCCGGCGTCGATCAGCTCCCATTGCACCAGGAACATGCCGCCGTTGAAGACCAGCAGATAGACCACCCAGCGCCAGACCCGCCTCTTGAGCAGGAAGCGGCCCAGGAACCCGCCCGCGGCCAGGGCCATGAAGATGTAGACCAGTTGCAGATAGCGCATGGGTTGCAAGGGGGCGAGCCGCTCCAGCGAGTTGGGCACAAGCATGGCCATGGCTACAAGCTGCTGAAGAACGCCGTAGGCAAAGACGGCCAGGGCAAAACGCGCCAGCTGGACTTCGCCGTGCTTCCGTGACACGCGCCAGAGCACGCAGAACAGAAGCAGCGGTGCCAGCGCGCCCACCCACTCATACCAGGTCCAGCGGTTGAGGAAGAAGTAGTTCTTGGTGTTCAGCGCCTGGCGCCAGGCGGGCGAAGCCGGCGCGAAGACCCAGCCCAGCGGCGCGGCGGCAGCCAGGGAGCCTTGCGCAGGGCGCAGTTGGAACCCGGCCGGCCGCGCCAACGCCAGCGATTGGAAGACGCAAAACGAGATGCCGAACGCGGCCATGATGGGATGCAGCAGCAAGGCCAGCGCCAGCAGCGGAACGGCCTGCCAGCGCCTTCCCTCCAGAATCCGCGAGACGGCCAAAAGGATAAGCGCCGTCGCCAGGTTGCGAGGATGCAGATGCTGGTCGGCGATGTTCAAGGCCGTCCCCGCCACCGGCAGCGTGAACATGGCTGCCACCATGGCCACGGCTCCCCATTGGGCCGGCCTTTCGGCGAATAACTGCGCGGCGATCCTGCGTACGGCCCAGAGAATGAGGAAGAGGGCCGCGAACTGCCAGAGCAACTCCGCCCAGGCCAATGGAATTCCGGTCCACTGAACGAAGCGGGCCATCCAGCCGTCGAAGAAGGACGCTTGCAGTTGCAGCCTGAAGAACTCCGAATCGTGGGGGAAGAGAGCGGGGTTGAGGCCGGCCTTCACCGCGGTCAGATAGACGCCATCGTCTTCCAGGCCGGGGTGGTAGCCCATCACCAGAAAGCCGAGCGCCGCAAACAGCAGAATGCCCAAAAATTCAGTCAATCCGCGCTTGATAGGCAAACGGAGCCTTCCCGCTTCGCAACCCGGCGATTCTTCCAGGGAGAACTCTGCACTCAATGGCATTCTTCCGCGCTAGCTCCAAGGGCGATGGCAGCACCTTAACATTAGACGACTTCCCCGGTTTCCAGAAGAACGCCAGGGGAAAGATTGTGCCCGCCCGGCCTTGATCGCCGTATACACTTAGCGAAGCAAATATGCCGTCAGCATTGATCAAGCCGTCCTCCACGCTGGTTGACCCAGCGGCAGACCCGCCGCAGCCGGCCAAGGAGCACACCGAAAGCTCCCCGGAGAAGCTGGCGCTGGTGATTCCCACGCTCTGCGAAGCCGAAAACATCGGCGGCTTGCTCCGCCATGTGCGCTCGGTGCTCGATCCCCTGAATGTTCCTTACGAGATTCTGGTTGTGGACGACGACAGCCCCGATGGGACCGGCGCGGCGGTCTCAGCCATCGCGCTCGAAGATCCGCGCGTCCGCCTGCTCGTCCGCAAGGGAGAGAGGGGCTTGTCCGGAGCGGTACTCCATGGCTGGGAGAACACGGACGCCGCGATTCTGGGCGTGATGGACGCCGACTTGCAGCACCCTCCGGAGCTGTTGCCGCAGTTGCTTTCGGCCATCCGCGAAGGCGCGGACATTGCCATCGGCAGCCGCTACACGCCGGGCGGCGACCTGGGCCAATGGAATCCGGTCCGGAAGCTGCTCTCTGCCGTCGCCGTCTGGGCTACCTGGCCGATCCAGCGCCCAGGCGTTCGCGCCCGCGATCCGATGACTGGCTTCTTCCTGGTCCGCCGCGAATGTATCGCCGGCGTCGCATTTCAGCGCTCCGGCTTCAAGCTGCTGCTGGAGGTGCTGGTGCGCGGGCGCATCCGGTCGGTCGCGGAGGTTCCATTCGCCTTCGGCCTGCGCTACCGCGGTGCCAGCAAAGCCAACTTCAAGGTCGCCTGGGACTATGGGCTGCTGCTGCTTAGGCTCTATGCCGTGAGATTGGGCCTGGGGCGGCGCGCCTGAAGCCTCGATTCCCGTCTCGAATCCTACAGCGCCGGCAAGATCATCCGCAGCGCCAGGAATCCAGCCACGCCCGCAAAGAACACCAGCGCCATGCGAATGCCAGGCTCGCGGTTGACCTCCGGAACCAGGTCGGTGGCGGCCACGTAGAGCGCCACGCCGGCTGAAAGGGGCAGCCCATACGGCAGCCAGGCGGGAACCAGCTCGATCACCAGCACTCCGGCCAGGGTGGCCGCGGCCAGCGCCACGGCCGAATAGAAGGCCGCGGAGCGGGTGCGCCCGCTGGCCAGCATGACCGAGGCCATGGTGAAGCCCTCCGGCGCTTTGTGCAGCAGAATGGCCAGAAAGATCAGCCAGCCCAGCCAGTTCGTAACCAGGAAACCCGAGCCAATGGCGATGCCGTCAAAGAGCGCATGAAGGCTCAGCCCCGCCAGTACCGAGTTGCCCGTGTGCCGGCTGACAAACTCGCCCTGGTGCGTCTCCTCGCCAAAGTGGAAGTGGGCGTTGATGGTGTGCTCCAGCAGATGGACCACGCAATAGCCGCCCATGATCAGGACCGGCCCCAGCCGCGGACTCAGGCGCAGGCTCTCGGGCGTCATCTCGATGAGCGCCGTGGCCATCAGGAAACCGGCTCCCAGGGCCACAAAGTAGCGCAGGTAGCGCTCGACGCCCCGCGCGCGCACCAGCACAAAGCCGCCGGCCACATCGGCCAGTGCGGCTATTGTGCCGAGGATGAGGGAGAGCTTGAGCAATGCGTGTCCTAACTCATTTGATTCACTGCGACAAACCAATGTTTTGAAAGAATACTACTTCAGTCGTGCAAGAAAGCGTACTAATGATACTCATTCTTCACAAAGCGGACCCCTTGTTTTGAGTCGCTGATATTCCGACTGCGACAGATGTAGGGTTGTTCGAACTTGCGCTTGAAGAAAATGAAGCCTCCTGTTCTTTTCTTCATAACAGCTCATGGTGGCGCTAAAAACATCTCCTGTGTATGTATCTACCGCATAATTGCCCACGACAACGCTTCCATTCGGTAAACCCTCCCATGTAACGGTGAAAAACATAAACTTAGAAAAATCTGGTGCGCCGGACTGTTCCACTCCCAGCCTTGGCAATCGTCTCTGCTCTTTAGTGAGTGAGGCCATAACGAGTGCTCTGGCTTGCTCGACGGTAATTCTCTGCTCGGGGTGGTCGACCGCGCTTGCAGTCGTTACGCAAAGAAATACAAGGATGAGGAGAGCAATACTCTTTTTCATCAATTTACTCCCATGCAAGAAAATCACCCGCTATGCCGGATGTTGAGCACATCCCCGTCGCGCACGACGTACTCCTTGCCTTCCAGGCGCAGCGTGCCCTTGGCTCGCGCCGCCGCCTCGGAACCCGCGGCCAGCAGGTTGTCCCAGCGGATGGTCTCGGCGCGGATGAAGTGGTGTTCGAAATCGGTGTGAATGGCTCCGGCGGCTTGCGGCGCCTTCGAGCCCACCGGCACGGTCCAGGCGCGGCACTCGTCCTCGCCGGCGGTGAAGAAGCTGATCAGCCCCAGCAGCTCGTAGCTCTTGCGGATCAGCCGCGCCAGGCCGCTCTCGCCGAGCCCGTAGCTCCCCAGAAACTCCGCCGCCTCCTCGTCGTCCATCTCCGCCAGCTCGGCCTCCACCTTGCCGCAGATGGCGGTTGCGCCGGCATTGGGCCGGTGCGCCACCTCGTCCAGCTTGAAACGGCTCACCGCCGCTTCCAGGTCCGCGCCCAGCGTGGCGCTCTCGCCGATGTTCAGAGCGTAGAGGATCGGCTTCTGCGACAGGAACATGAATCCCTTGATGAGCTTCTTCTCCTCGGGCGTCATCTCCAGCTCGCGCAGCGGCAGCTCCCGTTCAAGCGCCTCTTTCGACCGCAGGAGCAGCGCGTGTTCCCGCTCCAGCTCGGCGGTGCGCATCTTCTTCAAGTCCTTTTCGACGCGCTCCAGCCGCTTCTCGATCTGGGTAAGGTCGCTAACCATCAGGTCGAACTCGACGTTCCGGATGTCGCGCAGCGGGTCGATAGGGCCGACGTGGGGAATCGATTCCTCCTCGAAGGCGCGCAGCACGTGAATCAGCGCGTCCACCTGGCGCAGGCTAGCCAGAAACGCGGTCTCCTTCAGCGCCTCCTGACCGATGGCCGCCACGTCCACGAATTCAACGCTTGCGTAGGTGGTCTTCTTCGGCGAGTAGAGAGCCGAAAGCTTGTCCAGGCGCTCGTCCGGCACGCGCGCCACGCCGATGTGCGCCTCGCGCGAGTGCCCGCGGTCGTCGAGCTTGGCCTTGGTAAGAATCTTGAACAGCGAGGTCTTGCCCACCTGCGGCAGGCCGATAATGCCAGTCTTCATGCGCCTCCCACGGGGCTCCCGGCAGGATGCAGCGCCCGCCTGAGAGCCTCTTCGATGATACAGGAGGAAGCGATGGAGAATCCTCTCACCGTCCCATGGTGCTGGCTCTTGTGACGCCCCGCTTGCCATGTATATGATGGATCAGCGAATGGGCTCAACTTGCTGCTCAATTCGACCGTCCTGCAATCTTCACGCGCCGCGATTTCCTTTCCGTGTTGGAAGCGAGACCCCAGTACACTGCAACTCCCCATGGATGTGGCATAACTACCAGACGCAAACCAGGACTCGCAAGCGGGTTAGGAGTTGAGCAGGGTCCAGGACTACTATCCGGCTGAATCAGGAAACACCGGCTTAGCCGGTTCGCCACCCGGAAGGAGCGATTACAAATGTCCCGCCTCGGAGAACTTGCGTTGCGCGCTTACGTCAGGTTCCTGCCCAAGAAGGTGGGACACAGCCGGGTGGAATCGGCCATCAATTACCATGATTGGCAATCCGAGACCAGCGCGGCGATGTTTGCCTCCTTTCCGGAATTCGATTTTCGGAACAAGCGGATTCTCGACCTCGGCTGCGGCCTGGGCGGTCGCGCGGTGTGGCTGGCTCGCAACGGCGCGTGCGAAGTGGTGGGCATTGACATCAATGCCGCCGAGATTGGCGAGGCTGCGCGGATCCTGGATGAGTTATACCCCGACGTCAAGAACGTGCAGTTTTGCCACTGCAAGGAAGACGAGTTGCTTCCGTCACTGGGCGAGTTCGATCTCGTCCTGCTGCTGGATAGCCTCGAGCATGTGGTTTCGCCGCTAAAGATCCTTCGTCTGGCTCGCAAGTATGTGAAGCCCGGGGGCAGAGCGTATTTCAACACTTTGGGCTGGTACCACCACAATGGCTCGCACATGGGCATACCGTTTGCGACCGTATTCTTCTCCGATGAGACCATCGCGAACTTCACTCGTTGGAGACTGAGCCGTCCCGATTACGTGCCCAATATGTGGGATTCCGATCCTCCTGCCGCCCGTTGGGAAGGGGTTTATGACTTGCGCGATCGCCCTGGAGAATACCTCAATAAGATAACGATCCGCCAGATGGAGAGACTGGTCAAATATGCCCCGTTCCGACGGGGAAGAGTGATTCTGCTTGGCTTTCGCAACGCCCGGTTGCGCTGGCTGAATCCGTTGCGGAGAATCCCCATCGTCAACGAAGCATTTCATTCTGCCGTGGTAGGCATTCTTGAGGCATAAGGGGCCGGTCCATTCCGCGGTGAGCAAAAGCGAAATTCGCGGCGGCGAAGTTGGCCGGAGCGGCCAGGTTCTTGCCGCCTTTCAAGAAGGCGACGATCCCCGAAGATCGATTCTCAGCGCTCGCCGTCATCTCCGCAGCCACATTATCCGTTGGCTAATGCGCGAGGATCAGCGGCGCCGGCAGAGAGTCGCTGCGACGAACCGGAAACGCGCGGCGCGCACATCCTTGCCGCGTCCTTGCTGTCATTCTGAGCGAAGCCTCCGCATCGGCCGCAGTCGAAGGCCTGCCCTGAGCGGAGCCGAAGGGAACCTGCGTTTCGCCTTTTCGGCACAAGGATCAGAGACCGCAAACCCAGGCAGGCGTCTGATCCCTGGCCCCTGGTCCGTCTACTCGTCAATAGACAGCCGTCATGATTGCTGCCGTAATATCCATGGGCCAGTGCGCGACGATCAGCGGCGCCAGGCGGCGCGTGCGCAGATAGAAGGCCATCATAACCAGAACGCCGGGCAGAAACGCGAGGAAGCGAAAGGCTGTATAGCGCCAGTCGGGAACAAAGGGCACTGCGCAATGTTGCGCGGTCCAGAAGAATCCGACGATCGCGCAGGCGATCCAGGTGCGGCCGGTGAGCGCCTGCAAGCGCGGCATCGCGTAGGCTTGATAGGTCGCCTCTTCGGTCGGCGACCAGATCATCCACCACAGCGTCATGCTGTACACGGTAGCCCAAACGGGCAGATGGTGCATGTGCAGAAGGTAGCCATTGAGGGTCTTATCCGTAGATCCGTAAAGCAGGAGGCGCGCGCCATAGCCGCCACCGAGGAAGAATGGAAAGATGAGCAGAAAATAACCCAGCCCGAGAAACAGATCGTGCCCGCGGCGCATCCGAACCGGCCCCAGGAGGTCGCGAAGCCGGATTCCTTCCCGCCGCGTGAAGTACTTGAGGCCGATCAGGCAGCCGATGTCAACAAGCGTACCGTAAACATCCCACCAGTCGCCCGCCGCGCGCCACGGCGTGGGCCGATGCAGGGCAAACAGAATCAGCGCCATCAGCCCCTGCGACGCCAGCAACAGGACGGAGCGCGCGGAGACCAGCAACAGCGGGCCGGCCCAAGGGATGCGGCCGGCAGCCATACGCTCCCGGATCTGAGAACGTGCGTTTACTTCGATAGGAACTGAGCTTGCGATCTCGCGTCCGGGCGACATGCCGATCCGCCTCCGGCAAGAAGGCTAACACGCGCCCGTTGCGGCCTGCCGTGACGCACGCAAGAAGCTGGGTGGGACGCTACAGGCTCAAGCCGGCATCTGCTGCTGGTCCTTAGACTTTGCGGTCTCCGCGGCAGCCCCTAGCGCCACCGTCGTCAGTCCCAGCAACAGAATGCCCGCTTCCACATGCTCGGCGCGCCGGTGCAACTGGTTGAAGTCGATCCAGTACGGGTTGGCGGTATCGGGCGAATCTTCCGCCCCGTCCGCGGCGATGCGATCGCTGGCCATGGCCGGAATGATGCGAAACTGCGAGTAGCCGGTTAAGGCGATCATCAGCGCTAGCAGCGCCATCGGCGCCCACACCATGCGCGGTTTGTAGATGCGCAGGAACGGAGCCAGCACAATCATGACCAGCGCCACCGGCCCCGCGACCAGCCCCATGGTGTGCAGAATGTGCAGCAGTTGGCACACCATCGTCCCGGCAGCGTGCGTGTCCGGCTGCATCATTGAGACCGCAAGGGCAGCCACAACATGAAAGAATATCTCCGCGCCCAGCCAGACCACGAGCGAGAGATACAGTAGAGTGCGAAGTAAAATTCTCATGAATTCAGTTTTTCCCCAGTTTTAGTGGCCGCTGCTCAGTCGTCCCCCGTCATTGTTTGGCGCAGGGATTCCCCGATTCAATCGGCGCATTGAAGGCTTCGGGCTTTCGCCCGCACGTTAGCGCATCAGTCAAGTTCCCAGAAAAAACGCGGGAGGGGGGATGAAGTCAGCAAGCAATTCAGCGAATGGACGGGCGCAACTCAGCTGGAGGACATAAGAGCCGGCCTCGATTGCTTTGAGGCTCTTAACGATAGCGACTGGCACAGCCTTGCCAATGCAAAACCGTCAGGCCGGTTTTCCTCTCTGCCTGGTATTGCGAGCGGAGACGGAATAATGCCTCACAATTCTCGAAAAATGTTCTGTTCGGGCTCGAATTGCCGGCGGCAACTGGCCTGCAAGCCGCGTCATTCGGCCCAGGGATTCCCTGAATCAATCGGCGCGTTGACCGACGTGGGCTCTAGTACACACGTAAGTACAATGAAATCAACGGAGGCCATAGACCTTGGGGGAAAGGTTTGCCCTGCAACAGGATTTGTTCAGAGTTCCTACTTAATTGTACACGAGGAAACAGGGCTGTATACAGATTAATCTGCCGCCGTTCCCCGCAAACCCATCGCGTCGCATTCACGTGTGCCGGCGGAGCGCCGCCGCACTGACCAATGACCACTGACCACTGATAAATGGCAACTATTTTCTGTTCAACGCCCGCTTGAGCACCGTCTCCAATGCCGCCTTCACCTCGGCATACTCCTGGGGCGCAATCGTCCCGGAGATCCTCTCGCTCTCCAGCGCGAAAAGTTCTTCTTTCAGTACGTTCAACAGGGCCGCGTTCTTTTGAGCCGGCGAGGAGGAAGGATAACTCCCCGCTCCGGCATCGAACGGAACGACGGGCGCACCGGCAGGCTTGCGCAGCAGGAAGGCCGCGCCCGCTGCCATCAACAGCGCCAGGCCGCCCAGAATCCACCAGGTGTACTTCGAGAGTGGATTGGGCGTGCCGATGGGCGCGCCGATGCCGCCGCCGGGCTGGTTGCCGGTTGCGGCGGCGCCCGAATCCTGACCTCCGCCGCTCTCTTGCGATCCCATGCCGGGCTGCTGGCTGGCCGCTGCGCCCTGCTGCTCGCGCGGAATCGATCCCTCGCCGGAGATGGTGAACTCGATCGCCTTGCCCGGAAGGGCGTTCCTGGCCACGAAGGTCTGCACGCCGGGGTCTTCGGGCACGGACTTGAAGGCTGCTCCAGCGCCCGCGGTGAAGGTCATGCTCTTGGGCAGGATCACGGCCAGGTTGTCGGCCGGGAGCGTCACCTGGGAATTGAACGTGTACTTGCCGCTGCTCAAGGGCACGCTGTAGCTGAGCTGGAAGAGCGTGTCCTTTTCGCCTTCGTCCGGCTGGATGGGAAAGTTGAACGAGTAATGGCCCTTGGGGCCGTCCGGCTCCAGCTTGACGGTGGTAGGCAGACCGCTGGGCCGCTGCGCGCCGACGCCGTTCAGCACAGCGTCGGCGGGCAGGATGACGTCAAAGGAGCGCGCGCTCCACTGCGTGGTTGGCGGCGAGCTGGTGTTGTGGACAAAGTAGCGCTCGGTCACCTTGAGCTGGCCGTTTTCGCTTTCCACCTCCAGCACATCGGCCTCGATGGAGACGCCCTGAACCTTGGCAGCCACGTCGTAAACCGCAAGGTCGCCGGGCACGTTTCCCTGGGGCGCGGCTATAAAGTATCCCGCGCCCTGGTGGGTTACGCGCACCAGATAGGGGCCGCTTCCGGGCTCAACCAGCGAGTAGCGCCCGCGGGCGTCGGTGGTGGCATGGGCCACTTCACCCATGCCGGCCTGCACGTCCACCAGCACCGCGGTGTCGCCCGCGGCGGGCTTGTTGGTGGTCTTGTCGGTGACTGTGCCGGTAACGGTGGCGGCCTGGATCAATGCGGACGACGCAAGCAGGCTGAAAGCGAAACTGCGAAGGGCGAATCGGGTCGATCTCATGGTCTTGTTGGAGTCCTTTGGGTGTTTCGCGGGTTAAGAGTAGAAGAGCCGAAGAACAACCGCAGATCCTTCGGCTCGTCCGCCACGGCGACCTTCGCTCAGGATGACAGTGCTGGCAGAGAATCACGCCTGCTGCAAATGCTCAATCTCGGCCAGCAACTGCGCCGCCTCGTTCTCAAGCTGCGCCCGCTGCGCCCGGAAATCCTCTTCAGGATACTTGCCCGCGCGGTGCTCGAAGCTCAGGTCGCGCAGGTTTTCGTAAAGCTGCTCCTTGCGCTCCAGCAGGTAATCCAGGCGGGTCTTCTGGCGCTGGCTGGCGAAGACGTTCTCCGGCCAGAAGGTGTAAATCAGCAGCGCCATCGCCAGCAGTCCACCCGCCACCATGCCTTGCAAGGTCGTCATAATTCAAAACCCTCCGTCGCTGCCGGAGTCGGTCTCCCGGCGAATCATTTCCAGGCGCGCCCGCTCATCCGGGTCCGCGCTTGCCAGATCGGGATCTGCCATAATTGGCGTCGCGCCCACCGACCAGCGCCGAACCAGCAGAACCGTGCCCAGCAGCGCCGCGCCAAAGACCGCGAAGGGCGCGATCCAGGCCACCAGATCGAAGCCGTGCGTGGTGGGCGCGGCCAGCATCGTAGCCCCGTACTTGGCTGCAAACCAGTCAAGAATCTCCTTGTCGCTCTTGCCGACGGCGATGGCCGTCTTCAACTCCTCGCGCTCCCGCCCGCTCTCCGGGCAGCCCACATGGTTGCACTCGCCCAGCAGTTGCGCGCAGCCGCAGGTACACATCAGCCGGTGGCCCAGGTCGTTGAAGCGCGAGCTTGCATCCGTCGCGCCCAGCGAGAAGCAGACAGCGATCGCCAGCGCCGCTGCCTGCGCCGCCTTGATCCAAAACGAAAGACGCGAGGGGGCGCTCTTCATGCGATGCCTCCCTTGAGCGCGGGCTCACTGGGACGTGTCTGCGCCGGCACGCGTACTGCGGCGGTTGCCGGGCTCAAAGCGGGAACCAGAGCCACCAGGGTGCCAAAGACGAGCACGACAAGTCCCGCCCATATCCAGCCCACCAGCGGATTGAGAAATGCCTTGATGATCGGCTGGCCGGTGTCGGGGTTCGTGCCTTCATAGACCACGTACAGGTCCCATTCGGGAACCGAGTGAATGGCCACCATGGTCTGCGGCTGTTCGCTGGCCAGATAAATCCGCTTCTCCGGCGTCATCTGAAGAGGAATCACGCGAAAAAGCCAGCCGTCGCGCTTTAACTCAGTCGCTCTCTTGCCGTCCTTGTACACGTCGAGCAGCGCGTACTCGGAGTTGTAGTTGGCGTTCGTGTCCTGGGTGGCGCCAACCTGGACCAGCGTATAGGGGCCGATGACCAGCTTGTCGTGGAGCGCCATCTCGCCCTCGACGTTGCGATTGAAGGCCGAGCCGGCCAGGCCGATCACGATCACCACCACGCCGATGTGGACGATGTAGCCGCCATATCTCCGCGTATTCCTCCGCGTCAGCAGCCAGGTGCCCACAATCAGGTTGCTCCCGGTCTGCCGCGCAATCACCCCCGCTCCGCGCAGAAACTCGCTCAGAATGGCGGTCATTACGCCCGCGCTCAGCGCAAAGGCCACCATCGCGTAGAAGTTGCCGGCGTCCAGCGCGCCGTCCTTCCACGGTCGCACGCCCGCAACCAGGCAGACGATCACCGTAGCCCAAAGCGCGATCGAGGGCAGCACGAAGTTGCGGCGAATGGCGCGCAGCGACGCCGCTCGCCAGGGCAGCAGCGGCCCAACGCCTGTCAAGAACAACAGAAACAGCCCGATGGGAATCGCGACCCGGTTATAAAACGGCGCGCCGACGGTGACCTTGCTGCCCTCCACATACTCGCTCAGGATGGGAAACAGCGTTCCCCACAGAATCACGAAGCACGCCGTCAGCAGCACCAGATTGTTGAACAGGAAGCTCGACTCGCGGCTCACGAGGGATTCCAGGTGGTGCTCGCTCTGCAAATGACTGCGCTGCAAAATGTAGGTGAAGATACACACCGCCAGCACAACCCCCATGAAGACCACAAACCACGTCCCGATGGAAGACTGCGCAAAAGCGTGGACCGAGCTAACCAGTCCGGCGCGGGTCAGCAGCGTGCCCAGCAGCGTCAGCAGGAAGGTGGAGAAGATCAGCCAGACGTTCCAGCTCTTCATCATGCCTTTCTTCTCCTGCATCATCACGGAGTGAAGAAAGGCTGTGCCGGTGAGCCAGGGCATGAAACTGGCGTTCTCCACCGGGTCCCAGCCCCAGTA
>JBEKDB010000045.1:0-30958 GCA_050014575.1 Occallatibacter sp. | reverse complement strand
CGCCGCTGTGTGGTTCCTGCGGGGACGTCTGCTCATCCGTTCTCCTCTTCACAGCCATCGTAAGGCTGCGAGCGAGCAGAACTTCCACTTAAACCCTTGTCCGAATTTGCGCTACCGGCTCTAGGTAGCCCTCTTGGGAGGCACTTACCAGTGCGGTCGCGCCATCATTTTTTTTGGCGTCAACGTCAGCCCTGGCAGCGAGCAGAGCCTGCACCACATCTGGGTGGTTGTGTGCTGAGGCAAACATTAGCGGCGTGGTGCCCTCGTCGGATGTCTTGGTGTTCACTTCCGCCTTGACGGCGAGCAACGCCCGCACTACCTCGACGTATCCTCCCTGGGAGGCCATCATTAACGCGGTCGCGCCATTGCTGCTCTTGGCATTGACTTCTGCTCCCTTTGTGAGCAGCAATTGCACCACGTCAAGACTGCCATTCAAGGAGCCGGCTAAGAGCGCGGTTGCGCCGTCCTTCCTCTGGATATTGACTGCAGCTCCCTTGGCGAGCAGTGCCTGCACCACGTCAAAGTGTCCGTTCATGGAGGCTGCCATCAGCGCTGTCGTACCGTCGTTCGCTCCGGTTTTGACATCGGCCCCTTTGGCTAGCAGCGCCTGCACCACATCGAGGTGGCCGTTTGTCGAAGCACAATAAAGTGCAGTTGTGCCATCGTTCTTTCTGACATTGACATCGGCTCCTCTTGCGAGCAGCTCCCGCACCACGTCCGGATGATACGCGGCACATGCGTCCATCAGTGCGGTCCCACCGTCGTCCTTCTTGCTGTTGATCTCAGCGCCATCTTCAAGCAGAGTCCGCACAATCTCAAGGCGTCCGGTCGTCGATGCCATGAGCAATGCGGTCACGCCATTTTTCCCTTTGGCACTAACATCGGCTTTCTTGCCAAGGAGCACCTGGACCACATCCAAGTGGCCTTCCTGGGATGCCCACATCAGCGGTGTCCAGCCTTCATGATCCGGAAGATTGACATCCGATCCATTGGCAAGCAATACATTCGCTACTTCAAGGCGCCCGCGCTGAGAGGCTAACGAAAGCGCAGTCTCACCATCATTGCCCTGAAGATTGACCTCAGCCCCTTTGGCCAGCAGCGCTCGCACGACCTCAAGGTGGCCATCCTGTGAGGCCCACATCAGCGCGGTCTCGCCCTTCTTCGTCCTAGCATTGATATCAGCCTTCTTGTCGAGCAACGCCTGCACTACCTCGAGGTGATCCTGCTGGGATGCCAAGAACAATGCACTCTGGCCGTCGTTGTCTTGGGTGTTGATCTCGGCCCCTTTGGCCAGCAGCGCCTGCACCACCTCAACCGTGCCAAAATACGAGGCCCACATCAGCGCAGTCCCGCCATGCTCATTCCTGGCGTTGACATCCGTTCCACTGCCCAGGAGTGCCTCGACTCTGGCTAAATCGCCCTTGCCGGCCGCCTGAAATATGTCGTCCCCTTTAGTTTGGGCCTGCGCAGTTGCCGCCAGGCAGGTCGAGAACAGCAACATACCCAACATCAATCTGCGCTTCTGGAAGCGTGTCACTTTCGACAGGATCATAAGAACTCCTTCAAACGGGGAACGCACGAAGTCTATCAGAACCCTGGCGGATTCGGGCGTAGGGCTCCGGCTCCGCGCACCAATCACCAGCACCTTGCGGAAGATGCCGAGGAACCAGCGCCATCTGCTTTGCGACCCGTTTCCGAGTGATCCAAATCACACTGTACGCGGCCCCCAACTCGGTATAACGTAGGAACCATGTGCTTAGCGATTCCGGGAAAAGTGGAAGAAATCACCAGCGAAGGCGGGCTTCGGATGGGGCGCGTGAACTTTGGCGGGGTGGTCAAGCGCGTCTGCCTGGACTACGTGCCGGAGGTCGAGGTGGGCGACTATACCATTGTCCACGTTGGGTTTGCGCTGTCGAAGATCGATGAGGAGACGGCGTTGAAGACGCTCGAGGACTTCCGCGCCATGGGCGCGCTGGACGAAGAGCTGGGCAGCGAGGAAGAGGCGTTCGCGCGGGCGGCGGCTGCGCCGCAGAGTGCTTGTCCCGATGGGAGCTGCGCTGCCGCATCCCAGGTCTCTCCGCCGCGGCGGACGAGACCTGGGGCACCCGATCCTCATGCAAGTTGAGTTTTTGTGGTTTCCCACCCCTTTCGGTCGCCGCGGCGACAGCGCGAGAAGGATGGGGCACCCAACATTTTTAGCAGGGAAAGAGCGGAAACGCAGATTCTTCGACTCGGTCGCCGGAGCGACCATCGCTCAGAATGACAGCGGCGAGGGTGGGGCACCCGCCAGATCAAGTTGCACTGCCGTCCGCAAGCCGGTTACCATCCGGGGGAACAAATTCACCGCGAGGTTCGATCGATGAAAAAACTCTTGTGTACATGCGCAGCTCTGATGATGGCTTTCTGCGCCGCAACCGCGTTTGCCGCCGATGTGACGGGCGCTTGGTCCGGCGATATGGCGGGGCCGAATGGGGATAGCTTCCATCTCACATTCACCTTCAAGCAGGACGGCGCCAAGCTGACCGGCACGGTAACCGGTCCGCAGGGCGATCCCATCGAGATCTCCGACGGCAAGATCGATGGCGACAAGCTGTCCTTCACCGTGAACGTCAACGGCATGGTCATCAAGCATGAAGGCGTGGTGAGCGGAGACACGATCAAGCTGACCACCAAATCCGATCAGGGAGACTTTCCGGGCGGCGACATCACGCTCACGCGGGCCAAATGAAGTATCTAACCGAGTTCCGGAACGGGGAGATCGCCCAGCGGATGGCGCGGGAGATTCATGCGCTGGCCACGCGGCCGTGGAAGATGATGGAGGTTTGCGGGGGGCAGACGCACTCCATCATCAAGAACGGAATCGACCAGATGCTGCCCGCCGGAATCGAGATGATTCACGGCCCCGGCTGCCCGGTGTGCGTGACGCCGCTGGAGCTGATCGACAAGGCGCTGGCGATTGCCGCCCAGCCGGGCGTGATCTTCTGCTCCTTTGGCGACATGCTGCGGGTTCCGGGCACCGAGGGCGATCTCTTTCAAGTGAAGGGCGCGGGTGGCGACGTGCGCGTGGTTTACTCGCCGCTGGACGCGGTGGACCTGGCGTTGAAGAACCCCGAGAAGCAAGTGGTCTTCTTTGGGGTGGGCTTCGAGACCACGGCTCCGGCGAATGCGATGAGCGTGCATCTGGCCAAGCGGCGCGGGTTGAAGAACTATTCGCTGCTGGTCTCCCATGTTCTGGTTCCGCCGGCGATTGAGGCGATCATGGGTTCGCCGGGGAACAAGGTGCAGGGGTTCCTGCTGGCTGGGCACGTGTGCAGCGTGATGGGTTATTGGGAGTATCCGCCGCTGGCCGAAAAGTATGGCGTTCCGCTGGTGGTGACCGGCTTTGAGCCGCTGGATTTGCTGAATGGGATTCGCCGGGCCGTTGCGCAACTGGAGGCCGGGCGGCACGAGGTCGAGAACGCCTATGAGCGGATTGTCACATTCGAGGGCAACCGGGCGGCGCAGAAACTGCTCTCCGAAGTCTTCGAGGTGACCGACCGGGCGTGGCGGGGGATCGGCGTGATTCCCAACAGCGGCTGGCGGCTGAGCCCGGCCTATCGCGACTTCGACGCCGAGAATCGCTTCCATATCACGGGCATTCATACCCAGGAGTCGCCGCTTTGCCGGGCCGGCGACGTGCTGCGCGGGGCGATCAAGCCGGCAGAGTGCGCGGCCTTCGGCAAGGAGTGCACGCCAAGGCATCCGCTAGGGGCGACGATGGTCTCCAGCGAAGGGGCCTGCGCGGCTTATTACAACTATGGGCGGTTCCTGTCGGCCGAGGAGCTGGCGAACGCGGGGTCAGCATTGTCCAAATGACAAGTTTTTTGGAGAACGCACAATGAGAGTTCTAAGCTACATTGTTCTGGCAACTTCTCTGCTGAGTGCCGTCGTAGGTTGCCGGAAAGCCGAATTGCCTGATTTTGTGACTGCAAAAGAGAAGATCGTCATGGAGACGAATGAGAATTTGTCCAAAGGAGGCGTGGGATTAGTCCTGGGCCCAAGCGATGGGAATCTATTTGTCGTTACAAAATCCTCTCGGAACGAAATGATGTGGGGATACGAGGAGAATTCGAAGAATTGGATAGGTCGAAGTTCATCGACACCGGAAGTTGTAGTTTTTTACGATGGCAAGGTATGGCCGTCTCAATCCCTGCCGCATGGGTTTGATAAGAGCAAGTCTGTTGTTGTTTATTTCGAAGAGAATAACATTCGCTTTTATGACTATGCTCATCACCGGGGAGGGTATTACGAGAGACACCCTCCTGAGGAAAGACACGATAATTAGGTTCCAGTGCAAAGGCCGGCATTCCCTCAGGAGCTAAAGCCCGCGTTCATTTTGGGGCATCTACGGCACGACTCAAGTCGTGCCCTTTCAAAACCGAGTTGACAGGGATTTTATATGAATGAAGATTTGAAGATCGACGCGCCGGATTTCTCGAATTGGTGCTGTCCGCTGCCGCTGGCTGGTTACCCGACAATCGTGATGGGGCACGGCGGCGGCGGAAGGCTGGGCAGCGAACTGGTGGAGCACCTGTTTCTGCCTGCCTTTCGTAATCCGGCGCTTGAAAATCTGGGAGATGCGGCGGCCCTGCATTTGCCCAGCGGCCGGCTGGCCATGACCACCGACTCCTATGTGGTGCAGCCCTTGTTCTTTCCCGGCGGTTCGATCGGGGAACTGGCGGTGAACGGGACGGTGAACGATCTAGCTGTTTCCGGCGCGGAGCCGAAGTATCTCAGCGCCGGCTTCATCCTCGAAGAGGGATTCCCGCTGGCGAGGTTGGCGGCGATTGTCGAGGCCATGGCCGCGGCCGCGGCCACGGCGGGCGTGCAGGTGGTTACCGGCGACACCAAGGTCGTCGAGCGCGGGCACGGGGACGGCTGCTACATCAATACGGCCGGGATCGGCGTGCTGCGGGCGGGGATTCAAGTGGGTCCGCGGAGGGCGCGCGCGGGGGATGCGATTCTGGTTTCCGGCACCATCGGCGACCACGGCATGGCCATCATGAGCGTGCGCGAGGGCCTCGAGTTCGAGAGCCAGATCAGATCGGATTGCGCGGCGCTGAACGGGATGATCGCCGAGATTCTGGATGCTGCCGGCGGGGCAGTTCACGCCATGCGCGACCCCACGCGGGGTGGGCTGGCCTCCACGCTGATTGAGATTGCGCACGCTTCGGGTGTGGGCATTGCCATCGACGAGGCGCGCCTGCCGGTGCGCGTGGAGGTGCAGTCGGCGTGCGAGTTGCTCGGCCTCGATCCGGTCTATGTGGCCAACGAGGGCAAGGCGGTGTTCTTTGTGGCGGCGGAGGCGGCGGATAAGGTGCTGGCCGTGCTGCGCGCCCATCCGCTGGGGCGCGAGGCGGCGAGGATCGGCCACGTTACGGCCGAGCACCCTCGAATGCTGGTGGCGCGGACGGCGATGGGGGCAAACCGCGTGATTCCCACCCAGATCGGGGAGCAGTTGCCGCGCATCTGCTGAGCGGGCGGCGCTCCTGAGTTGAGGTTGGCGGTTCCGGTTCACCTCATTCAGGCAGAGGCCTTGCCTTCAAAGTGAGCTTCGATCTCTTCCAGGGTCTTGCCTTTGGTCTCCGGCAGCGAGAATGCGGCGACCAGGAAGTAGACCACGGTAAAGCCGGCGAACAGGAAGAACATCGACGAGTAGCCGTGCTTGCTGACGAAGGGCAGAAAGATCCCCGCCAAGGTGGTTGAAACCAGTTGGTTGATGACCAGGGCGATGCTCATGCCGTTGGAGCGGATTCTCGTGGGCATCAACTCGGACAGGGCCAGCCACACGCACACGCCCGGGCCGACCGCAAAGAAGGCCATGAACAGGTACAGTCCGCAGGCCACCAGCCAGCCGTGGCGGGCACTGGGCACGCGGCCGATCAGGGCTTTCTGTATCTTGAGTGGGGCGGACCGGGCGGCCTGAAGGTCGGCGAATGGATTCTTGAAGAACGCTTCGACTTTGTTCGCGGGAACGCAGCTTGAGCGAGCAATCAGGAGGGGAGCGGCGGCCGGGTCGTCGGAGCGGGCGAAGCTGGTGGCCGCTGTGAAATCCCCGTAGGAATAGATGATGGCCAGGGAAGCCCGGCCGCTGTCGATCCGCTGCCCCGCCGCTCCCTGCGCGGCCAGCAGCCGGCCGGCTTCGGCTCGATCGAAGCGCAGATTCAGCTCCTGATTGGCGTCGGCCATGGATTGCACCGCGCCACGCGCGTCCAGGCTGGCCACCTCAGTGCGCAGAAAAAGAATGCCTACGCCAATCAGCGAGACAATGATTCCGCCAGTGCCCAGAATCAACAGGAACCTGCGCCCCTTGCGATCCACCAGCATCATTCCCACCATGGTCATGAGGAAGTTGACGACGGTGAAAAGGACATAGCCCCAGTGGGCGTGAAGATCGCTTAGGCCGCTTTGCAAGAGAATGGCGGTGTTGTATCCGATGATCGAGTTGATGCCGGTGGCCGTATTGCAGAAGAGGATGACGCAGGCCAGCAGAAATGGAATGACGTATTTGCGGCGCAGGAGAGAGTCGTGCGGCTTCTCTCCCGAGGGGTGGTCTGCGGTCGCCGGATGCGCGGCCTCTTCCATCTCCAACAATTCGAACTCCGCCTGTTCGGGAGTCCGCGAGCGAAGCAGGGCCGCAAAGGCAAGCTGCCTCTTGCCGCGCCGGAAGAGCCAGCGCGGAGACTCCGTGACCAGCAGGCTGCCCAGCACGAACAGCACGCCGGGGGGAAGCGATACCCAGAAGATGCGCCGCCAGGCTTGATCCTTGAAGTCAAGCAGGGTGTCAGCGTTGGCGGCAACGGCCACGGCCTGGACGCGATAGCTGTAATAAATGCCTATTACAGCCGCTGCCACGATGCCCAGCGTGAGCAGCCACTGGAATGCGCCTGTTCCCTTGCCTCGATCGCGCGCCGCAAGGCACTCAGCCAGGTAGAGCGGAACCACGACCCCGATGAAGCCGCCGCTCATGCCTTGCAGCAGGCGGCCGAGAAACAAAGGCCCATAGCCTTGCGAGAGGGCGATCACCGGAATGCTGAGAACGAATGTGACGCCGCTGAGAACCATCATCGGCTTGCGCCCCAGCCAGTCGGCGAGCACTCCCGCGAACAACGTGGAAAAGACGCTCCCCAGCAGCACCGCCGCCACAATGATGGAGAGCTGCTCGGCGGTCAATCGCGAAGTCGCCTCCAGATAAGGCAACGCGCCGCCGATAATGCCTACGTCAACGCCGTACAGCAATCCGCCCAGGCCGGCGACCAACAGCAGAAACAGGTTGTAGCTGCCCTTTGTGGACGAACCGGAGGCGAGTGGCGTGGCGTTCATAGCAGTCAGATAGTACTCTTTCACAGTCGGCAATTTGCTTTCGAGCGGGAGCGGATTGCCTGGCTGACAGACCTGAGCGTTGTCGCCGCAGAACCGCGTAATGGGGGCCAAGAATGCGCGATTCCGGCCGGGAAGATCGCGAGTGCCCTCGGCATACAATGATCGTATTCGATCGAGACAATCACTTCGTCGATCTTGAGAGCCGCTCCGGAGGTGGCCGGAATGCCGAGTTGGAACTTGCCGAAATCGGCGCTGCTGTCGTGGGCCATGCTTGCTCTGCTGTCGGCGCCTCCAGCCCTCTCCGCGGCCCAGTTCCGCCTGCTTCCCGCCCCACGCGAAGCGCGCTTCGCCGGTGAGACCGCGCTGCCGGCAACCATAGCGGTCAACGTGCCGGGGCGCGACCTGGAAGACGAGTTTGCCGCGCGCGATCTTGAGCAAGCGGCGAAGGACGCTGGACTGGCAACCGCCGGAGAATCGAAGCCGGCCTACACGGTGACTTTGCTGCGCAGCGGCTCGGCGGAAGGGAAGGCCGTGCTGGCTCGCCGCCGTCTGGCCTTCGACGCGGCCATGCGGGACGAAGGTTATGTGCTGGCGGTTGAGCCGCATGAGGCTTTTGTCGTTGCCTCGACAGGCTCTGGAATTTTCTATGGTGTGCAGACGCTCAAGCAGTTGTTGCCGCTCCCCGGCGGCAAGCGGAGTCTGCCCACAGGCACGGTGTGCGACTGGCCGGCGATGAAGTATCGCGGCATCGATGACGATCTCTCGCGCGGGCCGTTTCCCACGCTGGAGTTTCAGAAGCATCAAATCCGGGTCTTCGCCGCTTTCAAGATCAATATCTATTCGCCCTACTTCGAGCACACGCTTCTCTATCCGAATCAGCCGCTGGCCGCGCCTCCGGGCGGCGCGCTCACGCCGGCCGAAGCGGCGGAGCTGGTCGAGTATGCGCGCCGGTATCACGTCACGATTGTGCCCGAGCAGGAAGCATTCGGGCATCTTCACCAGGTGCTGAAATACGACCTGTACCGGGATGTGGCCGAGACGCCGCACGGCCATGTGCTGGCTCCGGGGCAACCGGGAACACTGCCCCTCATCAAGGACTGGTTTACGCAGGTTGCCGAGGAGTTTCCGTCGCCTTTTCTGCATATTGGCGCGGACGAAACCTTCGATCTGGGCGTGGGACGCACCCAGCCGCAGGTTCTGGCCAAGGGCTATGGGCCGGTCTACGTCGACTTTCTCGAGCGGATTCACGATGAACTGGCCCCGCTGCACCGCCGCCTGCTCTTCTGGGGAGACATTGGCGGGGCCGATCCGGCGGCCGTAGCCGGGCTGCTCAAGGACATGATTGCCGTGCCCTGGAACTATGGGGATACGAAAGGCTTCGACAAGATGCTCGATCCCTTTGCCAAGGCCGGAATCGAGACCTGGGTCTCTCCCGGAGACGCCAACTGGAATGAAGTCTTTCCGGTCGCCGAAAGGGCCTTCGGAAATATTCAGGGATTCATTCGCGACGGACAGCGGATGGGCTCGACCGGCGCTCTGACCACCGTCTGGAACGACGATGGCGAGGGTCTCTTCAATCTGGATTGGTACGGCGTGCTCTTTGGCGCCGTGGCAGCCTGGCAGCCGGGAGGAAGTTCAATTGCGGACTATCGGGACGCCTATGGGCAGCTCTTCCACGGCGACGCGAGCGGCAAGATCGACGAGGCCGAGAACGACCTGATGGAGGCTCATGAGGCGCTGGCAAAATCGCACGCGGGATTGAACAGCGACAATCTCTTCTGGCTCGATCCGTGGAGCGCTGAGGGTCGGGAGGCTTCAGCGAAGATTCTGCCGGTGGCGGCGGATTTGCGCACCCACGCCGAGCGCGCCATGGTGCTCATTGCCCAGGCGCGCGCCGCCAATCCGCGCCTGCGCGAAGTGGATGCGCTCAAGGCCATGGATATGGGCGCGCGGCGGCTGGACCTGATCGGCTTGAAGTTTGAGCTGGCCCGGGAGATTGCCGACACCTACGCCGCGGTGCTGGCTCGCCGGCACGACAAGTCGCAAAGCTCCGCGACCCATAACTTGCTGGACGAAATCAGCAGCATGTTTGGCCGCTGCCAGGACTTGCGCGATGCGTATTCGGCCTCGAAGGAGGAGTACAGCCAGGTATGGCTGAGCGAGAACCGGCCCTATTGGCTCAACAATGTTACCGTCCGCTTCGACCTGCGGATTGAAGAGTGGCAGAAGCGAGGCGAGCGCTTTGCCGAGGTCACCAGAGATTTCGAGAATGGCAAGGAACTGCCTTCCGCCTCCGATCTCGGCTTGCCCGCGGTGACTCCCGGCAAAGCAGCAACCGGAGACCCCAGCGCGCAGTGAGCGGATTGACACACCTTACGCCATGGCTGTGACCCAAAGGACTCCAAGTCTCAAGCCGGGCCGCTTTATTTTGTGCCTTCGTTGAAAATCTGGTCAGCCAGGTAGTTGTGTATCTTGGCCTCGTTGTGAAGCATCTCGAAGTAGGCGTTCTTGAGCAGTTGCGCGTGGCTTTCGTGCAGCACCGTGTGAATGCCCTGCTGCACGCGCGGGTCGTTCAATTCGCGCTGGCCGGCCGGCTCGCGCCCAATCAGCTTGTAGATCACGTATCCCAGGGTCCGGCGCGCTGGGCCGGCGCTGTCGTAAATGGGGAGAATCTCGCTGATTTGGCCGGGCTTGAGCTTGCTGATGGCATTGAAGGCGTCAGGATCGGTGCGCAGCGCCGACTCCGCCACAAAGCCCATGTCGCCGCCACTCGACGCGTTATTGGCATTCTCTGAGAAGTTCATGGCCACGGCGCCGAAGTCTTCTCCGTTTTCCAGCTTGCTCTGCAAGGTCTGGATTTTCTTTTTGGCATCGGCGTCCCCGGAGGCTTTGTTGTTTTGCAGGTTGCCGGTCTGCGGCGAGGGTCCGCCGGTGACCACGATCTGCGCCAGGTGGTATTGCGGCTCAATGAAATTGAACTCGGCCTTGTGGCTGTTATAGAAGCTGGCGATCTCCGCATCCGTGATGTTGATCTTGGACTCGATCTCCTTGTTCAGCAGCTTGTTCTCCGTCAAATCGTTGCGGATGTCGCGCTTGAGGTCGTCCAGCGTCTGGTTGCGCAGCTTGAGCTGTTTGTCGAAGTCTTCTTGGGTGATGAAGCGCGCCTTCATCTCCGTGAGCTTGTCGTTTACGTCCTCGTCGGAGGCGGTGACGGTCAACCTGGCAGCCCGCTGTTGCAGAATCTCCTCATCGATCATCTGCCGCAGGACCCCGAGACGAACGATTTGCGCCTGTTCCGCGGAAGGCTCCTGCGGAGTCTCTCCCTGGCTGAGCTTGTAGTCCTGGTATTTTCTCTCCAGTTCAGAGCGCAGAATCTCCTTGCCGTTCACGGTGGCCATCACATCGGGCGCGGGCGAACGGTGGCAGCCTACGACCGGGGCCAGCAGGGCGCCACCGCAGACAATGAGGACGGCGAACTGGAAACGGGTCGGAAAAAACGGTTTGACTTGCAACTTGGTGTCTCCTAAAGGGGTCGAAGAGCCCCGGCATTCAAGGATAAATCCACAACCCGGTGCGGCGATAGCGTCCCGAAGACCTATTTTCCAGCTCCAGCAGATTGAGACGGGTTGGCCGGAGCGGCCGGAGCAGTAACGCCGGCTGCGCTCAAGGCGCGGTCGATTACCAGCCAAACCTGTCCTTCCGGGATGGCGCCGTCGATGCGTTCGCCGTCGACGAAGACAGCGGGCGCTCCGTCAATCTTGAGCGAATCCCCTTCCTGAAGCGAGGCGCGCACCTGGGCCTCGTCCTGCGCGGCAAGGCAAGCGTCGAGTTTGCCGGGGTCGAGTTTGCCCAGCGTAGCTTCCTGGCGGGCGATGCGATTCAGAGCGTCAAAGCTCTTCGCCGGGTTGCGGTCCGCTCCGCTGATCTCGTCGCCGTGGGAATGGACATAATCCACGTAGCTCCAATAAACGTCCCAGTTTTGCGCGGCCAGGCAGTTGGCGTCCACGGCTGCATGCAGGGCCCAGGGGTGCAGTTCGGTGAGGGGAAAGTCCTTGTAGATGAAGCGAACCTTGTCCTTGTAGCGCTCCAGCGTGGACGGAAAGAGCGACTGATGCATGCGGGCGCAGTAGGGGCACTCCAGGTCGTCGAAGTTGATGACGGTGACCTTGGCGGTCGGATTGCCGCGGATGGGGCGGCCTGCGATGTCGATGGCGAAGACCGGATCCTTGACCAGGTCGAAGGTCTCCAGGCGCGCCAGCGTCTTGCCGTCGGTCGAGATCAGGAAGTCGATCTCCTGCTGCTTCTTTGAGCTGGAAAGCGTGACGGGCAGCGTATCATAACCCGGAATCTGGCTAGGCTTGCGCGCGCCAAAAGTCACGGAAATGTCCGGCGGGATGTTGAACTGAGCGCGGACCATGACCTCTATGTGGCGATTGAGCGCGGGGTCAGGCGCCGGTTGAGGAGCGGATTGGGCTTTGCAGCCCGCTGTCATGCAGAGTGTGAGCACGCCGGCCAGTAATATGTTGCGCGACAAGTTGAATTCCTCTCAAAAGAGAATACTCCACCGGGGGTGAGGCGGCCGGTGGAGGGAACGATCGGCCTGGCGATAATCAGTTAACGCGCGAGGCACGGAAAGGCAAGCAGGGGTTCGTGGATTCCCGCCCATGAGCCGGGAAGAAGCCGCCTGGAGGGGAAACCCGCCATGACTCAGGGGCTTTCTACCGGGGCGCCGCTGTCCCGGCCTGGGCCTGTGAACCAGCAAACTCGTCGATCGCCTTGTAGGTTTCCTCGTTGCGCAGAATCGCCTCGACGTACTCGCGGGTTTGGGTGAACGGAATCGACTCCACAAATTCGTCGATGCCGCTGTAAGGGCCAGCGGATTGCCAGTCGACCACGCGCGAGTCCCCGGCGTTGTAGGCGGCCAAGGCATACTCCTGCACTCCACCGAACTTGTCCAGCATCTGGCGGAGGTAGCGGGTGCCCAGGCGGATATTCATTGCCGGATCGAGCAGTTGGAAGGTCTCGAAATGGCTGATTCCCTCCTCGCGGGCCAACTGCTTGCCCACCGAGGGCAGCAATTGCATCAATCCGTAGGCGTTGGCATAGGAGACGGCCCTGGGATCGAACTCCGACTCCTGGCGAATCAGCGAGGCCACCAGGTAGGGATCGAGGTTGTTCTTTGCCGACTCCGCCTTGATCGTCTCCCACCACGGCTCGGGGAAGAGAATGCGCCAGTAGGTGAGCGGAATGGACTTGATGGAGGCCGTAGCGGCATACGGCAGAGCCCGCTTTAGGGAACGCATGGCACGATAAGGCTCGCCATAGGATGCGTAGATCTGCGCCTCGGCCAGTGCGCTCCATGAGGCTGAGTCGGGATCGGCGGCGATCTCCTGCGCGATGTAGTCATTCAACCCCGCATTTGCCAGCAGCCGCGCCTTGGCCAGATGCGGGCTGTCGGTGGGAAAGCCCTCCGCAAGCTGCGGCACCGGGACCGGCTGCAAGCGATCCAGCTGCGGCTGCGGCGTTGGCTGCGTGCTGCCCAGCGCGGCCAGCCGCTGCCGGGCCATTTGAGCATAGAAGAAGTGCTGGTAAGCGCGAACGAGCGCACGATAGTTGGCTGCGGCGCTGGCCGGCTTGTGGTCCTGGGTCTCATAGAGGCGACCACGCCAGTAGATGGCGGAGGGGGTCTCTTTGTCACTGGGATAGAGGCGGATCTGCTCGTCAAAGAGGCGCGCGGCGTCGGCGTATTGCCCCTGCCGGTAACTGAGCCAGCCCGCTCGCCAGTGCGCGGCGGCGGCATTGGTATTGTCGGGGAAGTGCGCGGCCAGATAGCCGTAATCCCTCACAGCGGAGGGATAGTCGCGGCGGAGCATGTACATATTCCCGCTGGAGAAGAGCGCCTCAGCCAGCCACGGGCTGCGCGGAAAGCTCGACTCCATGCGGGCGACAATCTGTTGCTGATACTCCGTGTCGTTCCGGTTCCGGGCCAGTTCGGCCAATAGATAGAGCCGCCGCGCGCCGTTCTCGTCCTTTGAGTCGGCCAGCGCCTCCACCTGGGCCGTGCTCAGCCGCTTCAGCTTCAGGTCGCAGGCAGCCTCTGCCACGGCAAATCCGTTGCGGGCCTGAGCGTCAAGCCCCGGCGAGTGGGCCAGCGCACGATATTGCTCCGCGGCCTCCTCGTAGCGGTTGGCGTTGTAGTAGGCGTCGCCCAGGCTGCGCAACTCGGCCGCGGTCAGGCTCGACTCCGCGCCCATCGCGGTCAGCTTGGCGCGGGCAATCTGCGCCTCTGAGGCCAGGGGGTGGCCGAGCAGCAGCCGCTTGAAGATGCGCTCGGCATCCTGGGTCTGCCCCAGCGTGAGCGCCACCTGGCCCTGGGCAAGCTGGAAGCCTGAACGGCTGGCGGCGGCCGTGGCGGCGGCTTGCGCCAGCACCTGCTGAGCGGCTGCCGCATTGCCCGTGGCAAGTAGCACGCTAGCCTCCAGTTCAGGCGCCTGGGCAACGAAGATGCTGTCGGGATAGCGGGTCGCAAAGCCGTGCAACAAGGCTTCGGCCGCGGATTCGTTCCCCGCTTCGTGGTTGGCTTCGGCACCCAGAAAGTCGGCGTAGTCAGCCAGTTCCTGGCCCGCTTGGCGAGCCTGGCGGAGATTGGCTTCTGCCTCCGAGTACCGCTTGTCAAGAAGATAGGCGTGGCCCAGCGCCAGATAGGCCGCCGCCGCCGCTTCGCCGCTGTGCTGATGCGCATACTTGCTCACGCCTTCGTAGGCGGCGGGCGTGCGCAGCGTGGCCAGTTGCTGGGCCATGGGGCGAAGTTCCGTCGAAGCCACAAAAGCCTGCCGGATGCGAGCGGTTCGCGCGCGCCGCGCCGCCCTGGTTGTCTGGCTCACCGGTTTCGAGGCCTTCTTGGCTGTCGTGCTGGCGGGCTTCGATGCCTTCGTGCCCGCGGCGGCCGGCTTGCTAACGTTCTGCGCAGGCTTCCCGGCGGCCTTCTTCGCCGTGGTGGCAGTGGCGGCCGGCGCGGCTGTCGAGCCGCCATTTGCCGATCCGCTCGTCGATTGCGGACCGGCTGGCAAAACGACCATCAGCCAGGGCAGCAAGCCGGCCATGCAGCGAAGAATCAGCCGCGGAGCTGGAGTTAAGGACTTCATGAACCTCATCTCTTCACTCTATGCCGCTTTCGGGCTGCTGCGATCCGCGCGAACCAGTGCCGTTAACGCCAAATGTGCTCGGATGGGCGACGCTGCGCCCGCTCCGCGTATCCCGAATGTTAAGGGCGCCGGTTTGGTTCCCGGCCCTGCCGTCCGCTACACTCGTCTACAGACCTCCAAGCGTCAACCGCGCCCGGCCAAAAGGATTCCCGCAACCAACCACCATGGCGACCATCCAACCTATTGCAGGAGAACTCGAACCGCATCCCGACGTGGCCCTGGTTGAACGGGTGCGCGGCGGCGATGTCTCGGCCTACGATACGCTGGTCCGCAAGTACGACCGCCAGATCTTCCGGATTGCGCAGCACGTGACGCAAAACCGCGAGGATGCCGAAGACGCGATGCAGGACGCGTTCCTCAAAGCGTATGAAAAGCTCGACCAGTTCCAGGGGAATTCGAAGTTTTACACATGGTTGGTACGCATTGCAGTCAACGAAAGCCTGATGCGGCTGCGCAAGCGCCGAACGGGCAAGATGGTCTCGATCGACGAGGATGTCGAGACCGAGGAAGGCAGCGTCCCGCGCGACCTGGCCGACTGGGCGCCCGACCCGGAGCAGAACTACAACCAGGCCGAACTGGGAGAGATTCTTCGCAAGACCATTCAGGGGCTGCCGCAGGGATTTCGTATCGTCTTTGTCCTGCGCGACGTGGAAGGACTTTCCACCGAGGAGACGGCGGAGACACTCGGCCTGAGCATTCCGGCCGTGAAGTCGCGCCTGCTGCGTGCGCGGCTGCAACTGCGCGAACGCCTGAGCCGTTACTTCCACAGGAAACGAGGGGGTGAGAAGTGAAGTGTACTGAGTTTCTCGCCCGCCTCGACGACCTGATCGACGACTCGGTGACCCCCGAGATGCGCGCCGAACTGCAAGCCCACCTGGGCCGCTGCGGGCACTGCGAGGTCATCCTCAACACCACCCGCAAGACCATCGAAATCTACCGCTCACACGAGATATACGACCTGCCCGCCGGCCTCCGCGACCGCCTCCACGCCGCCATCATGGCCCGTTGCAAGAAGGGCTGCTGAAGGGCCTCCGCGGCCCGCCGCGGGGTACTATAATCGTCGGTAATGAAGGCCCATGTTTATGTCACGCTGAAGTCGTCGGTCCTAGATCCGCAGGGCCAGACCATCCACAACGCCCTGCGCAAGATCGGATTTGCGGAGGTAACCGCCGTGCGCCAGGGCAAGTACTTCGCGCTCTCGCTCGCCGATGGGCTTAGCGCCGATGCGGCAAAGGCCCAGGTGGAGCACATCGCCCGCGAGGTGCTCACCAACCCGGTGATCGAAGAGTATACCTACCGCATAGAGGAATAGACCGCCCCGCGCAGGTCGCTTTTCCCGCCGCACACAAATCCCGGCCGTGCCGGGCAGTGGGATGGCTTCGAGTTGCCAGCCATCCATATTCCGGCTGAACGGCTGCGGATCGGCATCGACTCCGCGCCGAGCGCTTGGGGATATTCTCGCCCGTCGAGGATTACTTCCGGTTTGGCGGGCATCCAACCAGAGCCCGGAAATCACGAAAAACAGTCGGGAATCCGACTTCAGGAGGCCAATCTGGGCGGCCTCGGCATCATTCAGTTGCGATAGGCTGCCAAAGCTCGACACGATTTCCTTACGGATTGGAGATCCAGCCAAACCTTCCGACGGCCTCCTATGAGAACCGATTGACAGTTCAAAAGACGAAAGGTCGAGGCTTACTCCCCGGCCTTTCGGTTCACGTGGTCATGGCCGCGGAGCGGTGGTGGGTTCGACAGGAACTTTGCGGCGGAGGATGGCGGCGGAGATAAGAGTAATGATAAGGCCGACGGGCAGGGGCTCCATGAAGGTGTAGGCCATGTTGATGAAGGGGTTCTGGTAGAGCTGTTGGGAGCGCTGTATGGCAGCGACCTGCGCGGCGGCGGTAGCGGGGTCAAGTCCGGAGGACTGGACCCTGTGAATCTCCGCGGCGAAGTAACTGTCCATGAAGTGGGGCATGAAGTTGAAGTAAAGAACCTCCCACATGGCGACGTAGCAGACGGTGGTGATGAGGGCGATCAGGATGCCGCAGGCGAAGGCGCGGCCGTAGGAGATTTGGCCGGCGAGGGTGTTGTCGCGGTAGCTGCGGATGCCGAAGTAGACCAGCAGGAACGACGCCACCATGATGGTGTAGCCGATAGCCATGCTGTGGCCGGAACCGATCTTGTCGGCGAGGAGAAGCGAGCCGCCCATAAGGACGGAGATGATGAGGCCGGAGATGAGGCCGAAGGTGAGAACGGTCTTCTTCATGTGAGGCTCCTGGGGCGAGCGAGGATGGAGTCACGATGCAGTGTAACGGGGCCGGATGTCGTCATCCTTTCGGATGATTTTGCGGGAATGGAGCGAAAATCGTGCTTTCGGATGACGCGGTCACGGCAGGAGGCCTAGTTCCTTGCCGCGCTGGACGGCCTGGGTGCGGCGGGCAGCTCCGAGCTTGTCGAAGGCGCGGGCACAGTGTGTCTTGACGGTGTTTTCGGAAACGAACAACTGCGTGGCGATCTCGCGATTGCTGAAGCCGCGGGCGACCAGGGTGAGGATTTCGAGCTCGCGCGCCGTGATGCCGAGGGTCTGCTGGCGGGCTGTATTGGGAGCGAAGGGTGCGAGGGCGGGGGCTTCCACGGGGACAAGCACTTCCTTCACCACGACCGTTTCGCGGATGGTTTCGCGACTGCGCGTGATACGGAGGCCGAGCCAGATCCCGAAGGTCGCGAAGAGGATGGCGACGAGCGCGCTGTAAAGCTCGACGGAGTGCTCGATGATGACGAAGCGGTATTCGGTGTATTGGAGGGTGGCGATGAGGAGGCCGCCGACGAGACCGAAGATAAGGACATGCCGCTTCATGACCGGGTTGTGAAGAAGTATAACGGAGACAGCGAGGAAGCGGTTTCACCGGCCGGAAAACAGAAGAGCCGAGGCGTGATGCCCTGGCCCTTTCATAGTGTAAGCGGCGGGTGGCCTGAATCTCATACTCTTTCGCATTGCGGGAGCCCCACATCTCAATTTTGAGATGTGGGCTTCAACAGTAGCGCGATTCCTCCGGAAGAATATCCACTACGATTTATGGTTTTTGAACTCGTCGAGAGCTGTCGACATGATTGGCACTGAGAAGCGCCGCAGGGTCCTGAACTGGGATTTTGTCTGGATGGTCGCCGATTCAGAGATTGCCCGCTAGGGCCGTTCAGAATGCGCGCGAACCCGCCGATGCGCATGGGGATCGCTCAGGTACTCTTGGGAAGGACTCACATCTTCCCACTTCACGCGGATTGAGGAAGAACTGGGAAACTGGCCCGCTGCCCTGCCTGCCGTCACATCGTCCCGCCCTGCGCGTCGCTTAAAATCGTTCCATGTGCGGAATTGTCGGTTATGTTGGCAAGAAGAAGGTGGTTCCAGTCATCATCGAGGGGTTGCGGCGCCTCGAATATCGCGGTTACGACTCGGCGGGGATCGCCGTGGGCAGCCCTTCGAGCTCCACGCTTGAGGTGAGGCGCGCGCCAGGCAAGCTGTCTAACCTGGAAGAGGTTCTGCGCGAGCATCCCCTCGATGGCACCTTCGGCATCGGCCACACGCGCTGGGCCACGCACGGACGGCCCACAGAAGAGAATGCCCACCCGCATCGCGACTGCACGGGACGCATCGTGGTGGTCCACAACGGCATTGTGGAGAACTATCTCGATCTGAAGCACGAGCTCATCGCCCAGGGCCACAGGTTCGTCACCGAGACCGATACCGAGATCATTGCCCACCTCATCGAGCAGGTGCAGTTGGACGCGGTGGCGGGGGGCGGGGCGATTCCGCTGGAAGCGGCCGTTCGCCGCGCGGTGAAGCGGCTCACGGGGGCCTTTGCGCTGGGGGTTCTTTCGGCCGCCGAGCCGGACAAGATTGTGGCCGCGCGGTTTGGTCCGCCGGTGGTGATCGGCGTGGGCGAGGGCGAGTGCTTTGTGGCCTCGGATGTGCCGGGGATTCTGCACCATACGCGCAACATGTGCTTCCTGGCTGACGGCGATATGGCTATCCTCACGCTGGCCGGGGTGGAGCTGACGGACTTTGACGGCCAGCTGATCCAGCGGCCCATCACCCGCATTCTCTGGGATCCGGTCCAGGCCGAAAAGGGCGGCTACAAGCACTTCATGCTCAAGGAGATATGGGAGCAGCCGCGGGCCGTCTTGGATACCACGCGGGGGCGGGTGTCGCTGGACTCGGGCAAGGTCTTCCTGGGCGAGATGAAGATCGCCGAAGAAGAGCTGGCAGCGGCGAAGAGCATCAGCATCGCCGCCTGCGGCACTAGTTGGCACGCGGCGCTCACCGGAAAATACATGATCGAGCGGCTGGCGCGGCTGCCCGTGGACGTGGACTATGCCAGCGAATATCGCTACCGGGACCCCATCGCCGGGCCGGATGCGCTGGGGCTGCTGATTACGCAGTCCGGCGAGACCGCCGACACCCTGGCAGCACAGCGGGAGATGATTGCGCTGGGCTCGAAGACCGTGGCCATCTGCAACGTGGTGGACGCCATGGTGGCGCGCGAGGCGCACGGCGCCATCTATACGCATGCCGGGCCGGAGATCGGCGTGGCCTCCACCAAGGCCTTCACCGCACAACTGACGGCGCTGTTCCTGCTGGCGCTCAAGCTGGGACAACTGCGCGACAAGCTGGACGCTGCCCAGTCGGTCAAGCTGATCGAGGAGCTGAGCCGCATTCCCGTCAAGATCGAGGAAGTGCTGCGCCAGCGCACCGCCCAGTGCGAACAACTGGCCAGGGTGTTCTCGACCTCGCCCGACTTCCTCTATCTGGGCCGCGGCATCCACTTCCCCATTGCGCTGGAAGGGGCGCTGAAGCTGAAGGAAATCTCCTACATCCACGCCGAGGGCTACCCGGCCGGGGAGATGAAGCACGGGCCGAACGCGCTGATCGACGAGACGCTGCCGGTGGTGGTGCTGGCCACGAGGGACGAATCGGACCCCGCGTCGCGGCTGCGCTACGAGAAGACGCTTTCGAATATCCAGGAGGTGACGGCTCGCTCGGGGCGCGTGATCGCCGTGGCCACCGAAGGCGACACCACCATCGGCGATCTGGTGGAGCACGTGATCCACATTCCGCCGGCCATCGAGCTGCTGTCGCCGCTCATCGAGATAGTGCCGCTGCAACTGCTGGCCTACTACATCGCCGTCCGCCGCGGCTGCGACGTGGATCAGCCGCGCAATCTGGCCAAGTCGGTCACGGTGGAGTAGCGGTTCGCGGCGCCCAACGCGGCGCCTGGGCGGATGCTCCGAAAGGACGTCTTTTTTCGGTCAAATGGAGCCAAACTGCGGCCTTTTTTGACGAAAAGCCCGGCTTTTGGGGGGATTTGGCTTACAATTGCGACAACTGGGAAGATCTTGAAAACCTACATAAGTTGTTATTTATCAACATTTTACCTGCCTATATGGGCCGGGAATGCGTGCGCAAAATGGGCATTCTTGGGGGGGTAGGGGGGGAGGGGGGGAAACAGGGACTAAGGGACTAGGGACTGAGGGACTAAGGGAACAGGGAGTAGGGAGTAGGGAGCAGGGAGTAGGAGGACGGCGAGGCTCCGTTCTTCTGAGTGCCTCTGTCGTGTGGCGGGGAAGGCGGGAGCGGTTTGACGGGCGTTCTTCATGGGGTCGCAGTCTTGTCCTCTCTATTCCCATTGTGCGCCGGGGGAAGGTTATCTTCGGCAAACCCCTGCGGTGGGGCAGACGCCCCTTCGACTTTCCACCCCGGTATGGGTGTCAAGCGAGGTTCGAGGCATCAAGACCGTGGTTCGAGTGGGGCGTTGCGGTTTAGAGTTGTGGTGAACCCATGAGCGCCTTCAAGTTGAAGCCAACGCACGCGCCGGTCAAGGCCTACTACGAGACGCTGGAGAAGTGCGCGCGGGGCAAATTCGACAACGAGGGCAATATCCGGCGGGCCTTCGAGGGGCTGCTGGAAAAGTGCGCTCGCCCCTTCGAGTGGTTTGTGGTGGCCGAGTATCAGATTGCCCGGTCCGGCAAAAGCCCGCTGCGGGTGGATGCGGCTGTGTTGGACGCCTTCAACCTGCCCCGCGGCTACTGGGAAGCCAAAGACGAAAAGGACGATCTGCGGGCGGAGATGAACAAGAAGTTCGCCGCCGGGTACCCGCGCACGAACATTCTCTTCCAGAAGCCGACCGAGGCCATCCTTTATCAGGATGGGCGAGAAGCATTCAAAGGCTCGATTGAAACTCCGGATGAGCTGGTCGAAGTGCTACGGCTCTTCTTTGAGTGGCGGCAGCCGCATCAGGAGGATTGGGACCGGGCGGTCCGCGAGTTCTCCGAGCGGATTCCCGAGATTGCGAAGGGCGCAATGGTCCTGATCGAGGGCGAGCGGAAGACGAATCCGGCGTTTGTTGCGAGCTTCACGGCGTTTGCGGAGCTTTGCCGAGGGTCGATCAACCCCGACTTGAAAGATGAGGCAGTGGAAGAGATGCTGGTGCAGCATCTGCTGACCGAGCGCATTTTCAGGCGCATCTTCGACAATCCGGAGTTCACGCGGCGGAACGTGATCGCCGCCGAGATTGAAAAGGTGATTGCAACGCTCGTGAAGCGGCAATTCAGTCGGGACACATTTCTCAAGGAGTTGGACCCGTTCTACAAGGCAATTGAAGAAACGGCGGCAAACGCCAGCAACTACTCGGAGAAGCAAGCCTTTCTCAATCGCGTTTACGAACGGTTCTTTCAGGGCTTTAACAAGAAACAGGCGGACACTCACGGAATCGTCTACACGCCGCAGCCAATTGTGGAGTTCATGGTGCGCAGTGTTGAGGAGGTGCTGAAGGCGGAGTTTGGCCGCAGCCTCAGCGACAAGGATGTGCATATTCTGGACCCGTTTGTGGGGACGGGAAACTTCATTACGCGGGTGATGAAGGAGATCAGGACAAGCAGCTTGCCGCACAAATACAAGGAAGAGTTGCACTGCAACGAGATCATGCTGCTGCCCTATTACATCGCCAGCATGAACATTGAGCACGCGTATCTGGACCGGGTGGGCGAGTACGAGCCGTTTGAAGGTATTTGTTTGGTAGATACATTTGAGCTTGCTAGGCAATCATCCCTTTTTGGGACCGAGAACACGGCAAGGATCGAGAGGCAGCGAAAGACAAAGATCACGGTCGTTCTCGCCAACCCACCTTACAACTCCGGACAGGAAAAGGAGAACGACCAAAATAAGAACCGCAAGTACCCCGGCACAAAAGGTATCGATACAAGGGTCCGGGAGACATATGCTGCACAATCAACTGCGACGCTACTGAACAAGCTCAAAGACCCATACGTCAGGGCACTACGCTGGGCAAGTGACCGCTTGGGTCCAAGCGGGCTCGTCTGCATTGTTTCAAATGGAAGCTACATCGACCAGCTGGCGTATGACGGAATGAGGAAAACGCTCGCTTCCGAGTTCTCAAAGATCTACCTCGTAGATCTTGGCGGCGACGTCTACAAGAATCCCGAACTCTCCGGGACGACGCACAACGTTTTCGGCATAAAGTTGCGGGTCGTGATCGTAATTCTGGTCAAGAGAGCGGACAGGGAGGTCACCCAGGATGCGGAAATTCATTATGCAAGCATGGGGAAGACCTGGAGAAGAGAGCAGAAGTGCGCGCAGCTCGAGGCTTGGCGCGACGCCACCAAGATGGAATGGAAAAGACTACGGCCCGACGCGAATCAGAATTGGCTGACTGAGGGTATGCGCGACGAATATGCGACGCTCCTGCCGCTTTCCTGGCACCCAAAGCTCCGGCAGGGACTGTTTGAACTCAAGTCTCTCGGGGTCTCAACAAACCGGGACGACGTAGCTTACAACTTTTCGCACGAGCAGGTGAAGATCAGGGCAGGGAAATTCATTGCTGACTTCAACGCTGAGCTTGACCGCTTCAAGCGCGGTCGCCCATCGGAGTGCGATGATATCAAGAAGTTCGTGGACGATTGGGTGAACTACGACCTCCTTCCGTGGAGCGAATCTCTCAAGCGCAGGCTAATTTCCGAGAACGACTGTCAGTTCGACGAGAAGCGGATCGTCGACTGCCTATACCGCCCATTCTCCAAGCGCGCCCTGTACTTGGGTGCAGCCGTGGTTGATCGCCCCTCCCTTTCTCAGGAGGTCTTCCCCGACGCCGGGGCCGAAAATAAGGCCTTCGTGGCGACCCTGCCCGGCTCGGACAAGCCGTTCATGATGATGGCCGCAGACACCCTGATCGATCTCCATCTCGTAGGCTCCGGCGCAGGCTCCCAGTGTTTCCCCTTCTATGCCTACGACGAAGACGGCACGAATCGGCGGGAGAACATCACCGACTGGGCGCTTGCGGAGTTTCGGAATCACTATGAGGATGACTCGATATCGAAGTGGCACATCTTTCACTACACGTATGGTCTTTTGCATCATCCGGAGTACCGGGCGCGGTATGCGGCGAATTTGAAGCGGGAGCTGCCGCGGATTCCGATGGCTCCTGAGTTTCGACGGTTTGCGGAGATCGGCGCGGCGCTGATGAAGCTGCATATCGGATACGAACAGCAAGCCGAGTATCTGCTGGAGCGGACCGAGGGCGACAAGCTGAACTGGCGCGTGGAGAAGATGGCGCTCTCGAAGGACAAGACGCAGCTTAAATACAACGAGTTCCTGACCTTGAGTGGGATTCCGCCGGAGGTGTACGAGTACCGGCTGGGAAACCGGAGCGCCCTGGAGTGGGTGGTGGACCAGTACCGGGTTTCGACCGATGCGCGGTCGGGGATTGTGAACGATCCGAACCGGGAGGACGACCCGGAGTATATTGTGCGGCTGGTGGGGCAGGTGGTGACGGTTTCCCTTGAGACAGTGCGGCTGGTGAGGGAGCTGGCCGGGTTGTCCATCGATCAGGTTTGAGCGCGGCTTCGCCGCGTTGATTGATTTTCTAAAGAACGGTGGGATGGGGCGGCGTCCTTCGTCAGGCTCAGGGCAGGCTTTGAAGCCGCGGCCTTTCAAAGCAGCGAAAGGCCACCGCAGGTCCTTCGACTCGGTCGCCGCGGCGACCTCGGCTCAGGATGACAGCGAGGATGGGCTGCATTGCTCCAGGGGCTAAAGCCCTCGTCATCTTGGGGCCGTTTGCGGCCCGGCCAAAGCCGTGCCCTTTTACAAAGCGGCTGTGTTCAGGGGCCTGAAGGCCGCTGCTCCCTCCGAGGAAGGGCCGGGTTTGCGGCACCCTTCGACAGGCTCAGGGCAGGCTTTGAAGTTGCGGCCTTTCAAAGCAGCGAAAGGCAACCGCAGGTCCTTCGACTGCGGTCGCCGCGGCGACCTTCGCTCAGGATGACAGCGAGGATGGGGCTGCATTGTCCAGGGCTAAAGCCCTGCTCATGCCGCTGGCTTTATGCGGGGGTTAAAACCCCCGCCTCCCTCCGGATCAAGCTGCATTCAGGTGCCTGAAGGCCCCTGCTCCCTCCGAGGAAGGGCCGGTCTGCGGCCCGGCTAAAGCCGTGCCCTTTTACAAAGCTAGGTTCTTCCCCAGCCTGTGAAGCCGTGCACTTTTACAAAGCTAGGTTCTTCCCCAGCCTGTGAAGCCGTGCACTTTTACAAAGCGGCTGCATTCGGGGGCCTGAAGGCTCCTGCTCCCTCCGGAAAGTGCCGGCCTGCTGCACCCTTCGACAGGCTCAGGGCAGGCTTTGAAGCCGTGCCCTTTCAAAACGACGAATTGCAGCCGCGGGTCCTTCGACTCGGTCGCCGCGGCGACCTTCGCTCAGGATGACAGCATTGTTTTGTTGAATCAGCGGCTTCTGTTTTGTTCAATCTGCTTTTGTTTGGTTGAATCAGCGGCTCATCACGCTAAAAGCCCATGATGTTGTAGCCGCAGTCGACGTACATGATTTCGCCGGTGATGGCGCTGGAGAGGCCGCTGGCCAGGAAGAGCGCCGCGCCGCCGACTTCGAGCTGATCGACGTTGCGGTGCAGGGGAGCGCGGTCGGCGTGGGACTTGAGCATGTCTCCGAGGTCGCCTACGCCGCGGGCGGCAAGGGTGCGGATGGGGCCGGCGGAGATGGCGTTGACGCGAATGTTGCGGGGACCGAGGTTGGCGGCCAGGTAGCGGACGGCGGACTCGAGGGCGGCCTTGGCGACGGCCATCACGTTGTAGTTGGGAACGACCTTCTCGGCGGCGTAGAAGCTGAGGGTGAGGATGCTGCCTCCGCCGGTCATGAGCGGGGCGGCGGCGCGGCTGACGGCGATAAGCGAGTAGACGCTGACGTCGAGGGCGACGCGGAAGCCCTCGCGGCTGGTATTGATGAACTCGCCGCGCAGGTCGGCGGCGGGCGCGAAGGCGACGGCGTGGACGAGAATGTCGAGCTTGGCGTAGCGCTGGCGGAGGGCGGCGAAGAGGGTTTCGATCTCAGTGTCGTTGGAGACGTCGCACTGGAAGCCGGCGGCGCCCGGCAGCTCGTCGATGAGGCTCTGGGCTTCGAGCTTCATGCGCTCGTTCTGGTAGCAGATGGCCAGGGTTGCGCCGGCCTGGTGCAGTCTTTGGGCGATTCCCCAGGCAATGGAACGCTTGTTGGCCAGCCCGAAGACAACGGCCGTCTTACCCGCCAGATTGATCATGCTTGCTTTCGTCCTCCAGGGTCCGCGAACGGGATAGATGCAGGATTGCCGAGGGGAATGCCGGACCCGCCGATTCCTAGAATATCAGTTACAAAGAGGATATCAGCCGCCGAGGTCGACGAGCTCGACATGGCCGGTGGGCTGATTGAGGAAGCGGGAGCCGAGGCGCTCGAATTTCTCGACGGAATCGGTGGCGAAGCAGCGCAACTGCGCGTTGGGCGAGAGGCGCTTCGCGCTCTGCGGCGCTGCCAGGCCTGAAGGGGCGGAGGGCTCATCCGAGCCGCGAGCTGATACTCGGTTCCCGAACTGGCGAACGGCGGCCTCGGCGGCGGCTTCGGCGGAGTCGATGACCGCCATGCCAGCGGGGACGGCGCGGGCGATGAGCGGGCGCAGCAGCGGGTAGTGGGTGCAGCCGAGGACCAGCGCATCGGGGTTGAGGCCCTGGGCGGCGGCTTCGGCGTTCAACTCGTCGAGATAGATGCGGATGACTTCGGCGGTGACGGGATGGTTGGTCCAGCCCTCCTCGACAAGCGGCACCAGCAGCGGACAGGCTTTCTCGAGGGCGCGGAGGCCGTGCGCGCGGCAGGCGGCGGCGTAGGCGTGGCTGTGCACGGTGGCGTCAGTGGCGATGACCAGCACGTCGCCGGTGCGCGAGGCGGCGCGGGCGGCTTCGGCGCCGGGCTCGATGACACCAAGAACGGGGACGGAGACGGCATCCTGAATGGCGTCGAGTGCCAGGGCGCTGGCCGTGTTGCAGGCGATCACGAGGAATTCTGCGCCCTGTTCGCGCACCAGGAATTGGGCGCTCTGAGCAGCGTAGCGGGCGATGGTGCGGCGGGACTTGGAGCCGTAAGGCAGGCGCGCCGTGTCGCCGAGGAAGGCAAAACGGGCGTGGGGCAGCCGGGCAACAAGGGCGCGCAGCACGGTGAGGCCGCCGAAGCCGGAATCGAAGACGCCAATGGTGGGGGTCAGGGGTCCGGCTGACGCTTCGCCGCTGGTTCCGAGGCTGCTCATGGATGCGCTCCCTCGGTTGGGACGGCTTCCGTGGCCAGGTAGGTGCGGGTGAGGTCGGCGTGGCCGGCCAGGGTTGCGCGCGGCTGGCCGTCCACCAGGAAGCGGACTTCTGTGACGCGAGGCAGGTTGGCGTGCAGAGTTCCGCAGATGGAGAGCACGGTCAGCGTCTCGGTTTCGAGTCCCGATGGGTGGCTGGCGACGAAGGCACCGGTCAGATTGACGACGGCAAGCTGGGGACCGGCCGGCTGGGGGTTGCGGCCCGAGTCCTGGTCCACATTTGGGACCGGCAGCAGGAAGACCTGGGCAATGGAGCTTGCGCCGCCGGGGACCGGATGGGCAGCGTCGGGAGCTGCATAGAGGTCCAGGAGCTTGCCCAGCACTACACGGGCTCGCGAGCCTGGATCCTGGGGCAGAGGCAGGGATTGAGCCTGGGTGAGCAGGGAGTTGTCGGCGTCGCTGGCCACCAGCAGCGTGGCCTGCTCAGCCGGCGTCACCTGGGGCGCCTGCGTGGGCTCGGAATCCTGGGCAGCCAGCAGCCGCTGATGGGCGCGCTCGCGCAACTGCCATAGAACCGCGCTCATGACCACTGAGGCCAGGAGCAGGACACCGAAGAGGATGGTCTGGTAGCGGGGAATCACGGCTGACGGCCCTCCGATCTCCAATCGAGCAGCGCGGCGGCCAGCGCCCCGGCAACACGTGCCTGGTAGTCCGGATCGTCCAGACCGGCAGTCACCTTTCTGTCGGGGCCGCGCTCGGGCGCAACCTCCACGGCTACGGCGGGGCAGTTCATGCTGTCCACCGCCAACAGGGCCGTGCGGCCCAGGGTGACGTTCATGCCGGCTTGGACGAGGGCTGCGTTGAGCGTTCCGGCAAGGGCCAGGCTGCGCGTAACCGAGGCGGCCTGCGCAGTCTTCCAGGGGGCAAAGCGCGCGGGCTGCGCGGGGGCCAGCGAAGAGACAAACAGATGAACGCCGGAGCCGCTCTCCGATCCATGCAGGCTCAAGCAGGCCTGGGCGTAGGCGCGGTTGGCAATAGCCGCCCGGCGGTCCAGGTCCAGGGTTTCATCGGATTCGCGAGTGGTGATGACCGGGATGCCGCGCGCCGCAAGGAGCGACCGCAGCCTCACGCTGAGAGCAAGAGTGAAGGCCTTTTCCGGCTGGCCGTCCGAGAGGCGCCCGCCAGAGTCGTCGCCGCCGTGGGCCGCATCCATCACCACCACAAAGCGGGGCGGAGGAGGCGCGGGAGCCGCCGGAGCGGGAGGGGCTTGCGCGGCGGCCACAGATCCAGCTGACCCAGCCAGTCCGGCTACAAAGATTGGGCTCGCCAGCGTCCACGCCAGTCGGCGCCGCCCGAAGACTCGCTTAGTCCAGCGCATAGATGGTCAATCCGCTGAGCAGCTTGGGGAAGAAGTCGGTGGACTTTTGCGGCATCACGTCGCCGGCAAAGGCCACCTCCCGCAGTTGCTCGATGGAGACGGGGTTGGTGAGGAAGGCGACGTCGGCTTCGCCGCGGCGAACCTGGTCCATGGCTTCGCCGGCGTCGCGCAGGTAGCGGATATTGCTCTGCTCGCGAACCTTCTCCGCTCCCAGGCCGAGCAGCCGGTCGAGCACGATGGAGTGCAGTTGAATCAGATCAAGCTGGCGCTGGCGCTCGGGTAGGCCGGCCAGGGCGGCGGCCATGGCTTCCGGCTTGGAGCGCAGCAGCAGAGCCCCGGCCACTGTGGCGGCGATGAAGGCCGTCCCCTGCTCGCGGCCAAGCAACTCAATCGAAGCGGCAGCATCGGCGGTTTCCAGCGGCTCGACCGTGAAAAACTCCTGGGCGGCGATGGCAAAAGCCACCGGATCGAAGTGGGGCAGATCGTGAACCACGCGGTGGGTCGGCAGAATCACCAGGCCGTCGGAATCCATATTCACAAAGGTCATCATGACGGCGGCTTCAGGATAGGCCGGCTGGGGCAACTGGCTGGTGCTGGACTCAGCCTTGGCCGGCGAGGCGGCCGCGTACTCCCTGGAGTAATTCAAAGCCGTCTCATAGCGGTGATGCCCATCGGCGATGATCAGCTTCTTGTCGTCCATGACCGTGGTCAGCAGGCGGATGGCAGCGGGATCGCCGATCTTCCACAGCCGGTGGAGCACGCCGTACTCGTCCGTGACCTCGGCTTCGGCGGGGCCGTTGCCTTCGTACAGAATCTTCTCGACGCTGCCGGCGGGGTCGGAGTAGAGCATGAAGATCTGCCCGAAATGCGCATGAGTGGCGCGTAGCAGGTTGAGCCGGTCGCTCATGGGCTTGGCGAGGGTCTGCTCGTGGCGGAAGACCACCTTTTCGGCGTAGTCGTGCAGCTTGCCGAGGGCGATAAAGCCGCGCCGCTCCTTCACGATTTCGGTTCCGGGAACCTTGAAGCGCTGCGCATAAGCGAAGATGCAGGGGGTCTTTTCCTGGGTCAGAACGCCCTGCTCGCGCCAGGAGCGGAAGTCGCGCGCCGCCCGCGTATAGACGTTCTCTCCGCGCTCGGCGTCGAAGAGCTCCGGCAGACCAAGGATGATGCGCACCAGGTTGAAGGGGCTGCGCTGGTAGTAGGCCTGCTGCATGGCCGGAGAGATCTTGTCGTAGGGCTGCGTGACCACGTCTTCAAGCCGGACGGCCGAGGGATTGTAGCGCCAGGCGCGAAATGGATAGATGCGGGCCATGCCGAAGGTCTTGCTCTCCGATCAAACGGTTGAGTTCGCGCTCCGCGGTCCCGTACTGTTCGCTCCGGGGGCCATTGCGCGCTCAGGCTCGATTGTATCCCAGTTGCGGCGGAGGCCGCGGGGGGCGATTGCCCGGTGCTGGCGCAATTTGGCTTTCCGCGGGTCTGGCGCGTTCGGCCGGACGGTGGGATGGTGGGAACTTGAAGACCGAGCCGAAGGGGCCCCCCTGCCGCTAAACCGAAGCCACCCAAACGGAAGCCGCGAGAGGACGCGGACAAAGCCGCCGCGCGGATCGTTAGAGAGGCTACTGAACGGTAGGCAACTCCATTTGTTCAGGTCTTGTGGTAAACGGGTCGGGAATGGGCCGAATATACTCTCGCTTCAAACGGTCGAAGATTGCCTTAATCGGGGGTGCTCCAATATAGAGTCTTCCGCGACGTTCACCGCTTGGAATCAACAAGCCTGCGTCTACAGCATTCTTTAGGTCTCGGCTAGCGGTTATGTCATTCAATTCTGCTACATTGCGATAGATTGAATTCCGCACGCGAAGACCCATTGCCGCATCACAGACGGCATATAGCGTTCTTTCGGGCAGACCAAGCTGTTTGACTATCTCTTCCATTTCCGCCCAAAGAAATTCCATGAGTGCCGAACGGCCCAACAAGGTATAGGCTTGGCGAAAGTGCGCCGTGAGATTGAACTGAATCCAGGCTTTTGTGCTGTTGCGAGGATGCCAGAGACCCTCAGCGGTCTTGGCTAGAACGTCATAATACACCTGTGTGTTCCGTCCGAGATATTCCTCAATCGAAGAGAATTCTGATTCCAGAATGCCTTCTCTCGCAAGAACGAGGGTTTGGAGACAACGAGCCATGCGGCCATTGCCGTCGGAGAATGGGTGAATTAGTACGAGATTGAGATGCGCCATTGCCCCTTTAATTAAGGCGTGGGGACAATCATCATCGTGGCAATTGAGGAATTCAATCAGCTCTTCGATGAGGCCAGGAACCATTTCAACTTCAGGTCCTTCATACACGACTTCTCCGCTCGGTTCCTGGCGCACATAAATGGTTCCCGGTCGCCAATTTCCGGGGTGCTTCGAGAGATCATGCTGAAGCATCATGAAATGTAGACTTCTCAGAAACCCTTCACTGTAGACAAAATTCTTGTCTTTAGCCAACTCAAGGACAAAGGTCATCGCAGTGCGATAGCCGGTAACGGCGAGCCACGCCTCTCGGTTTGCGTCGAGTGGCTCCTCTCCTTCTGCGGCTGCAATCGCATCTTCTGCGGTGACGTTATACCCCTCAATACTGTTCGATCCTTGAATGCCACGAGCAAAAGTATTGCGGCGAAGGAGACCTGTCCATCTGCGGGGCCTTGCCAGATTATGGCGAAGTCTATGCCTAGCCTCTTCAACTCGCCTTATCACTTCCGCTTCTAAAGGACCGATTGTCGCAGGTTTGAACAGCATGAAAAAAGAGTAAACGAACTCCAAAAGAAAGTCAAATATTATTTGATAAAAGTACAATAATAATGTACTTTCTTTTTAGGCCATAAATATGAACCGTCTCGGCCTAGAAAAACGCTTCCACGTCATTGCTGCTCTGGTAGATGGGGGCAGCATCAACTTCATCGTTTGCATGACCGGCGTGGCTAAACAAATGATTATAAAGATGTTAGGAGACATTGGCTGTGCCTGTGCTGTTTACCATCACCGGCATGAATGCGGCCTGCTGGTACGCCCTCTCCAATGAGACGAGTTTTGGCCTTTGTAGGGGCGAAGTCGAAGAACGCCAGCGCAAGAAAGAAGGCCGAAGAACGGGGAGGCGCTTGGACCTGGACAGGAATCGATGCCGACACGAAGTTGTGCTTCTCCTACCTTGTGGTCGGACGGACTATGGGATGGCGGATACCCAACGAAGTCGACTGTTTGCGCGGCAATTTGCGTTCTTCTCCATTTCTTCGCTATTTTCTCTGTCAATGTCTGCCCGGCCCTGCTACAATCCCATCGAAATCCAATCCAGCCGCCGCGCCGTTTCCTGCGGGGAAAAGCAAGGCGCGCATCCCGAGGAGTCTTCCCATGGCCATTG
>JBEKDB010000044.1:0-61285 GCA_050014575.1 Occallatibacter sp. | reverse complement strand
CGTCTCGCGATCTTCGTTGATCTCGTCCACCACGCCGTTGAAGTTGGCAAACGGCCCGTCCGTAATCCGGACTTGCTCGCTCTTTTCAAACTTGATCTTCAGCCGCGGCTTATCCTTCGCCGTCTCGGAACGGAAGAGTATCGAACTTACCTCTTCCTCCGACAGCGCCACCGGCTTGTCGCCCGTGCCCAGAAAGCCCGTCACCTTCGGCGTGTCCTTCAACACGTGCCAAAGATGGTTGTCCAGTTCCATCTCCACCAGCACATAGCCGGGCAGGAATACCCGCTCCACGGTGCGCTTCTTCCCGTTGACGATCTCCGTCACCGGCTCGGTGGGAATCATTACGCGGCCCACCTTGTCCTTCAGCCCGAAGGCTTGAACGCGGCTCTCGATCGACTCGCGCACCTTGCGCTCGAAACCCGAGTAGGCATGAAGAATGTACCACTTGAAGTTCTCGTTGCGCTCCGGCGGGGGCGGCGCTTGCTCGGCGGGTTGTACCAACTCATCTGTCATCGTGCTCTCGTTTCGCGGCTGCACTTACTCCGGCAATCCGCCCAGTCTTTTCAGTAACCGGTCCAGGCCCAAGCCGAAGATCCAGTCCACCACAAAGAAGAATAGTCCGAAGATGAAGACCGCGACGATCACCACCGTCGTGGTCGCCTCCACTTCCTTGCGCGAGGGCGTGACCACCTTGCGCATCTCACTGCGGACATCACTCAGAAAGCGCGTGAAGTCGTTCCACGCAACGATCGGCTTCTTCCAACTCGGCTCGTCATCCCCGCGTACAATTGTTGCCATGCTTCCGTTCCTTCGCGTCCAGCATCCCGCCGGCCGCATCCGTACCTTATCCGCGCTAAGTCTGGCAGGGGCGGAGGGATTCGAACCCCCAAGTTCGGTTTTGGAGACCGACAGTTTAACCGTTGAGCTTACGCCCCTGAGTGCAGGGGTTATGGATTAGGGGTCAGGGGTTAGTTTTCAGCGCGACAATCGCGTGCAAATTCTGAGCGCCGGTTCCTAATCCCTAATCCCTGACCCCTAATTCCTGCCTTACTTCGTTTCTTTGTGCGGCTGGTGCTTGCGGCAGCGATTACAGAACTTCTTGAACTCCAGGCGGCCGGTGGTCGTCTTCTTGTTCTTCGTCGTAGAGTAATTCCGCTCCTTGCACTCCGTGCACTGCAATGTAACGATTTCCCGCATTCCAAAATCCTTCCAGCGATCAGTCTTCAGTTATCAGTGGTCAGTTTTCAGCTACTTCAAAATCTCGCTCACCGTGCCCGCGCCCACCGTGCGCCCGCCCTCGCGGATCGCAAAGCGCAGGCCCTTCTCGAGCGCCACCGGCGTAATCAGCTCCACCTGCAACTGAACGTTGTCGCCCGGCATCACCATCTCCACGCCCTCGGGCAGCTCCGCCACGCCCGTCACGTCCGTGGTGCGGAAGTAAAACTGCGGCCGGTAGCCCTTGAAGAACGGCGTGTGACGGCCGCCCTCTTCCTTGCTGAGCACGTACACTTCGCCCTTGAAGACCGTGTGCGGCGTGATCGAGCCCGGCTTGGCCATCACCATGCCGCGCTCCACATCCTCTTTCGGAATGCCGCGCAGCAGCAGGCCGGCGTTGTCGCCCGCCATGCCCTCGTCCAACTGCTTCTTGAACATTTCCACGCCCGTGCACACCGTCTTGCGCGTCTCGCGGAAGCCCACAATCTCCACGTCCTCGCCCACCCTGATCTTGCCGCGCTCGATGCGCCCGGTCACCACCGTGCCCCGCCCCGAGATCGAGAAGATATCCTCGATGGGCATCAGGAACGGCTTGTCGACGGCCCGGTCGGGCCGCGGAACGTAGTTATCCACCGCCTCCATCAGCTCCTCGACCTTGGCCTCCCACTCCGGCTCGCCGTTCAGCGCGCCCAGCGCCGAGCCGCGAATCACCGGCACGTCGTCGCCGGGTCCGAGTCCTCGACCGCGTCGCACTTGTTCAGATAGACCACCATGCAGGGAACGCCCACCTGGCGCGCCAGAAGCACGTGCTCCTTGGTCTGCGGCATGGGCCCGTCGGTGGCCGCGACCACGAGTATCGCGCCGTCCATCTGCGCCGCGCCGGTAATCATGTTCTTGATGTAGTCGGCGTGCCCAGGGCAGTCCACGTGCGCGTAATGCCGGTTCTTGGTCTCGTACTCCACGTGCGCCGTGGCGATGGTGATGCCCCGCTCCCGCTCTTCCGGCGCGTTGTCGATGGAGTCGAACGAACGGAAGAGAATCTTCGGGTTGTGCTTGCCCAATACCTTGGTGATCGCCGCCGTCAGCGTGGTCTTGCCGTGATCGATGTGCCCGATCGTGCCCACGTTCACGTGCGGCTTCGAACGGTCAAACTTTTCCTTCGCCATAAAAGTCCCAAGTCCCTTTCGTAGCTGTACTGCCTGTTTCAACCATGGAGCGTCCGCCGCGGCGGACTCCAGCCCCAAAACCAGTTTTCAGTTCTCAGTCGTCAGTTTCATCTTGCTCATGCTCGCTGCAACCGCTCAACCCGCTCAGCCCAAATTGACCACTGACAACTGACCACTGACAACTTGCATTCTCACCTGCCCTGCGCGCGTCCGATGATCTCATCGGCGATCATGCGTGGAGCCTCTTCATATCTTGCAAACTGCATCGAATAGGAGGCCCGGCCCTGCGTGGACGACCGAATGTCGTTCACATAGCCGAACATCTCTTTCAGCGGCACGATGGCCTTGATGACCTGCGAGCCGCCGATGCGATCCACGTGCTCGATACGCCCGCGCCGCGAGTTGATGTCTCCAATAATGACGCCCATGGATTCCTCGGGAACGGTGACCTCGACCGCCATCACCGGCTCCAGCAGCACCGGCGACGCCTTGCGCGCGGCCTCCTTGAAGGCGATCGATCCGGCGAACTTGAAGGCCATTTCATTGGAGTCCACTTCGTGATAGCTGCCGTCGTAGAGCGTCACCTTGACGTCAACCAGCGGATAGCCGGCCAGAATGCCCAGCTCGATTGCGCCCTGCACGCCCTGGTCGATGGGCTTGATGTACTCCTTGGGAATCGAGCCGCTCTTGATCTCATTGATGAACTCGTAGCCCGCGCCCGGCGTGTTGGGCTCGACGCGCAGCTTGCAATGGCCGTAGTTGCCCGAGCCGCCGGTCTGGCGGATATACTTGCCCTCGGCCTCGGCCTTCTTGCGGATGGTCTCTCGGAAGGCCACCTTGGGCTCGCCCACGTTGGCCTCCACCTTGTGCTCGCGCTTCATCCGGTCGACCAGAATCTCCAAGTGCAACTCGCCCATGCCGCTGATGATGGTCTGGCCCGACTCCTCATCGGTACGCACCTTGAATGTAGGATCCTCGTCGGCCAGCCGCGCGAGGGCCACGCCCATCTTTTCCTGATCGGCCTTGGTCTTGGGCTCGATGGCCACCGAGATCACCGTCTCCGGGAAGGTAATCGCGCCCAAAGCGATGGGGTGATGCGGAGCGCACAGCGTGTCGCCGGTCTTCAGCTCCTTCAGCCCCACGCAGGCGCAAATGTCGCCGGCGTAGATCTCGGTCACATCCTCGCGCTTGTTGGCGTGCATCTTCACCAGCCGGCCCACGCGATCGGTCTTGCCGGTGCGGGGATTGAGAATCGTGTCGCCGGTCTTGAGCGCGCCCGAATAGACGCGAATGAAGCAGAGCTTGCCGAAAGGATCGTTGATGATCTTGAAGGCCAGGGCGACGAGCGGTTCGCTGTCGTCGGGCTTGCGAACCTCGATCTGGGAGTGACGGTGAGGATTGATACCCTCCACCGGAGGCTTGTCGAGCGGGCTGGGCAGGTAATCGACGACCGCATCCAGCAGCGTCTGGATGCCTTTGTTCTTGAAGGCGCTTCCGCACAGCACCGGAAAGACCTTGAGGTCGATGGCGGCCTGACGAATGCCGGCCTTCAACTCGGCGATGGTGGGCGTCTCGCCTTCGAGGAACTTCTCCAGAAGCACGTCGTCGGTCTCGGCGATGATCTCTATCAACTGTAGGCGGAAGGCTTCGGCCTTCTTTTGCAATCCAGCGGGAATCGGCTCGATGTCGAACTGCGAGCCCATGGCCTCGTCCTGCCAGACGACGGCATTCATCTCCACCAGATCGACGACGCCTTTGAAACCAGCCTCGGCGCCGATGGGAATCTGCAGCGCCACCGGGCGCGCGCCCAGCCGCTTGCGAATGGATTCCAGAACGTGCTCGAAGTCCGCGCCGTTCTTGTCCATCTTGTTGACGAAGCAGATGCGCGGCACCTTGTACTTGTCGCCCTGCCGCCACACGGTCTCCGTCTGCGGCTGCACCCCGCTGACCGAGTCGAACAGCGCCACCGCGCCGTCCAGCACGCGCAGGCTCCGCTCTACCTCGGCGGTAAAGTCCACGTGGCCGGGCGTGTCGATGATGTTGATGCGAACGTCCTTCCAGGTGCAAGTGGTGGCGGCCGAGGTGATGGTAATGCCGCGCTCCTGCTCCTGCTCCATGTAATCCATGGTCGCCGTGCCCTCATGCACCTCTCCTATACGGTGCGTGATGCCCGTGTAGAAGAGGATCCGTTCTGTCGCTGTCGTCTTACCGGCGTCGATGTGCGCCATGATTCCGATATTCCGGCAGCGGTTCAGCGGTGTGGTGCGTGGCACGGCATTCATTCCTTGCGAGCCCTCGTGGCCCGCGGTTAGATCCTTCTGTCCAGCTACGTCCCTTAGTCCCCTAGTCCCCTAGTCCCCTAGTCCCTTAGTCCCTAGTCCCTAGTCCCCTAGTCCCCTAGTCCCTACCAGCGGTAGTGCGCAAAGGCCCTGTTGGCCTCGGCCATGCGGTGAACGTCTTCCTTCTTCTTCATCGCCGCGCCGCGCCCGTTGGCCGCATCCAGCAGCTCGTTGCCCAGCTTGTCGGTCATGCCCTTTTCGCCGCGGCTGCGGCCATAGGTAATCAGCCAGCGAATGGCCAGCGAAGTGCGCCGGTCGGGATTCACTTCAATCGGCACCTGGTAGTTGGCGCCGCCCACGCGACGGGTTTTCACTTCCAGCAGCGGCTTGCAATTTTCAACGGCCTTCTTGAAGAGCTTGAGAGCATCGTCGCCGCCGCCCTTTTCTTCGAGGTTCTTCATCGCCGCATAGAAGATGTTCTGGGCCGTCGACTTCTTCCCGCCCCACATCATGGAGTTGACAAACTTGGTGACCAGCGTAGACCCGTAGACTGGGTCCGGCGCCACTTCCCGCTTCGCAATGTGCCCTTTTCTCGGCATAATCCTCAGAATCCTCGCGCTTTCGCGCCCCATCTGCTGCCCAAGTCCGGGTCCAAATACCGCGCCCCGGAACCGTCTTCCCAGCCTTCAGTTACCAGGAGACCGTTTTCTAGTCCCTAGTCCCTATTTCTTCTTGGCCGCCGCGGCGCCGCCCTTGGCGCGCTTGGCTCCATACTTCGACCGGCTCTGCTTGCGATCTCCAACGCCCACCGAATCCAGCGTGCCGCGCACCACGTGATAGCGAACTCCGGGAAGGTCTTTCACGCGCCCGCCGCGAATCAGCACGATCGAGTGCTCCTGCAGGTTGTGCCCGATGCCCGGAATGTAGGTGGTTACCTCAATCCCGTTGGTCAGCCGCACGCGAGCCACCTTGCGCAGGGCCGAGTTCGGCTTCTTGGGCGTCTGTGTATAAACGCGGGTGCAAACGCCGCGCCGCTGCGGCGAGGCCTGCAATGCCGGCGACGCCGTCTTGTAGCGCGGGGCCGTGCGTCCCTTGCGAACCAACTGATTGAATGTAGGCAAACTGAAACTCCTTACCCCTTCAAAAAAACCTGCCGCCAAGTTCATCAGCCGCAAGCAGACCCTTCGGGCCGTTCTGGCTTTGCACGGCATATCGGCCGCGCATACGCACAGAAGCCCTCTCGTTGCTGCTTCGCGTCTGCCTTCGTTCCCATCTCAGACGAGAACCGGGACGGTGGCCGGGCGTCCGCCGTGGCGGAGCCAACTCCGTATCGCGGTTCCGGCCCGCATAGCCCTCCAAGGTGGAGAACGCGCGGGCGCCGTAGCGATTTGCCCCTGCCCTCCGCAAGAAGAGAGCTGCTTCTGGGACTTGTCTGGCCGGTCAACTGCAACCGGCCTTGCCGCCTCTGGCCTTATCGCGCCTGACATTGGCGCGCCCTGGGCTGGAGAATCAGCTCCCGTCTCTTGCTGCCTGACGGGCTGCACACACGCCACCGCCGCTAAGACACACGGACGAGGGCGTTCTTGCGGAACCTTCTTACCATATCAAGAATCGCCGGCGGGGTCAAACGAAATCTCCCCGCCCGCACGGATTCCGTCTTGGGTCGCAGCCGCGGCTGGCGCTTTGTCCTTTACCGGCTGTCTTGCCCCCTATGGTCCACCACCGCATACCCCTCGGGAGCCTGAAAGAGGCTGGGATCCGGTTCGCCCTTAACAACTTCGGTCACATCGGTGGTCGTTTCTCCCGACCGCGGATCGTCCACGATATGGCGCGCGATAATCCTGAGTTCGGGGGAAATCCATAGCTCGTTGGTCACTTCGATAACACGGTTGCCGCTGTCCCCCTGCAAGCGAATGCTGCGCGTCGTGCGCGTGCCTTCCGCATATACGCCGTTGATCTCCTGCGGCGCGAGTATCTCCCGTCGAAAACCGGGCCTCGATACCGCCAAGCCGGGGCTTGAGGGCGATGCCGGAACGGTTGGCGGCGGGGCCGTCACTCTCTGGGCTGGCGTTACCGGCCAGATATGCATCACCCGTTTGGCAGACGGATAGCCGATCATCCACTTCAGATACACTCCGCCAACAGGATCGGTGACAATCACGGATCGATATTCCTTGCCCGAATCGGTGTGCCGGACCATCTCGCTGCGGGTGCGTCCCTCGGCATCCCGCCAGAGAAGCTCCACGAGGGTGTCCGTCGCCGTGGTACCGTCGGTCAGCGTTTGCGCCCTGACGGTCGTTTCCTTGCCCGAATACGGCGCGCCGGTGAATCCGGTGCCGGATGTGGTCTGGAGAGGCAGCAGTCCCGGAGTGGACTGGGCGAGGCAAACCGGCGCGAGGGCGAACAGCGCCACAATGAGCCATGAGGCAAGGCGCATCGTACAACCTCCGATTCCGATGGGCTTTGGCGCTCGTCCGAGAATGACAATATCCAGCGCGAGCGCGTGAATCGCGGGCGGGGACAACTTGTTGCCCCCACTCCTCGAAGAATCCTTCCGCTCTACTGAATGCCGACCAGCTTCCAGGCCCCGCCATCCAGGGCAAACTCGGCCTGGCGCTTGCTGCTCAGCTTGTTGCCGGGGTTGTGGGCAATGTCCTGAAGCGGACCGGGAACGCCATCCAGGTTTACGGCCTCGGTGAACGAAGCCCCCTTGCCTCCCACGTCGTCTTGCGGATCCTGCACGTCGCGGGCCTTCAGATGATTGGCCGCCAGCGCGACCACAATGATCGAATAGCCCTTGTCGTCGGCGTTATCCGGGCGCCACTTGATTACGTCGCCCCCATCCTGCAGCTTGAGCGCCTTCTTGCCCTCATCGGTCAACTTGAAGTCGGCCCAGAACTTGTTGGGATAGATCGTGGTCCGCTTCCAATAGTTGTCCGTCGCCCCCATTCTCATGCCCAGATCGTCCACCGCGATGTTGGCGCCCACCGCGGGAGCCTGGTCATACTTGGCCTGGATCAGCGCCTGCGCCTGCGCCGCCGTCAGCTCCGGCGCCGACTTGCAGCCTGCCGCCAGCATGCCCGCGCCCATCAATGCCAAAACTCCAAGAACCTTCAAATTCCCCATGTTTCTCACTTTCCCTCCGTACGCCGCTGCCTATGGCTAGATTTGCCTCGACCCGCCATTTTTATTCTTCTGTCCACCACTGTCAAGGGAGGCGCAGGGAATGGAAGCCGGCAGGGCGTCAAGGGCCTAAATCGACAGCCACACGCGGGGGAGAATCCCCGCCGGCGGCTCCATCGATCCCGCATATTGCGAGCTGAGTGAAAGCGATCCTGTCCCGGCCGAGCGGCCCCGCGCCCGCCCGCGATCTCGCAGCCCGAATCAGAAGATGCGGACTCGAACGCCGGAGCTGACGCCGAAGGAAGACAGCGCCCCATAGTGGAACTGGGGCCAGTATTGATACTCGAAGTCGGCCAGCCGCAGCCGGACCCGGCGCGTCAGCCGGAAGTCGACCCCGCCTCCCGGCGCAATCACCAGGTCTTTGTCCTGGCCCAGGTTATACGGATAATTGAATCGGCCAAAACCCGCGAGGCCCTTGGCATAGGGCTGGAACCTGCCGAAGGTCAGGTGGTAGCGGGGGCCGATCAGATAAGTCGCCGTGTTGACGTTGGCCGTCTGGTGGAAGATCAGCCAGCCGGCCTCGGCTTCAATCCCGATGCGGCGGTTGGCGTCCGCGTCGGCGATGGCGGCCACGCCCAGCATCTTCCTCTCGCCGTAGTCCAGGGAATATCCGGTCGCGGTTGCGCCTACCGTCAGCTTCAAGCCGCCAGCTTCTGCCGCCGGCGTCACCTGCGCGGAGGCGGGGCGCAACCCTGCCAGGCAAACCGCCAGAAGAGCGGCGAAGAACATCGCTTGGGCGCTCATCCGCGGGCCCGGCTTGCCACCCCTGCGGCAGACTAGGCGCCGGGGTATCTTTCGGGGCTGAGCCTCCGCCGGAAACCTCGGATTGCCGCGCCGCCTTCTGCCGCAACCGTGAACGCTTCTCATCTCACTCCCGCGCAAAGTCCCATGACTTCGCCCTATTTCGTGATTTCCAGCGTCAGGTTCTGATAGTGGATCACGTCGCTGTTGGCGCCCGTGGCGGTGACCTGGATCACGTACGTGCCCGGCGTGGCGGTGACCTGGCTAAAGCCGGAGCAGCCGCTCGCAAGCATGACGGCCGACGAGAGCAGCAGGATCGGCACGATGGTCCAGATCGCGCCCTGACGCCGGCGGAATCGCCGCCAGATCCAGCCGAAGAAGATGGTCAAGGCCACGGAAAAGACAGGCAAGATGGATAGGCCTGCCAGAGTAGCGTCCCGGTTTCCTGGGCGGGCGTTCATGGCGGTCGTACCGCCGCTCAGCGGATTGTTGGTGTCGATGGTGAGCTGGACGGTCTGGCTGCCGTTGGCCGTGAGATCCACGCTGACCCCCGAGAAGTGGCAGGTGACCGCCGCCGGCAGCGACGCGCAGCCCAGCCCGATGCTGGCGTCGGCAAAGCCGCTGATCGAGTTGAGCGTCACGGCGACCGTGGCGTTCTGCCCCGTTGTCATGGATACCGTGGAGGGGTTGATGGCGAGATTGAAGCCGGCCGGCGTGCCCGAGACCGTGGCCGGCTGCGATGTGGACGGACTGTGAATCGAATCGCCGCTATAGGCCGCGACGATGGTGTAGGAGCCGGCTGCCAGATTGGGGATGAGCGTCGCGACTCCGCTCGAATTCAGGGTCGCCGATCCGATCGCCGTGGTTCCATTGCTGAAGGTGACAGTGCCTGTGGGCGTGGGGCCGGCGGTGCCCACAACCGCGGCCACCAGAGTCACCTGCGCGGACGCGCCCGCCGTCGATGAGGCGCCCAGAGCCGTGGCCGTGGGGATGGTGGTCACCACCAGGCTGATGGCCGGGGACGCGCTTACCGAGTCGTTCGCATCCCCTGCATAGCGCACCGTAATCGAGTGAGTGCCGGGGGCGAGCGCGCCGTAGCTCAGCGTGGCCGCGCCGGTCGAGTCCAGGGTCGCGGTTCCCATGAATGCGCCATCGGCGGAGAAGGCGACGCCGCCGGTTGGAATGCCCCCGTTGCCCGTCACCTTGGCCACAAAGGAGACCGGGGATTCGACGACCGCGGGACTGGGGCTGGCCGTAACCGTGGTAGCGGTGGTCGCCAGCTGCACCGTCAGCAAGTACGGAGCGGAGACGCTTCCGCCATCGTTGCCGTCTCCCGAATAGGCGGCGACAATCGGGTAGGCCCCGGCCGCGAAGGTCGAGTCGATGGTGGCCGTTCCCGATGCGCCCAGCGTGGCCGATCCCAGGGTCGCGGTTCCACTGGTGAAGGCCACCGTGCCCGCCGGCGCGGAGACGCCCTCGGTCATCTTCACAACCGCCGTGATGGCCACTGTTCCACCCGATATTCCTGGGTTGGGAACCGGGGCGGCCACTGCCGTTGAGGTCTGCGCCTGATTCACCACCTCTGCAACCGCCGCCGAAGTGCTGGCGCCGTAGGTCGAATCGCCCAGGTATGCGGCGGTGATGGAATGCGAGCCGACGGTCAGCGTGCTGGTGGTGAAGGTGGTCTGGCCCGTCGCGCCCACGAGCGCGCCGCTTCCGATCTGTTGCGCTCCATTCAGAATGTTCACCCTGCCGGTGGCGGAGGCAATCCCGGTGGGGGCAACCGCCACGATAAATGTGACCGGCGCTCCGTAGTTCGAGGGGTTGGGATTTGGGACCAGCGTTACCTTGCCCGGTACCAGAACATCCTGAACCAGAACCGTCGAAGTGCTGCCCTGAATCTGGTTGCTGGCGTCCCCAAGATAGGTTGCGGTGATCGAATGCAGGCCGTTGGCCAGCGCCGAAACAGCAAGACTCGCCGCGCCCATCGCGCTGAGTGGGGCGCTGCCCAGGGCCGCCGAGCCGTCGGAGAAGACGACCGTGCCGTCCGGGGAAACGCTGCCTCCGCCGGGCGGCACCGTCACCGTTGCGGTGAAGGTGACCGCCGCGCCCACGCTCGATGGATTCAGGCTGGACGCCAGGGCGACGATCGTGCCTTCGAGCACAGTCTGAGTCAGAACCGTCGAGGTGCTCGGGAAGTGCTCCGGGTCGCTGTTGTAGGAGGCGGCAACGCTGTGCACTCCCACGATGAGCGCGGTGGTCGAATACACGGCCACACCGGCTGCATTGATGGCGACCGGCGAGCCTGCGGCGACTCCGTCCGCGGCGAAAGTGACAGTGCCGGTGAGAGTGCCGGTTTCAGCGCCCGTGGCCACGGTTGCGGTAAAGGTGACGGCTTGTCCGAAGCCGGAAGGATTGAGGCTGGAGGTGAGCGTCGTCGTGGTCGCATTGACCACCGACGCAATCCCCACCACTTCGATCTGGAGGGGTGCGTTCACCGTGCTGGCGGCGGCGTCGATATTGCCCGTCAACTGCTCTTCCGTGGCTGGCGGCGGAATCGCTACCGTAGTGGAAGGCGCAAAGACCGCGCCGATCAGGCAATCTTCATTCATCGCCAGGGACGGAGGGCTGAGGACGCAGGTGGTCGCCGCCGGATCGAGCGCGGCATTCTGGCCAAAGCTGATGGAGGTCAGATCGAATGCGGCGTTCCCGTCGTTTTCGATCTCCTGAAGCTGGGTCGCGGATTTCTCCCCCTGGCGGACCGAGATTGTCGTGTTGTTGAGGCCATTGGAGAAGTCCAGAGCCGCGAAATTGCTTTGTAACTCCTGGACAATCATGTTCAGGGAATCGGCCACGTAAAGGTTGCCGCCGCCATCCAGGAAGAGGCCGATTGGCCCGTAGAGGCTCACTGTAGCGAGTGCGCCGCCGTTGAAATCCTCGCCGACGCCGCTCTCGGCGACAGTGGAGATGAATCCGGTCGCCGAGCTCACCTTGCGGATGCTGGCATTCTGCGTGTCCGCTATATAGAGATTCCCGGCCGGGTCGGCAGCCACGCCCTCCGGCGACCAGAGCTGGGCCGCCGTTGCCGCCGCGCCGTCGCCTGAAAAGCCCGGAGCGCCGGTTCCGGCAAACGTGGTGATGGTGCTGCTTGCGGTCACGATTCCGTTCACGCCCGCAACCTTGCGAACCACATTGTTCTTCGAGTCCGGAATGTACATGTTGCCGGAAGCATCGAAGGCCACCGCATAGGGAAAGTCGAGTCCGGCCTGGATCGCCGGTCCGTTGTCTCCCGAGTAGCTTCCGTCGCCCGTCGCCGGATTCGTGATCCCGTTTCCCGCCACTGTGGCGATGATGCCCGAGACTGCATCGACTCTGCGGATGAGATGGTTGGAGGTGTCGGCTATGTACAGGTTTCCGCTCGCATCGACGGTGACGCCCTGGGGTTGATTGAGTTCGGCCGAGGTCACCGCAACGCCATTGCCGGCGCTTCCGAGCGTGCCGTTGCCGGCCACCGTGGTCAGGATGCCGGTGGAGGCCGCAATCCTTCGGACGGCGTTGTTGCCGGAATCCGCAATGTAGAGATTGCCCGCTCCATCCAGGGCCACGCCCGACGGAGCGTCGAGGGTCGCGTTCGCCGCCGGTCCGTTATCGCCCGTATAGGTTGGATCGCCATTGCCGGCGATGGTCGAGATCAGGCCGGTGGAGGCCGTTACCTTGCGCACCCGGTTGTGGAGGCAGTCGGCGATATACAGGTTACCCGCGCCGTCCAGGGTCACACTGGTGGGCAAGTAGAGCGACGCCGCCGTGGCCGGATTTCCATCCAGCACCGGACCTTTGTAGATGCCGTCGCCCGCGACCGGGAGGACGTTGCCGGGAACCAGAACCCCCAATCCGCCCAGGCCCGTGCCGGAAAGGAACGCCGTTCCCAAAACATTGCCACCGCCGTCCAGAAGCACCACCGCGCCGATGCGCAGGCCGGGAGCCGCGGGAGTGAAGGTGACGGATTCCGTGCAGGCGGTGCCGGCCGCGAGCGCCGCATTTTCGCAGTTCAATGCGCCGATGCCCTTGGCGAAGTCGAGGCCGGCCACTCCCAGCGTCAGCACTTCCACTGCGGCCACCGTGCCAGCGGCCCGCGCCGTGACCGTTACATTTTGCCCGCCGGAGGCCGAGCCGACCGGTTCTGAGCCCAAGGCGGCTTGCGCCTGCGCGCCCGCGACCGCCAGTAGCAAAGCCGCAAGCGCCAGCGTTCCGCTTCGGATCTGTCTCGTCGAAAACCATGAGGCGATGGCCGGGTCAGCGGCGGGAACAGCGGCACAATGAATCTTCGGGCTGGCGCGCTGAACAGAAATGCGGCTCATGTGCGACTCCAAGGGGGTTTCCGCGGCATCTGAAAAAGACGCGATAGACGGTGCTCTGCCTGCCGTGGAGGCATCGTCTCGCGCTCCTTCGAACGTTGCGCGCGCCCAGCCGAGGCCACTCGATTTTGTGCCGCGGGACGCCATTACACGCAGGAGTATAGCCCGCAAGCGGGCGGGGAAACTGGCCTATCGTGGATCGGCTTTCAGGGGTCGTCCTTGAAGAGACATGGGTTGCAGAAATGGGAATTCCCACTCTTCCGCTGAAAAGCGAGTGCTCTGCCGCAGGGAGGAAGGCTTTATGGTTGCCTGGATTTCAAGGGGGACTTCCCGGAACCGTTCAAGACGGACGGCGCTGGGCAGCCGGACCATCTGAAGAACTCGGCAATGCGCAGGCAAGTCAGGCGGTCTGAGCCAGCCGCCGCTCCAACTCGGGCCACTCCCCGGCAATGATCGAAAAGCGGGCCGAGTCCCGCGGCGCATAGTCGGCTCCCATCCGATGGGCGCGGAGAATCCCTTCAAATTGCCCGCCGATGCGTTCGATCGCGGCGCGCGATCGCAGGTTGCGTACGTCGGTGTGCAGGCAGACGCGCAGCACCTTCCAGCTTTCGAAGGCATGGGCCAGCATGAGCCGCTTGGCCTCGGTGTTCGCGGCGGTGCGGATGGCCGAGCGGGTCAGCCAGGTATAGCCGATCTCGCAGGCGTCGGGATCGTGGCGGCCGTGGCGGGCATGGCCCGCGGGCCACGGCCATAGCTCCAGATTGAAGAAGCGCGTGGACCCAATGACCAAGCCGTCTTCCAGGCGAACGATGGCGAAGGGTACGGCGCTGCCCGCGTCCCGCGAGGCCAAGGCGGTTTCGATGTAGCTCGCAGCCTCGGCGATGCCCTGGGGAACAATGGTCCACCGATAGAGCGTGGGGTCGGCTGCCGAGGCCGCCGCCAAGCCATCGGCGTGGGAGCGCTGAAGCGGTTCGAGACGAACGTGCGTGCCCAGCAGCGTCAAGCCTTCCATTCCCTCTCCCTCCGGGGTGCAGTGAGCCTGCCTTATTCGAAAATGGGTGTTTCAATCGCCCGGCCGCACGCGCCGCCTCAGTACTTCTGCACCCTGGGGTCGACCTCGTCGCTCCAGGCCAGGATGCCGCCGGCGAGGTTGACAACTCTTGGATAACCAACCTGCTTGAGAAACTCCGCAATGCGCTGGCTGCGCGAGCCGGAGCGGCACTGCACGATGACCTCGCGGTCGCGATCGATCTCGGCCAGGCGGCTGGGCACCTCGTTCTGGGGGATGAGCTGGCCGCCGAGGTTGGCGATTCGGTACTCATAAGGCTCGCGAACGTCGAGGATGTAGGCGTCTTCGCCGGCGTCCATGCGGCGCTTCAGTTCCTTCACGGTGAGTTGGGGAATTCCGTTCTTCAGATTCTTCTCCTCCGGGGTATCGAGGCCAAGGCCGCGGAACTGCCGTTCGTGGGGTCGCGGAGTCCGCGTTCCATTGAAGACTCCGCAAGGTCATTCTAGGGGATCGATCCTACGTCCGCTTCGCAGCTGAGCTCATGCGGCAAGCGGCTCCGGCGATGCCCGAGCCGCTCATGCAATTGCCGGAATGGTGCGGAAAGACGGTCCGTTACGGCATGGCTTTCTTTTCCGCTGTGGCGGGCTTGGCGGCGGGCTTGGCGACCGGGGCCGGCTTCGGCTTCCAGAACTCGGGGTCGGCCTTGATCCAGTCCTCGCTCACATAGCTCTGGACCGGGTTGACCGAGTACAGTTCGTAGCGATCGGTGTCGATGGCCGCGGCGCGGAGTTCGCGCATCTTCTTCTTATCCTCGTCCGTCAGGGCCGCGGTGAATTTGGGCTCCTCGGCGTAGCTCTGGTCGATATCGGCCATGGAATTGTCGGCGGTGAGGAAGACGTAGGAGCCGAGCTGGTCGCCGTACTCGATGCGGTATGCGCCCCAATGATCGCTGCTTCCGGCTTTGTCGGCGGCAGCGATCCACATCTTCACCAGATCTTCGAATTCCTTACCGTGGCCGGGGCGAACGTGGAGAATGCGCGCTTCCAGATAGCGGACCTGCGGGGTGGGCGTCTTGGAATGGTAGCTCAGGTCAGGCACGTAGCTGAAGATCAACTGCTTGGTGTTTTCCAGCAGTTCGCCATCGGCCACGTTGAACCGCTCAAACTCTGCCATGGAGGCCGGGTTGTCGAAAGCCTTGTTGGCCTTTTGCAGCGCGTCAAAGGAGTCGAAATGAGCCACATAGATGGCCCTCGCCTGGCCGGACATCGAGTTGAAGGCCACATAGTGGATGGGAAACTTGGCCTTGGTCATGGCCTGGACGAAGGCGCCCTCCGTCTTGTCGTGGGCCATGCCGCCCTTGCCTGGCTTGGTGTATTCCACCGTGATTTCCATGTACTTGGGCGCCGAAACGGTTGCTTGTGAAGCGTCCTGCGCAGTGGCCGGCAAACCGGCGCAGACCGCTAGTGACAATCCCAAGAGTATGGGGTTGAGCTTACGCATGTGTGCTTTCCTCCTTGATTTACTCAGAGATCACGCGCTGTTGGGGGAGGAGGGGAAACCGGGGAAGAGCGAGTGCTCCAAGGATGCCCGATTATGCTGTATGGAAAGCCAAGGTGTAAAGAAGTTTCTTGAAAGCTCCATGGAAGCTGGCATTCAGAGAGAATTCTTCTGCAGGCTCTATGCCGGTAGGCAGCCGATGCCGCGTTCATCCAGCATTTGCTTGTGTTCCGGCGCCAGGCCGCGGCCGGAGACGATCCGATCGAGTTCAGCAAAACCCCTTCGCCTGGCGCACAATGGAAGAAGATCGGGGTGCGCAATGAACTCAAGCACGGGCAGTGCCGCGAAACGCGCCGGGCATCGGCGGTACAGCTTTCGCTCCGCGAGATGGATGCTCCCTTTGCCGGGAAGATGCGAGACCGTGAATCGGCTCCGCCCGCAATGCCCCTGAACGCTCTGTTGTCACCGAGGAACGCGCATGACCACCATAACCTTGCAGGACCAACTCGACGAGATCACCGCCAACACAAGGCAGTTGGTGCAGGCCGAGCGGCTTGCCACCGGTGAGCGCGCCGTCGCCGAGCTCTTCGCCACCGGTATTGAAGACCGCATCCTCCCCGTCGGTGCGCTGGCTCCCGACTTTGCCCTCAACGACGCCGCCGGCCGCCTGGTTCGCTCGGCGGACCTGCTCGCCCTTGGGCCGCTGGTGGTCAAGTTCTTTCGTGGCCGCTGGTGCCCGTACTGCGTCACCGAGCTGGAAGCCTGGCGCGACCTCTACTGCGCTCTGCGCGAGCGCGGCGCCCTGATGGTTGCCATTGGCCCGCAGACCGAGCGGCAAAGCGACTTTATGGCCGGCCAGCATCGCCTGCCGTTCCCGGTACTCAGCGACCCCGGCTGCGCGCTGGCCGAGAAATTCGGTCTCGCCTACACCATCCCGCAATACCACCGCGACTACTATCTCTCCATCCTCATCAACATCCCCTTCGTCAACGGCGAATCAAGCTGGCGTCTTCCCATTCCCGCCACCTATGTAATCAGCCCGGCCGGACGCGTAGTCCTCGCCCAGGCTTACGCCGACTTCCGCGTACGCCCCGAGCCGGAAGAAGCCCTCGCCGCTATCGGCCCCGGCGTTTTGCCACCCATGTAGAAGCGCTCAAGCTGGCCGTTCCTCTATGCATAGACGTTGACGCTGGCGCCGCTGCCGGCATTGCCGCTGCTCACCACGCTGGCGGCGCTTCCCGAACTGCCGCTTGAGGCCAACCCGGAAGTGCCGGAGCTTGAGGCGCTCCCGGTACTCCCGTCGCCGTACTTGCTTTCGAGCAGCGCGACGGTCGGGTCCGTGGTGTTCGTCGAGGAGTTCAGCCCATAGGCGTTATCGAGGATCGCCGTCGTGGGGTCGCTGGGAGTCGACGAGGAACTGCTCGAATCGGAGAGGTTGAGCAGGTCGTCCACCCATTGCACGGTCTGGGTCACGGCGCTTTCCGCGTTGGCCATCGCCTGCGACGGCGTGTTCTTCAGGTCGCTCTGGACGGTGGCAAAGGCCGACTGGGCCGTGGAGAGATCACCGGAACCGATGGCGCTGCCCAGGGCCGTCATATCGGTCGCAAGCTGCGAACTGGCGGATGAACCGGTCGCGCCGGCCGCGGACGAGCTCTGGTTCAGTTGGTTGTAGGTGTTGAATGCGCTCTGCGCAGCGGTCAGATTTCCCGATGAAAGGCTCTGTTGCAGCGACTGCCAGGCCTGCTGAGAGGCCGAGAGACTGCTCGAGGCGGAAATGTACTGCGAGAACCCCGCGGTCGATAGCGCGGCGACGGACATAAGGACACCTCAACCGGGAGCAGGGAACGCACTCCCGCATCCACGGATTGTCGGCGCGGAGCAAGAAAGGGAGAGAAAATGTCTGTGAACGGGGCAAAACTAGGCTCGAAATTAAAACTCCTCGAACCCTGCAACCTTTTTCCACTTCGAGCATCTATAGAAATAACAAGCAGAGGCTTCCCCGAAGTTGTTCCCGCCACGAAAGGTATCCATCCCTTTTCGAAGGTCCGTTTTTGGACCTCTTCTCTCAAGCCCCCCCAGATTCCCCACCTCAAATGCCTCTCAAGCGGGCCTACCGGAAGGTAGGCCCACATGCTTTCCGGGCAACGAATCCAGGTTCGATCTCCGGTCGGATGCCATAGGCAATCCGCAGCCAGATAAAATCGGGATCAGATGCGGCCCTCTTCCACCCCAAATCCCGATTCCTCCAAGGATGTCGAGGCCATCGACGGCCTGCTCAAAGATGCGGGCCTGACGCGAAGCTTGCGCGGTCATGCCGCCGGCATTGCCCGGCGCGTACGTTTTGAGCGCGCCGCGCTGGAGGATCTCTCGCGAACCCCGCCGGCTCCCCGTATGGCAGCCAACGGCGTTCAGTGGCTGCCGGTTCCAGGCTGGGAAAGATTCACTTGGCTTTGGTATGGATTCAGCACCCGCAAAGGCGGCGAAAGCCGCGCCTACTGCCCCGACGATGCGCCCGGCGAACTGAATCTTGGCTTCACTGCCGACGACAGCCGGGGTACCGTTGTCCGGAACCGCCAGCTTCTGGCCGAAGCGCTCACCGGAGACCGAGCCACGCCTCTGGTCACGCTCCGCCAGATTCATTCGAGCGTCCTCATCGTGGTCGGAGCCCAGGACGCCGACCGCGAACTACCGTCGAGGGCTGACGGACTGATGACCGATCAGCCCGGTCTGCTCCTCACGGTCCAAACGGCCGACTGCATTCCGGTGCTGGTGGCCGACCGCAAGCGCCGCGTGGTGGCTGCCTTCCATGCCGGCTGGCGGGGAACCGTAAAGCGAATCGTCGAGTCCGGGGTGGGCCGCATGCGCCTCGAATTCGGCTCTCGCACCGAGGATCTGGTGGCCGCCATCGGCCCCGGCATCGGCCCCTGCTGCTATTCCGTTGGAGAGGAAGTGCTCTCCAGCTTCGACTCTCAGTTCGCTTACGCAAACGATCTCTTCCGCGAGGTCAGCGATGCCGATCCGGTGCGGGTCAAGTATCCCATGCTCTTTCTCACCCAGCGCGCGCCCGGCCACTCACCCCTCGGACCCAGCCTGCACCTGGACCTGGCGGAGGCCAACCGCCGCCAGTTGCTCGCGGCAGGCCTCAAGCCCCGCTCGATCAATTTGGTGGGCGGCTGCACCGCCTGCCAGCCGGAGCTGTTCTTCTCCCATCGCGCCTCGCGCGGCCGCGCCGGACGCATGTTGAGCGTGATCGGCATCTGTCCGCTCTAGCGCGTCTTCACTGTCTCTGTCCCGTGCGCGTCCCGCTGTCCCACCCAGGCCGATCGCCGCGGCTTGGCAGGCCTGAATCTCCGCCGCCCGTTTCGAGGCTTCTACTCCTCGCGCAGCACTTCCAGCGGCCTGAGCCCAAGAATCCTATAGCTGGCGATCCAGCCGGTAGCCGTAGCCAGCGCCGCCGTCCCCACCAGGGCAACCAGCGTGGCGCGCCACTCGATGTGAAAGTCCACTTTGGCCCATTCCAGCAGCACCTTCGTCAGCAAGTTGGCGAAGATCACGCCCACCGAGCCGGCCAGCAGGCCCAGTACGCTGAACTCCACGCTGAAGGTGCGCACAATCCGCATCCGCGTGGCGCCCAGCGTCTTCAGCACCACGGCCTCCTGCATCCGCCGGAAGCGCGTGCCAGCAATGCTCGAGGCCAGAATCGTCAGCCCGGCAAAGATCGAAAAACCGGCCAGGAAGCGCACCACGAATGTGATCTGATCGACCAGGCTCTCAACTCGCGCCAGCACATCGGCAATATTGATCACCGAAACGGTCGGATAGGCCGCAAACAGCGCCCGCTCCATCGTCGCCACCTGCCTGGGATCGATGTGTGCGCCGCCGTACCAGGTGGCCGGCTGATCCTTGAGCAGCCCGGAAGGCAGCACGAACTCGATGCGCGTGCCCAGGTGCTGCCCATCGGCGCGATAGACTGCGGCGACCTTGAGCTTGTGCACCGTCCCGCCCACTTCCAGCTCGACCGCCGAACCCACTCCCAGGTGCAGCCGTTCGGCCGCCCCAGTGCCGACGGCTAACTCCGCCGCGCCGGCATCGGTCCACCACTTGCCCTCGGTCACCTTGTCGCCCTCTGGAGGCGCGTCGGCCCAGCTCAACTCAGCATGTTCCAGCATCCGGCGCGGATAATGCTGCCCTTTGAGCTGATCCAGCGTCTTGCCATTCAGCGAAACGAACCGCCCCGGCACCACCGGCATCAGATCCAGAGGCTGGCTCACTCCCGGCTCGTGCTGAAAGAAGTTCTTCACTCCCGCGGCCTCGTCCGTGGTCACATCGACCAGAAAGATATTGGGCAGCTTGGGCGAGGCCGTGTCGCGCAGGTCTCTCAGCAGCGCCGCCTGCGTCAGGTAGACGGCCAGAATCAGCATGACGCCCGTGCCCAGCGCCGCCAGAACCGCCGCCGACTGGTTGCCCGGCCGGTAAAGGTTCGCCAGCCCGTGCCGAAGCGACGAAGGCAGCCGCAACCGGACGCGATCGAGCAGGAAGCGCAGCGTCCACAGCGCAACCCACGCCAGCGCCAGCAGAACCAGCAGCGCGCTCGCAAACATAACCGCAAACCACCCGCCCACCACGACCGAGTCGGAAAGCGCCCAGGCGATTCCTCCCAGCGCCGCGACCACCGCAATCGAAAGCCCCAATTGCAGCCGCCGCTCCCACCAGCGGTCAAACCACGCGTTGACCGTGGCTAGCACTCTAGCAAGTAGTCTCCACGCAAACGGAGGAAGCACGTGCCGCAAAACGTAGATCAGCGGAGATCGCTCAATGAAATCTTCGACGTCCACTGCTGATTCCTGCTCCACCAGCCGCCGCAGCACCAGCACCGGCCTCACATTCCGCACGTCCAGCAGCGGCGGCAGGCAAAACAGCAGCGTGGTCAGCAGTCCCGTCCCCAACCCGGCCAGCGCCGACCGCCAGGGAAATCCGAGCACCGCGTGAACCGGCAGCAGCTTGCCGAAGACCGCCGGCAGCGCGGCCATCACGCCCACGCCGGCGGCCACGCCCAGCGCGCCTCCGGCCAGCCCCAGCCCCAGCGTCTGCAACAGAAAGATGCGCAGCAGGTCGGCCGATCCCGCGCCCAGAGCCTTCAAAATAGCCAGCATATCCATGCGTTGCTCCAGGTGAGCGTGCATGGCCATGGCCACGCCGATGGCTCCCAGCACCATCGCCACCAGGCAGATCAGGCTCAAGATCGCGGTCGCATTGTCCAGCCCGCGGCTCAGCGCCGGATTGCCCTCGCGGAAGTCCATCACCTGCGCGTCGGGCAGCGCCTCCTCCAGTTGCTTGCGCATGGCCACGGGATCGATCGGCGCGGCAGCCTTGCCCGCGAGCTTTGAGGGAGCGTTCTCGGGCAGCTTCATCAGCAGCCGCTGGCTGGCACGGCTCCCTGGCGCAATCAGCCCCGTGCGCCCGAGCGCCGCCTGCGAGATCATCACCCGCGGCCCCAATCCCGCACTGGAACCCATGCGGTCCGGCTCCTGCTTCAGCACTGCGGCGATCCTGAACTCCCTGCCGCCCAGCCGCAGCGTCTGGCCCACGTGCGCATTCAGGCGAATGAGAAACTCATCCGCCACCACCGCCGAATCCCCACCGAGGGCCTGCTCCAGGCTCATCGCCGGCTCCAGTTCGGCCGTGCCGTAGTAGGGATACTCGACGGGGTCCACGGCCTTGAGCGAAACCAGCAGCGGCACCGGATCGGGCGGGACCGAAGCCATGGAAACGGTCTCCGTCGTCCAGGTGGAGCGGATTCCCGGCTGCCCACTCTGCTTGACGATGGCCGCAATCTTGCTCTTCTCCTCGGCCGTCGGCTCGCGAAAGATGCGCGCGCTCAGGTCGCCGGCCATCAGCGACCGCGCTTCGGCGCCCAGAGTCCGCCGGAAGCTCTCGCTGAAGCCGCGCACCCCCACCAGGGCTGCAACCCCCACCGCAACCGACAGCACCACAAAGCCGAACTTGCCCGGCGCGGACTTCAAGTCCCGCCAGCCGATGGCCCCGGCCCGCTTCCAGCTCAATGCGCGCTTAGCCATTTTGCGCCTGCTCCGCCAAGCAAGCGGCAGAAAGGCCCACATCGGCTGTGAAAGAACTCAACCCAGTGAACGGTACGGGCTTTAACCCGTACATTAACCCACCAGCTTCGTCCTGGGCTTTAGCCCCTGAGGGGGGATTCTCCGGGTCATGATGCAAAATGAGGCTTTCGTTCGCGCCCGAATCGCGACATCCGGCACCGGCATTCGGTCCCGAAAAAGGTAGCGTGTCCTCAACCACCAGCCCGTCGCGCAGCACGATCTTGCGATCCGCGCGGCTGGCCACTTCGGGGTCGTGCGTCACCAGCACCAGCGTAGTACCAGCCTTGCGATTCCGCTCCAGCAGCAGGTCCAACACCATCCGCCCGTTCACGGAGTCCAGGTTGCCCGTCGGCTCATCGGCCATCACAATCGGCGGCTCAACCACAAACGCCCGCGCCAGCGCCACCCGCTGCTGCTCGCCGCCGGAAAGCTGCACCGGGTAGTGATCCATCCGGTCCTTCAGGCCAACCTCGTCCAACAGCCGCCGCGCCTGCTTCAGGCCGCTGCCTTCCACGTTCAACTCATGGGGCAGCAGCACGTTTTCAAGGGCCGTGAGCGTCGCAATCAGTTGGTACGACTGGAAGACAAACCCGATCTTGCTGCCCCGCACCGCGGCCAGCTCCGCCTCGGCCAGATTGTGGATCGGCACGCCGTCCAGCCAGATCTCGCCGCTGCTGGGCGTATCGAGACCGGCAAGAAGCCCCAGCAGCGTGCTCTTGCCGCTGCCGCTGGCGCCCACGATGGCCACGAACTGCCCGGCCGGAATGACGAGAGAAATTCCCTTCAGAATCTCCACCCGCCGCGCCCCGTTCTGAATCCACTTCTTCGCGTCCCGAACCTCGATCACTTGCCAGCCTCCATGAATCACATCTTTTCATCACATAAATGCTGTCATCCTGAGCTCCGGTCGCCGCGGCGACCGGAGCCGAAGGACCTGCGGTTGCCTTCCGCTCTCAATCCGGCGATTGCCCCGTGCCCCATCCTTGCGCCTCTCCTCTGGCGCAAGGGTGGGAGACCACCAAACTCCAACCGCTTCCGCGCCCTAGCGAAGATACACTGTCTTTGTGTACGTTCGCCGCTCATCGATTGTTTCGTTGTGGCTGATTCTTCTGGCCGGCCCGGGGATGGCCGCCGACCGGCCCGTCCTGGTCTGCTTCGGCGACAGCATCACCGCCGGCTACGGCCTCCAGACCGGGCAGTCTTATCCCGACGCGCTGCAGCGGGACCTGGACAGCCGCGGCTACCGCTACAAGGTGAACAACCAGGGAGAGAGCGGCGCAACCACCAAGGACGCCGTCGAGGAACTGCGCTCCATCCTGCTCCTGCACCCCGAAGTCGTCATCGTCGAGTTCGGCGGCAACGATGGCCTGCGCGGCCTGCCCCCCAGCGAGACCCGGCGCAACCTCGATGCCGTGCTGACCGGGCTTGAAAACGCCCACATCAAGATCCTGCTCGCCGGCATCACCCTGCCCCCCAACTACGGCGGCGACTACATCCAATCCTTCGAGCAGGTCTTCCGCGACCTCGCCGCCAAGCACCACACCCCATTCGTTCCCATGATCTATAAGGATATGGTGCACGTGCCCGGTACCATCCAGGCGGACGGCATCCATCCCACCGCCAAAGGCTCCGAGATCATCGCGCGGACGCTGCTGCCGGTGCTCACGCCGCTGCTGCGCAAAGGCCAATGAAGCAGGCAGCAGAGAACAGAGATCAACAAGGAAGAAAGTGTCGCGCACCTGCCACGCCAGTCCGCCGCAAGGATTCGCTACCTACCGTCCAAGGAATACAAATCTACCGAGGCAACTTCTTCTTGGCCCTCTTGATCTCGACAAAATCCTTGTGGCTCAACAGCCTGTACTTGCCGTCTTTAAACCGGTAAATCTCCGTCCAGTTCTCATGTTTCAGCGGATGATCGAAGTCCACTCTATCCTCGCCCCTTGAAATTACCTCTATATCGTAATAATCAGGGGAACCGCCGTCGTATGAAAGCCCCGCGTTGAATTTGAACGCAGACACCGACCTAAACGGCACCTGCCTATTCAGCTTATCGTTCGGATCGATAGCACCAAAGTTGTCTTGTTCATCCTCAATACGCCAAACTTCGCTGACAGTCTTGCCCAGCGGCGTCAGTAGTCTCTTGAAAGACCAAGCGTATCCTTGCCCCATGTCATCGACTGATAGCAGGACGCCATGCTTTTCGGGCCCAATCTGTACAAGCTCAATCCACGGTGGACTGCCCCATCCGCCATAGAATCCTACGGCGGCATTGGCGCTCTCCAGCACCCAGTGCTGCCCATTCCACCCGAAGACTCCCACACCGATCGCTGGCGCACAAGCGTGGCAGCCATAACCAAGCGGATCGCTGACTGGTTTGGCGCTTGCCACCGCATAAACCTTCTCCGTGCCATCCTCCTTAATTTCTGCACTTAACTCGACCGAGACGGAAACCGTCTCATCTTCCCTATCGCAAGGCCACCCTTCGTGAAGCGGTCCTAGCTCCTGATTCTTGGTGCAGACCCACTGCGCAGTCTGCTTCTCCGCATCATATTGGCTGTAGATCTGCTTCAGCGCCTCATCATGCGATACGGGTTCCTGTGCTGGCAGTGCATTGAAAGCACACAAACAAATGGCAAAAAGGATCAGGGTTTTCATCTGTTCAGCATCCTATCGGTTATTGATTCCGCCCGACCGTATTGTTGCAAATCCGTTGGTACAAACAGAAGAAGCTCGCACCGTCCATTCACAAACTGACCACTGACCACTGACAACTGACCGCTGTCCTCACCCCATCCCCACCACCGGCTGAAACAGCGTTCCCGCCACTCGTTTGGCGATGCCCACCAGCTCCCGCTGCCCGGCAAAGACCTTCACCAGCGGCGCGCGCGAGAACTCCGGCAGATTGGCCTGCGCGCCATTGCGCAGCCGCCCCAGCGCCATCGCGTCGCCCGTGACGGACGGCATCTCCGGCAGCAGGCTGCGCGGATGAATGCATAGCTCCTCCATCGCGTCCAGGTTCCCAGCCAGCGCTTTCAGTTCCTCCAGCGGGTGGGCCTCGCCGAGCGTGAACGCGCCCGCCTGGGTTCGCCGCAGGCAGCTCAGGTGCGCGCCGCAACCGAGATCCTGGCCCAGCTCGTGAGCCACCGAGCGCACGTAGCCCCCGGCGCTGATGCTAATCGTGAAGCTGGCCTCGGCGTCCTTTAGCGCGGCAATCTCAAAGCTGGCAATTTGGACCTTCGCCGCCTTGAGTTCCACCGGCTTGCCCTCGCGCGCCAGCTTGTAGGCCGGAGTGCCGGAGATCTTCTTTGCGGAGAAGGGCGGCGGCATCTGCTCCATTTCCCCATGAAACCTGCTGGCCGCCGCGCGCACCTGGTCGAGCGTCAAAGGCGGATTCAACCCCGCAAAAAGGTCCGGCCCGGCAGGTTCGCCCTCGGCGTCATAAGTATCCGTCGAGAAGCCGAAGCGAATCGATCCCGCATAGCGCTTCTCCGCGGAGGAAAAGTACTGCGCCAGGCGCGTAAACTTGCCCAGCAGCAGGGGCAGCACGCCGGTCGCCATGGGGTCCAGCGTGCCCAGATGGCCAACCGACCGCTCGCCGGTAATCCTGCGCACCAGCCCCACCACGTCGTGGCTGGTCATGCCGCCCGGCTTGTCGATTACCAGAAGTCCGTTCACGCTTGCGCACCTGAAACCACACTAAAGCATTTGCGAGGGACGCGTAGCCAGCCGCCGAGCATTGGACGTCCGCGCTAAGTCCTATGGACGGCGATCCTTTGCCAACCCGGCAAACGGCTTCTATCCTTGTGGACTATGGAATTGGAACTCGGCAACGTCCGGAAACCGGTTCGCATGTTGCGCAAATCGTTGAAGAGCCTCACCCGTGAGCCTCCAATCGAAGACGTTCACAATCTGCGCACCTGCGCGCGCCGGGTCGAAGCGATTGCCGCCGCGCTGATGCCCGGCGACAGCAAGCTGACGCGCCGCCTGCTGAAGACGATCAGGCCCGTGCGCAAGGCCGCGGGCGACGTGCGCGACATGGATGTATTGGCCGCCAAGGCGCGCAGCCTCGACAGGTATCACCGCAACCTCTCGGTGGCCCGCTTGGTCGATTACTTGAGTTCCATGCGCATTGAAGGCGCCCGCGAACTGCTCGACGCGATCTCCGAGCAGCGCAGCGATGCTCGCCGCGGCTTGAAGCAATTTTCCATGCAGATCGAAAAGCGGTGCCACGCAAGCAAGCCCGGCGGAATGACCGGAACCACCGGCAAGGGTTCCAGCGGGCAGGCGGCGATGAGGCTCATCGATGAGCTCAACCGCTGGCCCGTGTTGAACGAGGAGAATCTCCATGCCTTCCGCATCCAGGTCAAGGAGTTGCGCTATCTGCTGCAACTGACCAAGGATGCAAACCCGAAGCTCGTGGACGCTCTGGGCGTGGTCAAGGATCGAATTGGCGATTGGCACGACTGGCAGCAACTGGCGAAGATTGCGGAAAAGGTGCTCAACCCTCAAGACGATCGCGCGACGCTGAAGAAGATCGATGAAATGGGGACGAAGATGTTCAACCAGGCGCTGGCCGCGGCTCAGGCAATGAAGGCGCGGTATCTCAGCCGCAACGCGCAGGGCGGAAAGGCAAGAAGCTCCGGAGCATCTCCCCATCCCGCGCAGCGAGCAGTTACACTTCGCCCGAGCCGGATTGCCGCACCAGCGACAGAAACTCCAGCCGCGTCTCCTTCTGGCGGAAGCAGCCCACCATTGCCGAAGTGACCGTGGAGGAATGCTGCTTCTCAATACCGCGCATCATCATGCACAGGTGCCGCGCCTCCACCACCACGCCCACGCCCTGCGGTTCGATGGCATCGTGAATAGCGTCGGCAATCTGCCGCGTCAGCCGCTCCTGTATCTGCAGCCGCCGCGCAAAAACCTCCACCAGGCGGGGAATCTTGCTCAGCCCAATCACCCGGCCCTTGGGAATATAGGCCACATGCACCTTGCCGAAGAAGGGCAGCATGTGATGCTCGCAGAGCGAGAAGATCTCGATGTCCTTGACGATCACCATCTCGTCGTAGTCTTCGTCGAAGAGCGCCCCGCGCAGAATTGTCGCCGGATCCTCTCTATAGCCCTTGGTCAGGAAGGCCATCGACTTTTCAACCCGGCTCGGCGTCGCGATCAGGCCGTCGCGGCTGGGGTCCTCGCCAAACCGGCCCAGAATCTCGCGCAGCATGTCCTGGGTGCTGAACTCGCTCAGCCCTTCCTCCAACCGTACCGCTCTGCGAACGCCCTTGCTCAATGCAATCGGCTGCGCCATGATCCTCATCCCTCCCGCCCTGGGGAATAGGGCGAACTGCAATCCTTCTTGTTCATCGTGTCATCCTGAGCGGAGTCCGCCGCGGCGGACGCAGTCGAAGGACCCGCGGCTATTCTCCGCCTGCTCGCATCTCTGAATCACTCGCCTTCACACTCAAAAGAGTTGTTCTCGGTCTCTTCCACGCGCACCCGCGCCAGCTTCGCGGGCTCGACCGATCCATCGAGCAACTCGAAGACCGCCCTACAGAGATTCTCGGTGGTCGGCACGAGATTCGCAAATATGGGGTCCAGATTCAAATTGGCGTGGTCGAATCGCTCCAGCACCCGGCTGCGCACCGCCTCGTCAAGCGCCGCCATGTTCACCACCATGCCGGTCTCGGCGTCTACCTCGCCGCCCACCAGCACCTCCACCACGTAATTGTGCCCGTGCCCTTGAGGATTGTTGCATTTGCCGTACACCGCCCGGTTCTCCGCCGCCGAGAGCGCATCCGTATGCAGCCGGTGGCTGGCAGAGATTGTGTAGCGGCGGCCAAAGCAGGCTCTCTCCAAGGCAGCGCTCATAAGCCACCTTCGTACTCTGCGAAGATCTCCGGCGTCTCATAGATGCGCACCCGGCTCAACCGCGCGCCTCCGGCCGCCGTAACGGCAGGCTCCAGGCGCTTCCAGGCCGCGATGGCCAGATTCTCCGTGGTCGGGATCAGCTTCTCCACGGCGAACTCCGGCGCCTCCAGATTCAGGTGGCGATGGTCCCAAGCGTCGAGCACCTCGCGGTCGATCACACCCTTGAGCCACTTCAGATCGACCACAAAGCCGGTCACCGGGTCGGGTTCGCCGGCCACCGTAACCTCCAGCGTGTAGTTGTGCCCGTGCCCGGCGCGGCGCGAGCAGCGGCCGAAAACCTGCTCATTCTTCTCCGCCGTCCAGCCGTCGTTCCAGTAGTAGTGCGAGGCCGAGAAGGTAGCCCGCCGCGTCAGATAGATCATTGCGACCCCTCACTTGACAAGATGATTGAGCACCGGCAAAGGCTTCATCGGATGCGGTCCAATTCCATGCCGTCAAGAAATCGTGCAGGTCACAAAGGTCCATTTCGTCGAAAGCTCTCCTCAATTCTTCGGGAGCGTCAGCACGAAAGACCAGAACGCTTTGTCCTTCTTCAACTTGAGAAGCGAGGCACATGAGCGCGGCACGGCTAACTGCGGGAACGCACACGGCCAATCTTCGATAACTCAATGTATCGGCGGAATCTCCATTTTCCCAACCTGAAAATGAGGGTGCGCCGGACTGCTACTTCTTCGCCCATGGTAGCATGGCCTTCAGCCTGTCGATCAGGCCGGGCTTGGCCGCTGGAGCCGTGCCCGAAGGCTTGGATGCCGTGGTTCCCGTTAGAGGCTTGGCCGAAGCATGAGCCGGAGCCGGAGCCGAAGTTTGAGTTGCGGCCGGAGTCGGAGTTTGAGCCGCGGCCGCAGCCGAAACCGCCGGCTTGAGCGTCGAAGCGGCAGCCGGCGGTGCGCTCTGCGGCTTGGCTTTGTCAGGCGCGGCCGGGGGATTCCCTGCCGCCGCCGCGGGCATCGCCGCGGATCCATCCAATACCTTTGCGGCAGACACAGTCGGAACTTGATCGCTGTCGTTCTTGACCAGGATCGAGATTCTCCGGTTCGAGGGGTCGGTTGGATTGTTCTTGACTCGCAGCATCTGGTCGGCGTAGCCGCGCACCTGGGAGACCTGATCGGTGCGCACCCCGTCCTGTTGCATCAGCCGCCGCGCGGAGTTGGCGCGATCGGCCGAGAGATCCCAGTTGCTGTAGCTGTTGTCGTTGGAATACGGGGTGGCGTCGGTGTGGCCCTCGATCAGCAGCGAATTGGGCAGGGTCTTCAACTCCGCCGCCAGCAGCGCCAGCAGCGTCTGCCCGCTCACGCTCAGCTTCGCGCTCCCCAACTCGTAGAAGGTTCCGTCCTTCCCTTCGATCAGTTCAATGCGCAGTCCCTCGCTGGTAATCGTGATTTCAATTTGCTTGGAGAGCTTTTCCAGCTCCTTCTTGGCCTTGATCTCCGCTTCGAGCTTCTCTTTCAGCTTCGCCATGGAGGTGTCGTTAACGACATCGACGATCCGGGAGAGGGTCGAGCCCTGGCCGGCCATAGTGCTGCCGGTCATGCTGCCGCTTCCCTTGGGATCGTTGAAGTAGCCGGATACGGCCTTCTTGACCTTGTCGCTCGAGCCCATCAGCCAGAGCACGATGAACAACGACATCATGGCGGTAACGAAGTCGGCATAGGCCACCTTCCACGCGCCCCCGTGATGGCCGCCGTGGCCGCCCTTCCTTTTGATGACGATGATCGGTTGACTCTTGCCCGCCATGTTCTTCCATTCTCAAAAGAGGGGCGCGGTTCCTAAGCCGGGACCGCTTCAACGCCGGCAACGTGCCCCTTGCAGTTCTTTTCCATCTCGTCGAAGCTGGGCCGCACATGCGCGGGAATCGCGCGCCGCCCCATCTCGATGGCGATCATGGGCGCCGAACCTTTCAAAAAGGAGAGCATCAGCACCCGAAGCACGTGCAGGTATTCGTTGTATTCGTCGGCGGTCTTGCCCATGTTCGAACTCAAGGGGCCGGCCACGCCGTAGCACAGCAGGATGCCCAGGAAGGTGCCGACCAGAGCGGCGGCCACCTTTTCGCCGATCTCTTCGGGCGGACCGCCCAGCGCGCCCATGGTGATGACCACGCCCAGCACCGCGGCCACAATGCCCAGCCCCGGCAGCGCGTCCGCCACCGTGGTCAGCGCGTTCACGGGCTGCATGGCGCCGCTGTGATGAACTTCCATGTCCAACTCCATCATCTGGTCCATGTCGAACGGCTCCACGCCTCCGGTAATGGCCGTGCGCAGCGTGTCGCACACAAAGTCCCTGGCATGATGGTCGCTGAGGAACTCGGGATAGTTCTTGAAGATGGAACTATCCTCCGGCTTCTCGACGTCCATCTCGACGCTCAGCAGTCCCTCCTTGCGCACCTTGTTGAGGAACTGGTACATCATCTTGAGCGTGCTCAGATAACGATCTTTGCCGAAGGGCGATCCCTTCAAGACGCCCATCAGTCCGTTGGCCACTCCTTTGATGATGTGCAGCGGATTGGCCACCAGCAGCGTGCCCGTGGCCGCGCCGGCAATGATGAGCAGTTCAGCCGGCTGCAGAAGCACCAGGATATGGCCCTTCTCCATCAGGAAGCCGGCGATGATCGAAACAAAGACCAGGAGGATGCCTACGATGGCAAACATGCTTGCCCCCCCGGCGCGGATGTTATCTGGTTTCCTCCCGCATGAAAGCTGGAGAACATGGCGGTTTTCGCCCTTCCCAGCAGATCCGCCAGAGTTCCGGCCTGGTCCGCCTGGGCTGTGCCGATGCTCACCGTGATCGATACCCGGTCGCCCCAGCGAAAGTCCGCCGTCCGGGCCAGGCCGGCCAGCGTCTGGGAATGAGACGCCAGCATCTCCGGCGTGCGCTCGTGCGAGACGACCAGAAACTCATCGTCGCCCCAGCGCCCCAGTTTCTCGGTCGGCCGCAACCCTTTGGCCACTGCCTGGGCCACCTTTTGGATCATGGTGTCGCAGGCGTTGGCGCCGTGTGTCTTGCGAAGTTCGTGCGCTTGATCGACCGTGATCCAAAGCACACCGAAGGTCTCTCCGCCGCGGGCGAAGTCCTCAAACTCCGCCTCCAGCCGTTCCTTGAGGTCCGCCTGGCTCACCTTCACGCCTTCGTCTTCGCCGGTTTCTCCGTGCGGCAGCGCGTCCAGGCTCTCCGTGGGATGAAAGACGATCACCGTACCGATGCGCCCGCCCATCCCGTCGCGCAACGCCAGAATCCGCGCCATTGCCGGCACGTCGTGGCCCAGCTTGTGACGAGCATGAACCGGGTATCCGCGCTCCGATCTCGGATCCGAATCGGGATCGGCATCCATGGGCGGAGTGTAGCGCTCCAGCAGAGGCTTCAGCTTCTCAGGCACGGGCCGCCCCACCAGGTCCAATCCAGCGTGGCCGGTGATGGCCTCCGCGGCCCGGTTCCAGAAGACGAGATTGTCCTCCTCGTCCAGAAGCGCTAAACCTTCCGGATGAGTGTTCAGCGCGGCTTCCAGAAGTTCTGTGCGATCGGTCATCCAAGGCTCTCAATCTCCTCCATCGGCAAAGCGCGCACCAACTTCATCGCCCAGCCTTGTTGAAAACGAGATTGGAATTTGCCAATGGAAACGAGTCCGGCCCGCCCGGTCGGGGGCGACCGGTTCTGCGCTTGCCCGACGAATTTTCGTGACCATTGGGGTCGATAGGCTGTAATCTTATTCATAGGAAACTTATTTGAGCATAGCGATCTTCCGTATTGAGCCGATTGCGAATGAAATCCTGGCAATTCACAGTGTCGCAAATGCGCACAATCCCAGGATTCTGCACAGTTATGCCGATAGTTCCGCAAGAGGCGCAAGCAGGCGGCCGAGTATGGGTCGCCTCCGGCTTGGACGGAGTTCGGAATTGGGCTGGCCGCAAACAAGTCCAACCGGGGTTGGAAGTCAGATGAGACGCACATTATGAACAAGATCATCCTGGCCGATTCGCAGGCAATTTTTCGCGCGGGCACCGCCAAGGTGCTGGCCATGGACGACGATCTGCGCATCATTGCTCAGTGCACGGATCTGGATCGCATGCACCATGCGATCACCACCTTCCCCGGCGCCATCGTGTTGTTTGCCGCTTCGCTGCGGCCGGACCTGACCCGCCTGCGCCTCCTGCTGGAAGGCGCGGGAAGCCGGGGCATTGTGATTGCCGAGAACAACGATGCCGCCGGCGCGTATCTGCAACAGGGCTTTCGGGGCGTAGTCTTCCGCAGCGTCAGCGGACCCGCCCTGGTGGAGTGTGTGCGTCGCGTCGCCGCCGGCGATACGTGGCTCCCCCCCCAGTTGATGCAGCCCGACTCGCCCGAAGAGGATATGGTGGGCACGCGCGTCCGCGACCGGCTCACTCCCAAGGAGATGCGCATCGTGGCCCTCATCGTTCAGGGCTGCAAAAATCGCGAGATCGCCACCCGCCTCAAGACCACCGAACAGGTCATCAAGAACTACCTGCGGTCGATCTACGACAAGACCGGTGTCAGCGACCGTCTGGAACTGGCCCTGTTTACCATCCACCACCGGGTGCTGGCGCAAGCCGCCGCCGAGGTAGGCAGCCGCCTCGAAGCCGAGGAACATCCTGTCCAGGCAGCCATGGCGTAAGGCATGAGTGGTTTGCGGCTTCTCCGCCGCCCGATCAGGGATCAGGCCGAAGGCTCGCCGTGGCGAGGATCAGGGGTCAGAGATCAGGGGCGGTTCCCGCGGGCGCCGAGAACTCGGAGCGCCCAGCCTCACAATAAGCCAAGACCTCAAATCCTCTGCAAATTGGCGAACTTCTCCATCAGCTTCTTCATGCCGTGCCGGTTGAACAGGACGGTGAGCTTGGCGTCTTCCCCGTCGCCCTCGCGCATGAGAATGGTGCCCTCGCCGTATTTGCCGTGGCGGACACGCTGGCCTTTTTTCAGGTCGGCGGCGCCTGTCGGCTCGCCGATCTCCACGGCTAATGGGCGGGGGAAGGCCGGACGCGGCAAGGAACCGGGCTTGCCCATCCCCGCCCCCCCCGCTTTACCTCCAAAGAACCGGGCGATGTTGTCGATCGAGTTTGGCGCCTGCGGCCTTTCCCCGCTCTTTGGCCCTTCCGCGCTTGCGCTCCTTGAATCGGCCCCGTAACCAGTTCCGAGTCTTTGCGTCTCCTGGCTTTCATCTTCGTAGTTGTAGTGCTTGTCGGCGAAGTCGCCAGCATGGCCGCGCTGGCGGCTGTACGTATTGGGATAGCCGGGAGTGGCCCAGGACGCGGGCTGAGGCCGGCTGCCGAGGTTTTCGACCAACTGGCCGGGCACCTCTTCGAGGAAGCGCGAGGGAATGCTCATCTCAGGGGCGTCGTTGCCATACCTTCTCCGGTGCTGCGCGCGGGTGAGGACGAGCGAAGTCATGGCGCGGGTCATGCCCACGTAGCAGAGGCGGCGCTCCTCTTCGAGCTCGTCGCGATTGTTGAGAGTGCGGGAATGGGGGAAAAGGCCCTCCTCCAAGCCGGCGAGAAAGACGAGAGGGAATTCGAGACCCTTGGCGGCGTGCAGCGTCATCAGGGTGACGCGGGCATCGGGGTCGAACTGGTCGGTGTCGGAGGCCAGCGCCGCGTGGTCCAGGAACTCGGCCAGGGTCTCGCCCCGGGCTTCGGCGTCGTGCGCGGCGTTGGCCAGTTCCTTCAGGTTTTCAATGCGGCTGAAGGCCTCGGGCGATCCTTCGGTTTCAAGAGCCTTGATGTAGCCGGTGCGGTCGATGAGGAAACGGATCAGCTCCGGAAGGGTGGCCGCGTCGCCGGGAGCCCGAAAGGCGCTTCCCTGCCCCTTTTCGTCTCCCGCAGCCTCTTCCGCGTCCGATTCGAAATCGGGGTTGGGCTGAGTTGGAATCCCAGGTCTCTCCGCCGCAACGGACGGAACTCGCGGTGCCCCGCCGCCGAAATCGAAGCCCGCGGCGGACTCCGCGCTCGCTGAATCGGGACTGGCTGAATCGGTTGCCGCGCCGAACTCGAAGCCGGTGTCGGACTCCTCCTCCTGCGCCACGTCCGCAGACAGTTTGCCGGCGAAATCAGGGTCCATCATGGCCTGGGCGTCGAGAATGAGCTGGCGGAAGGATTCGATGGCCATTAGCGCGCGGTTGGGGAGGAGGCGATTGGCGATGGCGGCGCCAAGAGCGTCCCAGCTGGAAGCGCCGGTTTCAAGCGCCAGCCGTTCCAGAGTTTCGAGGGTGGTTTTGCCGATGCCGCGGACCGGGGTATTGATCACGCGCTCCAAAGCCATGGAGTCGTGCGGGTTGCGGATCAGCCGCAGGTAGCCGAGCAGGTCCTTGATCTCGGCGCGCTCGTAAAAGCTGAAGCCGCCCACCATGGTGTAGGGAATGTTGTAGCGGCGCAGCGCCTCCTCGAACAGCCGCGACTGCGCGTTGGTCCGATAGAGAACGGCGCAGCGCGCTCCTTCGGGGTTCTCCCCTTCGCCGGAGTCGGCCTGGCGGAGAAACTTCTGAATGCGGTCGGCCACGAAGAGGGCTTCGTTCTCGCCGTCCGGGGCCTCGTAAAAGCCGATCGGGCTTCCGCCCAGGCGGTCGGTCCACAGCTTTTTGCCCTTGCGGAGAACATTGTTGGCGACTACGGCTCCGGCGGCCTCCAGAATGATCTGCGTCGACCGGTAGTTCTGCTCCAGCCTGACGATGCGGGCGTTGGGAAAATCCTTCTCGAACTCGAGAATGTTGCGAATGTCGGCGCCACGCCAGGAGTAGATGCTCTGGTCCTCGTCGCCGACGGCGCACACGTTCTTGGATTCGCCAGCCAGCAGCTTCATCAGCTCGTATTGGGGGCGGTTGGTGTCCTGGTACTCATCCACCAGCAGATAGCGGTAGCGCCGCTGATAGCGTTCCCGGGCTTCGCCGGAGACCTTGAGCAGCCGCACGGCTTCCAGCAGCAGGTCGTCGAAGTCCAGGGCGTTGTTCTTGCGCAGCTCGGCCCGGTAACCCTGATAGATGTGGGCGATCCGCTCGCTGTTCGGATCTTTGGAGGCGAGGTAGAACTCCTGCGGATCGATCATGTGGTTCTTGGCCCAGGAGATGCGGCCCAGAACCGCGCGCGGCGTAAGCTGCTTGGTGTCCAGCCCCATGCGGCGCATGATCTGCTTGACGATGGCCTGCTGGTCGTTCTCGTCATAGATGGCAAAGGAGCGGGTGAGGCCTTCATCGCCCACTTTGAGGGCCTCGATGTCGCGCCTCAGCACCCGCACGCAAAAGGAGTGGAAGGTCGCGATGAGCGGCTTGGCCAGGGAGGTGTGGCCGAGCAGGCGGTCGACGCGCTCGCCCATCTCGCTGGCCGCCTTGTTGGTGAAGGTGACGGCAAGGATGGAGTCGGGAGCCACGCCCTTTTCCTGGATCAGCCTGGCGATGCGGCTGGTGATGACGCGGGTCTTGCCCGAGCCGGCTCCGGCCAGGATGAGCAGCGGGCCTTCCGTGGCCTCGACGGCGACGCGCTGGGCGGGATTCAGGTTGGCGAGGAGCGGCTGCACGCGGCAAGTCCAGGTGGGAAGGTTCCTTGATCCAGTGTATCGTTTGGGGGTGTGGGCGACCGACCCCGGCAGGTTTGCATTCTTGACGCCTTTTCCTCAATTTCCGAAACCGGGCGCATTCCGCACAGCCCGGCCTGGGCCTAGACTCGTCAGATATGGCCACCATCCCCGATCTGACTCTGGAAGCCGGACTGCCCGCGAACATCGACGCCGAGAAGACCATTCTGGGCGCCATTCTGCTCGACAATGCCGCCCACTCGGAGGCCGCCGAGCATCTCGCATCCGACGACTTCTCCCTCGACTCGCATCGCCGTATCTTCTTGCGCATGAGCGAGTTGATGGACTCGCAGCACGCCGTCGATATCGTCACACTGGCCAACGAACTGGCCCGCTCCAAGGAGATCGAATCCGTCGGCGGCGTCGCTTACCTGGCCTCGCTCACTGAGGGCTTGCCCCGCCGCCCGGTCATCGAGGAGTACATCCGCATCGTCAAGGACAAGAGCCTGCTGCGCAAGCTGATGGGCATCTGCTCGATGGCCATCGCGCGCGCCGCCGATCAAGGCGAATCCGCCCTCGAAGTCTTGAACGCCGCCGAATCGCAACTGATGGAGGTCACCGAGAAAGGCCTCACCCACGGCTTCCAATCGCTCGATCAGATCGTCCGGCACTCCTTCGGCAACATCGACAATCTTTACAAGCAGAGCCGCGAGGTCACCGGCCTGGCCACCGACTTCACCGAGCTCGACCGTCTGACCAGCGGACTGCAGAAGGGCGAGCTGATCATCATCGCCGCCCGCCCCTCCATGGGCAAAACCGCGCTGGCCATCAACATAGCCCAAAACGCCGCCGTCGGCCACGGCGCCATAGTGGCCGTCTTCAGCCTGGAGATGAGCAAGGAGGCGCTGCTGCGCCGCATGTTGGCCTCCCAGGCGTGGGTAGACCAGCGCAAGCTGCAAACCGGCTTTCTGGGCCGCGAAGACCACCAGAAGTTACAGGATGCATTGGGCCAACTGGTCGAGGCCCGCATCTTCATCGACGACACGGCGGGCATCTCGCTGGCCGAAATGCGCGCCAAGGCCCGCCGCCTGAGGCAGACTCACAACGGCCTCGATCTGGTCGTGGTCGATTACCTGCAACTGATGTCGGCCACGGTGCCATCGTCCGGCAAGCGGAACTACGAGAATCGCACCCAGGAGGTTTCGGCCATCTCCCGAGGTCTGAAGGCGCTCGCCAAGGAGCTGAACGTGCCGGTGGTGGCTCTCTCCCAGCTCTCCCGCGCCGGCGTGCAGCGCAAGGACGACAAGCGCCCCCTGCTTAGCGACCTGCGCGAGTCCGGCTCCATTGAGCAGGACGCCGACGTGGTGGCCTTCATCCACCGCGAGTCCTACTACAAGCACGACGAGGAGATGAGCGAGGCCGACAAAGCCAAGTCGGAGATCATCGTTGCCAAGCAGCGCAACGGCCCCACCGACACCGTCTACCTGAACTGGATCGGCAAGTACACCCGCTTCGACAATCCCGACTCGGGTCACGGGGTCTGAAGGCCGGGTTAGTGTAGGAGAAGACGATTCCCGATCCCGGGGATTCGATTTCGACGGAGAACTCCGGTCATTCGCATGCGCAGGCTCTTTCCATTGCTTCTTCTGCTCGCGCCGGTCTTCGGTGCGGCCCTGGCTCATGCGCAGGGAGGGCCGCCGTTTATCACCGACGACCCCGGCACGCCCGGCAACCGGCACTGGGAAATCAACCTCGGTTGGATCGGCGACCACAATCCGGTGCACGCCAGCTATCAGTTGCCCGACTTCGACATCAATTACGGCTGGGGCGACCGCATCCAGCTCAAGTACGAGCTGCCCATTGCCGCGGCTACGGATGAGAACAACACCACGCGCGCCGGGCTGGGCGAGTCGCTGCTGGGCGTAAAGTGGCGGCCCTACGAGCATCATCGCGCCGGGGAACCCAAGTCCGATGAGAATATGGATTTCTCGCTGGGCACCTATCCGCAGGCCTCCATTAATAACCCAACCAGCGCCGTGCGCCGCGGAATCGTGGAGAACGGGCCGCAGTACTACCTGCCGGTGGAGTTCACGGCGAAGCTGGGGCCCGTCGGCTTGAACGGCGAGGTGGGGCATTGGTTCGGCAACCAGCTTGTCCCCAGCCGCTGGGGCCGCGGGCTGATCGCCGGCCATGAATTCAGTGAGCGGCTTGAGCTTTATGGGGAGATCTACGACCTGCAGGATGCCAATCGAATCGGCACTGTACCCAAGCAGCGTGAGTTGACGCTGGACGTGGGCGGGCGGCAAACGCTCGACCGCGGCGGGCATCTGCGCCTGCTGTTCATGGGCGGGCGAGCGCTTCAGGCGGTAACCCGGCAGAACAGCGAGCCGAATTGGATCGCTTATGTGGGAGTGCAGATCCTGCTGGGGCCAAAGGATGCGGATGCGCCGGCAGGAAAGTGATGGCGAAGCATCCTGGCTCGACAATGGCAGAATAGACGTATGCCACCCACCGATCCAATCCCGGCTGCCCCGATTGTGCTCACCGCCGCTCAGGCGCGCGTTTTGGGCGCGCTGGTTGAAAAGGAAGTGACCACGCCGGACTACTACCCGCTTTCGCTGCTTGCGCTCATCAACGCCTGCAACCAGCGCTCGAATCGTGAGCCGGTGATGGATTTGGACGAGGAGGCGGTGCGCCAGGCTCTGCACGGCTTGGAAGACCGGCGGCTGGCGGGACGCGCGCGCGGCGCCGACGGGCGCGTGACCAAGTACGAGCACTGGCTGGGCGAGGCCTTCAACTTCAGCCGTGCTGAAACCGCGCTGGTGTGCGTGCTGCTGCTGCGCGGGCCGCAGACTCCCGGCGAGTTGCGCGGGCGGACCGAGCGGCTGCATCGCTTCGATGAAATCGGCGAGGTGCTGGCGGGCTTGCAGAAGCTGATGGAGCGCGAGCCGCCGCTTGCAGCCGTCTTGCCGCGCCAGCCGGGAACCAAGGAGTCGCGCTATGCGCACTTGCTTTCGGGACCGGTGGAGTCGGCCGCTGCTTTTGCAGCCGAGCCGGCGTTCGCACGGTGCGAGGCCGGATCGGCTTCTGAATTCGACTCCGGACAGGAAGATCGAATCGCGCGATTGGAGACAACTGTTGCCGAGCTGCGGCAGGAAGTCGCTGCCCTTCGCCACAAGATCGACGATCTCTTCGGGGACTGACCTGGTTGAGCTTCTCCAGCAGCCGCGTGCCTAAATGCACGGGCCTATGACGTAGGCGCTGTGAGTAAGTATCCTCCGGGAGCCGGGGATTTCCCCTTACTCGGTAAGTATCCCCCGGCAGAGCGCTACCAGACCGAGGGTCTGGACAATCAGGCAAGGAGCAATTTTGCTCCTTGGGAGAGCGAGCGGCTTTATGGTTGGCGGCCCCTCAAAGGGGCCTGTGCAGGAGCGCTCCATGCCGACAGCCGCCAGTTGTCCCGCGCCGTAGGCGCAGTGGTTGTTAGACCCGCGCTTCAGCGTGGGGTTGACGCACCCAACAACAAATCCGGAGTCCCGTAGGGACGGCGCATTACGATGCACGCAATCCTTTGGCTCTCTTGCGAAAGGAATGGACTGCCACCCCTGCAGAGCCGGGATTTTTTCCCTTACCTAATGAATACCTTCCGCCTTCACAGCGCCGGCGAGTTATCCCCCAGCATCGCCTCCCGCACGATCTTGATGGGCGGGAATCCCTGGCGCAGAAAGTTATCGTGAAACTCCTCCAGCGAGAAAGCCGCGCCCTGCTTCTTCTTCATGTCCTCGCGCAGCTTCATGATTTCCAGCTTTCCCAGCGTGTAATAAAGATAGGTCGGATCGCTCGTCCCGCGCTTGGTCTCCACCACCGCCGTCTCCTTCGACTGATAGCCTTCCTTCTGGAAAAACGCGACCGCCTCATCGAAGCTCATCTTCCCGGAGTGCATTTCGATGCCGACGATGAAGCGCGCGTTCCTCAGCAGCGCATCCTGCAATTGACCTAGCCGCAGAAACTTGGCTTCGCGCTCATCCTTCGCCCCGGCGCCTGGCTGGCCATACCCTTCGTCCAGCATCATCTGCTCACAGTAATGCGCCCATCCTTCTATATCTGTGTTGGCTCCCAGCAGCTTGCGCACCCGGCTCGGCGCCCGCGGCAGCCACAGAAACTGAATGTAGTGCCCCGGATAAGCCTCATGAACCGCGGTCGAAATCACCGTGCCCACATTGAAGGAATGCATGTAGCCCTCAACCTCGTCGGGCTTCATCGCGGGGCCGGGCAGAGTTATGTTGAAGTAGGCCTCCGTCGCGTGCGTTTCGAACGGACCCGGCGTATCCATGCTGGCAAAAGTCGTGGCCCGCATGAAGGGCGGCGTCTCTTCCACGATCGGCCGCACGTCCGAAGGAATGGTAACAATGTTATGCGCGCGGATAAAACTCACTAGCCCATCGAACGTAGCTCGAAAAGCATCCAGCAACCGATCCGGAGCGGGATGATTCTCTCCTAACTCCTCGAGCACTGCGGCGGGCGTCTTGCCCGGCTCAAGCTCCTTTGCAACCTCTTTAAAATGCTCTTGATTTTTCTTGAGGTCGGCCCAGCCGATCTCCAGTAGCTTATCCAGCGGCAAATCGACCATCTCGTCGTACTGCAGCTTCTTCGCGAAGGTCTCCGCGCCGATGCGGAAGTCCCCGTTGGATCTCGGAAGCAGGTCCGTCTTCAGCCAATCCAGATAACTCTTCAGCGCGACAATCGCCGCCGCATTCGTCTGCGCAAACTCGGCCTTCAGCGCCGTGTCCTGTGCATCGGCAAAGGCCGACGGCACGTCGTGTTCAAAGAAGTCCACGATGCCCGGCAGTTGCTCGATGGCGATCTCGGTATAAATCCGCGGCGGGTTCTTCAGGTTCGCGCGCGCAGTCGCCAGCAGCGCCGGCATCTGCTTCTCCCGCGCCACAAGCGACCGCAACCGCTCATCCGGCGACGCAAACTTGCGCTCCATCAGCACAAATGCCCCATTCGCGCAGGTGCTCGAATAGTTGTCCGCATTCTTCTCCCACGGGCGAATCGTCTCAAGGGTGAGCAACTGGGAACGGACGGTTGATTCGACGATACGTAGATCTTGCCCCTCAAGGCTCTTGGGGTACAAACCGAAAACGGTTTTCACCTGGATCGTTGAGGCTACAGGCGTCCCTTTCTTTTGAGCGGGACGCAACTTATGCGCGAGGATCGCCTCTTTGGCGCTCTCGACCAGATCGTCCGGGAAGCCGTCGCTTTTCGAGAAAACACCCAAAACCGTTGGCACTCCGTCAGCTGCAACTGCGACGTTGAAGATTATGTATCCTTCAAAGGAGGGCTTACCGGACTCCTGTTCGATGAGTTCCTTGGCATCGATCAATTCCAGCTTCGCAAGAATCGTCCTCAGCTCCGAAACCTGCTTGTCAATCGCAATGCGGGAATAATCCTCCAACTGCGCGTCGTACTGGTGATAGCCGGCCTGCGTTCCAACCGTGGGTTGATAGCGCAAGTAAACCTGGTCGAGATACTCGTTCGAGAGCTTCTCGAACTGCTGCTTCCAATTCTCATTCGCAGCATGAGCAGGTATCGCCAAAGACATACACACTCCCATCGCAAGCAAGGTAACGGCATTCTTCATTCTTCCCCCCATTATCGGAGCCTTCTGCTCATCCGCTCGCCGGCGCAGACGCCAGGTTGCCTAGCACCTCGTGAATCTCAAGCAAGACCTCGTCGGGCCGCGTTGCAACCAAAGGATACTTCAAAAGCCCCTGCGGCGTGAACTGCGCGCCCCGCTTGGCGTTGCGCGCTACCAGCCGCATCAGATGCGCCGGATCGATGGCCGCGTTCTCCATGAACCGTATCTGCAGTTCGCCGCGCCTGCGATCGATCTGCGCAATGCCCATCCGTTCGCATTCCAGGCGCACCAGCGCCGCCTCCAGCAGGTACACGGTCGCGTCAGGGGGCGCTCCATAGCGATCTTCCAGCTCCGCGCGCACCTCGGCCACAGCCGCTTCGCTCGCCGCCCCGGCAATCTTCTTGTAGAGCCGCAGCCGCTGATTCTCTTCCGGCACATAACTCTCGTCGATGCGCAGAGCGATCCCCAAGTTGAGTTGCGTTGCCGGCCGCTCCTCTCTGCTCTCGCCTTTCAGCTCCTTTACCGCGGCCTCCAGCATCGAAGTATATAACTCGAAGCCAACTGCCTCGATGTGCCCGCTCTGCTCGCCGCCCAGCATGTTACCCGCGCCGCGCAGCTCCAGGTCCAACGCGGCGATCTTGAATCCCGCGCCCAGGTCGCTGAACTCTTTCAGCGCCGCCAGCCTTCTGCGCGCAATCTCTGTCAGCTCATTCTCCGGCGGAATAAGCAAGTACGCATAGGCGCGCCGGTTCGACCTTCCCACGCGCCCGCGCAACTGGTATAACTCGCTCAGCCCATGCCGGTCCGCGCGGTTGATGAGCATGGTATTCGCCAGCGGAATATCCAGGCCATTTTCGATGATCGTCGTCGCCACCAGCACATCGTACTCATGGCGCATAAAGGCCAGCATAACTCTTTCCAGCTCTGTCTCGCTCATCTGCCCGTGGCCGACCGCGACGCGCGCCGCCGGGACTAGCTCCTGAATCCGCGCGGCAATCTCGTAAATCGACTCCACGCGATTGTGAACGAAATAGACCTGTCCGTCGCGCTCCAGTTCCACCTCCACGGCCGAGCGCACAATCTTCTCGTCGAACTTGGCCACCACGGTTTGAATCGCCATGCGGTCCTTGGGCGGCGTCTCGATCACGCTCATGTCTCGCAGGCCCACCAGCGACATATGCAGCGTGCGCGGAATCGGCGTGGCGCTCATGGCCAGCACATCGATCTCCTTGCGCATCTGCTTCAGCCGCTCCTTGTGACGCACGCCGAATCGCTGCTCCTCATCCACCACCAGCAGCCCCAGGTCCTGAAACTTGATGTCCTTCGAGAGCAGCCGGTGCGTCCCGATCAGGATGTCCACCTTCCCGGTCTCCACCCGCTCGACGATATCCTTCTGCTCCTTGGCCGTGCGGAAGCGCGAGATCATCTCCACGTTGATGGGAAACTGCGCAAACCTCTTCTTGAATGTCTCGAAATGCTGAAAGCTCAGAATCGTCGTCGGCGTCAGCACGGCAACCTGCTTGCCGTCCTGCACGGCCTTGAATGCCGCCCGCATGGCTACCTCGGTCTTTCCATAGCCCACATCGCCGCACAGCAGCCGGTCCATCGGCCTCGGCGATTCCATGTCGTACTTGATGGCCCGGATCGCCGATAACTGATCCTCCGTTTCGCTGTAGTCGAAAGACTCCTCGAACTCCCGCTGAAACTCGCTGTCCTTGGAGAACGCTGTCCCCTCGGCCGCGGTCCGTTCGGCATATAACTTCAGCAGCTCGCCGGCCATATCCTGCATGGCCTTGCGCACCCGCGCCTTGGTTTTGGTCCACTGCTGCGAGCCTAGCCTGTTCAGTACTGGCGCAGGCCCCGCGTCCGTCGAGCGGTACTTCTGAATCAGATCCAGCCGAGTTAGCGGGACATATAACTTTGCAGCCTCGGCAAACTCCAGGATCATGAACTCGACAGAGAGCCCGTCCTGCACGATCTCTTTCAGTCCCTGGTACTGCGCAATCCCATGCTCCACGTGAACTACATAGTCGCCGATCCCCAGGTCGCGAAAATCCGAGACAAATGCCGCCGTCTTCGACCGCTTCGGCTCCGGCCGCGCCGCCACGTCCGCATCGTCGTTCAGGTCGTTCGCGCCGAAGACAACAAGATTCGAATCCAGAAAGCTCACGCCCGCCGCAATTTGCGTGCGCACAATCACCGGCACGCGCAAATCCCCGGCCAGATAACTCCCCTCATCCAGCACCGTCTCGCCGGGATGCGGGTTCCGGCTGCCCAGCCGGTAGGGAATCCGATACTCGCGCAGCATGGTGGCCAGCCGATCCACGTCGCCCTGGTGCGCCGCCGCCAGCACAATCCGCGCCTCCGCCTCTATCAGGCTCTTTAACTGCTCGGTCAGCGCCGGAATCGACCCGTGAAAGCGCAGTGTTGGCCGCGTATTCAGTTCGATCTCGCCCAGCGTGCTGTCCTCGTCCAGCACATCCACCGCGCCCAACTGATCCAGATCCAGCCCCATGTGCGCATCGAGTTGCGCCTGTAACACCTCCGGCCGCAAATAGATATCCTCGGGCCGGATCAGCGATCCGATCCCCGACCGCTCATGCCGCTGCTCGACCTTCTTCCACCAGCGATCGATCTGGTTGCGCACCATCACTGGCTCTTCGATAAACAGCGCGCACTTAGGCAGCAGAGTTAGCAGCGACTTATCCGCCCCAGCCACCGTGCTGAAAAACTCCCACCCCGGAAAGACGCTCACTCCGCCGGCTGCAGCGAAGCCCGCGGCCGCATCCCGACCCTCATAACTCTCTTCGCCAGCGCCTTCTAACTCCACCCGCTGCCGGCTCAGCCGTCCATGCACCGCCGCCAGCAATCGTTCCGTCACCGGCGTCTCGGTCAGCGGGAGCAACTGCGCTTCGTCCAGCCCGCTCTGCGACCGCTGCGTCTCCGGATCGAACTTGCGGATGGTCTCAATCTCGTCGCCGAAAAACTCGATGCGCACCGGCCGGTCGGCCTCCGGCGAATACACATCCAGAATCCCGCCCCGCCGCGTGAACTGCCCCGGCATCTCCACCAGGTCCATCCGCGTATAGCCCACCGCGGCCAGGTGCTCGGTCAGCACCTCCACGTCCACCTCTTCGCCGCGCTTCAGCGTCACCGCCAGGCCGGCGTAGTAGCCGCGGTCGAAGAGCCGCAGCGCCGCCGACTCCACCGGCGCAATCAGGATCGAGACCGCCCCGGTGGCCAGCTTCCAAAGAGCCGCCGCCCGCTGCTCCTGCACGTCGGGATGGGGAGACAGATTCTCAAAAGGAAGCACATCGTGGGCCGGCAGCCGCGCCACCTGCGCGGAGTCCACCGCGCCGGTCAGCTCGCAGCCGGCGCACAGCATCGGCTCCAGCGCCTCGGCGGCCTTGTTGTCGGCCACCACCACAATCGCCGGCTGCCGCGCCGCCCGCGCCATCAGCGGCAGATACAGCGACCGCGCCGTCGCCGTCAGCCCCGACACACGTCTCCGCCCCGCACTCAGGCTCAGATGCCTTCGTACGCGCTCAAACCCCGAAGAGTGCTCCAGCTCCGCAAATACCTCGCGGACAAACGGGAGAATCACGTGTTTACTGTCCCAGACTGATTGTAATGCTAGCGATGAACGATCCTTTGGCTAGTCCTTAACGGTGCAGGCCCCCGGCGGAACCGGTTTGTAACCCTGCGTAACCCCTCCCTTTTCTCGCCGCCCTTCCCTTCCGTCCCAAAAACCCAACACCTACAAATGAAAGCATCGCTTCGACTTCGCCCGCATCCGCCGATTTAACCCCCGCTCAACGGCCAGTTAACAGGTATAGCGTTGTGGACAGCCGGCAACCGTGTCTCTACTCGAATCGATGTAGCGGGCAGATCGTCGGGAGCCGGCCAGCTACCACTGCCGTCTCCCCGACATGCCCGTTAACAGCTATGATGGTTTCTGCCATCGATACGGAGGAATTCAGCCGATGAAACGATTGATCGTTTTCGTTTCAGTATTTGTGTTCTCGACAGTTCTGGGTGGTTGCGGGGGGTCCGCTGGCAGTGGCAACCAGTCCGTGCAGCCGCCCCCGGCAGCGCTCAGCTATGGCGACCTTTTTTCGAGTGCAGCGCCGGCGACGCCCGCCGACGACGGCGGCTTTGCCATGCCCGCCAGTGCCGCCGCGCCCACTGATACATTTGAAGGCCGGCTGGAGTTGGGCAACACCGCCAGCAACGGCAGCGTTGCGGTCTTCACGGACACTTATGGCGCCTTTTACGGAAGCGATTCGCCCTGGGAGCATCTGGCCGCTTTCAGCTTCGAATTCGTGCAGGATGGCAGTTACCTCATCCCGGCGCAGCAGGGCTTGGTCTACACAGGCAGCCAAGCATGGAATTACATCGTCGGTCCTGGGCGGGCATGGACCGAGAGCGACGATTCAGGCTACACTCGCGCCTCATTCCCATTCGCGCTCGTCAACCGGAACGATAACTGCACCCACAACGGGGAGATGACCTTCCTGTTCAGCAACAGCAAATCCCCCAATATCTCCAATGTGCGTTACCAGATTACGCAGGAAACGTGCGGGTATATGAGATTCAACCTGTGGGGAAAGATCGCCGCCACCTACACACCTTATTCTGTTGCCAACGACGCGACGATCAAAAGCAATAACGAAGCCGAGGTCGCCAATCGCCTGCCGGTCAAACCACTTAGCGCGCTGACCACTGACTTCCCGAATTCCGGAGTTGTGCCGGCCAATATGATTAGCGCCTACCAATCGCAACAGTACATCATCACCTATGGACTGTTCATCAACGGCGTCATTTACACGAGTGGATGCCCCACGCGCTACGGAGAGTACGCTTACTGCAGTGAAATGCGCCTGACCACTTATTCTGTTTCCAAGTCCATGTTGAACGGTGTCGCCATGATGCGGCTGGGCCAGCTCTACGGTCCCACGGTTTACAGCCAGTTGATAAAGGATTATCTTCCTCAATATGTTGATGGCGGCGACTGGAGCAATGTGACATTCGACGACACCATTAATCTGGCGACGGGGAATTACCTGAGCGCGGTTTCCATGTCAGATGAAAACACCCCTCAGGCAATCGCTTTCATTGATGCGGAAGATTATGCGACCAAGATCAACGATGCCTTCACTGCCTTCCCGAGCCAAGCCCCTCCCGGAACGGTGTTTGTTTATCATAGCACCGACCAATTCATTGTGAATCAGGCCATGAACGCCTACCTGCAACAGCAACAGGGGAGCAGCGCCGATATCTTCAACATGGCTCGCCAGGACGTCTTTGCGCCCATCCACATCAGCCAGGGCTTCGACACGCTCCGCACCGATAACAGCGCAACTGGAAAGTCGCTGGGATACTCCGGCCTGTTCGTCATTCAGGATGACATCGCCAAGATCGACAAGTTGCTGAATAACGACGGTGGCATGATCGGCGGCAAACAAATACTGGACCCTGTCCGTTTGCAGGAGACACTGCAAAGAACCGGCGCGCCCTTTGGCATACCCGAATCCACTACTGGCCCGCCTGTGGATATGTATTTCAATGGATTTCATGCCGACCAGATGACCTACTCGTGCAGCTTCTGGGTACCAAACATGGCTGGCTCCGGCGGCATCATCGTCGCGCTCTTTCCCAACGGCTCGACTTTCTATCTTGCCAGCGACAATAACGAATGGGACTGGACCCATGCGCTCAGCGAATCGAACAAGCTGGTGCCCATGTGCTAGTGTCCCGAGTCCAATGTTCGATGAATAAATAGTGCTGTCATCCTGAGCGGAGTCCGCCGTGGCGGACGGAGTCGAAGGACCTGCGGTTGCTTTCCTCACTCTTGGGATGAATTTCTGACTCAGGACACTAGCGCCGATGCGTCCCACTTCACACTGACATTTTCCCTCCGAGAGGGCCGGGTGCTCCAGGCCTTCCGGCGCGGCGGACCGCAGTCCGCCACGGCGGGAGACCTGGGAACGCCGCTTGCCTGGAATTACGCCCCGCAAGCGCACAATCATCTCATGCGATGCCTCGATCCAATCTGTCAGGTATGTGCCCGGTCTGTACCCCCCTGCACCCCCTCCCCCCTACCACAATTCCCCTATCCCGCACCGCGCCTCTTCACGGTCAAATGTCGAGTAACTCTTTGATAATCAGTAGTATGGGAGGGACAAATCCTGCTGTCAAAGTGGCCGCCCATTGTCGAAAAAGTAAACAAAAAGGCCGGAATTCGTCCCGATTTATGCCCAATATTGGCTGCAAATCGCTCAGAATTCGGCCTGGTAGCGCGGAAACGCTTCCGTTGCGCCGGCTTGCGCGTTCCCTTTCCACCTCGGTCGGGAACCGGCAACCGCTCCCAACTCCCTCGGTCCTTCCCTGCGGAGATGCAGCCCAGCCGCCGCTCGCTTGGCCGCGGCAGGATACAATCCTCTCTGAAATGCAAATAAAACTCGCCTTCCTCTTTCCAGGGCAGGGATCGCAGGCCGTTGGCATGGGCCGCGAACTTGCCACTCGCTTTCCCGTCGCCGCCCAGACCTTTGCCGAGGCCGATGAAGCCCTTGGCTTGCCGCTCTCGAAGCTGATCTTCGAGGGCCCGGAAGAAGAGCTCCGGCTCACTGAGAACACCCAGCCGGCCATTCTCGCCGTCAGCGTAGCTGCCTGGCGTGTGCTGGCCGCGCACGGAGTTGAGCCGTCCCTGGCCGCCGGTCACTCGCTGGGCGAGTGGTCGGCCCACGTAGCCGCCGGAACCCTTGGCTTTGCCGATGCCGTGCGCGCCGTCAAGGCCCGCGGCAGGGCCATGCAGTTGGCCGTCCCCGCCGGACAGGGCGCCATGGCCGCCGTGCTCTCGCTGGACCCAGCCCTGGCGGCCGAAGCCTGCCGCGAAGCCGAGGCCGAAACCGGCCTCACGGTGGCCGCCGCCAACTTCAATTCCCCCAGCCAAACCGTGATCTCCGGCGCCACCGCGGCGGTCGAGCGGGCCTCGGCGCTATGCAAAGCCAAAGGCGCCCGCCGCGCCGTTCCGCTCCCGGTAAGCGCACCCTTCCACTGCGCCCTGATGCGACCCGCGCAGGAGGAGGTCACCCGCGTCCTCTCGACCCTCAAGCTCGCCGATCCCCGCATGCCCGTGGCCGCCAACGTCACCGGCGGCCTGGTCAAGACCGCCGAGGCCACCCGCAACGCCCTTATCCGCCAGGTCACCGGCGCCGTTCGCTGGGTCGATTGCATGAAGTCGCTAGTGGCGGCAGGGGCGGAGCTGTTTGTTGAGGTTGGTCCCGGCAAGGTTCTTTGCGGCCTGCTTCGCCAGATCGATCCGGCGCAAAGGTCTCTCAACGTCGAGGACGCGGCCAGCCTGGAAGCCTCGCTCGCGGCTCTCGCCGGGGAGCAATCGGCCTCATAGGGCGCGATCCCTGCGACAAAGAGGAGAACTCCACCTTCCCGCTTTGCCGCAAAGAGCATGGAGCCCGCAAAGCCGCGTCGTCCCATGAAATGCAGCGGCGCCAGCGCCAACTGGGTCCAAATCAGGGCCGATTTGCCGGTCCCGCGCCGGCCTGCCGTCTCCTACGGCCCCAGATATAGCCCAACCCCATCCGGCGCAAAGCTCAGCGTGCGCGCCTTCGGGTCGTAGGTCAGGTTCAGCGCCCCGCTCTTGCGCCCATTGATGAGCACCGCCACCAGGAGCACATTCCCATACCGCCCCGCCAGCGCAATCTTGTGGTTTTGGATCACCCCATATTCGTTGGCCGAGCTGGTCGAGCTCCAGTCCTCTTGGAACCGGGAAAAGGGATAGGCGCCATTCTGCGCCGGATGCTGCTGCCAATTCTTGTCGTGCGTCCAAATTCCATAGGCCTTGGGCAGGTCGTTCCGCTCCACCGCCGTCAGGAAGCCGTTCACCGCTGCCCTGCCGAACAGGTAGTTGTGCCATTTCCACGGCCAGTCCACGGGCCTGCCGGCCACCAGCCAAAAAACCACCAACAGCACCAGGATCAGCCCGCCGGAGCCAAACAGAATCTTCTGGCGCCGCCGTTCACGGGCCTCGTCGAAAACCGGAGCATCCATCAAAGTCATCGTGAAATTCCCTCGAAGAACAGGGGTTAGAGATCAGGGATCAGGGTCAGGGACCGGGGATCGGAGATCGAGCCTTACCGAACCAGCATACTCTTCCCTTAGACACCGCAAGCAAGCGGGTAGTTCCCCAGCACAATCCCTCTCGTAAGTTCGCCGCCCATGGAAGCCACCCCCTAGTCCCTAGTCCCTGCTGTATACCGTCCGGCTCTTCTCCGCCTGCCGTTCCAACGCCAGCTCGATCAGCCGCGTAATCAGGTCCTTATAGCTCAGCCCCGTGGCCTCCCACAGCTTGGGATACATGCTGATCCGCGTGAACCCCGGCATGGTGTTCACCTCGTTCAGAAAAATGCGCCGCTTGCCCGTAGGCTCCATCAGAAAGTCCACCCGCGCGAGGCCAGAGAGGTCGCAGGCGCGGAAGGCCGCCACCGCCATCTTCCTGATCTCCCTGCTCTCGGCCTTGCTCAGCTTGGCCGGAATCACCGGCACCGACCCCTCCACCAGGTACTTCGCCTCGTAGTCGTAGAACTCCTTGCCGGGAACGATCTCCCCCACCACGCTGGCTTGCGGGTCGTCGTTGCCCAGCACCGCAACCTCGAACTCGCGCGCCTTCGCTTTCTTGCCGCCCACTCCCTGCTCCACAACCAGCTTGCGGTCGTACTTGGCGGCCAGATCGAGCGCCGGACCCAGTTCCTTGCGATCATGCGCCTTCGAGATGCCGACCGACGAGCCCAGGTTCGCCGGCTTCACAAAGACCGGGTACTTGAGCGCCGCCTCGATGCGTGCGACAGCCTTGCGCGGCTGCTTCTCCCACTCCCCGCGCAGCAGCGTAACATGCTTGACGATGGGCAGCTCCGCCTGGGCAAACAGCCGCTTCATCACGTCCTTGTCCATCCCCGCCGCCGAGCCGAGCACGCCCGAGCCCACATACGCAATCCCCGCCAGCTCGAAGAGCCCCTGGATCGTCCCATCCTCGCCGAAGGTTCCATGCAGCACGGGAAAAACCACATCCAGCATCGAGGCGGAGGGCCGAACGGCCTCGACCGCAAGCGCCGCGCCCGACGCCCCCCCGCCGGCTTCATGCGTCGCGGCCGCCGCTGGCTCCGGCGCCATCAGCGTGGGAATCCCTTCGTGCAGCAGCTTCGCCCCCGGCGTGGCCGCAGGGTCGCCGGCCCGCAGCCGCCGCGCCACCGCGCTCTCGTCCCCCTCCAGCAGCCCACGCGCATCCCCGGCCGCCAGCCAGTGCCCCTCCTTGGTGATCCCGATGGGCGTCACATCGAACTTCTTGCGATCGATCGCCTTCAACACAGAGGCCGCCGAAAGCAGAGAAACCTCATGCTCGCCGCTCCGCCCGCCAAACAAAATCCCAACCCGCAGTTTTTTCGTCATTTCTCTTCAATTGTAGGCTCTTGATGAATGGAGAGCGGCGCACGCAACCGCAGTAGGAGCCAAGCAAGGCACTTGCTTTGCGCCGCATTTATTGATCTTGAGTCGCGTGACTCCGCGGGCCGTGTTCCGGCCGCGCAATGCCCCTGCGCCAATCCGGTCTTCCGTTATGTCGGTTGAGCAATCCCGCTATCTCCTGCGCAACTTGGCCAGCAGGCGCAGAATCTCGAGATAGAGCCAGACCAGCGTGACCATGATCCCAAAGGCGCCATACCACTCCATGTACTTGGGAGCGCCGGACTGCACGCCTCTTTCGATGAAGTCGAAATCGAGCACCAGATTCAGCGCGGCGACGGCCACTACGATCAGGCTGAATCCGATTCCGATCACCCCGGAGCCGTTGATGGCGGCGAACTGGAAGCCGAAGAAGCTCAACAGCATCTCCATCACATAGAAGAGGGCAATGCCGCCGGTGGCCGCGACTATTCCGATGCGAAACTTGTTTGTGACCTTGATAACTCCCGAGCTATAAACCAGCAGCAGCACGAAGAGCGTGCCGAAGGTCAGGCTCACGGCCTGGATTCCAATGCCCGGATAGCGCAGGTCGATGGCCGCCGACATGCCGCCGAGCGCCAGGCCCTCCAGCAGCGCGTAGACCGGCGCCGTCACCGGAGACCACTCCTTCTTGAAGACGGTGACCATGGCGCAGATGAACCCGCCAATCAGTCCGGCCAGCATCAGCGGGACAACATCCGCCACATCGCGCGTCTGCAGAAACTGGTGCCAGGTCCAGCCGGCGGTGGCGATGGCGCAGATCAGCAGAATGCCGGTCTTGTTCACCGTGCCGCTCAGCGTCATCCGGCTCATAGCGTCGATCGCGCCGCCATACTGGCTATCGGAAAGGCCGTTGAAGGTATTGTTGCCCAGTGCTGGATTCGACGTCTTGAACAAAGCCATTGCGTTCTCTCCCTGTAGGTTTTGGAGTTGTCTCAACGACAGGGTATCACCGCCGGGCCGTCGGCGGGTTTAGGTCCTAAGGCGGAATCCGAGCAACGGACTCGGTTCCCAGCGTCTTCAGGCAGATCAGCGCCGCTCGGCCAAGCGGGTAGTAGTTCTCTCTCCGGCCCTCGATACGATAGCCGTTCGCCTCGTAGAGGCGGATCGCGGCGGCGTTCTCCGCATCCACATGAAGCCAGATCTGCCGAGCTCCCGCGGCGCGCGCCGAGCCTTCGACGCGGCGCAGCAACTCCCCGCCAACGCCCTTGCCCCGCCTGTCTGGAGTGACCTCTATGGTTTGAATGTATGCAACGATCCCGCCCCCTTCCCGCATCCACTCGACAATGGCGAAGCCGCAGATCAGCCCGTCCTGCTCCGCGATCCAGGTTGCCGCATTTCTGCTGTGGATGAGCCGGCGCATCTGCCCGTGTCCAAAGCGCAACGGCGGCTGAAAGCAGAACTCCTCGATCGCATAGAGCGAGGCGAAGTCCTCCGCGGTGTAGGGGCGGCAAAGCACAGCCCAACTCTAACGCACTTTCTTCATGAGGCGCGAGGTTGGTGGCGAAAGCTAGAAGCCAAAGTGCCGGGTTGGTAGAGGCGGTAGAGCACAGGAGAGATCAGAGAACAGAGATCAGGAGTAAGGACGAATAAAACGCGCTCACCACATATGTCTGTGCCGGATAACGATCAAGTGGGGATTCGCTACGTTTAGCGGAGTGCCATCCTTGGTGAATTCCACTTCCACGACATACTTCTTGCCGGCTTCTCCCAGGAAACTGCCGAGTAACTTGTAGACGTACTTGTTTTCATATTTACAACCGCATTCGGGAACCGATCCCTGGGCGACTACGTGCTCACCATCCCAAACCTTCCAATCCGCTCGAAGGAGTGGATCATTGCTGTTGCAGTCTTTCACATCGAGCGGACCAGTAGTGGCGCCCATCATGCACATCATTTGTAAGAACGGAAGAGGTTTTTCCACTTGAACCACTATGGAATACCATTCCGGCACAACTGAAAATTCAGGTGTTCGAACAGTTCCTACCGCAAGCGACACAGGCATTTCCACATCGGCATACTTGTCCACGTAATACTTGGGACGTGCAGCCGAAGCGGCCGGCAATAGGAGCAGCGCACTGAGCATTCCGCTGACGGTACAAACGAGCTTGCGTCTGGAGATGAATCTCATCCCACCTTCCTAAAATATGAGGCAAGACACCCAAGCGCCGGGGTTGATGCCTCCCATTCTAACCGATTTTGTGGAGGGGTACGGGATTTAGAGCTGATCCGTAAATTGCTGATTCTGTAGCGCCGCTCTCCAGAGCGGCTGTCGTGCAGGTCTCCAGACCTGCACTCATCGCCTCTGGCGGCTTGGAAGCCGCCAGTACAGCCGGTCTGGCGACCGGCGCTACAATTTGCGGATAGGCTCCAAGGCCTCGCCCGTTCAAGACAGCGAGTTGCTACGACTCGCGGTGGACGAGCAGGCTATTGGCCTGCTGAACAGGCGTCAGCAGCACCCGCCCCACATTTACATGCGGCGGGCGTGTGACGGCCCACAGGATGGCATCGGCCACGTCTTCGGGGGTGAGCGGCTGGATGCCCTTATAAAAGTTCGCGGCGCGTTCGGTGTCGCCGTGAAAGCGGACAATGCTGAACTCCGTCTCCACCATGCCGGGGTCCACGGTGGTCACGCGCACCGGCGTTCCCAGCAGATCCTGGCGGAGGCCGTCGTTGATGGCCCGCTCGGCGGCTTTGGTGGCGCAATACACGGCTCCGTTGGGGTAGGTCAGCTCGCCGGCGGTGGAACCCAGGTTCACCACGTGGCCGCGGCCGCGCACAACCATCCCCGGCACCACCGCGCGCGAGACGTAAAGCAGCCCCTTCACGTTGGTGTCGATCATCTCTTCCCAGTCCTCGATTGCGCCTTCGTAAAGCTTTTCCAGGCCGCGGCTGAGACCGGCGTTGTTGATCAGGACCTCGATTTCGGCCCACTCCGGCGGGAGCGCGTCGATGGCCACTTGGACGTCGTTGCGGTCGCGCACATCGAGCGAGATGCAGTGAACGGCGGCGGCGCCGCGCTCCAAGGCAAGGGACGCGACTTCAGCGAGTTTAGCGGCGCGGCGAGCTGCCAGCAGAAGGCGCGAGCCTTGGGCCGCGAAGGCCAGCGCGGTAGCCGCGCCAATGCCGGAGCTGGCGCCGGTGATGAAAACGACTTTTCCGTTGAGGTTCATGGCTTCATTTTAGGGCCTGGCCGCGTTGCCCGGTTCCCCACCGGATCTGCGCAGAGTCCCCGATGGCGAGATATTCCATAAAGCCTTTGCAATCCGCAGCCGATCTGTTCTTATGGCGGGAAGACCGCCGGGAGGGGATATTGGCCTTATTGACCTGGAGCGCCAAGTATTCCGTGGGCGTGCGAGCCCTCGACGATCAGCACAGGCGCCTGATGGGGGTTCTGAACGAACTTCAGCCGCAATGCTGAAGGGCCAGGCGCAGAAGATTGCCGGCCCGCTGTTGGACGACCTGCTGATCTATGCGCGCGACCATTTCAGCACGGAGGAGAAGATGATGTCGGAGGGCGGATTCGCGGGGCTGGCCGAACACCGCGCCAAACATGAGGCGTTGATCGGCAAGGTTGGAGATTACATTTTCCGCTACCGGAAGGGCGACAACGCCATGTACGTTCAACCGCTGACCTTCCTCCACGAATGGCTCACAGACCACATGCAGAAGGAGGACCAGGAGTACGGCCCTTGCCTGCACGCGCACGGCGTCCGCTAGCTCAATGTGGCCGGCAGTGCCGACGCATCGCCGATTCCCGATGTCCGGGCCGGCGCGCGCAAATCCTCAAATCAGTTTCAAATCTACAGTCGGCGATCCACGGCCCCGCTTCTTCGGGCCCGGCTGACGGCGCAATTGAGCCCGCCGCTACGGCGAGGTGATGAGTTGGTGCGCGATGGCAAAGAGGGCCAATTCCAGGCGGGTAGAGACGCCGGTCTTGTCGAAGATGTTGGAGAGGTGGCGCTTCACGGTCTCTTCGCTCAGATTGAACTGCCGGGCAATGTCCCGATTGCTGCAACCCTCGACGATGCAACCCACCACTTCAAGCTCACGGTGCGTGAGGCCATAAGTCTTGCGCGGGGGCAGGGCGGCCTGTTGCACCAGGTCGTGAAGCGCGGAGACAAGATTGCCCACGCGCTTGCCGCCGATCCAGTAGTCGCCGGCATAGACGGTGCGGATGGCGGTTTGGAGATGGCCTGAAAGAGCGTCCTTGATCACAATGCCGCGGGCGCCGATCTGCAGTGCCTCAATAACCTGCTGGGTGGTGATGGTCGAGGTGAGGAGGAGGGTCTTGACCGTGGGCGCGCCATTCATGATGGCGCGCATGGCCTCCAGGCCGGGCAAGCGCGGCATCATCACGTCGAGGAGCAGAATATCGGGCTCCGTCTCCAGGGTCATGGTAATGGCTTCGTCGCCGTCTGAGGCCTCGCCAATGACATCGAAGCCGTCTTTTTCGGTGAGCATGTTGCGTACACCGATGCGGACCACAGGATGGTCGTCCGCTATCACGATACGGATCGGTCGTTCCATTTGAGCGACTTACCTCCAAATCACAAACCGGACTCCCGCGACGTTGAAAAAGGGCTGCGGAAGGTCTTTGACACGGCCATTCCTACGCTGGAAATCCTGCTTCCAGCATACTCTCCAGACGGCGGGCGGCGGCGCGCAAATCGCCAATTACGCTCGAGGTGTTATCCAGATGGTTACCGTTCGACTCGAGTATACCGGACTCGAGCGATGCGCCGAGGCGGGCAGCCTGAAGGGCGCCGGCCATGCCGCAGCCCCCCTTGATGGCATGACCTATGCGGCGAACCTCAGCGGCGTCGCCGGCGGCGATGGCGGCCTCAAGGGCGGCGATGCGCTTGTCCAGATCGGCGACGATGGCGGCATAAATCTGGCGAACCGCGGCTGCCGGCATCATCTCTCGAAGCTCGGCCAGAGTCTTGGGACTAACGACCGGATCGCCGGTTTGCGCGGCGGGCGCAGGGGTGAACTTGAGCGGCTCGGAGCGAATGGGCTGGGGCGCATGGGCTTTCAGGAGCTTTTGCAGGCCATCGGAGGTAAGCGGCTTGAGCAGAAATCCGTCCGCGCCCGCCACCATCTCGTCCGGCGCGTTGCTGGCGCTGATGACATAGATACTGGCCCGGCTGCGCGCCCGGAGTTCCTCAATAAGCTGGCTTCCGCTCAGGCCCGGCATCTGCGCATCCACGAGAATGACGCTGGGAACGCATCCGCCGTCGGCCAGCACCTCCAGCGATGCTTCGCCGCCCGAGGCTGTGTGGACCGTATAACCGCTCATAGTGAGAACCGTGGCCATCACCTCCCGGCTGACCAAGTCGTCGTCAATGAGCAGCACCGTGAGGAGATCTTGCTGAGAACCGAAATCGAGCATGACTCTAGTGTGCCACCGCCGGGGCAGGAATGTGCAAGAAATAAGAACCCAAATTCACCGCAGGGGACCGCGGGCGTCAAGTCCCGGCGGCCGGCGCTACGGGCTAGGGCTCCGGCTGTACCGCTCCAGCATGGCGGAGCTGATCTCCGCGCTGGCCGGCCAGTGGCCCCGCCTCTGCCCGGCGTGAGTCTCATAGCGATCGAGATGGTCCGGGTCGGGCTCGACCACGCGGCCGTTCTCCTGGCCCCCACACTACATACCAAGGATCGGCGATGTGCGGCCCCTTCGATTCGTATCTCACGCTGAGGTCAAGGTCCAGGCCGTTGATTCCCGGCAAATGCAGCAGCGGCACGTTCACGATAAGATTGCCGTTGGCGTTGTTCACCGTCTCGGTATCGGTGGAGACGCTGGAGTACGGCTGAGGCCCGCCGATGGTCTCCGGATTCATCAGATTCAGGTCGGGGTTCTGCGCGAAGCAGAGCGCCGGCGCCGCGGCAAACGCGAGGATGCGGCAAACCTTCAGCAGGGCCGCGATATCCGCGATGCGGCTGGCTACCGGCAACGGTCCGATCGACTTACTCATCAAGTTCTTCATTCTGTTCACCTCAATCTCAACCCGCTTCATCTTGGTGATCTCGCTTTCAAAAAACTCACTCGGTTCAGGTTCGTGGATTCCCAGGTCCGATCCGCCGCGGCGGACGGACCAGGGGCACCCAATCATTTCGGGTCCATCAGATCTAGGCCACCCGCCCACCCATCAAATCGGGGGACATGAACCTGCCCATCGCACTGCTGTAGTAGCGGGCTTCGAAGTAGTCGTTTCCTGATTCAATATCCCGTTCTTTGCCGGTAGTACGTGACGCACATGCAGAGAATTCTGTCGTAGACAAAACCATGCGTATCGTACTGGTATTCACGGCTTGGCTGCTGCGCTCCCATTGTCCAACTGGCGAGCACTCTCGCCTTGAAGGATGGCCTTGAACTCGTCGTCGAGCTTTTCATCCCGTCCAAAGCGATCCTTTTGGAACAGGATTGTGTTGCCTCGAATCCGGATATCTTCGCTCCGAACTGGGCCGGGGAGCGTTTCGCCTTTCTTTGCAACCGTCCGGCTTACCAGACGGTAGTCGACATGAATGACGTTGCCGGATAATTTCCATGTCCCTAAGCAAACGACGCGCCCATCTCCGCCGCTTAACTCCTCTGATTTTGCGCCTTGGTAAATCGTTCCGTATAACAGAATGAACCTTTTGTCTGGGCTAAAAAAGATGACTGCAGTTTCCGCATAACGCACCTTCAACTCGATCCCCGCTGGCGGCCGTTTCCAAGTCACATTTGTTTGGCGCCAAGCTCCTGAGGGCGGTGTAATTTGGGCCTTCAGGGAAGCGCTCTCCAGCAAACACAATGAAATGCAAAGATATCTTAGGATCATCATTATTTCACACTGACTCCTGTCATAGCGTTCCCAAAATGGTCTGCCATGTAGTCGATTATTCTTGTGTCCCGTCCATATGAAAGACATCCGTGCGTCCAACCTTCTGAGTGGAAGGCATCCCCAAACTGTCCATGAAAGTACGCGCCGATTGGAAGGCCGGGATCGAGAGGGTTTAAGTGCGCACGCATCGGCCCATACGCCTGGTACACCGCTGCCGCGTAAGGGTTGAGACTTGGATCGATTCTCTGGTAACCCCAAGCTGCAGGCGGGTTGTTGTCGGTGCTTTGGGGGTTTGGCGCAGTCGGCGGCGGATCAAACCTTCCAAGGATTGAATAGTTTCCATCCTTAATCGCGGGCGTATTTGAATAATGATTGCTGCCGGAGAATCCTTCGCCTTCGAGCACTGGCTTATTCGGATTATCACCATACAATGCTAAATGGTATGTAGTAGCGCCCTGGGCATTAACACCTGTCTTTGTTGCAACCAAGAGACCAGCATATCCTTTATATTTAGTGGCACCATTCGCATCGTAGTATGTATGCCCTTTCTGCCACTGCCACATCTTGTCTACATAGAACCAGTCATGACCATTAGGATCGGCCTTCGACAGGGGGTTGTTCAGCACGTAGCTGTAAAGGTTGAGACTCTGAGGATTGGCGAGATCGGCATACGGAACCGCCCGTGGCTTGGAATCCCAATCGGGCGACATGAACCGGCCCATGCTGCTTGCGTAGTACCTAGCCCCGAAGTAGTCGTTTCCGGATTCGGTATCCCGTTCTTTGCCGGTGTAGTGGTGTTCAGTGGCGTCGACGGCTGTGCCGCTAGTGGGGATTCCGTCGCCGTAGGGCAGGCTGAAGAACGAAGAGTATTTGCCGTCGGGGGTGATCTCGGCGCGCTTGGTGCCCAGCCAGTCGCTAAGAGCAAAGTAAGTGTCGGAGTCATGGTAAGTGGCCAGCAGCTTGCCCCCGGCAAATACATTGGTATGCACCCAGGTGCTCGTTGCGCCGGAGACCGCTAGCTCTGTGACCTGCTCCCCACCCTGCCCCAGAACCCAGCTCGTGGTCAGCGTGAAGCCGTTCGCTGGCGTGCCGTTGACGCAGCTCTCTGGGACGCGGTGCGACGCCAGTGGCCGCGGTATCTCGGATTGAATACTAGACAGCGGCATGGCAGGCTTGGGCGGCACAGGCTTGCTCGATCCGCTCGGCAAGACCGCGGGCGACGAGATCGCCCTCAATGCGCAACCACGCGCGACGACCAGCGCGTCGGCGGGGGACGGTGAATCGAAGCAGCGGAAGTTCCACAATGCCTGCGCGCCATACTCCGCGAAGGCCTGCCTGTAGAGGGTCACGTAATCGGGTTGGATCGCTTCTGTCCTCATGAGATGCTGCCCTGCTGCCATTATGAACGCGGCAGTACTGACCGGCAAGTATCCGAAAATAGGAGGAACCCAATAGCCCAGCGATTTCTCTCACTGGAGTCCACGCCGGAGGGTGAAACTCAGCAGCGTACAATCTTCCCAGAATCGATCCCCTTGGTGGCGTTTCTTGTATCGACCACCAACTGCGACTGCTCGACGATTGCCTGGTAATCGTAGCAGGAGTGGTCGGTAACGATGATGGCGGCGTCGTATTGAGCCAGGTCGTCGAGCGGAGCGCTGGTCATATTCAGGTCGTAGTGGCGGCCGCGGCCCACGGTGGGAAAGTAAGGGTCGTTGTAGGCCACGATAGCGCCCCGCTCGCGCAGCAGCTCGATGATGGTCAGCGAGGGAGACTCGCGCAGGTCGTCGATGTCGCGCTTGTAGGCCAGGCCCAGAACCAGTATCTTCGCGCCCTTGATCGACTTGCGCTGCTCGTTGAGCCCGGCGGCCAGGTTCTCCAGAACGAAGTAGGGCATGGCCATGTTGATCTCGCCGGCCAACTCGATGAAGCGGGTGCGGAGGTCGAACTCCCGCGCCTTCCAGGAGAGATAAAAGGGATCGATGGGGATGCAATGGCCGCCGAGACCGGGGCCGGGATAAAAGGCCTGGAAGCCGAAAGGCTTGGTTTTGGCCGCGTCGATCACCTCGTGAATGTCGATGCCCATTCTCATGCACAACTGCTTCAGCTCGTTGACCAGGGCGATGTTGACGCACCGGTAGATGTTCTCGAGCAGCTTGCTCATCTCCGCAACCGCGGGGCTGGAGACGGGGACGATGCGCCGGAAGATGCTCCCATACATGGCCGAGGCCAGCTCCACGGCTGCCGGTCCGCACCCGCCCACCACCTTGGGAATATCGGGCCGGGCGACCGCATCGTTGCCGGGGTCCTCGCGCTCGGGCGAAAAGACGACGTGGATGCCGGGCTCATCGAGGGAGCGCGCAACCTTCAATCCCAGCGGATTGCCGGCTTCGAGCAGCGGAACCACCACCTCTTCCGTCGTGCCGGGATAGGTGGTGCTTTCAAGCACGATCAACTGGCCCTCGTGAATGTGAGGAGCGATCGACTTGACCGTCCCGGTCACATAGCTCAGATCGGGTTCGTGGTGCTCGTCGAGCGGCGTGGGTACGCAGATGACGACTGCGTCCATGCGGGCGATCTCAGCGTAATCGGCCGTGGCCCGGAAGCCAGCCTGCTGCGCCTGCCGGACGGCGGCGGGAAGGATGCGAACGATATAGGAGCCGCCGGCGTTGAGGGTCTTGACCTTGTCCGGAGCAATGTCGAAACCCGTCACCCGGAAGCGCTCGCCGCTGAACAGCAGCGCCAGCGGCAGCCCGACATATCCCATCCCCACGATTCCGATGCGCGCCTCGCGGGTTTCGATCTTGCGCTTGAGTTCGGTCAGCCGGGAGGGAGCGGAAGTTACCATGGTCTTCATGGTAATCCTTCGCGGAGCGCGACCGCCCGGCCGGAGCTGAACGGGCGGCCGGGTGCGGTTACGAAGGGATCGAGGCGGAGCACATCCCTTGGAGCGCGCAAGGGGACTGGCCTACTATGGTCTTGGGGTGCGGCTCGTTGTGAGAATGCCGCGCAATCAGACCTCATCGGAGGGTGTTCTTGGGAAAGTATCTTGTCACCGGAGTTGCGGGCTTCATCGGGCGGTCGATCGCGGCGGAGCTGCTCAAGCGCGGTGAAACGGTGCGCGGCATCGACAGCTTTATCACCGGCAAACCGGCCAATCTGGCCGGCCTGGAAGCGATGGAGTTCATGGAAGGCGACCTGGCCGATCCGGCTGCCTGCGCCCAGGCCTGCGCGGGGGTGGAGATCGTCTTCCACGAGGCGGCGCTGGCTTCGGTTCCGCGTTCGGTGGCCGATCCCGTGGCCACGAATGTGAACTGTGTGGACGCGACCCTCAATCTGCTGGTGGCCGCGCGGCAGGCCGGGGTGCGGCGCGTGGTCTACGCCGGATCCTCTTCCGTGTACGGCGATTCGCCCACGCTGCCCAAGCGCGAAGAGATGCTGCCCAACCCCATCTCTCCGTATGGGGTCGCCAAGCTGGCCGGCGAGCATTACATGCGCGTTTTCTCCCGCGTCTACGGGCTTGAGACGGTGGTTCTGCGCTACTTCAACGTCTTTGGCCCCTACCAGGACCCCACCTCGCACTACTCCGGCGTGCTGGCCATCTTCTGCCGCCGGATGCTGGCCGGCGAGCAGCCCGTCATCTACGGCGATGGCGAGCAGAGCCGGGACTTCACCTACATCGACAATGTGGTCCACGCCAATCTGCTGGCCGCGGCGGCGCCGGCCGCGAAGGTTTCAGGGCAGATGATGAACGCGGCCACCGGTACGCGCATTACGCTGAACGCGACGTTCGGGATTCTGCGTGAGTTGACGGGTTACGACGGCAAGCCGGCTTACGCTCAAGCGCGCGCCGGGGACATACGCGACTCGCTCGCCGATATTCGGCTGGCCGGGGAACTGCTGGGCTACGAGCCGATCGTCGATTTCCGCGAGGGGCTGCGCCGCACGGTCGAGTGGTATCGCGCCGGCGGCGGAGTTTAGCAGGCGATGTTCGCGCGTTGTCCGCCACGCAAATCGGGCCGTTTTTCCACACCGCGATTTCTTGAAAACCGGGCAGTGTCCTAATTTGAAACCCACAAGGGGTCGCCAAGACTCTGTGTATTGCAATTTAAGTTTTTGCGTTCTCGTTGGGATAGTGGAACTCACAAGCTCTTATGTACTCTGGATCGTTAAAGACTCTCATCCGTTCCTTTTCAGTAAGCGTCCTGAGTTCCCCTCTTGACTTGAGAGAGATTCCATCTCTTGAAGTGTCCACTTCTTTTTGGTGGACACTTCAAGAGTGTGTCTAGGCGGCTTGGCAGGATTGGGTCTGTAGTGA
>JBEKDB010000043.1:0-58369 GCA_050014575.1 Occallatibacter sp. | reverse complement strand
GCGATTGCCGATCCAGACCTGCTACGCCAATCCATGCATGCGGGCGTTCGCGAGTTTCTCACCCTGCCCTTCAATTCCCGGATCATGGCCGAGGCTCTGGTTCGGTCCTCAGCCCTTCGCAAAACAGTTCGCCCGTCGAAGAAGGCGAACGGCAGGTTACTCGTATTTCTCAGCGCCAAGGGCGGTTCCGGAGTCACTACCCTGGCCTGTAACTTCGCTGTGTCGCTGGCCCAGGAATCTGGACAGAAGACTCTCTTGATCGATCTCAATCTCCCGCTTGGCGGCGCGGCGATCAACTTCGGACTCAAGGCTGAACACTCGATTGATGACGCTTTCCGGGATTTCAGAAGCCTCGACTCGAGTCTTCTCTCCAGCTTGCTGGAAGAGTATGGCTCCGGGTTATCCCTGCTTGCGGCGCCCAGCGAACTGGCTCCCACGCATGTCTCCGAGGATGCCATCGACATGCTGTTGGAAGTAGCCTGCCAGGACTTTGAGTATGTGGTGGTCGATGCGGGATCGAAACTCAACCTGCAACATACGCGTCTCTTCGACGAATCCGCCACCGTCTACCTGATCACGCAGGTCGGCCTAGCGGAACTGCGTAACTCAAATCGCCTGATTTCACGGCTCTCCGCCGCCGGCGGCCCCAAACTCGAAATCGTCATCAACCGATTCGACCCTCTCAACCCGGAGATCGACGAAGAGTATATTACCGAGGCTCTCACCAGGCCGGCGCAGTGGAAGATTCCCAACGACTACGCCGCTGTCCGGCGGATGCAGAGTACCGCAACACCATTCATTCAGGACGATTCGGTGATCTCGCGTGCAATCCGGCAGATGGCCAGAGCGGTTTGCGGCCAGCCCGCTACTCCGGAAAAGAAATAGGGGCGCGTCTTCCGGAAGGGAAGGGTTTGCCTGGCCTCGTTTGTGCGCCGTAAGGGCGAATCTCACGGCACGCCTGAAATGACCAGGCGTCCGGTCTACGGCATCTCCCCCGCGCCGGGAAAAAGCTCCGGCTGCTCCACACGCTGGAGGGAAGCAGCGTCGCGCCTGCGTCCGCCGGCGCCGATCAGGCTCACCACTTCCAAAGTCTGGATGGCCTGCCGGGGAACGAAGATCCTCTGCGTATTCGAGCGCGTGTCGGGTGGGGTGAGCAGCAGGCCGGCGCCCTCGATCAGGGAAACGTCGTTGGCCGCCAGGCCCTCAAGCTCTTCTCCGTCGGTCAGGGTCATCCTCAGCCACAGTCCCGCGGTGCGGGGGCGGACGGAGAAGCGCTTGTGCAAGAGCCGCTCGGGATTAGCCTGATCGCTCCAGGGGGCCGGGAGGTCGCGCACGTAGCAGACCCACTTGACCTGCTCCCAGGCGATGCGCAGCACCTTGCCGTTGAGATCGAGTATCTCCAGCTCCGGCGCATCGGGGGCGATGCTGGCGGCAGCGTAGCCGACGCACCAGTCGCGGGAGAACTTGCGGACAATCACCGGCTTACGAGCAGAAGCCATCGCTCTGGATTGTCGCACGAAGCGGGGGAAGGCGGCGAGTGAGAAGAGTGCCGAATCGAATGCGCGCACGGGCGGGCGCGGCGATTTACAATGGCTGGCGGGTTGGCGACCGGATGTCGTCTTGTCTCAAATTGGCCTCGTTCGTTGGATGAGCGCAAGGAGGCGTTATGGCTTCTTCTGGCCAAAGGTTCGTGAATCGCGTTCTGGCATTCGCCGCGGCGGGTTGCCTGCTGGCCGCTTGCTGGGGCTGCGGAGGCGGCGGTTCCACTACGACGGTCAAGAAAGTGATTCCCGTTGCGCCGGTGATTACCTGGCCAACGCCCGCGGCGATCACGCAGGGAACGGCGCTGAGCGCAACGCAGTTGGACGCGACGGCCAATGTGGCGGGAACGTTTGCTTACACGCCCGCCTCCGGGACCGTGCTGGCCGCGGGCATTCAGACGCTTTCGGTCACATTCACCCCTACCGACACCGTCGACTACACCGCGGCCAGCGCCACGGAGACGCTCTCGGTGGTGGCGGCCGGCGCGAATGCAAAGTACAACTGGCTGCCGGTGAGGATCGTGGATGGTGGCGTGATGACCGGCATCTTGATGCACCCCGCCGAGCAGGGGTTGATGTACACCCGCGCCGATGTGGGCGGAGCCTATCTTCGCGATACGGCGAACCCTACCTGGCTTCCTGTGACGGACTGGATCAGCGGCCTCGCTCCCGAATGGAACCTGATGTACATCGAGAGCATCGCTATCGATCCGACGGATGTGAACCGGCTCTACCTGGCAGCCGGGTCGTATATCGGGCCGGGCCTTCCCAACGGCGCCATTCTGGTTTCCGACGACCAGGGAGTCAGCTTTCAGACCGTCAACATGCCATTCCAGATGGGCGGCAACGACTTGGATCATGGGCAACAGACAGGCGAGCGGCTGGCGGTAAATCCCTTCAATCCCGCCCAGGTTTATCTCGGTACGCACCAGAACGGGCTCTGGGTGAGCAACGATCATGGAGCCACCTGGAACCAGAGCGCGACCTTCCCGGTGACCTCGACCCCCGATCTGGTGGGCGTGCTCTTTGTGCGCTTCGATCCAGCGCATAGCGGAGTGGTTTATGCGGGCGTATACAGCGGCGGGATCTACCGCTCGACCGACAACGGCGTGACGTGGGCGCAGATTCCCGGCCAGCCCGCCACGCTGCCGGACGGCGAGACAATTCGGCCCTTGCGCAGCGCGCTGGGACCGGACGGCGTGCTGTATGTGGCTTACGCGAATGCATCGGGGCTTAGCCCAATCAGCAACGGGGCGGTCTACAAGCTCAACACCGCGAGCGGCGTGTGGACCAACATTACGCCGCCTGATTCTCCGGCCCAACTCTGGTACGGCTACTGTGCCATCGCCGCTGACCCGGAGCACGCCGGAACCGTGATGGCGGGCACCTGGAACCGCTGGTACCCCGGAGACGACATCTTCCGCTCGACCGACGGCGGCGCCACCTGGAAGAGCCTCCGCCAGTATTCGACTCGCGATGCCTCCCCGTCCCCGTATCTGAACTATGTGGGCGGATCGACCTTCGGCATAGACAACAGCGCCATGGAAATCGATCCGTTCGATTCCAATCACGCGCTTTACGTGAGCGGCTACACGATCTGGGAGACGCACAACCTGACCGCAATGGATGCTTTGCAAATCACGCAGTGGACGGTGGGCGCCCTGGGGGTGGAAGAGGCGGTGATTCACAATGTGGTCAGCCCGCCCGCCGGCCCGCACCTGTTGAGCGTGATGGCCGACCTGGGCGGCTTCCGGCATGACGACTTTGCCGTTTCTCCCCCGCCGATGCTGAATCCATTCATGATCGAGGTGTCGTCGCTGGACTTTGCCGAGTCGAAGCCGTCCTTCATGGCCAGGGTGGGTGAGCTGGATTACGTGGGCGACGTTCAAGCCGCTTACTCGCAGGATGGAGGGGTCACCTGGACTCCGTATCCCGGCAAGCCTCCAGGGGCGGGATTGGGGCCTACCTTGGACGGATACGCCGCGCTGACTGCCGTCTCCGCCGATGGCGCAAAGGTGATCTGGGCGGCTGGCGACAGCCTCCCGGCTTACTTCAACGGCTCCGGCTGGACCTCTTCAAAGGGAGCGCCGGCAGGCGTGCTGGTGATCTCGGACCGGGTCAATCCCAAGAAGTTCTATGGCTACGACCCATCCAGCGGCACTATGTTTGTGAGCACCGATGGCGGCGTCACTTTTGCAGCCGGAGCCACCGGGCTGCCGCAGGATGCCGGCTATCCAGGGTGGTCGGCCGAGGCTCAACCCAAGGCGGTCTTCGGCATCGAGGGCGATCTCTGGCTTCCGTTTCACGCGGGGCTCTACCACTCGACCGACTCGGGGGCTAGTTTCGCGAAGATCGGCTCCGTCAGCAGCGCTCCACTCGTTGGCTTCGGAATGGCGGCTCCGGGGGCATCGTACCCGGCCATCTACATCGTTGGCACGGTGAATGGGGTCTACGGCTTCTTTCGTTCCACCGACGAGGGAAACTCCTGGACGCGCATCAACGACGATGCCCACCAGTATGGCTATATCTTCTCGATCTCGGGCGACCCGCGAATCTATGGCCGGGTGTACCTCGGCACCGGCGGGCGCGGCATTCTCTACGGCGACATTGCCGCCGGCGGCTGATAATGACGGTTTCCGGCGCCACCGAGAATCAGGAATCGCCAAATCGGAAAGGCCTCAAGTTCGGTGCCACAAAGCCTAGCCATTCGCCCTGAGTTGTGTTAATGTACTGCATTGCCGCCTCTGCCAACTAGTGGCATAACAGTAACAACATCAGGCACTTGGCAAAAGGTTGAGGCGGCGGAAGCAGGAAGTTCAATGCCCGACTACGTCTATCTTTTGGAAAACCGGCTCTCTGCCGACCAGCAAAACGCCCTGCGCCAGTTGCGCGAGGCAGCCCGCGAAGCGGGAACGATCCTCTTTCTGACCGGCGACGCGGTGCGCGACCTGACCAGCGGGCACGCGGTCCGCGGTCTCGAGGTTTCAGTGCACGGAAATGCGCTTAACCTCAAGAAAACAATCGAGAAACTTGGCGGCTCCGTTTGGGGTCAGGATGAGGTTTCGCGCACCCTCTACCTCTGTTTTCCAGGCACTGTGCGCGTGGATGTGATCAGCGCGCACCGCGCCGAGTATCCCAAGCCAGGCAAGCCGGTCGTTTATTCAGCTTCCATCCAGGAAGACCTGCGGCGCCGGGACTTCACCGTCAACGCCATGGCCATCTCGCTCAATGAGGGATCGTTCGGCCTGCTGATGGACCCCATGAACGGGGCGGCGGATATCGAGTCGCGGACGCTGCGGCTGGTCTCGAACTACGGTTTTCTCGACGATCCCTCGCTGCTGATTCGGGCCACGCGCTATCGTGCGCGGCTGGGATGGGAGCTCGATCCCAAGACCCGGACTCGATACGAAAATGCCAAGGGCGACGGAGTCATCGAGCACCTTTCGGTCGAGGCTCGACGGCAGGAGCTGGAGCAGATTGGCCACGAAGAAGAGGCTCTGAAGGTGCTGCGGGCGCTGGAGGCCGAGGGCTGGATGAAGGTTCTGTTCCCGGCCTGGACCTCCGCGAAGGCCGACGAAGAGAAGCTGAATGCCCTGCACAATTTGGCCCGCGAGCTGCTGGCGCAGGGAGTCCATGCCGATATGTCGGCGGCGCAGATGCAGTTGCTGACCGCCGGACTGGCCCCCAAGGATCGGACCGCGCTGAAGAAGACGATGCTGCGTCCGGGGTTCGTCGCGGAGTGGAACAGTCTCGACTCGCTGGCTGCCGGCTTCGCCAAGGCGCTGTTGGCCGAGGAGAATTCCGCACCCTCCGCCGGCTACAAGCTGTTTACCAGCTACGATCCGGAAGCGATTCTGTGGCTTGGGTTTACGAGCATCGATCCGCAGGTCCAGGAGCGCTTCAACCTGTTCCTCAAAGTCTGGCCGGAAGCCCGCCAGCGCATCCCGCACGCCCTGTTGCAGGAGCTGCGCATAACGCCTGAACTGGCCGCGTACCGCGAGATTGTCGGGGCGGTTTTTCTGGAGTTGATCGATGGCCGGTTGACCGCGCCGGAGGAGTTTCGCGCCTTCCTGGAGCCGCATTCGCCTCCCGCGCCGCCGCCCAGGGAAACCATCAAGAGGCCGCGCGCCAAGCGGGGCGCCGAGACCAAGCTCAAAGAGCACTCCTACGACGAGGAAGACTCTGAAGAGGGTTTGGAGGAAGTCGACGATCTGGACGATATTGCCGTGGAGGAGGACGATCTGGATCTGGGTCTAAGTCTGCCGAAGGTCGACCTGGAGCTGGAAATCCCCGAACTCATGGCGGAATCCGACGCAATCGAATCCGCCGAGGATGAACTGGAGGCTGAAGAGATCGAGCCCGTCGCCGCGCCGGCGAAGCGCGACTCCAAGACGCCTGCCGCGCCCAAGCCGGCCAAGGAGGCTCAGGCCCCCGCTCCTGTGAAGGCTCAGGAGTCGGCCGCTGCCGTTCCCGCTCCAAAGCCGATTGCGCCCAAGGCTCAAAGGAAAGAAAAGCCGAAGCCGGCCATGGATGCTCCGGGCTCCGCTCCCGTGAAGGCTCAGGAGTCGGCCGCCGCCGTTCCGGCCGCCAAGCCAATTGCGCCCAAGGCTGAAAAGACAGAAAAGCCCAAGCCGGCGGCAAAGCCAAAGCCGGAAGCGAAGCCGGCGCAATCCAAGGCTGCGGCCGCTCCGGTCGTCAAGAAGGCTGCGCCAGCCCCGGTTGCTCACAAAGGGAGCAAGGCTGCCAAGCCCGGGGCCGGTGTCTCGCCTGCCGGGAGCAAGGGCGCGGTCAAGACCTCCAAGGCGCCGCCGGTCAAATCCGCGCCTGGAAAGGGCAAACCGGCCCCAGCGGCGGCTTCCAAGGCGCGGCCACCGGCAAAACCAACCAAGCCGGTCGAGAAGAAACACGATTCAAAGCCGGCGAAGAAGCGTTGAGCTGTCTGGCAGCATGACCGGGAAGCCGCGTTAGTTGCGGGAGCGCCGCCTCAGACTGTGGCTGCGACAGCGGCGTGGGTTGCGGCCGCCACCATCTCACGGATCGAATCGATCACCAGATCGGGCTCGTCGAGGTGAATCCAATGCGCGCTCGACACGGCGATCACCTGCTCCACATGGTCGCCGATGCGGCCGAGGCGCTCGACCGACAGTGGCGTCGATTTTCCCGGAGTGAGCACCAGCACGGGAATATCGTGGATGGGCTCAGCGTTTTGCATCTCTCTCACCGTGTCGGGAACGGCTTCGACGTGGCTGCGCATGCCGATGTAATAGCTGGGCCGCGACCAGTGGGAGGCGACGATGGGCCAAACCTCGCTGGGCATCTTTCCCACCTCATCGGTGACCCGCTTGAGCACATGGCGGCCGCCATTGCCGGCGGCTCCAGCCAGTTGCCGCGCAGTGCGGCCTGAGCGGCACAGCAGCGAGGTCACAGCCAGGCGGGCTAGCCCGCATCGCGCGATCGGAACCGCAAAACCGGAGAGCTTCTTGCCACGATCCAACTCGGATTGCTTGCCGGGATTGATTGGCGGCCATTCCTCGCAACGCATGGGGTCGATCAGCACCACACCCGCCACCTCTTCGGGAAAAAGCAGCGCATAACGGCGCATCACCAGTCCTCCGAAGGAATGCCCGACCAGAATGTAGGGCGGCTTGATCTGAGCGCGCTCCATCAGGTCGTGTAACTCGACGGCAATGTTGCCTGGAGTACGCGGCGTGCGGCAGGGGCTGCTCCAGCCGAGTCCGCCTCGGTCGTAGGATGCGGTTCCGGTGAAGCCGGAGACGATCTCCTGAATATGAAACCAGTTCAGATTGGTGGCCGCGATGCCGGCCTCGAAGAGCACGGTTGGGGCTTGCGATCCCGTCGCGCCCTTCTCCAGAAGATAGAGCTTGTACTTGCGGCCAATGGTCACCAAGCGCCCAGGACCGGCGAAGCGCAGCCGGTCGCGGTGACCGCCGATCCATTGATAGAGACAGCCCGTGCCGATCAGAGCAGCAGTCGAGGCGGCAATCCAAAGAAGTGCAAGCATGGGCGATCCTAAAAGCGCGTGAGTTGCTCGGGGCTGAAATCCCCGAGGCCGAGATTTGCCTTTGCGCTGCCGCGATCGAGGATGAGCAGGGTTGAGCCGGCCTGGCCGCGCGTCTTGGCCTCCACCTGGTTTGCCGACCAGATGCCGCCTTCGTGACGCAGGCCGAAATAGGTAAACTCCTTCACCGCCCCTGTTCCTTTCAGCGTTTTCTCAACATATACAGGAAAGCCGATACTGTGGTCCAGCCATGTTTTTATCTCGGCGTAGTGCGTTCTGTCCGCCGCGCCCGGAGTGCTCTTCAAAACATCGCAATCCCGCGCTCCAAACTTGGTCTCTTCCAGCAGCGCCTGGCCCGGCCAGAAGTACTGCTGTTCAAGAAGATCCTCGTAGCTGAATCCGTTGCCGAGCGGGCCGTCGCTCCACTTGTCGAAGGGCAGCGGCGCAGGCGCCTTGTCGCCGGGATGCGCGATCAGAATCGTGTTCTGCCCGCTGGGACGCATCTCCAGCAGGATGCGGGCGCGAGCGACCGAGCCCGGCTTGGCCCTATCGTTTTGCGGCGAGGCAATCTCCACCAGCGCGCGCAGCACGCCGGGAAACCAGTGCGCCTTGATGGTGATGCCATAGCTCGTGCGCGCGCCGCTCGCGTCCACCCGGACAAGATGGCCGCTGGCGCGGAAATCCGCCGTCTCCACGCGCTGGCGCGGGGTTGCCAGCACCGCATGGGCATCCGCCGCATCTGCGGGGATCGCCAGCAGCAGCGCAGCGGCCAGCGCCGCCCAATGCGGTCTCATGGCGCGATTCTTCCGTCGCGGATGCGAATGTGCCGGGGCGCGGCGTTGGCAATCTCGCTCTCGTGGGTGACGACGATCAGCGTCATGCCGCGCTTTTGATGGATGCCAACCAGCATCTCCATGATGCGCGCGGAGTTTACGCTGTCCAGATTGCCGGTGGGCTCATCCGCCAGCAGGATGGAGGGGTTGTTGGCCAAAGCGCGCGCAATGGCCACGCGCTGGCGTTCGCCGGCGGAGAGCTCGTTGGGATACTGGTTGAGGCGGTGTTCCAAACCCACTTCGCAGAGCAGGGCCTGGGCTCGTTCAGCGCGGTTGCGCGCATTCTCGCTTACCGCCAGCATCGGCACCTGCACGTTTTCAACCGCGCGAAGCGTGGGCAGCAGATAGAAGGCCTGAAAGACGAATCCCACCCGATGGGCTCTGTAGGCATCCAGGCCGATGGCGGTTCCCAGCACTGCATTCTCAAAGAACACTTCGCCGCTGGTGGGAGTGTCGAGTCCCCCCATCAGTTGCAGCAAGGTGGATTTGCCGCTGCCGCTGGCGCCGGTGATGGCCAGGTATTCTCCGGCGGCTATCGAAAGATCCACGCCGCGCAGAGCCTCGATGCGCCCTTCGTCGTAGCTCTTGCACAGGTTGCGCGCTTCAAGCTGGGGGCTAGTCATGGCGAAGCGCCTCCACCGGCGAGAGATGCGCGCCGCGCCACGCGGGAATGGCGCCGGCAACCAATCCGGAAAGTACCGCAATGCCAAGCGCCTGAAGCAGATGCAGCGGAGAAACGGATGCGGAGACGATGCTCGCGGTTTGCGGCAGGGCAGAGAGCAGCCGGAGTGTGCCCCATCCTACGCCCAGGCCGAGAATCCCCCCGGCGAGGCCGAGCACTACCGCTTCCGTCTGGATGAGCAGCATAACGCTCCCGCGCTTCCAGCCCAGCGCGCGCAGGATGCCGATCTCGTGTGTCCGCTCGAAGACCGACATGGCCATGGTATTGGCGATGCCCAGAATGCCCATCAGCAAGGCGATCGAGGAGGTGCCCCACGCGGCGGCATGTGCCAGCAGAACGATCTGGTTGTTGCTGGCGCGCTCAGCCGCTGGAATGGCGTGCAAGCCGGGCAGGGCGGCCTCGATCTGGGCCTGGGCTCGCTTGAGATAATGGTCCTGCGTTTCGCCGGCCGGCGCCGGGCGAAGCCGCAGATGAAACGCTGTGACCTTTCCTTCCAGGCTGGAGAGCCGCTGCAATTGATCGAGCGGCATGATGACCGCGCCCGCTTCCAGAGCCGAACCGCCATGATCGATCCCCACCACGGTAAAAGTGGAGCCTTGAATCTCGAGAGTGTCGCCGGCCTTCTTGTTCAGGTTTCCAGCCAGGATTTCGCCTAACAGAATCTCAGGCTGTCCATCGCGAAAGCGCCGCCCCGAAGTGATGGTGAGCGAATCGAGTTCGTAGGAATCGGCTTGCCAGCCATATACCAGCGCATTGATCTCCGGCGTGAGGTCTATAAGGTTGAAGACCATGGGCCGGGCCTGCGCCACGACGGGCAGAGCGCTGAGCTTGGGGCCCACCGACTCCTCCAGCGAGGTGTTGAGGAATGTCTTCTCCACGATGGCAAGGTCGGTGCCGCTGCTTTCATACATGCGCAGCCACTCGTGCTCAAAGGCGCGGGAGAAGCCGACCAAAGCGACAAATGCGCCGATCGCCATGGCGATCCCGCACAGCGTCAGCAGGGTTCTGAGACGCCTGCGCCAGAGATTCTTCCAGGCAAATCCCGCGAAAGATAATTGCGAGGCCATGAGGTCGAGAGAAAAGTCCTTATATGTTCGGCGCTGAGCGGAAGCCCGCGAGGGTCAGTGTATCGAGCGCCGGGCGCAAAAGTCCATGCATCCTTTAGGGAGTGGAGCGAAGTCTCGAAATCCATCGCCCGGTAGCGCCCTGAGCGGAAAAAAGGCAGGGAACCTTCCGCCATAGTACGCCAGAGTCGAGCGGAGCCGAGTCAGCCGTTGCTGTGGGATGGTTCCTGAATGACCTTGCGGGAAGCTGGGGTCCGATGCTCGCATCCAGGACCGGCTGCGAGCATCGGGCAGCTTCCAAATCATTAACGGCCGCGCCCGCGCGAACTGCCGCCGCCACCGCCGCTGCCTTTGCGCGCCTGATAGCAGTCCCGGCAGAAGACCGGGCGATCGCCGCGAGGCTCGAAAGGCACTGTTGTAGGCTGGCCGCAACCCGAACAAATCACAGGTGTTCCCTGTGCCGGAGCCGAACGGTAGCCGGAACCCCCCTGATCGTTCTTCTTTGCCTGACGGCAATTCTTGCAACGCTTCGGGGTCGAATAACCGCGTTCCTGAAAGAACGCCTGATCAGCGGATGTGAAGGTGAATTCCTGCCCGCAATCGCTGCACGTAAGTTGAATATCTCCGGCCATGTGTCTCCTCGTGGAGATTGTACAGCCCAATCCGCCTGTTGCGCACAAGGAATCTTTCGAATCGAAAAAACTTGCGTTCGGGGAGGTGGCTCTCGCGCTTCGCAGCCCGGTTCGTGGGTACCCGCCGGGCGCGCCGGGGGTGGATCGCGGGACGGCCCAAACGTTCTATCTGAGGCGCGAAGCCCCGCCGCGCGCGTTATCATCGTTGCACTCGATCTCCTTCTAAGAGTGTGCGCGGAATGCGGATTGTCTATGTGCTCACTTCGCTGGGCATGGGCGGAGCGGAACGGGTGGTGGTGGGGCTGGCCGGCCGCATGGCCCAGCGCGGCCACACGGTCGCGCTTCTGGTACTGCGGCCTCCAGTCGCCGAGCAATGGCCCACCGATCTCCCCGTCGTTCACCTGGAGATGAGCAGATCGCCCCTCAGCGCGCTGATGGGCCTGGTGCGCGGGCGGCGGTTTCTGCGCGAGTTTCACCCGGACCTGCTGCATAGCCACAGCTTTCATGCCAACCTCGCAGCGCGATTGCTGAAGGGGCTGGCCCCGCTGCGGGTGGTCTCCACCGTTCACAATGTTTATGAGGGCGGTTGGCTGCGGATGCTGGCATACCGCCTGACCGACGGCCTCGCCTGCCGGACCGCTTTCGTCAGCCAGGCTGCCGCCGGCCGGTTCGTGCGCCTCAAGGCCGTGCCGCCGCGCAAGTGCATTGTGCTCACCAATGGAATCGACGCCGCGGAGTTTGCCCCCGATGCGGAGCGGCGCGATCGCATGAGAGCCGAAATGGGCGCGGATGCCGGGTTCATCTGGCTCACGGCTGGGCGCATCGCCCCGGCCAAGGACTATCCAAACCTGCTGCGGGCCTTTTCGCTGGTGCGGGCATCGCGCGCGGACGCCCGGTTGTGGATCGCCGGCGAGGCCTTCGGCCGGGAGTTCTCCAAAGTGCGCGGTTTGGCGGCGGAACTGGGCCTGCAAGAATCCATCCGCTGGCTGGGGCTGCGCCGCGATCTGCCCGCCCTGCTGGACGCCGCGGATGGCTTCGTGCTGGCTTCGGCGTGGGAGGGCATGCCGCTGGCATTGGGCGAGGCAATGGCCATGGAGAAGCCGGTCGTGGCTACCGATGTGGGCGGCGTGCGCGAACTGGTGGGCGACGCGGGCGCGCTCGTCCCACCCAAGAACCCCGAAGCGCTGGCCCGCGCCATGCTGGAGCAGATGCTGAGCACACAAGAAGACCGGCGGGCGCTGGGCCGGGCCGCGCGCGTCCGTATTCAAAGCAGCTTCAGCATGGATGCCAAGGCCGATTGCTGGGAGGCCCTCTACCAAACGGTGTTGGAGCGCAAATCATGACTTCATCCGCAAGCGCCGGTCGCGAAAGCCGGTGGTGGTCGCGGCGTTTGGCGTGGCCTGTTGTCTCGGCTGCCGCAGTCCGGCTGGCGCTGCTGGTCTTTGCGCTTGTGCGGGGTGGAACCAGCGTCATCGCCAGTGGCGACACGGCAAGTTATCTCGAACCGGGGCGCAATCTTCTTCTCCATGGCCGCTTTGTGACCGCCGGATTGCCGGAGATCGGCCGCACCCCAGGCTACCCGATCTTTCTCGCTGCCGCCAGCTTGCCGGGATCGGCCTTCGCGGCTCTTGCGCAGGTGATTCTCTCCGCCTTCACGGTGGTGCTGGTCTGGAGGCTGGCCCGCGCCGCCTTCGGCAACGACCGCATCGCCCTTACGGCGGCCTGGCTGTTTGCCTTTGAGCCGGTTTCAGTCGCTTACTCCGTTCGCTTGATGCCGGAAACCTTGTTTCTTCTGCTTTGGCTGCTCAGCCTGGAAAGGCTGACAGAGTTCTTGCTCCGACGCCGCTTCAGGGTGCTTGCCGAGGCAGGACTCTGGCTCGCGGCAGCTATCTTTGTACGCCCTGTCGGGTATTACCTGCCGCTGGCGCTTGCCCTGGGGTTGATCGTAGTGTTGGCGCGGGTTCAAGGACTGCGCTGGAAGGCTCCCGCCGTCCTGCTCATCTGCGTGCTGCCATGGCTGGCCGCGTGGCAGGTGCGCAATTGGGTAGAGACCGGATTCGGCGGCTTCTCCAGCATTGTGGCCAGGAACTTCTATTTCTATCAGGCTGTCGAGGTGACTGCGCGAGTGGAGCACCGGCCCTTCGTCGAGGTGCAAAGCCAACTCGGTTATCCCGACGAGCATGCCTATTTGGATCGTCATCCCGAGCAGGCTGCTTGGAGCGAGTCTCAGCGCATTGCGTATATGAGCTCCCAGGCCGCGCAAGTTCTGCGCTCGCATCCGGGAGTATATCTGCGCACTCACATCGAAGGCTCGGCGGTGGTTGCATTCACTCCCTGCGCCGCGGATCTGCTGCGCTTGCTGGCCGTATATCCCGAGGACGGTGAGACTCCCAAACGCGTCGTCAACGAGGGTCCGGCGCGGGCGGCGTTGCGGCTTGCCAAAGCACACCCCGGGCCTGCCGCCGTGATGGCCGCGCTGGAGTTTGTTCTGCTCGGTCTTTATCTGCTGGCGGTGCGAGGAGCGATTTGCGGCCGCATTCGCCGCGATGTGATTTGGCTGATGCTGGGAGTGTCGCTTTACTTCCTCGCTGTCTCGGGTGGAGCGCAAGGGGTGGGGCGACTCCGGCTGCCGGTGATGCCGATCGTGTGTGTTTTCGCGGCAGCGGGCTTGCGCCGGGGGGACTGCCCCTGGGCATGACGGATGGTAACCTTAGAGCGAAACCGAAGTAGGCGTGCCCTGGCGGGTTTCTTGAGATCCCACCGTGGCCGCGAAGGCGGTTCGGCAGTGGGAATTGGAGGAGTGCAATGCGAGAGGAAATTGCCTGGATTGTGGCGTGCTGCGCCTTGATAGGAGCGGGCGCCGCCATTGGAAGCGCCGTGGCGAGCGCGCAGTCCAGCCCGGCGCAGAATGCGGTTTTGGCGCTGGATCATGGCTGGCAGTTCCGGCAGGTCACGGCGAGTCCGCAGGAGGCGGAGACCGGATGGCTGCCCGCCACTGTTCCCGGCGACGTTCACCTGGATCTGCTGGCCAACAAGAAGATTTCCGACCCGTTCTTCCGCGATAACGAAGCCAAGCTGCAATGGATCGAGAACGAGAGCTGGGAGTACCGGCTGAACTTCGATGCGACCCCGGACTTGCTGGCGCGCGCGAACGTGGACCTGGTCTTCGACGGCCTGGATGCGGCCGCGCAGGTCTATTTGAACGGCGTCCAGGTGCTGGCCGCGAACAATATGTTCCGCGTGTGGCGTGTGCCGGCGAAGAGCCCTTTGAAGGCGGGCAAGAACCTGCTTCGGGTGGTCTTTCCTTCGCCCATCAAGGCCGCGCAAGAGGTGGCGGCGGGCGACGCATTCCGGCTCAGGTCGAAGACCGAGGATAAGACCTATATTCGCAAGGCAGCCTATGAGTACGGCTGGGACTGGGGGCCGCGCTTTGTGACCAGCGGCATCTGGCGACCGGTACGGCTGGAGGCCTGGGACAAGGTTCGCATCGCGGACTTCGCCATTCGCCAGCGCGACGTGAGCAAGGACGTGGCGCATGTGGACGCTGAGGTAGAAATAGATGCTTCGATTGACGGAACAGTTCGCGTTGGGGTTTGGCATGATGGCGACGATAAGCCTGGAGCAAACTTTCGCACTGTGAGTGTTCATCCCGGACGCAACGTGATCGATCTTCCCATCGAGATTCGCCAGCCGAAGCTCTGGTATCCGGCCGGCTACGGCGAGCAGCCGCTGTACGAGTTCACCGCGCAGGTGGGCAAGAGCGGCCAGCAGGCCGACGAACGCAAAGTCAAGGCCGGCCTGCGCTCCATCGTGCTTCATCGCGAGCTGGACAAGTGGGGCCGCTCCTTTGAGTTGATCGTGAACGGAATTCCGATCTTCGCCAAAGGCGCGGACGTGATTCCCTTCGACAGCTTTCCCAATCGCGTGAAGACCGCCGACTACAGGCGCATCCTTGAGTCGGCGCGCGACGCCAACATGAACATGATTCGCCACTGGGGCGGCGGCTACTACGAGACCGACGAATTCTACTCCATCTGCGACGAACTGGGCATCATGGTCTGGCAGGACTTCATGTTCGGCAACGACTGGCAGCCGGGAACCTACGCCTTCAAGCTCAATATCGAAGCCGAAGCCGAGGATCAGGTACGCCGGCTGCGCAATCATCCCAGCATCGTGGTGTGGAGCGGGAACAACGAGACGGAGGCGGCCTTCAGTTGGGGACCGCGCCCCACGCTGCCGGCGGATGTGAGACTGCTGATCTGGCAGGACTATCTGACTGAATTTAGCGGCATCCTGCCCAGAGTGGTTGCTCGGCTCGATCCCGAAACGCCTTACTGGCCCAGCTCGCCGAGCGCCGACTATGAGCCGCTGAGCGAACACTATCAGAGCGGAGACGCCCACATCTGGGATGTATGGCATGGGCGCGTGCCATTCGCAACCTACGAAACGCATCATGCGCGGTTTGTCACGGAATACGGCTTCCAATCGTTTCCTGAGATGAAGACGATCGAGGCATTCACGCAAGCCGAGGATCGCACCGGCATTCTGACGCCGGTGATGCTGGCCCACCAGAAGAACAACGAAGGCAATTCGATCATCCACGACTATCTGCTCAAGGATTATCCCGAGCCGAAGGACTTTGCCAGCTTCCTCTACGTGAGCCAGGTGCTGCAAGCCGAGGGCATCAAGATCGGCGCCGAGCACTTCCGCCGCAGCCGCCCGGAGACCATGGGTTCCATCTTCTGGCAATTGAACGACTGCTGGCCGGTGGCCTCGTGGTCCTCGATCGACTATTACGGCCGCTGGAAGGCGCTGCAATACTATGCCCGCCGCTTCTATGCGCCCATCCTGGTTTCGCCGCACGTGGAAGACGGCGCGGTGAAGTTCTACGTGGTTTCCGACAAGGCCAAGACCGAGCCGAATGCGCTGTTAAGGGAGCGCTTGATGGACTTTGACGGCAAAGTGCTGATGGAAGAGGCTCAGTACATCGATGTGGCGCCGCTCGCCAGTAAGGTGTATTTCGACTGGCCGCTCAAGAAACTCGCCGACGCAGGCGCGGCGGATACCTCCCGCGTCTTTGTTGTCGCCGATCTCCAGATCGGCGGCGCAACTGATTACGCGATGAATGGTACGGTAATCTCACGTAACATTGTCTATCTAGCGCCGGTCAAGGAGGTTCACCTGAAGCCGGCTCAGTTGAAAGTGGAAACGAGCGGCGCGAATGGAAGTTACAAAGTTCACGTAACTTCGCCGGTATTGGCGCGCAGCGTCTATCTCTCCTTCGGCGATCTCGACGTGAAGCTCTCGGACAACTACTTCGACCTGCTGCCGGGCGAGACGGCGGAGATTGCGGCTACAAGCTCCGCTTCTCTCGATGCCATCAAGGCGCAGTTGAAGGTCGTCTCGCTCACCGATGCCTTCGCAGCCGAGGTCAAGCCTGCTGTGATTGCAGCGGCAAAGTAACTCCGGGAATTCGGCATCGGGGGAGAGTCGTCTCTCCCCCCTGCCCCAGGCTGTTGCACAGCGGTTGTTGAGCCTCCCAGCGCGGCAATGCGCGATGTTCTCCTTCAACTGCGCCCTTCCCTCCCCGCCTCCGTGGAAGCTTTCGCCCATTTGTTCGGCTGGTTCACAGGTACTACGGCACAGTCCGACTTCTCCAGCGAGTGCGCGTCCGCCGTTCGGTTTATGGCCTTTCCGGACCGGCCTCCGCCAACCAACGAAGGCACGCTGGAGATCTCCCGGTTCTCGTGTATGTTGTTTCTCGGCGTGCGCGGGTTCTAAGACGACGCAGGACCGGACAGCCGCTCGCGAAATAGCGCCACTGCCGTGTTGCCTTCCTCCTACACGGAATGGAGTCGGCATCCTGTTCTTCCGGCTTTTCGAAGCTCAGTAGTCCGGCCCACTCCGGGTTGCCGGTTGCCGGGCCAGTCTGTAGGATGATTTGGAGCTTGAGAGGCTGGAGGCCATGCAACCCAACTTCCATCTGATGAAGGCGACCCTGACCGGAGCATTGGGCGGGCTGCTCTTCGGATTCGATACCGTCGTTATCTCGGGCGCTATCGATGCGCTGGTGCGGCTGTATGGATTGAGCCCGAGGCAGATGGGCGAGACGGTGGCCATCGGGCTGGTGGGCACGGTGGTGGGATCGCTGGGCGCCGGGGTGGTGGGGCAGCGGCTGGGCGGGCGCGAGGCGCTGCGCATGACCGCCGTGCTCTATGTGGTTTCGGCCATCGGGTGCGGGCTGGCGTGGAATTGGCCCGCGTTCATGGTCTTCCGGTTTGTGGGCGGGCTGGGCATCGGCGCATCGAGCGTGCTGGGGCCGGTGTACATTGCGGAGCTTTCTCCGGCCAAGTGGCGCGGGCGGCTGGTGGGGACATTCCAGTTCAACGTGGTGCTGGGCATTCTGGCGGCTTACGTCTCCAACTACGGAATTCGCACGCTGCACCTGGGCGCGGCGGAGTGGCGCTGGCAGGTGGGCGTGGCCGCGCTGCCGGCCGTCGGCTTCCTTGCGCTGCTCTTTGGCATTCCGCGCAGCCCGCGCTGGTGCGCCGCGCAAAGCCGCTTCGACGACGCGCTGGCGGTGCTCAAGCAGATGGGCGAGCCGGACCCGCAAGCCGAACTGGACGACATCCGCGCCGCGCTGGCCCAGGAGCACGCGACGGCGCACGAGCCGGTCTTCCGCTGGAAGTATCGCTATCCGCTGTTTCTGGCTATTTCCATCGGCGCGTTCAACCAGTTGGCGGGGATCAACTCTATCCTCTACTACCTGAACAGCATCTTTGCCTCGGCGGGATTCAGCCAGATCTCCGGCGATCAGCAGGCCATCGCCATCGGCGCGACGAACCTGATCTTTACCATCGTGGGCATGAGCATGATCGACAAGCTGGGGCGAAAGACGCTGCTGCTGGTGGGCGCGGCGGGCACCGCGAGCTGCCTGGGCGGAGTAGCGTGGCTCTTCAAGACGCATTCTCATCCCGGCGCGCTGGTGTGGGTTCTGGTCACCTATATTGCCTTCTTCGCGCTTTCGCAGGGGGCGGTGATCTGGGTCTACATCGGCGAAGTCTTTCCCAATTCGGTGCGCTCCAAGGGCCAGGGCGTGGGCAATGCCAGCCACTGGATCATGAACGCGGCCATTCAACTGGCCTTTCCCATGGTGGAGGCGCGCATCGGCCGCAGCGCTCCGTTCACCTTCTTCGCCGTGATGACGGCGATCCAGTTCCTGGTGGTGCTATTTGTCTATCCGGAGACCAAGGGACAGACTCTGGAGGCGTTGCAGCGGCGGCTGGTGCGGGCGGAATAATCGCTTGGAGCAGAGAATTGCGGACCTGAGAGGTCTGGCATAGGTTCTGGCACTGTGTGCCCGCCGACGCGAAATGAACTCAGGTTCCGCGGCTACCCGTCCATCCGCCTTTTGGGCAGCCGTGCCCTCCTCTGCGAAACTGGAAACGTGCCCATTTCATTGCCAGCCCTCATCTTCGACCTGGATGGAACCCTCACCGACTCGAAGCCCGGCATAGTGGGCTGCCTGAGCAAGGTGATCGCCGCCCGCAAGATCGACCCGCAAGGCCCGCTGGACCGCTTCGTAGGGCCGCCGGTAGAAGAGTGGGCCGCCGCGCTGCTGCCGGGGGCAAGCGAAGAGGATCGAGCCGCCCTTGCGCGCGACTATCGCGCCTGCTACGACCGCGAAGGCTGGAAGAACAACTCCGTCTTTGCCGGGGTGCGCGAGATGCTGGCCGAGCTTCGCCGGCAGGGGTTTCCGCTTTACGTCTGCACCTCGAAAGGGCGGCACTTTGCCGTGCGGATTCTGGACCACTTCGAGCTGACTCCCCTGTTCACGACTATCTATGGCGACAAGGCCGAATTTGCCAGCCATAGCAAGGTGGACTTGCTTGCCAGCCTGCTCAGCGAGTCTTCGCGCCAGAGCGATTCAACCTGGATGATCGGCGACCGCGTCTTCGATTTCCAGGCGGCCCGAGCCAACCATATTCGCTGCCTGGCCGCCGGATGGGGCTACGGTTCGCCCCAGGAGTATGCTTTGGCGGACGCCGTCGCCGCTGCTCCGCAAGACGTGCCCGCTCTCGTGCTGCGCGGAATCCGCCCGTAACTGCTCTGCACTATTTGGTCGAGAATCCCCGACGGCCTTCCGGCGATGGAGAGTTTCCCTGGGTCAAGTCGGGCAGGCACGCGGCAGTTCCGCGCTGATGAGATCGCGGCCGCCCAGCCGCCTTCCGATGCGGCGGGCGGCGCGATGCAATCCCCAGCGAACCTGCGCGTGGCGGAATAATCGATTACGGGGCGATCTGCGGGCTGCCCGCAGCCAGCGCCGTGCTATTCGCGAGTTGTTCCTTTTGCACCTTTGTGGCTTTCAAAATGTCGAGCACATGGTTCCAGAACGCCGAACCCCCGGAGACCAGGAAGCCCGAGATAATCCAGCTCAGCCAGTCCGCCTTGTTCCCAAAGTCAAAGGCTTTGAAATCGGGGATGCTCAGGGGGTTCAGTCCGCTGAGCGCGGTGACAAAGACGCCGCTGAGAATGGCGAGGGTTTGGATGGCGCCGCTGTAGCGGTCCGCGCCCATCTTGGCGGCCAGCGCGGTGCCTACCCACTGCTTGATGGTCTCGGTGACGCGCTCCGACGCGACACTGAGACCGATCATCTGAGTAACGAAAAGTGTCAATCCACTTAGAGGATCGGTTCCCATTTTGCCTCCAATCTGACGCGGCAGGCAAGGAATCCCCTCCATTTCGCGGAGCCGGCGGCGGAGGCGCAGGACGGGGAAGACCAGCTGACTGCAACGCGTTCTAGAGAGCCTAGCACAACGAACGGTCTTGCGCGAGTAACTTGTGCATTATTAAGATAGTAATAACGGGCGGGCGGATGCAAGCGAGCTGCGTGACGGCGATAACGGCGCTTCAGCTCTCGATATAGTCCCAGAAGGCGTCGGCCAGTTCGGCGCCGAGTTCGTTTGTCATGCGGCGGGCGGCGCGCTCCACCTCTTCCATGAGGCCGTGCAGGTAGTCGCGGGAGCGGGAGATGGCCACCACGCCGATGGTCGCCGATTGCCACGTGACCGCTTCATCCATTTCGGCCACGGAGACGTTGAAGCTCTGCTTCAACTGGTCCTTGAGCGAGCGGACCACCTGCCGCCGGTCCTTGAGCGACTGGGCGTGCTCAATGCGGATTTCGAGGGTCAGTTGGGCGACGGGCATGGCGTCACGGTCGTTCCACCGACAGTGTAGGACTTTGCGACGCCGCCGGGAAGAGCTTTGCGGAGAAATATCCAGGCGACGCATCCCTTTCGCCTTCATTGTGAAACGGAAGGAGCCCGCGAACTTACCTCATGCCGTGGAGCGCCAGCACGGCCAGCAGCCCCAGCGCGAACGCCGCCGCGCTGGCGGTCGATAGGAAGTTGACCGCGTCGTTATTGAGCCATCCGCGCCGCTCCAGCGTTGCTCCCAGCAGGCTGTCGAAGAAGAGACCGAAGACACCGCCGCCGTAAGCGATCCAGAACGTCGCAAAATCGCCGCGCAGGGCCAGGGTTCCGGCCATGGCGACGATGGCGGCGGCAGCCGCTCCAGCCAGGGTTCCAGCCAGGCTGATGCCTCCGTCTGTGCCTGGCTCGACCGTGCTCAAGGTGGTGATCATTCGCGGCTTGCCGCCGATCACCTGGCCAATCTCCGAGGAAAACGTATCCGCCGCGGCTTCAGCCAGCGCCGCCAGCCCCACGGCAAACATGGGCATCGGCGCAGAAGTCGCGCGCGCAAGCCAGGGAACGCCGGCCAGCCAGGACTGCGCCAGTGCATTCGAGGCAATCGCAGCCACGCCCAGGTTGGCGGCCACCTGAGAAGCCGTCCGCCCATGCCGCCGTTCCGCCGTGCCCAGCCGCTCCTTCTCTTCGCGGCCCAACCGGGTGGCGAAGTGGGCGAGCAAAGAGACCGCCAGTACCGGGATGAGGGCCGTTCGCCAGGGCTGATAGGGAACCGTCTCCGTGGAAAACATGAGGCTGGCGGTGAGGACCGCGCCGGCAAAGGCCCCACCCGGCGTGGCCGCGCGCAGCTTCAGCACCACCAAGCCGAGAATCAGGCTCAGTCCTAACGCCGAAATGGCTACCGGGGCCGCTTGCACCGCCCACCAGTGGGTTTGCAGTACTACGTCCGCGCCCGCAAAAAGCAGCACGGCAAGGAGCACCAGCTTCGATTCCCAAGCCAGCTTGGAGCGCGACGGATGGTTCCGATGAGCCACGATTCATCGTATCGCCCGGCCGCGATAGCATGGAAGCCGCGCCTCTCGTTTCCGCGCGGGACAAGCTCAAGTGATGCGGTTTACACTTGGCTTCGCAGAGTTTTCTCGGGCGCTTGCGGCACCGATGGAGTTTTTCATGCGAAGGTTTGCAGCCGTTTTTGCAATGTTTGCCGGAATCGTTTTCACTGGCGCCAGTGTTCTGGCGCAAGCGCCCAGCCAGCGGGTTGTGCTCGACCGCAAGGGCGAGACCATTGTGCTGGAGCCGTATGCGCCCAACATCCTGCGCGTGACGCTCAGCCTGAACCGCGAGCCGGCGCTGGCTGGGCCGGGCTACGGTTTAGTGGCCGCGCCCGCGGGCGAAGGCTGGAGCGCAAGCCAGACGGCCAAGGCCGACATCTACCAGTCGAACCGCATCGTGGCCACTGTGGACCGCGACCTTCCGCCCGCCCATCCGCCGTTGCAGACCGAGTTGGACATTGCAAAGTACTTCAGGGGCTCCGCTCCCGGCGCGCACATTACACTGCGCACGCCCGAGGGCAATACGCTGCTGGAACTTACCGGCTGGTCGCAGTCGGTTCCCAACACCAAGGACGGCACGGCGGATGTGGCCCGCGACCGCCGTCCAACGGACCCGGAATTCTACGTGGTGGGCGCAACCTTTCGTTCGCCCGGCGATGAGCACTACTACGGCCTCGGCCAGAATCACGAGGGATTTCTCGACCATCGCGGCCATCCGGTCCATTGCTGGGCCGATTACCTTGCTCCCGCCGCTCCCAGCTTCTGCGTGCCGTTTCTGGTCACCAACAAGGGCTACGGGCTGCTGTGGGACAACCCGTCGAAGACCACCATCGAGCCGGGATTCAACGAGCAGACTCGCTGGACCTCGCAAGTAGGTGACCGGGTCTCCTTCTTCGTCATCGCCGGGGCCACAGCGGACGAAATCTATGCCGGCTACCGGCTGCTGACGGGTCCCACGCACATGCTTCCCAAAGCCGCCTATGGCTACATCCAGTGCAAGCAGCGCTATGCCAGCCAGAAGGAGGTGCTGGACGTGGCGCAGGGCTACCGCGACCGCCATCTGCCGGCCGATGTGATGGTGGTGGACTGGTTCTACTACACCAAGATGGGCCAGTTCGACATGGACCCCAAATTCTGGCCCGATCCGGCGGCCATGAACAAACAGCTCCACGCGATGGGCTTCGAGACCATGATCAGCGTCTGGCCGAGGTTTGTGCCCGAGGACCGCTACTACGCCGAACTGCTCCAGAAGGGCTGGCTGATTCACCTGGCCGACGGCAAGCCGATCAATGGATTGCCCTACGACCGCGCCGGATCGGACATCGACACCACCAATCCCGAAGCGGCAGCGTGGTACTGGAAGACCATTCACGAAAACATCTTGAGCAAGGGCTTCGACTCTCTGTGGGCCGACGAAACCGAGCCCGATCTGCCTCCCAATGGCGCCTACCTCCACATCGGCCCCGGCACCCAGTACTTCAACGTCTACCCGCTCTTCCATACCCAGGCGCTCTACGACGGCTTCCGCAAGGACGAGCCGGGGCGGCGCGCGCTGATCCTCTCCCGCGACGCCTACACGGGCGCGCAGCGCAACGGCGCCATCTTCTGGTCTTCGGACATCTATCCCACCTGGGACACGCTGCGCAGGCAGATTCCCACCGGCCTGGATTTCACCGCCTCGGGGCTGGCCTACTGGTCCAACGATACCGGCGGCTGGCAGTATCTCCCCGAAGAGCATCATCCGGACCATCCGCCGCTGCTCGACCCCTCGGATGCGCGCGCCAACGTGGGCGGTTACGACGACTACCCGGAGCTATACACGCGCTGGTTCCAGTACGCCGCGTTTCTGCCTATCTTCCGCGCCCACGGCAGCCGGGTTGCAAACGAGGTCTGGTCCTACGGGAAAGAGGCGGAGCCCATTCTGGAAAAGTATCTGCGCCTGCGCTACCAGCTCATGCCCTACATCTATTCGCTCGGCTACAAGACCTGGCAGACCGGCGCCCCGTTCATGCGCGCCCTGCCGCTGGATTTACCTAACGATCCCGAGGTGGCCGACCTACGCGACGAGTATATGTTCGGTCCGGCCTTCCTCGTTGCGCCGGTCACGGAGCAGGGCGCGACCAGCAGGCAGGTTTATCTGCCGGCTGGAACGGACTGGTACAACTACTGGACCAACGAGCGCGTGAAGGGCGGCCAGACCATCACAGCTCAGGCGCCCATCGATACGATTCCGCTCTTCGTGCGGGCAGGCTCGATCGTTCCGCTGGGATCGCCGGTGGAGAGCACGCATGAGGCGCAGGCTATCGCCAGGATTCGCGTCTACCCCGGCGCGGACGGGAGCTTCACGCTTTTCTCCGACGATGGCAAGACCTACGCCTACGAGCAGGGAGCGGGCTCTGTAACCCGGCTGCATTGGAACGATGCGAAGCGGCAGTTGACCCACGAGGGCGACGCCGCCTGGAGCGGACCGGACAGCGCGATCGTCGAGGTAGCCGGCGAAGGCGCCGGACACTGAGCCGCGGCCTTGGGCTGAAAGACGGTATCGGCGAGCCGCGGGAATGAGCCGATACCGTTCCAGGCTCCAGCCGCGTCCAACCTCAGGCTGCCTGATTTACAATCACTGAGTAAGCAGGAAAGATCGGAATGAGACTTTTTCCCATGAATGCAGGCCAGATGTGCGCGCGGTTGGCGCAGGCGGGCGTGGTCGTTGCGGCTGTAGCCCTGATTGCCGGTTGCGGCAGCGCATACCGGCCGGTGGTAACGCCCATCAACTCGAGCGGGCCAGCCGCACAGGTGACGTCCTATGTGATAGTGGTTTCAGCTCCTTCGCCTACCACGCCCGGCATCGTCACCGTCATCGACTACTCCGGCGATACGGTGCTGGCCGAAGCGCCCATCGGCCCCGGTCCGACGGCCTTTACCATCGACGAATTCGCCGCCAATGGCTACACGGTCAACAGCGACGGCACCCTTACCAACTTCCCTATTTCTTCCACCCTGCAGGCCAAGCAGGTGACGTATTCCACGCTGTCTTCAGCGGCGCAGAGTGCCCCGCCCCATCCGCCTCTGAATATGTTCTCGCCATCGTCCGGATTGTGGACCACCGATCTCGGCGGGAACTTCGCGGATGTTTTTACCGGGTTCCCTCAGGCGTTCAAGGTCGCCATTCCGGTGGCGATTACCCCGGTAACGATCATCGGCCCAGCTTCCGTCGGCCAGTATAACTACGCCATCAGCCAGAACATAGTCAATCCCACTGGAGTGGAGTGCAACGTCTCGCCCAGGACGGTTCCATCGAACGGCGAGGCGGACGCGATCGGGACCTCTGCCTACACGGTTTCGACCCGGATTCCATTGGGCAAGTGCCCTGTGTACGCCGTGCAGAGCGCGGACGGCAGGCGAGTCTTCGTGCTCAACCGGGGTGACGACACGATCTCGGTGATCAACAGCCAGAGCAATACGCTGGATTCCTGCATCCCGTTTCTCAATCAGAATGGCCAGACGGTAACGTGCCACCCCAGCCTGCCGCTTTCCACCTCCGCGGGGCTCCCGCAGAATGCGGGCGAGACTGTTCCGGCGATCGCCGGCCCGGTCTATGCCGAGTACAACGCCGTCACCGCCCAGCTCATTGTGGCCGACTACGACGGCAATGCGATCAGCGTGATCGATGTGAGCATGGATGAGTATGGCAACGACAGCCAGACCTTCGGCACCACGTTTACGATTCCGGTGGGCAACAATCCGGCCAGCGTGACTGCGCTGGCCGACGGCAGCCGCGCGTACACGGCCAACCAGACCGACCAGACCGTGACCATCGTGAACCTGAACAGCCATACAGTGGAAAAGACATTGCCCGTGATCGGGCATCCGCGCACCGTGGGCTCCACCCAGAACTCGACCTTTGGCAAGGTCTACGTGGCTTCGCCGGACAGCCCTTACCTCACCATCCTTCGCACCGATCTGGACATCGTCGATACCACGGTCCTGGTGCAGGGTCACATCGTGGATATGCGCGCGACCACCCAGACCGGAACGCAAGGGAACAACATCGACGTCAGCCGCGTGCCCGGTTTTGGCGAGCCCTGCTATCTGCCCGGCGCCGCGGCCCAGGCAACCCTCGCCGCCTGCCAGACGCTGCCGTAGCGCATCTACGCGGTTACTGGAATCTGCGTGCCCCATCTCGCTTTTTGCGAAGGGCGGGAATCGAGCCGGGCTGCTTCGCCTGGCGCGTGAATCATGGAAAAGCCCTCAGGCAGCGGAAAAACGCGCGTGGACATTCTGCTCTTCGAGCGGGGGCTTGCTCCCAGCCGCGAACGGGCGCGCGCGCTCATCCTTGCCGGCCGGGTTCTGGTCCGCGAGCAAAAGGTCGATAAGCCGGGCACGGCCGTTCCAGCGGACGCGGCGATCCGCCTGCTCGGCGAGGACCAGCCTTACGTAAGCCGCGGCGGCCTCAAGCTGGCTGAGGCGCTGCATCATTGGAAGATCGTGGTGACCGGCAGGGCCTGCCTCGACGTGGGCGCATCCACGGGCGGATTTACGGATTGCCTCTTGCAGCACGGCGCCGCGCACGTGACCGCCGTCGATACCGGCTTCGGCCAGATTGCCATGAAGCTGCGCAACGACCCACGCGTGCGTCTGCTGGAGCGCACCAATGCCCGCTTTCTTGAGCCCGGTTCTCTGGCCATAACGACTGAAGATAGATTCGATCGGATGAAGGGTACGGGCTTTAGCCCGTACATCAGCGCGACAAATCGAACTGGGGCTTTCGCCCCTGAGGGAACTCCCGAGCTCACACTGCTGGCCATGGACGTTTCGTTCATCTCGGCCACGCTACTGCTTGGACCTGTGCTGGCCGCAGCTCCCGGGCTTCAGGAGGCCGTAATCCTGGTGAAGCCGCAGTTTGAGGCTGGGCGCGAGCACGTGGGCAAGGGTGGCATCGTCCGCGCTCCCCAGGCGCACCAACTGGCCATCGACAAGGTGGCCGATTGCGTCCGATCGCTCGGCTGGCGGGTGGTCGAGACCATTCCCTCGCCCATTGCCGGCGCGGAGGGCAACCGCGAGTTTCTGCTCTATGCGCGGCGGCCTGAGGCTTCGGTCTCCGCAACTCCGCTTGAGGACGAAGTTGCGGAAGAACCAAGGCGCATTGGCTAGCCGATCTCCGCGGCCTGTTAGGCTAACTTCGGATTGGGGCCGTATTGGTTGGCGGCCGCATCGCTGTCCATACAAAAGAACACGAGCAAGATGATGGGCCCGACGAACGGAATCAGCAGCAGCAGAAAGAACCAACCGCTCTTGTTAGTGTCGTGCAAGCGGCGCACACTGACCGCCAAACCTGGAATGAGGGCGGCCAGGCTGTAAATGGCATACAGACCCAGGAAGATTGGGCCGATGCCGCTCTCCCTGAGCGCGATGCCTGGGACATACAGCACCAAGCCAATCACCATGTTGAAAAGAAAGAACATCCAATACTCTTTGCGGCGCGAGCGCCCGCTGAACTCGGCAAATCTCTTCCAGGGCAGCAAATACCATTCCATCTTCTTCCTCCATTTTCGATTGTTCATCGCATTCGTTGTTAGGGGTGCATTATCCACACAGTCGGCTGGCCGCAATGCCTGGGATTTGCACTGAGTTTTCCGGCGCGCTGCCAATATACATCCATTAGCCGCGGGTAGGCGAATGAAATCTTTGCCCGGCATTCGTGGAGCCTTGCTCCGGCGAGATCGCCATCCAGTCGGAATCGCATCCCAGGTCGTATCCGTTGCACCGAAGCCGGGGATGAACCCTCAGACGCGCCCTCCGCAATTACTGCAAAACGGGGACGCATCCTTCAGCCTTATGCCGCAACTGCTGCAAAACCCGAAGCTGCTCTCGACCGTGGGCGGCTGCGGCTGTGCGCCAAGCCCCATCGAGGTGAAACCGCCGCTCCCGGCAAACACCCCGAAGGCTTGCTCGGGGAACTTGGGATTAGGACCGTACTCGTTTGGCCCCGGATCGCTGTCCTGACACATAAAGACGATCTGGATAATGGTGCCGACGATCCCTATGAATGGAATCAGGCCAACCAGGATAAACACCAGCATCAACCAGCCGCTCTTGCCGGTGTCGTGAAGCCGGCGTACAGCGACGGCCAGATTTGGAATGAACTGGGCCAGAAAGTAGATGCCAAATGGAATGAACAACAAGCCCCCGTAATCCTCCGAGATTGCGATCCCCACGCCTCCTATCGCCCCCAGCACGATTGCGGCCAAGACATTGAACAGAGCGAACATCCAGTATTCCTTGCGCCGCGAGCGCCCATCGAACTCGGCGTACTTCCTCCAAACCATCAGATACCAGCCCATCCCACCCTCCATTCCGGCTGTTCAATCGCCTGGCGGTGCAGGCGCACCGCTCAGAACACCTGCCTGCCGCACAGGCGACGATCTGCACTTGCTCTTCGACGTTGAGCCAATATATACGAAAAGGCCCGGCTCAGACATCAAGTTTTGTGCGCCGCCTTTTGGTCGATTCCCTCGGATTTCCTCGTGGCAGTTACACCGCAAGTGGGGATTGGACCCGCGGCATCGGGTCCGTTACACTGAGACCGCATGGTTCACGTCGCCATTGTCTGCAAGTCGCAGAAGGAAGAGCTGACCCGGCTGCTGCCGGAGCTGATCGGCTGGCTGCGCCGGCACGGCTTTGAGCCGCTGCTGGACCTGGAGGGCGGCCGCTACACTACGGATGCGCCGGCCGTGGATCGCGTCGAAATGCCCTCCTGGGCGCCGGGGCTGGTCATCGTTCTGGGCGGCGACGGCACGCTGCTCTCGGTGGCGCACATCTTTGCCGCCACCGGCACGCCCATCCTTGCCGTGAATCTGGGCTTTCTCGGCTTCTTGACCGAGGTGCGGCTCGCCGACCTCTATTCGACGCTGGAAGCCTGGTGCGGCGAATCCCATGTCATCGATGCCCGCATCATGCTGCACGCGGAGTTGTGGCGCAAGGGCGAAAAGCAGGCGGGCTTCCGGGCGCTGAATGAAGTGGTTGTCTCCAAGGGCGATGTCTCTCGCATGGGCGACTTCACCGTCGAGCTGGAGGCCAAGAGGGTAGCTCGCTTCCGCGCCGACGGCGTCATCGTCTCCACCCCCACCGGTTCCACCGCCTATACGCTGGCCGCCAACGGCCCCATTCTCACCCCCGATGTGGATGCGCTGGTGGTCACGCCCATCTGCCCGCACCTGCTTACCCTGCGGCCCATCGTGGTGCGCGGCGACGCCTCGCTCACCGTCCGCGTCGAGGGCGTTCCCACCAAGGCGCTGCTGACCGTGGACGGCCAGCAGGCGGTCGCCCTGCAACTGGGCGACGAGGTGCGCTGCCGGCGTTCCCACCACACCGTCAACCTGGTCCGGCTGAGCGAGAGCGGCTTCTTTGAAGCTCTGCGCAGCAAGCTGAGCTGGGGCGAGCGGTAGAGGCGGATTCGAGGGCCGTCAGCACCAGGGCAATCGCATGAAGCTTTTGGACCACAGTGTGCGATAGCTTTGAAAGGGCACGGCTTCAGCCGTGCCGATTTCGAGGCCAATGTTGTGCCGGCTTTAGCCGCCGAGGGAGGTATCGAACGCTTCAAAACCATCCCTCAGGGGCTGAAGCCCGGGATTCTTGCGGTTGTCTTGCGGCACGGCTGAAGCCGTGCCCTTTCAAAACAAGAACTTCCAGGATTTCCACGTTCATGCGATTGCCCTGGTGGAGGAGGCACTTGCGGCGAGGGAAAGGCGAAACTGTGCTACACTGTAGTTGCGCTCAGTGATTTGGCCGTGAGCGGCGGTTTGCCTTCAGAAGGCAAGTTTGCCTGGCACAGGTTTCCCAAAGCCCCTACAAACGGGGGTCCCCAAGAAACGGTCTTTGTTTCTTGGGGTGATAGAGCGTGACCCAATATTCTCCCTATCCCTGGGAGTTTGCATTGGACTGTGAAGACGGTCCACGGCAAGGATTCGAGCGTCCTGGCCTCCTTGAATGGATTGGCGAGTTGGATTCGCGCGAACAAAACCGGGGAGTGCGATCGAAGATCGATTGCGCAGGAGCGGGTAGCCGGCCGGCAGTGAGCCGTCTGGCAGACAAGTAGCGTGTGGCAGCTCCGGGCCTCGAGCGTTCTCCCCTTGAATGCTTTGCGGCCAGTCCCAGGGACGTGGTTGGTTCTCCCTTACGCATATCGATAAGCAGGCTTGCGCGCCGGCAGGATTCGCGCGCGCCTCATGACCGATTCCGAATGCAGGCTGCCCAGGAAAATGGCGGCTCGCGGAATCCACAGGAAAGCAACACTATTTTGACGACTCAGTTTTCTCAGTTTTCTCTTTCGCTCGCTTTGATGGCGCGGCTTGACGCAAACGAATTTGAAATCCCCACCCCGGTGCAAATCGGCTGCATACCGCCGGCTCTGGCGGGTCGCGACGTGCTGGCCACGGCGCAGACCGGGACCGGCAAGACGCTCGGCTTCTTGATTCCGATCGTTGAACTCCTCCAAAAGACGGAGGCGCGGAGCGCTGCGCAGGCGCTGATTCTGCTGCCTACGCGCGAGCTTGCCATGCAAGTGGAAAAGGCCTTTCGCGCGGTTCGGACCAGCTCTTCGCAGAGCGTTGCCCTGGTGGTGGGCGGGCTGGCCGAAGGCTCGCAACTGGATGCCATTCGCCGCGGAGCGCGGTTGATTGTCGCCACTCCCGGACGGCTTGAGGACTATATCAAGCGCAGGCTGGTGCGGCTGGACGGGGTAAAGATCCTGGTGCTGGACGAGGTGGACCGGATGCTCGATATGGGCTTCCAGCCGGCCATTGCGCGCATTGCGGCCACGCTGCCCGCGGTGCGGCAGACGCTGTGCTACTCGGCCACCCTCGAAGGGCCGGTGAAGGAAGTGGCGCGCAAGTATCTCAACAACCCCGTCCGGATCGAGATCGGCTCGGTGCTGAAGCCCGCGGAGAACGTGGAGCTGCGCACCTTTGAAGTGGCGCCGGACAAGAAGCAGGAACTGCTGGAGCACCTGCTGGGCGCGGAGACGGGCAGCTTCCTGGTCTTTGTGCGCACCAAGCATGGAGCGGATCGCGTGGCGCGGCGGCTCAGCCGCTCGGGCTGGTCGGCGACGCAAATTCACGGCGACCGCTCGCAGTCGCAGCGGAATGCGGCCCTGCGCAGCTTCTCCGAGGGGCATCACCGGGTGCTGGTGGCCACCGATGTGGCCGCGCGCGGCATCGACGTGGCGAATGTGGCGCACGTGATCAACTTCGATCTGCCCAAGGTGGCGGAGGACTTTGTTCACCGGGTTGGGCGGACTGGGCGTGCTTCGGCGCACGGCGTGGCCTCAACCTTTGCCGGACCGGCGGAGCGGAGCGACCTGCGCAAGATCGAGCGGACGCTTTCGATCCAGATGAAGCGGTTCCGGGTGCGGTCGATTGGGGACGAGCGGGCGGCTTGAGGGCTGCTTGCAGTACTCATAATCGGACCGCTGCTGTGCGAAGAAGCCGTTCCTCACGCGTTGATCGCCATTCCCTCCACTGCTCCATACGCATCCAGCATCGACTCGGCCAGCGTGGGATGGGCGTGGATGGTGAACATCAGTTCCTCGACCGTGCCTTCCAGCTCCAGCACCGCAACCGCCTCGGCGACAAGTTCCGTGGCCTGCGGTCCGAGGATGTGCACGCCGAGAATCTCGCCGTACTTCGCCTCGGAGACGATCTTGACGAAGCCGTCGTGGCTGCCCAGGATGGTCGCCTTCGAGTTGCCCGCGAAGGGAAACTTGCCCACCTTCACTTCGTAGCCTTTTTCCTTCGCCTGGGCTTCGGTCAGGCCAACCGATCCAATCTGCGGTTCCCGCTCATCGCGCCCACGTGCGCCAGTTGCGGCAGCCCGGCCACAATGTCGCCGATGGCAAAGACTCCCGGCTCCGCCGTCTCCTGCGCCTCACCAACCTTGATTAGTCCGCGCTCCAACTCGATGCGAGTCTTCTCCGCGCCGACGTTATCGGTTCGCCCCGCGCGCCCCACGGCCACCAAAACCTTCTCGGCCTCTTTCACCTGCACCTTGCCGTTCGAATCGGTGAAAGTCACCTTCACGCCGATTTCCGTCTTCTCCACCTTCTCCACTCTGGCACCGGTGCTCACATCGATGCCGCGCTTCTTGAAGAGCCGCGCCAGCTCCTTTGAAACTTCTTCGTCTTCCACGGGTACCACGCGCGGCAGAAACTCCAGAATCGCAACTTCCGTTCCGAAGCTGCGGAAGATGGACGCAAACTCCACGCCCACCGCGCCCGCTCCTATCACCACCAGCGACTTGGGAACCTTATCGATGGCCAGAATCTCGATATTGGTCAAAATGCTGCTGTCCGCCACCAGCCCAGGCAGCATCTTGGCCTCCGACCCCGTCGCCAGAATCACGTTCTTCGCGTTGACTCGGCTCGTTTCGCCAGCCGCACCGGCCACCTCGACCGTATGCACCCTGTCCAGAGCCGGTCCCGTCAGCCGCCCATGCCCGTCGATCCTGGCGATCTTGTGCTTCTTCATCAGGAAGTCCAGGCCCTTGGTGTGCTTGGCGACGATGGCGTTCTTGCGCCTCTGCACCGCGGCCCAGTCGAGCGTCAGCGTCCCGATCCCGGCAATCCCGAACTCGGCCGCATGACCCAGGTGCTCCCATATCTCGGCGTTGAAGAGCAGCGCCTTGGTGGGGATGCAGCCCACGTGCAGGCACGTGCCGCCCAGTATGCCCGTCTCTTCGATCAATGCGACTTTCAGCCCGTACTCCGCGCCGCGGATGGCCGCTGTATACCCTGCCGGGCCGCCGCCAACAATCGCCACATCGTAAATTGTCTCTGCCAAGGGGAACTCCGATCCGGCGCGCGCCATTCACGGGGATCGCGGCCTCATCTCGCATAGTTTAAATGGCCGCCTCGACCGGCGCGGCGTCGGATTCTCAGGCCGCGAATCCGGTTTGGATTGCAGGATCGGGCCACAATGACCGGGGCAGTCTCTTCCCCGTCCAATTAGATTGGAAGTGCAACGCGGTATGATCAAAACTGGCCCGTAGGCCCTCAATCATGGATTCCACCCAGCATCAGCTCATTCGGCCTAATAGGGGCAACGGAGAATCGCCGGCGGTTCAGCCCATGCGCGTGGTGGCTATCGGTGGCGGCACCGGCCTGTCTACGCTGCTGCGCGGGCTGCGCCTGCACGTGGCGCCGTCCAACCAGCGTTGCACCGAGCCAGGCCTGATCGCCGACCTAGCCGCGGTGGTCACCGTCACGGACGACGGAGGCTCTTCCGGCCGCCTGCGCAAGGGCTTCAATATGCTGCCTCCAGGCGACCTGCGCAATTGCATGGTGGCCCTCAGCGAGGAAGAGGATCTGCTGGCCCGCCTCTTCTCCCATCGTTTTCGCGGCGGCGACGCGCTCAAGGGACACAACTTCGGTAACCTATTTGTGGCCGCGCTCACTGAGCTTACCGGCGACTTTGGCCAGGCCATTCAGTTGGCGTCGAAGATTCTGGCCACCAGCGGGCGCATCTATCCGGTCACGACCGCCAATACCACCCTGATTGCCCGCATGGACGACGGCTCGGAAGTGCGCGGCGAGACCAGGATCACCGCCAGCCGCCGCCGCATTGCGGAACTGATGCTCGACCCGCCGGACGCCACGCCGCTGCCGGAGACTCTGGAAGCCATCGAACGCGCCGACCTCATTACCGTGGGGCCAGGCTCGCTCTACACTTCGCTCATCACCAATTTGCTGGTTCGGGGCATTCCCTCTGCGCTGGCCAGCGCCCGCGGCGTGCGCGTCTACATTTGCAACCTGATGTCCCAGGCCAACGAGAGCTTGAGATTGACCGCATCAGAGCACATCGAGCGCATCTATGAGCACACCCGCACGGCCATCTTCGACTATGCGCTGATCAACACCGCGCCCTTTTCACCGCAGACGCTGGCTCGCTATGCGGCCCAGGGCGCCGCGCCCATTGTCGCCGACATAGAACGCGTAGAGGCTCTCGGCGTGCGCGTCATCGCCGGCGACTTCGCCAGCGAAGAGAATGTGGTCCGCCACGCCGCCGGCCGCGTGACCGGCGCCCTGCTTGCACTGGGACGCACCGCCCCCGATCCGGCTAGCCGCGCGGATCTAACAGATTTTTCTTCCCCGCGCCTCCCGCTTTGAAGTAGAGTTGAACCGCGCGGCCAGGAGTCTGCGCCGCCCAATTCAGCAGGAGGAATCATGCGCAAGACCGCAGTTTGGATCGCTTTGAGCTGTTGCCTGTTCGCCGTGGCCATCGTCGCCTTGGCGCAAGCTGTTAGAAAGCCCGGCCTCTGGGAGATGACCAGCACCATGACGTACCAGCAGTCTCCCTTCCCCCCCGGAATGCCCGCATCCGCCCTCGCGGCTATGAGCGCACCGCACACCATGCAGGTCTGCCTCACTCAGGCCATGATCGATAAGTACGGCGCTCCGGTGTCGCAGAACCGCGATTGCCAGATCAGCAACGTCGTGATGAAGCCCACCGGCATGACCGCCGAGATGGTTTGCACGGGAAGAATGAGCGGCCATGGGGAAATGGAGTCCTCCTGGACCGACGGCAACGTCGCCAAGGGCAAGGTGCACTTTGTGGGAACGATGGTGTCCGGCCAGAACTCAATGCCGGTCGAGTGGACGGTAGCGTCCACCTCTGTTTACAAAGGCCCCGACTGCGGCAGCGTGAAGCCGATGCCGATGCCGGCAGACAAGTAGCTGTCGATCTCTGTTGTCCTATGGTTTGAAGCGAATGCCGCGCATCCCGTTCTCTCCGGCTCTTCCCGCCGGGAGGATGGGATGCCGTGCGCTTGCATTATCTGCAATGGTGTCTTTTGTGCTACTATATAAACGTGATCGAGATTCGCCAGTACGTTGACCGTCTGGGGCGCAATCCATTTGAACGATGGTTTGAGAAGCTGGACGACGACGTCCAGGCTCGGATTGTGGTGTCTCTCGACAGGCTGGAACGCGGCAACTTCTCAGCGACAAAAGGGGTGGGTGCGGGCGTCTTCGAGTTGCGCCTGGATTTCGGTCCCGGCTATCGCGTTTATTTCGGCAGGGATGGAGAGCGGCTTGTGATCCTGCTGGGCGGTGGGACCAAAAAGCGCCAACAGGCCGACATCGATACGGCATGTGCTCTCTGGAAGGAATATAGGCAACGAAGGCGGGAGGAATGATGGTGCTAACGAAGAGCTTCAACGATACGATCAAGAGCAGAATTCAGCAGAGCGAGGGCTTTCGCAGGGCGCTGCTCCGGGAAGCTGTTGGCTGCATGATCGCTGGCGATGTGGAGACGGGGAAATCCGTGCTCCGCAAGTACATCAACGGCACGGTTGGCTTTGTGAAGTTGGGAGCCGATCTGGACCGTTCTCCGAAAGTGCTCATGCGGATGTTGAGCGCGACAGGGAATCCGCAAGCGAAGAACCTGTTCGAGATTGTCGCCTATCTGCAAAAGATCGAAGGAACGGTGCTGGAAGTGGTTGATCGAGCAGCGGCGTAGCAGATATGGCCATCGAGAGAATCAAAATCGATTACACGGTCTATTCGCCCAATTATCATCCTGGGGATGGTTGCTGGGATTTGCGCACCCTGGAGAGCGCAAAGCGGAAGGCGCGTGGCCTTGGCGCCGGGTCGCAGATCTATCGCAATTTCAATCAGACCAACAAGCGCGGGAAGATTCTGGGCGATTGGTGGACAGGAACGCACTATTGGACGTGGACAGGAGCGCTATTCCTCTGCAGACTCGACACTCGACAATAAGGTATTTCGCGGCTCGCTAATTAGCGCTGAATTCTACCCCTCCACTGTCCGCTTCAACTGCCCGCAGGCGGCGTAGATGTCGCGGCCGCGAGGCTTGCGGATGTAGGCGGGAATGCCCCCGGCTGCCAGCGTGGAGCGAAATGCCTCAATCGCCTCCGGCCGCGGCGTCGTGTACTCGATGCCGGGGCCGGGGTTCCAGGCGATCAGGTTGACCTTGGCGGGCAGGCAGGTGCGGCGCATGAGGCGGGCGACCTCGACGGCGTGCTCGGGCCGGTCGGTTACGCCGCCCAGCAGGATGTATTCAAAGGTGATCCGTTCTTGGGGGCGCAGTCTGACCTTGCGGACCGCGTCCATCACCGCCTCAATGGGCCACTTGCGGTTGATAGGCATGATCTCGCTGCGGATGCGGTCGTTGGGAGCGTTGAGGCTGATGGCCAGCTTGGGGCGCAACTCCGACGGCTCCTGGGCAAAGCGCTCGATGCCGGGCACGATGCCGGAGGTGGAGACGGTCATCCGCCGCGGGCTGTGGCCCACCTCGCTGACCAGCAGCCGCACCGCTCCCATGAAATTGTCGTAGTTGAGGAAGGGCTCGCCCATGCCCATGAAGACCAGGTTCACGCGATCGCGACCCACTTCGACGCCGTGGCGCTCGAAGACCGCCAGCACCTGGCCGGCAATCTCGCCCGCGCTCAGATTACGCTGGAGGCCGAGTTTGGCCGTCAAGCAGAATTGGCAGTTGACGGCGCAACCCACCTGGCTCGATACACAGATGGTGGCGCGATGGCTTTCGGGCCGTTCTTGCGCCACTTGAGCGGAGCGCAGTTGGGGATCGTCGCTGTCCCACGTCTCTCCGCTGCGGCGGACGGGATCTGGGGCACCCAGCGTTTCAGGGGAGTTTGCGTCTGTCCCATCGCCGCCTTCGCCATCGTCACCGTCCGGCATCCAGACGGTTTCGACCATCCCAGCGACGATAGACCTGTCGCTGGGGACCCCGGATACGCCGGTCAGGCCGTCGCCGCCCTGGCTTTCGACCAGATAGCGCTCCGTCCCGTCCACCGACCGGAAGACCTGCGCAATCCGCGGCCGGCCCACCTGCCAGCCCTCGGCGATCAATCGCGCGCGCAGCGATTTGGGCAGCGTCGTGATCTTACTCAGCTCCGCAAGCCGCTGACGATACAGCGCTTCAGCCAACTGCCGGCCGCGCCATGCGGGTTCGCCCGCCTCCACCATCAGCGCCGCCAGAGCCTCCGCATCCAATCCGAAGAGCGGCTTGCGGCTCTCGCGAGCCGGTGTGTTGGCGTCAAATGTTGCAAGCTGGGGAGAATCTTCGCGCATGGCTTGGCTCAGCATAGAGCATTTCCCGCTCCGCCGCAGCCTGCGCAAGCCCGTTTGGCCTACAATCGAATTCGGCCACCGATCTCCGATCTCTGATCTCTGACCCCTGACCCCTGATCTCTGATCTCTGAATGATGACCACCGAGCGAAATCTTCGCCGCACCCTATTGCCGAACGGCCTGATCGTGCTGACCGAGCGCATGGACCACCTGCGTTCGGTGGCCATGGGGGTGTGGATCAAGTCCGGTTCCCGCTGCGAGCCCGCCGAGACCAACGGCATCTCCCACTTTGTGGAGCACATGCTCTTCAAGGGCACCCGCTCCCGCACAGCGCAGCACATTGCCCGCGAGATGGATTCGATCGGCGGCAACCTGGACGCCTTTACGGGCAAGGAGACCATCTGCTTCAACGTCAAGTCGCTAGCCGAGCACGTGCCGATTGCCCTGGACGTGCTGACCGACCTGGTACTCAATCCCATCTTTGCCGCGGCTGACATCGAGCGCGAGCGTGGCGTGATTCTGGAGGAGATCAAGATCGACGAGGACAATCCGGACGTGCTGGTCCACGAGCTCTTCACGCAGAGCTTCTGGAAAGACCATCCGCTGGGCTGGCCGATTCTGGGCACCTCGAAGACGGTCACCGGGCTGGACCGGGAAAAGCTCCTCGCCTACCACGGCGACCGGTTCCATGGCGGCAACATCGTCTTCTCCGCCGCCGGTAACCTGGAGCACGACCGTTTTGCCGAGGAGGTAGCGGCCAAGTTCAGCGGGCTGGCCGGCGGCGAGACGCTGCACGAACTTGCTGCGCCGGAGGCTAGCGCCCGCATCGTGCTGCGCAACAAGAAGTCTCTCGAACAGGTGCAGATCTGCCTCGGCGTCCCAGCGCCGCCCATCACCGACGACAACCGCTACGCCACGCTGATCCTGAATACGGTTTTGGGCGGCGGCATGAGCTCGCGCCTCTTCCAGACCATTCGCGAGGAGCGCGGAATGGCCTATTCCATCTACTCCGAACTGAGTCCCTACCGCGACACCGGAACCCTGCTGGTCTACGCCGGAACCTCCGCGGGCAAGGCGCTCGAGGTGGTGGACCTGATCCTGGCCGAGTTCCGCAACTTGAAGGAAACCCCGCTGAGTCACGAAGAACTAACCCGCGCCAAAGACCAGCTCAAGGGCAATATCCTGATGGGCCTGGAGAGTTCGAACTCGCGCATGGCCAACCTGGCTCGGCAGGAGATGTACTTCCACAACTTCTTCACCGTGGATGAGGTCATCGCCCGCATCGACGAGGTGGAAGCCGTTCAGGTGCAAGCCATGGCCCAGCGGCTCTTCGACCCCGAGCGCATCGCCGTCACGCTGCTCGGCCGCCTGGATGGCGTCAAGCTCAGCCGGACGAGGCTACAGGCAGCTTGTCGCTGCTAGCTCCTGGCAACGAGTGAAGTTCTTCCAGCACGTGCTCCAATCGGGAAAACACAGCGCAAACGGCTGCAAGGTAGATTCTGACGGCTGCTCTTGCTTGGCATCCGCCTCCGAGCAAGACCCTACTCTCGCAATGGCCTGCCGGCTTACTTGAAGATCGGCCCGATCGATCCCGGATTGTCTCCCAACTGCGGGTCCACGCGGAAGTCCCAGACTGACTGGTTGATCTCAGAGGCGGAGATGATTTCGACCAGCGCATACTCGCCGATGAGCAGCGGCTTGTCAGGCGCGATCTTGAGCCAGTGCTTGCCGGCGAGAACCTCGACCTTAGCGGGAATCACCTCCTCGTTCTGGGAGACGGCGCCGGTGGGGCTCATGTGGATGGCGCCCACGATGCGCACCGCCCTGCGCTCGTCCACGCGCACAATGGCGAAGCCCGACGAAGCCGAATGCGCGCCATGCTTGCGGCTGGCTACGTCTTTGGCGCCGCCGGTGTTCACCGTCATGGCGTGGGAGACGACCTGCTCGGCGCTGTCGTGGGCGTTAAGCGAGAGGTAGATGGCCGGATCGTTCACATGCAGGTGGACCTTGGCGTGCGCGCCGTCGAGTTCCACGCTCGCCTTCTCCCCAGCCAGTGGGTTCAGCGTGCTCAGGCCGTGCTTGGTCTTGGCGTTTGCCGTCATCTCGGTGGGCAGCAGCTCCACCAGCTCCGGGGTGCCCTCAAAAGTATCTAGCGCAAAAACGCCGTCCTCGTCCGGCAGCTCTAGGCCCTTGGCCACCTCGGGCATGCGGGCCTTCTGCTCCTCGCGCTCGGCGGCTTCTTCCTTGTCGATCGCCTCGGCCTCCTTCATGGCCGGCGACGGCGCTTCGACAGTCTCTGCCGCGTGGTCCCGCTCCCACTTGCGCGTAGCCTCCCAGTCGACCAGGTCGGCGGGCAGCTCTTCCCATTCGCCGCCGCGCTCGACCGAGATGTAGCGCACCCGGTCGCCCACAATCTGGTACTGGCGAACAATCTGATAGGTGCCGTCCTTGAGGATGAGGCGATGATTGGAGGCCGTGCCGGGCACGTCGGGCTTGAGGGGAATCGGCGTCTGTGTCTGCGCCGCCGCGGCAAAGCCCGCCAGCGTCAGAATCGCCAGGGAGCCTGTCAGCAGAAGCCGCAAGTGAAGGAAATGTGCCATCGCCCCACAGTTTAGACGAACGGACGGAGGCCGCGTTTGCCGGCCTGCTCGGTCAAAAACCGGCTGTTCCTGTAACCCCGGCCGCGTCCGGCGCATCCAATTATGTGTATTCTTGACTCAGGGGACAATTTGTTGACTGGACTTCAGGCAGAATTCCGCGGGAAACGCCGTACAACGCTAGCCGCTTTGCCGGTGGCAACTGTGGTGTGCCTGGTTCTGCTGGCGCTGCTGGTTGTGGTCCAGGTGGCGCACATGCATCCCCTCGACAGCGATGCCGACCATTGCCCGCTGTGCATTGCCATGCATACGGCAGTCCCGGTCGCGGTCGTGGCCGCGGTGGTCGTGCTGGTCCAGATGGAGGCTGCAGCCCCGGCCTTTGAGCCGCAAATCGTCGTCCGAAACTGGCATCCCAAGTTCATCACGCGCCCGCCTCCAGCCGGCTGCTAGTCCATCCTTCCGGATTCTCTATTGAACGCGCCCACCGGGCCAGCCCTGAACGTGCCTTAGCCAAGGCGAGGCAAGGACGCCTCGGTAATTCGTTTCCAAGAGGCCGGAACCGATGCTCCAGGACTTCTCGGGCACTGCGGATTTCCCCTCCGCCGTCCGATTCCAGCAGCCGTCAGCCATCATAAGGAGGCTTCCTATGCCATTCATTCGCGGCACGATCTTTCGCAGTCTTCCCGCTCTCGCCTTGATCTTCGCGGCGCTCGGCGCGCCTGCCCAAAGCGGCAACGCCGGCGCGGTGCGGGGCACGGTCACCGATCCCACCGGCGCGGTGATTCCCAACGCGACGGTTCATTTGACCAATGGCAGCAGCGGATTGGACCGAACCGCTTCGACCGACAACCTGGGGCAGTTCTCGTTCTCCAGCGTCCCCTTCAACCCCTACCGGATCGCCGTCTCCGCCAACGGCTTCGCCCCGTTGAACCAGAGTTGCGAGATTCGCTCGGTGGTAGGCATCACCCTAAAGCTGGTCTTGCAGATTGCTGGCGCCTCTCAGACGGTGACGGTCGAGGCCACGGGCGATCTGGTCGAGGACGACCCCACCTTCCACACCGATGTGGACCGCGACCTGTTTATCAAGGTGCCGATGGAAAGCGAGTCCTCCACGCTTAGCTCCCTGGTCACAGCCACGACGCCCGGCGTGGCGGCTGACTCGAATGGCCTTTTCCACGGTCTTGGCGATCACGCCTCCAATTCGTTTTCCGTGGACGGGCAGTCGATTACCGACCAGCAGAGCAAGGTCTTTTCCAACCAGATCCCATCCAACTCGATTCAGTCAATCGAGGTGATCAGCGGTGCGCCGCCGGCCGAGTATGGCGGCAAGACCAGCCTGGTCATCGTGGCCACCACCCGCTCCGGGCAGGGCGTTACCAAGCCCACCGGCAGCATCAGCAGCTCTTATGGCGCCTTTGGCTCCGCGACGGCCAACTTCGACCTGGCCTATGGAGGTAAAAGCTGGGGAAACTTTGTCGAAGCCGACGGCTTGAACACCGGACGCTTTCTCGATCCACCGGAGTTCCAGGTCTTCCACGACAAGGGCAACGAGCAAAACTTCTTCGATCGCGTGGACTACAGCTTCACGCAGGCCGACTCGATTCACTTGGACCTGAACTACAGCCGGTCATGGTTCCAGACGCCCAACGCCTTCGACAACCTGGACGTTGAGAACGTGGAGATATCCGGCTCGAATACCGGCGCGAGTGCCAGCCCCAACTTCGTCAACGTGGGAAACACCGACCAGCACTCCAAAATCCAGACATTCAATATCTCGCCCACTTATACACGGGTGCTGAGCACAAACTCAGTTCTCAACCTGGGCGCCTATGTCCGCAGGGACGACTATAACTACTATCCCAGCGGCAACCCGCTCGCCGATCTGGGGCCGTCCACCCTGCAAACGTCGTCGATCTCCCAGAGCCGCACGCTCACTAATGCTGCAGTGCACTCGGACTTTGACTACTCCAAGGGAATCCATACCTTCAAAGCTGGAGTGGTTTACGGTCAGACCTTCCTACACGAAAATGACAGCCTGGGTGTGGTTGAAGCAACCTATGACTCGCCTTGCATGGACGTCAACGGAAACCCCTTGCCGGGTTACTCCGGCCCTACGGCTTGCGATGGTATCTTAGCGCTCCAGAATCCCAATTACAACCCCACTCTGGCGCCTTACGACCTTACCCGCGGGGGCGGTCTATTCAACTTCGTTGGTCACACCGACGTAAAAGAACTAGCTTTGTACGTCGAAGATCAGATCAAGGCCGGCAATTGGCTCTTCAACCTGGGCATCCGCGGGGACATCTATAACGGTCTCACGTCGGCGCAACAGGCGGAGCCTCGCGTGGGGATTGGATACCACATCAAGCCCAGCAGCACGGTGCTGAGCCTCTCCTACGCACGCACCTTGGAGACGCCGTTCAATGAGAACCTCGTACTCTCCAGCAGCGGGTGCTCAAATGCGGTGCTGGCACCACTTCTCAACTGCACGCCCGGTGTATCGGGAACCTTGGATCCCGGCTTTCGCAATGAGTTCCACGCCAGCCTGCAGCAGGCCTTCGGCAAACGGGTGGTGGTCAGCGGCGAGTACATCTGGAAGTACACTCACAACGCCTTCGACTTCAGCGTGCTGGGTAACACGCCCATTACCTTCCCCATCGACTGGCATAGCTCGAAGATTCCCGGCTATGCGCTCCACGTCGAGGTGCCCCAGTTTCATAACATCAGCGCCTATGTCGTGATGTCTTCGGTGGCCGCCCGCTTCTACCCGCCGCAGGTGGCCGGAGCCGGCGCAACCGTCGGCCAGACCGGGCTTCCCTTCCGTATCGACCACGACGAAAAGTTCAACCAGACCTCGCACCTCCAGTACACATTCAGCCGCGGCAAAGTGCTGAACGGCCTGTGGGGCGGCTTCAATTGGCGATACGACAGCGGTCTGGTGGCCGGTTCGACACCATGCTACGGCGTGACCGATCCGAACACACCATGTGGAAACAGTTCAACTACGCTGAATGGTCAGCCTGCGATAGCAATGGTAGACACCAACATACCTCCTAGCACCAACCCTGTGACTGGAGCGAGTGTTGCCCTCCCATTGAACGCCGACGAAGAGTTTCAGGCTGGATTTGCCTGCAACGGAGTGAAGGCAACGCCCACGAATCCTCTGCCCGCGGTCTGCCCGGCCTCTGAGTTCACCTCCAACCTGATCAATATCCCCGCTCCCAATACCGGCGACAACGATCACAATCCGCAGCGCATTGCGCCGCGCGATCTCTTCGACGCGTCCATCGGCAAGGACAATATCTTCCACAAGGAGCACTACAAGGTGAACCTCGACCTGACGGCCATCAACGTGACCGATAAGTACGCTTTGTATAACTTCCTGTCCACGTTCAGCGGAACGCACTATGTAACTCCGCGGGCGCTGACGGCGAAGATTACGCTGAACTTCTAGCACATGGGGTTGGATGGGGCGAGCTAACGCGGCTCGCCCTAGCTGTTTTTATGGACAACAACTTTCCAAGCAAACCACGCCTGAGCTTAGCAGCAGCCGCAGGTCTGTCCCCGCCAAGCCGATCTGCCCTCTTTGATGAGGACGGGAATTGCCACCAGCGCAGCGACGGCATCGAACCACGCGATATGGAAGAATGCGTTCACGGCGAGTCCCACCAGCGCGATCAGTGCGAGATAGGCACAAGTGGCCGACTGCGCTGCATCGGCGGCTAAGGCGGTGTTTCCGCTGCGGTGACCTTCCCGGCGCTTCAGCCATGCGAGGAGGGGCATAGCAACCAGTGCGGCGGCGGTGATGCCGATTCCCGCGCGACTCGTTTCAGGCCGCAGCCTGAGAACTAACGATGTAAGGGCTGTCCCCGCTACGACAAGCGCAAGAACGAATAGTAGCACTGAGGCTGTGCGGGTCGCCTTGCGTTCCGAAATGGACACGCTTGGAATCCACTGCACGAGCACAACTGTGGCGGACATAAGCTCTACAAGGCTATCGGAGCCAAAGGCCAGCAATGCGGGGCTGTGTGCTGTGATCGCTGCATACGCGGATACGCCGAACTCCACGAGCATCCATGCCAGTGTGACGCCCTGAAGCCAGAAGACCTGAGTTCGGGGCCGCGCCTTCGGAGCACAAGCGTCGGCAGGCTTCGAGGGCTGAACGCCGATCTGTACAAGTTCAGGCATAACGTCATGCTCTCAGGCTCTCGGAAGAAGCGCAAGATCCACAACAGCAACATGGTAGCCATGTATGTTCGTGTCGTCTTATGGCAGGAGCTATCGAAGGCCGGGTCAGCTCACATGATCGCTTGCACAGCCCGCCGGTAAGATGCATAGACAGCCCCATCGAAGCAGGCAAAGATCACCTTTTCGATCTGCTCGTTCGCGGCCAACTCCGCCACTGTCTCCCGCACCGCAATCTCGACGGCGAGAGAGACGGGGAACCTGTAGGCGCCGCAACTGATGGCCGGGAAGGCGAGAGTCCGAAGGCCGTTGTCTCGCGCAATTGCAAAACAGGCAGCATAGCAACTCGCAAGCAGCTCCCGCTCGCCGTGGTCTCCGCCGTTCCAAACCGGGCCAACAGTGTGAATGATGTATCTGGCGGGGAGACGATAGCCCTTGGTGAGCTTCGCCTGGCCGGTCTTGCAACCTCCGAGCAGGTGGCACTCGTCGAGAAGTTCCGGGCCGGCGGCGCGATGAATCGCGCCGTCAACCCCTCCGCCGCCGAGCAGCGAAGTGTTTGCGGCGTTGACAATCGCATCGACGGCCAGGGCGGTGATGTCGGTCCTGAGAATCGCGATTTTTTCCATCGTCGGTCCCTCATCCACTCTACCTCTTGGCGGCCGGCGCGCGCATTGGTTTGCCGCCGTCGCGGGTTTCCGCGGCGGTTCGGTGATCACGTGTGCAAGTATTTGAAATAACAACGGTTATAGATCGATAATCCCGCGTTTTCATCAGCCGGGGCATTTTTCTGTTTCCTTCCCATCCCCAACTCTGCCATACTTGATTGTGCCCACCAGGTACGGCCAATCCCAACAATCCAGTCAAGAGGTTGCATCAATGTCGGCAAAGTATGTCTTTGTGACGGGCGGAGTTGTGTCCAGTTTAGGCAAGGGGCTGGCGGCGGCCTCGATCGGCTGTTTGCTTGAGAGCCGCGGCCTGCGCGTGAACATGATGAAGTTCGACCCCTATCTCAATGTCGATCCGGGCACCTTGTCGCCCTTCCAGCACGGCGAGGTCTTCGTCACCGACGACGGCGCGGAGACCGACCTCGACCTGGGGCACTACGAGCGCTTCACCCACGCGCCGCTCACCCGCGACAACAACTGGACCACGGGGCGCATCTACGAGCAGATCATCTTGAAGGAGCGGCGCGGCGACTACCTGGGCAAGACGGTGCAGGTGATTCCGCACGTGACCAACGAGATCAAGAACGCCATGCGCAAGGTGGCATCGAACGGCGCCGACGTGACCATTGTGGAGATCGGCGGCACGGTTGGCGATATCGAGTCGCTGCCGTTTCTTGAGGCCATCCGCCAGATGCGCCAGGAACTGGGCCGCGAAAACACGGTCTTTGTCCACCTGACGCTGGTGCCCTGGATTGCCGCCGCTCAGGAACTGAAGACCAAGCCGACGCAGCACTCTGTCAAGGAGTTGCTGTCGATCGGCATCCAGGCCGATGTGCTGCTCTGCCGCTCCGACCGCAGGATTGAGCCCGAGATGAAACGGAAGATCGCCGCCTTCTGCAACGTCGAGGAGCGCGCGGTGATCGGGGCCGAGGACGTTCCCTCCATCTACGAAGTGCCGCTTCGCTTTGCGTCGGAAGGCGTGGACGCGCTCATCCTCAAGTATCTGGGCAAGGACGCGCCGGAGACCGATCTTGCCAAGTGGAAGGAATTGGTCGACCGCTGCTATCGCCCCCAGGACGAAGTCTCAATCGCCATCGTGGGCAAGTATGTGGAGTACGAGGACAGCTACAAATCGCTGAAGGAAGCGCTGACGCATGGAGCGCTTGCCGGCAACCTTAAGCTGGAGGTGAAGTGGATCGAGGCCGAGAAGCTGGAATCCGAGCATCCCGGCGACCGGAGTTATGAGTCGAAGTTAGCTGGATTCGACGGCATCCTGGTTCCCGGAGGCTTCGGCAAGCGCGGCATCGAGGGCATGTTGAACGCCATCCGCTATGCCCGCGAGAAGCAGGTGCCTTACTTCGGGATTTGCCTGGGCATGCAGTGCGCCTGCGTCGAGTTTGCGCGCAACGTCTGCGGGTTGAAGGACGCCAACTCGACCGAATTCGACCCCGCCAGCCCGCACCGCATCATCTACAAACTGCGTGAGTTGCTGGGCGTGGAAGAGATGGGCGGAACGATGCGGCTGGGCGCATGGACCTGCGTCCTGCAAGGGGATTCGCTGGCCGCCAAGGCCTATGGCGCCACCGAGATCAGCGAGCGCCACCGCCATCGCTACGAGTTCAACCGCGAGTACGAGACCAAACTGACCGGCGCCGGCCTGCGCATCAGCGGCGCCACGCCCGACGCGACTTATGTTGAGATCGTCGAGCTGCCCGGCCATCCGTACTTCCTGGGCTGCCAGTTCCATCCCGAGTTCAAGTCCAAGCCCCTGGAGCCGCATCCGCTCTTCCGCGAGTTTATCGCGGCGAGTTACAAAAACCGCCAGGGGCGACTCGCCATTGAATTGCAACTGGGAACAGCAGGAACAGAAGCAACCGCAGGTCCTTCGACTCCGGTCGCCGCGGCGACCTCCGCTCAGGATGACAGGTTTATTGTGGTGCAATAGTACCGGACCGAATCAACGGGTAAGAGCCAGCCACACATCCACATCAGAGAAGACCGATCAGGTCATATATGGTTTCTTCGTCGATCGCCAGCGAACCGGGGCGAGAAGGGGGATCAAACCGGTCCGGCCTCGCGCGGCGGGTGATGGGCACGTTTCCTCGACAAGCGGCAGCCACCCCTGCCGGATGCGCCCGGAGGAAACAAAATCCTCGTGACCGGGAACACTTTCATGGGGCGCGGTGTCTAAGACAATAGAATGCGCGGGACATTCGGCTTCAAGCCGGTGTTTCGCTTCCCGCGCACTCGATGGAAGTATCGGGTTTCCGGCGGCTGTCTTTTGGGCCGTTGGACGAGTGGCCGCAACGAGAGACATTCGGGCGATCGGCATCTGGCGTTTTGCATCGGCTTTTTTGATGGCGCGAAAAGAAAAGATGCCGGCGGTGCGAATGTTGCGGTAAGGTGGGAGGACACTGTATGCAGGCGGACCTCACCATGGGCAATCTTGCCAGCGCGCTGACACTGCAATCCGAAGAGGCGGCTCTGATCGCGGAACTTCAGGCCGGCTCCGAAGAAGCATTTACGTGGCTGATCGAGCGCTACCACCAACCGATCTACTCCCTGCTTGCGCGCACCGTGCAGGACCGCGCTGAAGCCGCCGACCTGACCCAGGAAGTCTTCGTGAAGGTCTTCCGGGGAGTGGGCAGCTTTCATGGCGAGTCGTCGTTGCGGACATGGATTTACCGGATCGCGCTGCGCGAGGCCTCGAACCAGCGGCGCTGGTGGATGCGGCACAAGCAGCAGGAGATTCCCATCGAGCAGGAGTTGATGGAGGGGAAATCCGGAACGCCGGTGCGGATGAAAGACAGGCTGGTTGACCCGGCCGAGTCGCCCTTGGATATGGCGGTTCACGCAGAGAACCGGGAGCGGGTGGAGGCGGCGTTGCGGCAGGTTCCCGAGCCCTACCGCAGCACACTGATCCTGCGCGATATCGAGGGCTTTGTGTACGAGGACGTGGCGGAGATGCAGGGCGTGAATCTGGGGACGGTGAAGTCGCGGCTGGTGCGCGGGCGCGCCTGCTTGAAAGCGATTCTGACGGCTCCGGCGCTTGGCACCCGTTCCCCGGCGCGGGCCGGGTTTGAAGTACCTGTGGGAGAGGAGGCGCAATGAACGGCTGCAATGCAGTGCAGGCAAGGTTTACGGAGTATATGGATAGCCAGTTGACGGGGCGGGAGATGCAGCGCGTTGCCGCCCATCTGGAAGATTGCCGGGAGTGTGCGCGGGAGTGGGCCTCATTGCGCGAGGCGCAGGCTTCTCTGGCCGCGCTGGGTCCGGTTCCTGAGCCCGACGATCTGCTGCTGCGGATTCGCGTGGCAGTGAGCCAGGAGCGGGCGCGCAGCCGCCGGAGTCCATTTCAAGGCTGGAATCTGGCCTGGAGAAACACGGTGGGGCCCTTTCTGCTACAGGCCTCGGCAGGATTTGTCAGCGCCACGCTGCTGCTGGGCACCTTGATCGTGTTGGTGAGCATGTTTGCCCAGCCGGAGACGGCGCAGGCCTACCCGGATGAGCCCCTGGGCAACGCCACCGCGCCACGGCTGGTCTATATGCCCAGCGCGTTGGGCAAGAACGATATCGGCGCCGAATCCGGCCCGGTGGTGGTGGAGGCTTATATCAACGGCTCGGGCCAGGTTTACGACTACCGAATCATCAGCGGCCCCTCCGACGAGGCGACCCGTTCTCAGGTCGAGAACCTTTTGCTGTTCACCGTCTATGAGCCTGCGCGGTTCTTCGGCCAGCCGGTGCGCGGCCTGGCGGTGCTGTCGTTCTCCGGGATTTCGGTGCGCGGGTAAGGCGGGTGACAGGAGTTGGCTGCGGTCATTCGGCTCAAGAGCCCGCAGGCTGAGTTAGAACTTCCCAGTATCTTGCGCCGCATCCGCACCAGGGCTGTAGATTGTCAGCCTCACCCCCGGCGGCAAACTCTTGCTGAAAGACTGGAGCTCCGGCCGCACCTTGCTCACAGCGGGAGCATCGGTCGCATAGAACTGAACTTCGCTTTCGGCGGACGATACGCGCTCCCGAGACAGGTCCATGCTCGCCACCTTCACCCAACTGGCTGGAATCTGGTCCTCGAACCACTCGTCATAGACGATGACAAGGTGGACGCCGTTCCTGGCGACGAAGGCCCGATAGTCGTCGGCATTCGCGTCGCCCGATCTGAGGTTGCGGGCCTCTTCAGAGGCAAGTCCGCCAAGGTCGAGAACGAAGTTGGGGTTATGGTATGAAACCAGGCCGAGATCGTTGACGGCTACCGGCGCACGGTAGAAGTCATTGACGAACCGGTGCATTTGAAACTGCTGCTCATAGATATTGTTGGAATAGAACGGAACCAGCCAGGTCGATTTGATATAGGGCCAGCAAAACACCGACAGGGCAACAGCGGCTCCGGAGAAAAGAAGAATGCGTCTCTTCTTGTTCGACAGCGCATTGCGGATCGTTTCCCGCATCAGGCAGATACCGATCAATGCCGTACCCAGCAAGGCATAGTCCTCATATCGATCCAACCACCCGAAACGGCCGGCGGCAGCGTGGGCGCCGACCAGGCACACAAGGAACAGCGCCATCAGGCCCTGTGCTGTCCACCGCCAGGGCTTGGCCGGAAGCTCCAACAAGCATCTCACCGCGGCGGCCACGCCGATGACGAGCATCAGAGCGCCGGCTGGGATGAGGGCCATGCGCGAGACATTCAGGCCGATCGATTGCAATAGCCCCATGCCCGCGCCGCCTATGCCATTGGCCGCGACCTCGGATTTGCTGAGAACGGAACTTGGCAGCGGCGGCAGCCCCAGCCGCACGAGAAACACTGAAAAACCCCCGATGAAAAGAACGATGAGCGCAAGCGTGCCGGCAGCCGTGCGCCAGCGCCCTCGCAGCGCAAGCACCAGCAATGCTCCAAGACTCAGTGCCAGTCCCTCATAGCGCAACAGCGGATTGATAACAATGACCGCGGGAAGCCATACCGGCATCTTATCGTCGTCAAGAAACAGCGCGAGTCCATAAATGCATGCGGCGGTCGCTGCGATGTGCATGCTGTGCTCAAGACCGCTGAATACGACGCCGATGAGATTCAGGCAGATAGCCAAAAGCAGCAAAGCAATGGCTTGCGCAACGATCCCAAAGGTATCTTCGGCAAGGCGCAGATACTTGAAGAGCCGCCACATGATGGCCATGGTTGCAAACAGCGCCATCCAACTCAGAATCAAGGGCAGATAGGGATGGAGGGGAGTTCCGGAAGCCGGCGTCAGCAGAAACGGAAACAGGATGGAGGAAGCGGGCGCGCAATGCAACCCGGCATCGATTCCGTAGTTGCCGTGGCGTATTTGGTCGCTCAGCGCAAGAGCTATATATGGATCGTCCATCGTATAGATGAAGGTGCCGTTGTTCAGCTTGAGAATGGAGAGGAACAGGCCCAGCAGGATAACTCCGGCCGCAGCCAGGACGAGCGGAAAAGCTAGCATGGCAACCGTGTTTCCATGCGGTTTCACGGCGCCGTTCCGCCCCTCCCCGGCCGCAATATCCCTACCGATTTCAGGCATCTTATCGAGTCAGTCTCCAGCGCGCCGCCACATTCCGGTCAATTGGCGATCGTCACAACGGCCGCTTCCTTGGCTGGCATTCCGATCGGGAGTATCCGGCGATTCGCTGTACGCAAAGGTAACATAATCGAAGACGCCATCTCGCCGGCCCAGCGGTCTCTGACCCCTGATCCCTGATCTCCGACCCCTCTATGCGCTATCATTCCCTTCAATACCCATGGCTTCCAATCCCCCATCTCCGCCCGAACCATCCGACCTCGAAGGCGACTACCGCCCCGCCAACCCGTCCGCCCCTTTTGACCCCACCAACGCCCGCGTAGACCCGGCCGACGCCGCATACTTGATGCAGCTGGCCGACGCTCTCAGTACCACCCTCGATCTTGAAACCCTCCTCAACCGCACCTCCCAGCTTGTCCGCGCCGTCATTCATTACCGCATCTTCGCCATCTTTCTGCTCAACGACCGCACCCACGACCTGCGCGTGCGCTTTCAGATCGGCCACACCGCCGCGGGCCAGGGAGTTCGCCTGCCTCTGGGCAGCGGCATCGTCGGCCAGGTGGCCCTCACTCGCCAGCCCCTCCTCGTCAACGACGTCTCCGCCTCCGAGCACTACATCTCCGTCAACCCCGAGGTGCGCTCCGAACTGGCCGTCCCGCTCATCACCAAGAACCGCCTTATCGGCGTCATGGACATCGAGAGCGAGCAAGCCGGCTACTTCCAGCCCGAGCACCTTCACCTGCTCACGGTCACCGCCTCGCGCATCGCCCAGGCCATTGAGAACGCCCGCCTGTACGCCCGCGTCTCCCGACAAGCGCAAACCCTCGAAGTCCTCAACGAGATCGCCGTCGAGCTGGCCTCCATCCTGGACCTCAACCTGCTCCTCGAACGCATCGGCCAGCTTCTCCGCCGCCTCATCGACTACCAGATGTTCACCATCATGCTCCTCGACGAGAAGGGCGAGATGCTCATCACCCGCTACGCATGGCGGTTCGGCTCTGCCCACGCCCCCATGCGCCGCATTCCCATCACCAGTGGACTGGTCGGGGCGGCGGTTCGCGAGTGGCGCTCGATCAATGTCCCCGATGTCCGCAAGGACCAGCGTTACGTCGCCACCAATGCCGAGACCCGCTCCGAGCTGATTGTGCCCCTCTTTTACAAGGGCCGCATTATCGGCGTGCTCGATCTCGAACACACTCGCCCCGCCTTCTTCCATGAAGACCACGAGCGCATCCTGACCACCCTCGCGGCGCAGGTGGCCATCTCGATAGAAAACGCCCGCCTTTACCAGGCCGTCCGCCGCCAGGAGGCCCAACTCGAGCGCGACATCGCCATGGCTCGCGAGGTCCAGCTCCGCCTGCTTCCCACTACGCCGCCTGAGCACCCGCACGCCGAGATGGCCGCCCGTTTTCTCCCCGCCCGCACCATCGGCGGAGACCTCTACGACTTCGTCGACTACGGCCCCAACCGCACCGCCATCGTCCTCGGCGACGTCAGCGGCAAGGCCGCCCCGGCCGCCCTTTTTGCGGCCCTGGTCAGCGGCATCATGCGTTCCGCCGCTGTCATGCATCCGCAGCCTGCCCAGATGCTGGCCTTCCTCAACTGCTCCCTCCAGGAGCGCAAGCTCGAATCTCAGTACGTCTCCATGCTCTTCGCCGTCTGGAACGACGAAGACCAGACCCTCCGAGTGGCCAACTCCGGCGCTGTCCAGCCCATCCTCTGCCGCGCCGGAGAGTCGCTCACCGTGCGCGCCGAAGGCTTCCCCCTCGGCCTCTTCCCCGACGTAGCCTACGATGAGGTCAACCTGGCCGCCCAGCCCGGCGACGCCATAATCTTCGTCTCCGATGGAATCCTCGACGCCGAAAACGCCCAGGAAGAAATGTACGGCCATGACCGCCTGGCTGGTCTCCTCTGCGCGCATCGCGACCAGCCCGCGGCAGAGATTGCCGACGCCATCCTCGCCGACGTGGCAAATTTTCAGGACGCACAGGACCGCTTCGACGACGAAACCATCATCGTGCTGAGGGTACGGTAAACAATTGAGAAATGTGTCTGTTGTAGATTCATCATCCTGAGCAGCTTGACTCGCCGCGGCGAGTTACGTCCGGAGATGAACATGGGCCAGGCGCCCAGCCCACAACTTGACAGCCTTCGCCTTACTCGCGTTCTTGGCCCCTTTTGCGTCCGTTCATCCGGAGCGGTTTACTGGCAAGGACCACCGCATTCGAGTTTCGGGATTCCCTCAAAGCCCCGGGCATCATGGGCCGGCACCATGCTGATCCCTGGGAATCGCTCTCCAATTGCCGCCATCTGCATCAAGCCCTTTCGGACCTGCGCCGGGTCCCAGTCGCCCAGTTTCCTTTGTAGCCACGGCCGCTCTTTGCGATCGATGACCCCTTCCCGTTGCCACGCAATATCCCCGATCATCGCGTAGCGCTTCCCATCTGGGAGCGTTAGAAAAACGACCACCGAGCCCGGCGTGTGGCCCGGCGCGGGCACTATGACGATCGCGCCGTCGCCATAGACATCATGGCCTCTGGGAAAGCCGAGGTAAGCGTCCCCTTCGAATTCATATTCCACATATCGAACGCCGGGGAAGCTTCGGATGAGAGCAGTGAGCCAGCCTCCATCCTTGACAAAACGAAGCTCCTCCCTCGTCACCCAAACGGGCGTTTCCGGAAAGTCGGATACTCCGCTGACGTGATCCCAGTGGGCGTGTGTGAGAAGTATTGCTCGCAGACCTTTGCGATCGTAGCCCACCGCGTCGAGTTGCTCGGACGCGGAGCGAGTCCGCTGGTAGCTGGTCACCGCTCGGAAGAACAGCGGCATGGTCCGGAATTGTGTATCGATGTGCCGGCCGAATCCGGTGTCGATGAGAAGATCGCCGCGCGGGTGCTTCACCAGCAGCGCGGTCATCGAGAGGTCGCGCTTGTCAAAAAACGAGCCGCCCCGATAGGCAAAGGCGGCGTTCCTGTGCGTAACTCCGGTCGGGAGCTGAATCAACGACATCTCCGCTGGCGGAGACGCGGCCGGTAGCTCTCCGGTGAAACGCGCTGAGTTCGGCACGGATGAGGTCGAGAACATAGCTTGAAAGATGATCGCCAAAGCAAGTACGGAAAAGCCTGACCCTGGATTTTCATTTTAACAAGCATGGAAACTGGGCGCACCGCGGAGTTCCGCATGCCCCGCGTCAGGCGAGCAGGTTCTGCATCCGGTCCTCATCACCCCCGTCTGCGCAACTCCAGCTCCACCACGCGCAGCATATCGGCTTCGGGAGCGGGCTTGCCGGTCCAGATTTCGAACTGGCGCGCGCCCTGCTGCACGAACATCTCCATGCCGCTGATGGTGGGAATGCCGCGCTCCTTGGCCAGCTTGAGCAGCGGCGTTTCCAGCGGGTTGTAGACCATGTCGAAGACCAGCCCGGCGTTCAGCTCATCCTCTTGAATGGGCAGAGCCTGCGGGTTGCCTTCCATGCCGCAAGGAGTGGCATTGATGAGCACGTCGAAGCGCTCCTTGGCGAACTGCTTATGCGTCAGAACCTTGGCTTTCGCCTCCTTGGCCAGCGCCACTGCCTGCTCATGAACTACGTTGTAGATGAAGACTTCAGCGCCCTGGTCCACCAGGCCGAATACGCCGGCCCGCGCCGCGCCGCCCGCGCCGACGACACCTATCCTCGCGCCCTTCAGGTTGAGGCGTTTTTCGAGCGGCCTCACCACACCGGCCACGTCCGTATTGAACCCGACCAGCTTGCCGTCCGCGGCGGTGCGCAGCGTGTTGCAAGCGCCGATGCGGGTGGTGAGCGCGTCCATCGTTGCAAGGTGGGGCAGAACTTCCTGCTTGAGGGGCATGGTCACGGCCGCGCCGGCCAGGGGGAGTTCGCGCACCAGCGTGAGCAGGTCGCCGAGCGCGCGAACCTTCAGCGGCAGCAGCACGGCGTTCACGTTTTCGCGTCGGAAGGCGGTGTTCTGCATGAGCGGCGAGAGCGAGTGGGCGATGGGGTTGCCGGCCACGCCGAAAACGCGCGTCGCCTGATCCAACTGCTCCACGCGATAGAGGTCGCGCAGGGTGCGGGCGGTGACCTGACCGGGAGCCGTCGCCACGCCTGGTCCGGTGCCATCGTCGAAGGAGGCGAAGGTAAACGCCGCCCCCGCCCTCGGCCCCAGGACGCGGCTCACCAGCCCCTCTTCGCCCATGGCGATGCCCACCACGTGCGACGAAAGCGACCGGCCCTCGATGAACCGCAGAACGGCAAGATTGTCCGCGAGCGACCGCGCCATCGAAACCACTTTAACGAACTCGGGCTGAAAGGCCTCGATGCGCCTGGCTGTCTTCTCCAGGTCGCCGGTCTGCTTAAAGTCGTGGCTGCTCACCAGAAGCGCCGCGCCCGCCGCCCGCAACTTGGCACGCCACTGGGCCAGTTGCGCCGGTTTGGCCTCCTCGGCCGACTCGACTTCGAGATCGGCAATCTTGCAGCCGGCCTCCGTGGCTTTCAATAGGATCTCAAGTTCCGCAGTCAAGGACCCAACAAAGTCGCCGCCGAACTCCTTGCGCCGGCAGGTGGCGAGCACCGTCACATCGCGGTGCCCGGCCAGAAACTCCTTCATCTTGGGCAGAGCCACGGCCGGCTTGGCGAGCGAGTCCAGGCGGAATTCAATGAACTTCGCGTCGGGCTTGGAGCCTTGGATCGCCGCTATGGCCCGCTCGATCATCTCCGCCGCCGAGCCGGCTTGAATGGCGACGCAAAGTTTGCCCACGCGTAGCCTGGGGCCGGGCGGCGGAGGGGTCGAAAGAGGCTTGCTTTTAACCGTGCGTGTCATGGGTATCAATTGACGCATCTTAAAGGGCTTCGGTCCAGGATGCAATAGCTTCCGCAAAGAAACTTGAAGAGATTGACACTGGTTTCAGTGCAAGGCCATCGCGAATCCGCCGGTCTCAGAATTGGGGAGAACTCAAGCAGCGCGGACCCGTTCGACGGCTAGGCGCAGGCCCATGGCTTTGAGGATGGCGGAGAGGCTTCGCAGCTCCGGGTTTCCGTGTTCGGACAAGGTGCGATAGAGCTGGGTTGGGTTCAGGTTGGCCTTTTCCGCCACAGTTTGAACGCCGCCAAAGGCCTTGGCCATCTGGCGCAGGGCAACGAGCAGTTCGCCCTGCTCGCCGTCTTCAAGAATGATGTTCAACAGTTCGAGCGCGTAGGCGGGATCCTCCTTGAAGAGTTCCGCCATAGCTTCGTCGTGGGTTCTGTCTTTCATTACTCCGTCCTCCCCTGCCAGTCCAGCCAGTATCGGCAGGCCCGGTCGATATCCGCATCCTGGGTTCGCTTGCCGCCTCCGCAAAGCAGCAAGACAACCTGTTCGCCGATGATGGCGTAATAGACTCTGTATCCCGGACCAAAATCGATGCGCAGTTCCCATACCCCATCGCGGCAAAACTTGCAATCGCCGAAGTTGCCCAACTCCATTCGGTTGATTCTGCGATCAACTGCGACCTTTGCATTTGTGTCGCGGAGTTGACGACGCCACTCCATGAAGACGTCTTTCTCGCTCTGCGTCAGGTAGTGGCGAATCTCGTACATGGATGAATCATCGTTTATAAACGAAGATAATGTCAAGCGGGTTCCTCTGCGGCGTCCTGCGCCCAACAGGGAACCGTCGGTGCATGGTGAGGCATCTATTTCAAGAACGGGAATTGCATTCCTTCGCTCCCGCGGCTATCATTCGAACATGGAAGGTCAATCCTGTTGTCCCCGCTGTCCATCGCTTTGAGCGCGCGGGTGACCTGGGTCTGAAACTCCGATAGAACATCCAAGGTTTCTTAACTGCCCGCGATTCAGCCAAGCTGCCGCGGGTTTTCTGTTTCCGGGGAAAAGGAAAAAATGGCCCAAACCGATCAAGCAAAAGAGACGAAAGCCCAACGGGCGGAGCGCTTGAAGCGCGAAAAGAACCCCTGGGAGGCCTTCGCCGAGGTGCGCGCTTTTGCCCGCGCCGGCCGCTCCAGCGTTTTGCCGGAGTGGGCCGCCTTCTACTTCAAGTGGTGGGGCATCTATACGCAGGGCGACGGCGTGGGCGCTATCGGCGGCAAGGGCGGCGATGGCCTGGCGTCGGATTACTTCATGATGCGCATCGCCATCCCCAACGGCATTCTCTCGGCCAGCCAGCTTCGCACGGTCGGCTCACTCGCGCGGAAGTACGCCCGCAACCTGGCCGATATCACCGTCCGCCAGGCTATCCAGCTTCACTGGCTCACCATCGAGTCGCTGCCCGAGGTGGTGGACGCACTGAGCGCCATTGGACTCTCGCCTAGAGGCGCATGCGGCGACGTGGTGCGCAGCGTGACCGGCTGCCCGCTGGCGGGAGTCGCCGACGACGAGCTGATCGACGCCGCGCCCCTGGCCCGCGAGATTGCGCAAATGCTCACGGCCAATCCGGAGTTCTACAACCTGCCCCGCAAGTTCAAGATTTCCGTTACCGGCTGCCCCTCCTGGTGCAGCAACCCCGAAATCAACGACATTGGCCTGACGGCCGTGAGGCACAACGGCGAAACCGGCTACTCGCTGCGCGTGGGCGGAGGTCTCTCCGCCGATCCGCATCTCGCCGTTCGCCTCGATGCCTTCATCCTGCCCGGCCAGGCGCTCGGCGTGGTTCGCGCCGTCACCGAAATCTTCCGCGACCAGCAGGGCCTGCGCGAGAGCCGCGACCGCGCGCGCATGAAGCATCTCTTCCTCAAGGAGGGCTGGACCGCCGAGAGCTTCTTGGCCGAACTCCAGTCGCGGCTCGATTTTACGCTGCTGCCCGGCGCGCCGGAGCAAGTGCCCAACGACGTCTTTCGCGACCACGCCGGCATCCATCCGCAGCGCCAGCCGGGGCTGAGTTACGTCGGAGCCAGCGTGCTGCGCGGCCGGCTGACGGGAGAGCAGTTGGAGGCCGCAGCCGGCTTGGCCGAGCAATTCGGCAGCGGAGCCCTGCGGACCACCGTCTCGCAGAACCTGCTGTTCATCGATATTCCCAACGGCAAGACTGCGGAGTTGGCCAGGGAGCTGGGCAAGATCGGCATCCAGGTCGATGGATCTTCTTTCTGGCGCGGCGCCATCGCCTGCACCGGCACGGAGTTCTGCAAGCTGGCCATCACGGAGACCAAGGGCTTTACCCGTTGGCTGGTCGATGAGTTGGAAGAGCGTCTGCCGGGATTCGACCAGCAACTCAAGCTCAACGTGACCGGCTGCCCCAATGGCTGCGGGCAGCATTGGGTTGCCGACATCGGCCTTGAAGGCAAGAAGATCAAGCACGAGGGAAAGCTGACAGACGCCTTCTACTTTTGCCTGGGCGGGGCGGTGGGGCAGCACGCCGCAATCTCTCGGCCAGTCGGCTATCGCTGCCCCGCGCCACTGATTCCAGACGCAATCGAGCGCCTATTGCGCCGCTACCTGGCCGACCGGCAAACCGAGGAGAACCTGCGCGCCTGGTTCAGCCGACACTCCAACGACGAACTGCGCGCCCATCTGGCCGGAGAGGCGCTGGCCGCCGTGGAGCGCGATGCGCCTGCGGGGCCAGTGCCGCACGGAGTGGGCGATTGAGGAGCAAGCCATGAACATGCTGCCGATCTTCCTCAAACTCGAAGGCCGCCGCTGCCTCTTGGTAGGCGCGGGCAGCGTCGCGCTGGGCAAGATCGACAGTCTGCTCAAGACGGGACTCCGGCTCCGCGTCGTCGCTCCGGAGGCGCGGCCCGAGATCCGGCAGTTGGCTCACGACGGCAAGCTCGAGTTGGCGCTGCGCTCGTTTGAACTCTCCGACCTCGACGACAACCTGCTGGTCGTTGCGGCTACCGATTCGCCTGAGGTCAACGCACTGGTGCATCGGGGCGCAGTCGAGCGCGGCATTTTGTCGAATAGCGTGGACGACATTCCCAACTGCGATTTCTTCTTCGGCTCGGTGGTGAGCCGCGGCGATTTGCAGATTGCCATTTCGACGGGAGGACAAAGCCCCGCTGTCGCCCAGAACCTTCGCCGCGAGATCGACGAACAACTGCCCGCGGAAATCGGCGCGTGGCTTGAAAGCCTCGGCCGGCTGCGCCGCCAGGTTCTCGAAACCCAACCCAGCGGCGAGGCGCGCAAATCCCTGCTGCACCTGCTCGCCCAGCTGCCGGTTTGCGACTCCGAATCCTGCCCGGCGCGGCAACTGGCCCTCGCGCCGCTTGAGGACGAGCCGGCCGGCGGCGAATTCGCCGCAATTGGCGATGAAAATTTCGCCGGCGTTGACGAGCATCTCGATCACCCCGAGCCGTTCCTGACAGAGATCGATCCCAACTCCAGAGTCTCGGTAGAGACGGTTCATCTGGTGGGAGCAGGCCCAGGCGACCCCGACCTGCTCACCGTCAAGGCGCTGCATCTCATCCAGACCGCCGACGTCATCCTCCACGACGACCTGGTTCCGCAGGCGATTCTCGACCACGCCTCGCCCTCGGCTGAAGTTCTGAACGTGGGCAAGCGGTGCGGCGGCAAGAGCATCACCCAGGCCGAAATCAACTCGCTGATGATCGAACACGCGCGCGCAAATCGCAGCGTGGTTCGCCTCAAGGGCGGCGACCCGCTCCTATTCGGCCGCGCCGCCGAAGAGATTATTGCCCTGGCCGAAGCGGGAGTGGCTTTCCAGATCGTTCCCGGAGTTACCGCCGCCGTCGCTGCGGCGGCGGCCATCGGCTGCTCCCTCACCAGCCGGGATAGCGCGTCCAATGTGATCTTCTCCACCGGCCACCACGCCCAGTCGCACAACAACTCGCCCCTGCCTGCGCTGGAGGACGCCACTCGCGTCGTCTACATGCCGGGCCGCGACCTGCATCTGCTGGCGCAAGAGTGGCTCCAGCTGGGCCTTCCGCCGGAGTTCCCCTGCGCCGTGGTTTCGTGCGCCGCTCAGCCCGGCCAGCAAATTAGGCGGACCACCCTCGCCGCCCTCGGCGACGCCGAACCCACTCTCGCCCCCAGCCTGCTGATCGCCGGCTGGGCCGTCCGCGAAACCGCCGCTTCGGACCGACTGGCAGCGGACGCCATTTCAGTCACTGTCTGAAACGCAACCGGAGTGGTCCATGGCGCCGAAAATCCAGCCGCTTCCGGCTCCTACATCTGTGTAAAAGTGGCGCGAATCCTCATAGAAGCTGTTTCATAACCTTCTGAGTACGATCATGAAGCAGGCGATGTGGAAGAAGGCCTCGTAGATTTGCAGTGAGCGGTCGTAGCGGACAACAAGGTGGCGGAAGTTGCCCAGCCAGGC
>JBEKDB010000042.1:0-31728 GCA_050014575.1 Occallatibacter sp. | reverse complement strand
CGGCAACAGCCCCTCGATCCGCTCCCACCGATCATCCCGTAATCCGTAACGATGCACTCCCATAATGCAAAACTACTGGTGATCGCCCCCCTGCATAGAACCAATTTGATGATAGGCCCTAGCGTGGGACCGGCGCTCATTCCATTCTTGGACCGCCGCTCTCCGCTCTTCGAAACTGAAAACCTGCCTGGCCCAATGCCAGCCCTCATCTTCGACCTGGATGGAACCATCACCCCTTCAACCCCGGGCCGCCCTGATCGCGTCATTGCGCAGCAGCGAACGAGACGATATGCGGATCGCCGTAGAGCTTGCGCAGGCTCTCTGCTCGGGGCGTGGCGCTTGCCGGCGCCGAAGGCAGTGCGGCGGCCATGAACCAGGCCCAGCCGGCGTGCTCTGTCAAAGCCGCGGGCAGCGGAAGATCGCCCGTCAGCTCGACCCCGATAGGCTTTCCCACCGTGGTCTGCTCCAGAAAGCGGTCCGCCTGAAACCACGGATCGACCCGGTTCAAACGGATCTCGACCGCATCGGTATAGAGCAGGCCGGGGTAGAAGTCGCTGAGCATTCCCGCGCCGCCGGATCTGAAATCGGGCGCAGCGGCCTCCCACACCCAAACCAGGTTGTGCAATCCGTCGTGGTTCACCAGGCGGTCGAAGAGCTGGCGATAAAGCTCCGCCGAGCCGTGAATGCCCTTGCGGCCGGCCCACCAGTAATCCTTGCCGTTGGACTCGGGTAGCGGGTTCCACAGCACAGCCACGCCAGCATTCTGGAACTGCCTGAGCGTATCCGCGATCTCATCCACCTGCTTGAACCATGCTTTGTTCAGGCTGCTATCCGGCGTGAGCAACTCGTTCCACTCATAGTCGGTGAGCTGACTGTGCTTGTCGGCCCATGCGCCGTCGGTGGGGCTGTTTGCGCGCCAGTTCAGGCTTACTTCCGCGTGGCGCTCATGAGCCGAGAGAGCCTCTTTGACCAGGGGCTGCCGCATGGATGCCAGAGTGAGGCCTGGCACGGCTTCCATGAATGGGTTAAGATCGGCGGCGTAGATGGCCGGCTGCTTCCCCGCTGCCGTTACAACCTCTTTGCTTGCCGATGCGGGCGCTGTGAAGCAGTTCTCCTGTCCGCTGAGCACTGCCTCACCCGACGCAGCCTTCAGGCGCGCCAGCAGGGCCTTGGCTTCGGCCGTTGCGCCGGGGCTTACCGGATCGGCCTCGGGCTTGCCGCCGGTGCGCTCGGCCGTGGCCTTGCGAATGGCCTCCATGGGTCCGGCCAGCCGCGGGTCGTCCCGGTTGAGCGCTCGCGGGCCGTGGTAGGCGGCGTTGGCCAGCTCAAGCGGGTTTCCCATTTGAATGAACTCGCTCCACGACATGAAGTAGGTCCAGCGCGGCTGTTGTTCCAGTACCTCGGGGCTGGGCAACTCGCCCACTTCGGCCAGCGCGATGGGTTTGCCGCCGGCCAGCGCCACCGCGTCGTCGTAGTACTTCTGCTTGAACTCGCCGTAAACGTCGATGCTGACCACGTCGGCGTAGCTGGCTCCCGGATAGTACTCCGCGAAAGCCTCTCCCTTGCTGCCGGGGTCGTTGCCATTCCACACCCACACCAGGTTGTCCAGATGATGGACGTTGACGAAGCGGTCGTAGATCTGGCGGTAGAGCGCCGCCGAGCCGTCCTTGCCCGGCCGCCCGCCCCACCAGAACCAGCCTCCGCCCATCTCGTGATAGGGCCGGAAAAGCACCGGCACATGGTCGTCGCGCAGTTGCCGCAGGTAGCCGGCGATCACATCCACCTGCGCGCACCAGCGATTGTAGAGCGGAGTGCCGGGCGTGAGCAGTTCCTGCCACTCGTAATCCGTAAGATGGCCCTGCACGCTGTCCTTGAATGTGACCGGCTCGTCCTCGGTGGGCTTGACGGCGTGCCAGGTGAGGGCGATGACCGCGCCATTGCGGTACTGCCGCTCGACCTCCTCGATCATTGCCGGACGAGAGAGCGTTGAATCCTTGTCCTCGCCGGCGGAGAAGCCGAAGTCCTGCCCAAACAGCCCAGGGTACTTGCCCGTCAGGTCGAAAGCCATGTCAGTCCAGCGCGCGCCGGTGTTGGGATAGTTGTGCTGGCCGGTGATGGTGCCTTTGCCGGAGATGGAATAGAGATAGGCGAGCAGGGCTCGCGCCTCGGGGGTTGCATGGGGGTTCACCGGCTCCGGGGCCGTCTGCGCCCAACCGCCAACTCCCAGCGCGGCAGCCAGAACGCCCGCCGCAACCCGCATCTTCCACATTGTCTTCATCCGCATCGTTAATCTCCCAACCCTTCCCGGTGCGAATTATAAATGTCCCCGCTCCCACGCGGAGCTGTCCTGTCGGATGCCGCCGATCTGTTCCTGCGAGGGCGCAGAAGGCGGAGCGCGTTTGGAACCATGGAGACCCTCATGGGAATGCGCCCCAGCCATTCCCCGTCGGCCTGGAAGTGCGGGGCAGGGCCTGAGCCTGGGCGGCAGGAGAAAGCGCTCACATCCGCAAAGCGAAGGAAAGGGTTGAGCCGGTGAAGATTGAGCCAGCCGGAGACGAACCAGAGCGGCAGCGAGAGCGCGGCCGGCGGGCTCAGGACGAGCAATCGCAGGTTCGGATCCTGGATCGTTGCGTGCCGGCCCGCGAGCTTGCTGAAGAGTCCGCCAAGATCGTTCACGCGAACCGCCATTGCGCCGACGGCCCTTCGAGTATTGGCTTCCCCGGTTGCCGCGTCGGTGTACTCGATTTCGAACGCGCGGAAACGGCTGGTGGCGAACAAACGAGCAGCGTGAAGGTAGTATGCCAGGCGGCCGAGACGCGATTTGCTGGCTGAGAGAAGGCTGTATACAAGAGCGCCGTCGGGGCCTGCCCCGGCCATCAGCGCGAAGTATCGGGTTTGGCCGCCGTACGCAACCTTGCCCAGGGGAATTGTCCGCGGCCTGCCGTGAATCTCCTGGAGCGCTGCCTTGAGCGGGGCGAGTGAGAGGCGCAGGTTGCGGGCCAGTGCGTTCGCGCTGCCGAGCGGGATAATGCCCAGGACGGCGCTTGGCTCGCAGGATTCACAGGCCAGTCCCTGGATGATTTCATGGACGGTGCCGTCGCCTCCGCAGGCAAAGACGATCTCCGCGCCGTCGCTGACGGCATCTCGCGCTTGGGTGGCCGCCGAGCCGGGAGCGGTGGTGGCGAGGAGTTCGACTGGATGGCCAAGAGAGGAAAGCGCATCGACGATCTGGCGGAGCTGCTCTGCGCGGCCTTGCCGTTTGCGGCCCGCGGCGGGATTGTGGATGAGGATGCAATGCACCTGATCATTCTAGGCGGGACTTCCCCATCGACGCGCCGGGTGGCGGCCGGCCAGTCGCTTGATCCCGCCTTCCTCGCCGGTTCCGCCGGGCGCGCGCGGGCCCAGGCCGCCAGCCCAATGCGCATGAGAAGACTGGTTTTGATCCAGCTTTTCATTCGCCTGCTGCCCCTCCTCCGCCGGCAGCGGACCGTCATTTGGAAAGACGTATCGTTTATCACTGTGCAAACGTGGTGCTTGTCGAGTACGATGTCTCTTCGATGCCAAAGTCAATCGATTTTCGTCCTGTGATTCTTGCCGGCGGCAGCGGCACCCGCTTCTGGCCCCGCTCCCGCCGCGCCCGCGCCAAGCAGGTTTTGGCCCTCGACGGCGAGCGCTCCATGATTCAGCAGACTGTGGAGCGGCTCAAGCCGCTGGCCACTGCGGCCAATACCTGGGTCATCACCAATGAGTATCTGGCCCACGAGATCGCCGATCAGTTGAAGGGCGTGCCCGCCGGGCAGATTGTGCAGGAGCCGGTCGGGCGCAACACCGCCCCGGCCTGCGGACTCGCGGCCTTCCTGATCGAGAGGCAAAACCCCAGTGCGGTGCTGGGGATATTCCCCTCGGACCACGTCATCTCCGACGAGCCACGCTTCATCAGGGCGCTGCAAAAGGGCATCGCCGTGGCCTCGGCCGGCGAAAACATGGTGGTGCTGGGCATTGAGCCTACCCGCGCCGAGACCGGCTACGGCTACATCGAGACCACTGACTTTACCCGCGACGACTCCGCCCTGCATGTGCGCCGCTTTATCGAAAAGCCCAATCAGAACAAGGCCGGGGAGTTCGTCGCCGCGGGCAACTACTACTGGAACTCGGGCATTTTCCTGTGGTCCGCGCGCACCCTGGCCAACGCCGTCCGCGAGCACCTGCCGGAGACCGCTCCGTTGCTCGAGAGCATTGCCGCGGCCTACGGCACGCCCGAATTCGATGAGGTCTTTCGCTCCCTTTATCCCAAATGTGAAAACATCTCCGTGGACTACGCCGTGCTGGAGCCGCGCTCGGCCAAGGGCGCGCACCTCTCCCACCTCTACTGCATTCCGGCCGAGTTCAGTTGGAACGACCTGGGCTCCTGGGCCTCGCTTTACGAGTACCAGCTTGAGACCCGCCTGCGCGGCGACGGCGAGGGCAATGTCACGGAAACCCAGGGCCACCTGGCCATCGATGCAGCCAACAACTACATCTTCAGCCCCAGGAAGTTTGTGGCGCTGGTCGGGGTGGAGAATCTGGTCATCGTGGATACTCCGGATGCCTTGCTTATTGCCCACCGCGATCACTCCCAGGATGTGGGACAAGTCGTGAAGGAACTGGGACTCAACGGGCGCACCGAACTGATCTGAAACAGCAGCGAATCGAATCGCCCCGCGCGTAAGGTCCTTTCCGCGCCACAGTTGGGTGCCTCAGGTCTCGTTCGCCGCAGTCCGCCACGGGGGAAGACCAGCGAGATCGGCTTTATCCAAGCAAATCTCTTTGCGGCATGGGCAGCATCTTCGTAATGACACGGTCATTACATCGTGATATGCTTGTCCTTTCAGGGGAGGAAGTCTCATGCCGACGCTTCAACAGGAAAAAGGCAGGCGCGATACGCTGAACCTGCGCATCAAGCCCGAGTTGCGCGGGTTGATTGACCGGGCGGCGGAACTGACGGGCAAGAATCGGACAGATTTCGTGCTCAGTGCTGCCCGCCGCGCCGCCGAGGATGCGTTCTTGGACCGCACCGTCTTTGCGGTCAACCCCAAGGCCTACGCCGAGTTCCTGGCAAGGCTCGATGTGCCGCCGCAGCCCAATGTCCGTCTGCGCCGTTCTTTGGGGACAACTGCGCCATGGGAGAAGTAAGCCAACCGCTACCGCCTGAGGCGCTGGCGGAATTCCACGATTTCGCGGATTTCCGCTGCGGCGAGGCTTCGCTGGACGATTGGTTGAAGCGCCGCGCGCGCGCCAATCAGGCCAGTGGAGCTTCGCGCACCTATGTCGTCTGCAAGGACAAGCGCGTGATTGGCTATTATGCGCTGGCATCCGGCGTGGTCACGGTGGAAAGCGCTCCCGGCCGGTTCAGGCGGAATATGCCCAACCCTATCCCGGTAGCCGTGCTGGCGCGCCTGGCCGTGGATCGCGAATGGCAGGGGAAGGGCCTCGGTCGCGCCTTGTTCCGCGACGCCGCGCGCCGCGTGGCGCAGGCGGCCGATGCGATCGGCATTCGCGGCATCGTGGTTCACGCAATCTCGGAGGAGGCGAAAGGCTTCTATCTGGCGCTTGGCTTCGACCCGAGCCCGCTGGAGCCAATGACCCTCATGGTCACGCTTTCCGACGTCAGAGCTGCTCTTTCTTGAAGAGCCGCTTTGCAATCGATTGCGCCTCCTATTCCCAAGTTATTGCCTGCCCCATCCGATACCCTAATAATCAGGGAGAACGAAAGCCCACTCATGCCCAAGCCTCAGATCAAGTTCGGCACCGACGGCTGGCGCGGTCTCATCGCCGACGACTTCACCTTTGCCAATGTCCGCGTCGCCGCCGAGGCCATCGCCGCCTATCTGCGCTCCCGCGAAGGTTCGGCACAAGAAGACCCCGCCAAGGGACTCGCGATCGGCTACGACACGCGCTTCGGGTCGAAGAGGTTCGCCCGTGCCTGTGCCGAAGTGGTGGCCGCCGCCGGCATTCCTGTGCTGCTGGCCGATCGCATCACTCCCACGCCGGCCCTCAGCTATGGGGTGCGCCAGCGCGGCCTGGCCGGCGGCATCATGATTACCTCCTCGCACAATCCGGCGGAATGGAACGGCGTGAAGTACAAGGCCTGGTACGGCGGGTCGGGCAAGCCCTCCATTATCGCCGAAATCGAATCCTACCTGGGCCGGCCCGTCCCCCGCCCCACGCCGCAAGCCATTATCCGTGAGGTCGATTTCCTGCCCGAATACCTTACGGCGATCGAGAGCTTCGCCGACCTGGGCCTGATCGCCAAATCGGGGATGAAGTTCGCCAGCGACTCGATGTACGGCGCCGGCGGGACGATCATTGCGGACATTTTTGCCCGCATCGGCGTCGCAGCCATGCAGATTCGCGGCAACCCCGATCCGCTCTTTCCCGGCATCAACCCCGAGCCTATCGAGCCGCACATCCGCGCCCTGGGCGAGGCGGTGGTAGTCAACGGCTGCCAGGCCGGCCTGTGCACCGACGGCGACGCCGACCGCATCGGCGCCACCGACGAGCACGGCGAGTTCGTCGATCCGCATAAGATCTTCTGTGTCCTGCTCAGTTGGGTGCTCAAACGCCACAACGACTGGCCGGGCGCCGTCACCCGCGCCTTCAACACCACCAAGATGCTGGACAGAATATGCGCCAAGCACGGCCGCCAGCTGATCGAGCACGGCATCGGCTTCAAGTTCGTCTGCGACTACATGCTGGAGCGCGAGATCGTGATGGGCGGCGAGGAGTCGGGCGGCATCGGATTCCAGCGCCACCTGCCGGAGCGCGACGGCCTACTCAACGCGCTGCTGCTGGCCAACGTGATGGCCGAGGAGGGCAAGACCCTGGGCCAACTCGTCGCAGATCTCCAGGCCGAGTACGGCGAGCACCAGTACGGCCGCATCGACCTGCACATCCCCAGAGACGTTATCGATGGCGCAGTCGCCCGCGCCAAGGCGCTGATGCCCGGCGACCCCGTCTTTGCCGGAATGCCCATCCTGCGCCAAGACACCCTCGACGGCGTTAAGTTCTACCTGGACAATCCCGAAGCCGCAACCAAGCCCAACGCCGCCGAGACCTGGCTGCTGCTGCGCGCCAGCGGCACCGAGCCGCTGATGCGCATCTACACCGAGTCCTGCTCCAAGGAATCAGTCTCCCGCCTGCTGGAGTCCGCGCGCGGGTTTGCGCTGGGCGCTTAGATTCTGCAATTTCATGCGAAGCGTTCGTCAGGGATTGGTAACGCCCGTGTGCCTCTGATAATTCCCGCTTTGCGCCGGGGGAGGGTCATCTCCTGCCCGGAAAGCAGGCGGGATTTCGTGTCTACGAGCTTCCGAGAGCGGGAACCGGGTAACCCGGCCGCGCCTAACCCTGAATCTTTGCCTGAAAGAGGCCGGTAAACGCGGAGCGCACCTGATAGGCCACCAACAGCCACAAAAGCGCCGCAAACACACCCATCCCGATGTTCCGCGGCGCCATCACGATGTGAAAGATCAGAATGTTTACAAGCACCGGGCCGAGCAGTACCAGCGCCAGGGGTACAAAGCGGCCCACCAGGAATAGAACGCCTGACACAACCATTACCGCGCCCACGAAGTAGAAATAGTGAGTTGAGAACAGCACCCGGAAAAAGTCACCGGCCGGCCCCGGCGGCATCGGCCCCATGGGGATAAAACTCAGAAAGCTGTTGAGCCCGAAGACTGTGAACATCAGGCCCAGCAGGTACCGCGCAATCATCGCAACAATCTTCATCGTGTTCTCCTTGGATCAAGGTCAGTTTGGAGATTAGGCCGGGCGCCCGTCCGTTCTTCGCCGGAGGGGCCCTGCGGAGAAGGAAGAATCTCTCCGCAGGCAATGGATGGTTTTGTATCCCCTGTGGATTCAAAGGATTTGTCTGCTGTTGGCCGCAAACTGGCAGCAGTTGAAGGAGAAACCGCCGCTGCGAGTTCCCTCGAGAGGTGAGCCGGCCGCCAGCCTTACAAATGCCCCGTGCCCCATCCTTTCCGGTCGCCGCGGCGACCCGCGGCGACCGGAAAGGGTGGGAAACCACGAACCCACGCCGGGATCGGAACCGCGATTCCCGTCAAGAAATCAATTCGTCGAATGAAAGATCATTTTTCCACTTGACAGAATATTGTTATTGCATAACAATTGCTTGTAGAAGATGAACAACGCACCCCAAAGACCTCCCGGCGAGAGCGGCCTCTACAACCGCATCGCCGTCCTGCGCGCCGAGCGCGGCATCAGCCGCCAGCAACTGGCCGACGCCATGGAAGTGAACTACCAGACCATCGGCTTCCTGGAGCGCGGCGACTACAGCCCCAGCCTCAAGCTGGCGCTTTCGCTGGGTGAGTACTTCGGGCTGCCGGTCGAGGCGATCTTCTCCAAGCAGCCCTTCCAGCCCCTGAGCCAGCAGGTCTACAGGACGGGTGCAGCGCGCAGCACCAGCCCCACGCAGTCATCGGCCAATCCCGAAAACGTCAAGGAGAAACAGTCATGATCTCCCGCAGAGAATTGCTGAAGCTTCTGCATTGGAAGCGCCGAACCCGGCGCCGTGTGGTGATGGCTTACTGGGCCGCGGTCCTGGCGTTTGTCGGGGCAATCGCCTTCATTCTCCGAAGGCACGGCTCTCTGGCCGGAGATATCAGGCTGTTTTGGCTCTTTTGGGCAGTTACAACAGTTCCCATGATGCTGCGCACTCTTCTTTCCAGCTTTTCGCGCGGCAGCAAACCCCAGACCCTGCTTCAGCCCGCCAAGCCAGACCGGGAGAGCGAAGACCGTCCGATGGATGAGCGGGACAAGTATCTGAGCTACAGAGCGAATGCCCATGCCTATGTGGTGCTCCAGTTATTGCTGTCGCTTGGAGTTCTCTGGCTGATGTGGATGGAGAGTACGGGCCTTTCAGCCCTGCGCGTGCCACTGCTCTGGCTGCTGTATATCGCGGCTGTCAGCCTGCCGCAATCCATCATTCTCTGGACCGAGCCGGATATGGATGAGTCCGAACCGGTCCCAACCGGAAGGCCGGCCCTCACCCGCCGCGACTGGCTGAAGACCGTTCTCATGATCCTTTTCCTGGCCGGACTGTTCGCGTTGATGCTCTATGCCGCCTACAAGATGTAAACCTCTGATGGAGAAACCGCAATGAGAGCTGAACTTGCCTTGTTTGGAATGCGCTTTGAAATGTCCCGCCGCGCCCGCCGCCGCGCGTTGGTAGCGCTGGTCTACGCCGCGTTTGGCGCGCTGATGGCCGCCAGTTGGTTCCTCGACCACTGGCGCATGAGGGGAACCTATTTTCTTATGAACTTTGCGCTGCTGGCTAGCTGGGTCGTTTTTGTCGGCTATTACCCCGGCGGACTGCTGCGACCGTTTGACGGGTACGTCCGCAGGCGAAATGCATCGCCGCCGTCAACGGCGCTGAATCTGAACGGCGGCCCAGCCGCGCCGGCAGTGCGCGAAAGCCTGAACGACGAACGCGAACTCCGCGAGCGGGACCGCGCCCATTACACAGCGTTTCGGTGGTTCGCCATCGCGCTTCTGTTCCTGTGCATCTTGGCGAATCCGTACCTGGTGGGCTGGCTGCATCTCACCGCCGATCGCATCCTCGATCTGCTCCACGGTGGGCTGCTGGTCGGGCTGATGCTGGGCCTCACACTGCCGCAAGCCATCCTGGTCTGGACCGAGCCGGATATGGAGACGGAAGCGGGACCACCCACGGCATAGGACTACAGTTGTAAATCGAAGATTCCGGAGGGAGCAGGGGGTTTTAACCCCCTGGAAGAAGGCGAATTGACGTGGCCTTTAGGCGCGGGCCTTTCCGGGTCCTCGGGGAATTGAGTGAAATACAACTGTAGTACTAGCCGCGCCGCCTGAGAATTCGGGACGCAACCTACAGCGGATACCGTTCCAGTTGAATCGCATGGCGTGCGACGGCGCGGCTCAATCCCACCGCGTCGCCCGGAGTGAACCGCGCCAGCCGCCGCAGAATTGCCAACTGCGTCCGCAGCAGATCGCCCTCGGCGCAGGCCGCCAGCACTCTTCGCCCCGCCTGCTCGGCCAGCGCCATGCTCTCGTCCGCCAGCAGCCCGGTCATTGCCGCGGACACCGCCGCCGCGCCGCCAGCCGCGCCGCGCCCTGCCGCCAGCTTGCGCGCCCTCACCAGCGCCGACTCCAGCGCATAGACCTGCATGATGATGTCGGCCAGGTCGGCCATCACCTCCTGCTGCTCCTGCAACCCGGTCATGAACCGCTGGCTGGCCACCCCGGCGGCAAAGAGCGCAATCTTCTTCATCGCCGCCAGAACCTCGGCCTCGCGCGCCAGCGGCTCATCCGTATCCGCGCCGGCGTCAAAGCTGGCCGGTTGCATTACCTCGTCCATTACCTGCTTGATGGCGCCAAGCAGCGGAAGCTGCCCGCTCAGCGCCCGCTTCATCAGCCAGCCGGTAATGATCAGCCGGTTGATTTCATTGGTTCCCTCGAAGATCCGGTTGATGCGCGCATCGCGGTAATAGCGCTCCGCCGGGTACTCCTCGACGTAGCCGTAGCCGCCCATGGTGGCAATCAGCTCGTCGGCCACCAGGGTGAGCATCTCGGAGCCGTAGACCTTGACGATGGAGCACTCGACGGCATACTCCTCGATGCGCTTCCGCGCCTGCTCCGGAGTGGGTTGCCCGAGGCCGGCGCCCGGCGGTTTCGCATCCATGAGGCCCGCTGTCCGGTAGACCATGCTTTCCGTGGCGTAGAGGCGCGCGGCCGAGGCCGAGATCTTCCGCTGGATCAGCCCAAACTCGGTGATCGGCTTGCCGAAGGCGACCCGCTGCTTGGCGTAACGAATCATTTCTTCCAGTGCATGGCGCGCGCCGCCCACGCAGGCCACGCCCAGCTTGAACCGGCCCACGTTCAATACATTGAAGGCGATGTGGTGGCCCTTGCCGGCCTCGCCCAGCAGGTTCGATGCCGGAATCCTGCACCCATCCAGCACCAGCGGGCAGGTGCTGGAGCCGCGAATCCCCAGCTTGTGCTCCTCCGCGCCCACCGTCAGCCCCGGCGTATCCCGTTCGATAAGAAACGCGGAGAACTTCTCGCCGTCGATCTTGGCAAAAACCGTATACAAACTGGCGATTCCGCAGTTGGTGATCCACATCTTCTCGCCGTTCAGCGTATAGTGGGCGCCGTCCGCCGAAAGCGTGGCCCGGGTGCGGATATTCATCGCGTCCGACCCCGAGCTGGCCTCGGAGAGCCCGTAGCCGCCGATCCACTCGCCGCTGGCCAGCTTGGGCAGGTAGCGCCGCTTCTGTTCCTCGCTGCCGTACCAGACCAGCGGCAGCGTCGCAATGCCGACGTGCGCGCCAAAGGCCGTGGATAAGCTGGCCAGCACCGAAAGGCGATCCGCGATCAGCGTCGACTCGGTCTTGTCCATCCCCATCCCGCCGTATTCTTCGGGAACATCGACCGCGGTAAACCCCAGCTCGCCGGCCTTGCGCATCAGCGCCTGCATCACGCCAGGCTGCTTGGCCTCGATGGCCCCGGCAAGGGGCAGAATCTCTGCGCGGGCAAACTGCGCGGCGGTCGAAGCAATCTGGCGTTGCTCCTCGTTCAGGTCTTCGGGTGTAAACACCTCGGCGGGGGTGCGCGTTTCCAGCAGAAAACTGCCGCCCGCGGCGGCGACGATGGGCGAAGCGGCATCAGCGTGCATAGGACGGCCTCTCCAACTGCCAGATCACAGTACGATAGCAAGGGGACACAGGGCAAATGTGTGAGGGACCGGAACCCGGCGGGGATTGTTTCGCGCGCCCTATTGCAGTCCCTGTTCCCTAATCCCAGTTCCCTGTCTTACCATGGAGAGCGCATGGCCTACTTCCTCTTCAAGACCGAACCCGATGTTTATTCCTTCGACGATTTCCTGCGCGACAAGGAGACTGTCTGGGACAACGTGACCAATCCCACCGCCGTGAAGCATCTGCGCGAGATGAAGGCGGGGACGAAGTGGATCTTCTACCACACGGGCGACGAGCGCGCCGCCGTGGGCACGGGTGTGGTGGTGAGCGTGGACGCGACCGATCCCAAGGTTCCGGTTGTGCGCGTGAAGGCGGGCAAGCGGCTCAAGCGGCCGAAGACCCTGGCCGCCATCAAGGCGGAGCCGCTGTTTGCCGAGTCGCCGTTGGTGAAGATGGGACGGCTCTCCGTCGTCCCACTGACCGAAGAGCAGTGGAATTGGTTCATGGGGTGAGGGAAGCGGCAGGGCCATGCAGGGCGGTTAATACACCGATTGGTCGAACTCCGGCTGCCACTCATTCCAAAGCGTCCGTCGCGCGCTGCGCATAAAAGCTCAGTGCCGCATCGCCCTGTTCCAGCAGGCGCGTGCGCTCGATTTCCCCATATCGCTGCTCCAGCCGCACTTTGCCGCCCCCTTTGCCGCGGTGCTCGGCGATGACCAGCGCGCCGGCGTTGAGCAGCCCGCCCGCGGCCCCGCCCAGCAACCCCAGCGCAGCCGCGTATTCCTCGGCCGCATCGTAGGGCGGATCGAGAAATACGAGATCGAAGGCCTGCGATAAACCCGGCTTCAGCCCTCGCTTCGCAGCCGGCGCCAAGCCTGCTTTCGGCCCCGGTCCAGACCTGGAATCGAATCTCCGCAGCCAGCCAGCCACGCTTCCGGGGTGAATCCGGAATCCCTCGCTCACACCCAGCCGGGCCAGGTTTGCGCGCAGCATCGCGAGCGCCGCCGGAGCCCGCTCCACAAAGGTCGCGCTCGCCGCTCCACGGCTCAGCGCCTCGATCCCCACCGCTCCCGAGCCGGCGTACAGATCCAGAAAAACCGCCCCCTCGATGCGCGGCGCCAGCACGTTGAAAAGCGTCTCCCGCAGCCGGTCGCTGGTGGGCCGCGTTCCGAGGCCTGCCGGGGCCTGAAGCGTGCGGGAACGATACTGTCCGGCGATGATGCGCATCCGAAACCAGCATAGCGGAAGCGCCACCGGGCGGCGACCTACTACAATAGTTGTATGCGAGGATAGTTGCATGCGAGGCTGGTCAATCCCCCTGGGCCGCTGGATGGGTGTAGAAGTGCGCGTCCACGCCTTTTTCCCGTTGCTGGCTCTGGTCTGTCTGGGGTTGAGCGCATCCGACCTTGGCGCATTCTCGCTGTTCCGCGGCCTGGGCCTGTTCCTGGTGCTGGTGGCGGCGGTGCTGGTGCGCGAAACCGCGCGCCTGCTCGTGGCCGCGTGGATGGATCTTCGCCTGCGCGCCATTCTGCTGCTGCCCATCGGCGGGCTCTATGCCTACGCCAATCCGGAAAGCCAGGAGAACGCGAACCAGGGCGGCGGGCAATTTGCCATCGCCTTCGCCGGTCCGCTGGCCAACGGAGCCACCGCGCTGGCGCTGGCCGCCACATTTATGGGCACAAGCGGCGACATGCGCCTCCTCAACCAGCCCTTCATCACCTCCGCTTACCTGCTGCGCAGCATGGTCTGGATGCAGGCCGGCCTGGGCCTTTTGCATCTGCTGCCTGCCTATCCGCTGGACTGCGGGCGTCTCCTGCGGGGAAGTTTTGGCCGCAAGCTCGGCCTCGCTCACACCGGCCGCGCCGCCGCCGGCCTGGGCCAGGTGCTGGCGCTCACGGCCATGGTGGCCGGCATGCTGCTCCACAGTTACTGGCTCATCATCGCCGGCTTCTTCATCATGGTTGGCGCGCAGGTTGAGGATCAGGGCGTTTTCTTCCAGTCGGTGGTGGATACGGTGAAGATGCGCGAGGTGATGCTCACCGATTTCGCCACCCTCTCGCCCTCCGACACGCTGGCCGACGCGCTCGTCCGCTGCGTCCACTCGCTGCAGGAGGACTTTCCCGTCGTTCGCGGCCCGGAACTGGTCGGCATCGTCAGCCGCCAGCGCATCCTTGACGCATTGCGCAACGACGGCAACGGCTACGTGCAGGCGGTCATGTCGCGCGCATTCCAAGTCGCCCGCCCTGAAGACACGCTGGGAACCACCATCCGCCGCCTCACCGCCGGCCGCGGCCTGGCGCTCATTCCCATCACCGACAGCGGGCGCGTCGTCGGCATTGTCAGCGTGCAAAACCTGATGAGTTCCATGTCGTTGTTGGCCGAGCAGCGCCGCATCGAGCGAGAGGAAGCCCGCGAGGATGCCGGCTAGAACACCTCCAGGGATGGAGTAAGCCCAAGGGTGCCCCACCCTCGCCGCGCATTTGTTGTTGCGGCTAGGGTGGGATCGCGAACCCCGCAATACAGAAGCAGCGAGAACGCCCATGGAGGCCGGAGACTGACAGCGATTATGACCGACGACCCGGAATCTCCCCTCGCCCCCGGCCTCTATCTGGTTGCTACTCCCATCGGCAACCTGGGCGACATCACCCTGCGCGCCCTCGACGTGCTCAAGCGCGTTGACCGCATCGCCTGCGAAGACACGCGCCTGACGCAGAAGCTGCTCAACCACTTCCAGATCGCAACCCCCACCGTTAGCTGCCACGAGCACAACGAGCGCGAGCGCGCTGCCGAACTCCTTGGCGCGCTCAAGGCGGGCGGCTGCATCGCCATGGTCTCAGACGCCGGAATGCCGGGCATCAGCGATCCGGGCGCCTGGCTAACGGCCGAGGCCATTGCCGCCGGCGTTCCGGTGATTCCCATTCCCGGCGCAAATGCCGCGCTCAGCGCGCTGATTGCCGCGGGACTGCCCACTGGCGAGTTCCTCTTCCTGGGCTTTCTGCCCGAGAAGGCGGGCGCCCGCCGCAGCCGCCTGGAAGACCTGGCCGCGGAGGCCGCAAACTTCCAAGCTGTGCGCACTCTGATCTTCTATGAAGCTCCGCACCGGGTTCTTGCCACCCTGGCCGATCTGGAGGCCGTCTGGGGGCCGAATCTGCGCGTTGCCGTGGCCCGCGAGTTGACCAAAATCCACGAGGAATTCCTGCGCGGAACCGTGACCGATGCGCGCCGGGAACTGGCCGCCCGTGATCGCATCCGGGGCGAGATCACTCTGCTGGTCGAAGCCCTGCCCCCAACCCGCGCCCTGCCCGGCGCTCAGCCCGCAAACGCCGCTCCCGAGAAGATTGCCGCCCAGGTTGCGCGCCTTCAAGCCGAATCCGAGATCGACGAGAAGGAGGCCCTCAAGCGCCTGGCGCGCCAGTTGGGCCAGTCGAAGAGCGAGCTTTATCGCCAGCTCCAGCAGGAGCGCGCACGACTCCGCTAGCGCCCGGTCCTGAATTACTCCCCTGAAATGCTGGGTGCCCCTGGTCCCGATCTTGGGACCTGGAAGAGCATATATTCACACGGTCGAAGTAGTAGCGCCCGTGTCTCCTTCAAATGCCGGAATCGCCGGCGTTTCGGCGTTGTCGTCCGGGAGCCGATCGTACAGAATCACATTCAGTAGAGACTTGAAAACCCGGATGCGGCCGTTGTAATCGATAAACCCCAGCTTGCGAAAGCGATTCATGAAGAAGCTCACCCGCGACCGGGTGGTGCCAATCATCTCCGCCAGGGTCTCCTGCGATATCTTCGGAATGAACGATTCCGGCTCACCCGGCTTGCCAAACTCCGCCATAAGGAGCAGAATCCGCGCCAGCCGCTTCTCGCTGGAGTTGAATAGCTGATCGACAAGATCGGCCTGGATGCGCATGCTCCGCGTCAGCAGAAACTTCAGGAACAGATCGGAGAAGCCGGGCTCGTCGTGCATGGCGCGGATCATCTCGTCGCGCCCGATTCTGAGCGCGGAGCAGGCGGTAACGGCCGTGGCCGTGGCCAAACGCGTTCCCGCCGCGTTCGCCAGCACCTCCTCGCCCACAAAGTCGCCGTCGGCCAGAAGTGTGATGGTTGCCTCCTTCCCGGCGGAGGAAACAACCGTGACCTTTGCCCGGCCTCTCTGAAGATAAAACACCGCTTCCGCCGGATCGCCCTGCGAAAAGAAGGTCTGCTTGGGCGTCAGTTGCACAACTCTCCGCCCCAGACCGGCGCGGGCCAGAAAGGCTGCGGCATCGAACGGCGGTTTTTCAAGTTCAACCATCGAAGTGGCCTCCTTCCCCTTGCGGATTCTCGCCAGAAAACTGCTGTTAGCTGCGCGACCGCACTGCCATCCAGTGAAAAAGTTGTGTTTCGGCCATGAGCGGGAATTCATCGACGGCAATCGCGACCCCAACGCCTGAGGCCGCTCCTTCAACCGAGCATCCGCGGCGCGCCGTCCGGTTTCACACTTACCACCACATTTTCCCACAGCATCGAACCAAAAAAGAGAGAAAAACTGTTCAATTTTGCTCACTTTTTGGAAAAATTTTCAAGCTCTGCGCCACGCCGCCTTCGTTGCCCAGTACAGCGCCGGGCCCAGAAGACCCACCGCGACCGAGAACAGCAGCGCCGAGGTGGTTCCAAAGATCTTTTCAGCGCGCGAGGCCCAAAGCGCGTAGCCGATCAGCGCCGCCGGGCCTGTTCCCAGCAAGCCGGCGACAGCCAGATTGCCGGCTTTGAAGGGGCGGACAAGATCGGGTTCGCGTAAACGCAGGACAAACAGGGCCGCAAACTCCAGCAGCAAACTCGATCCATAGAGAATCAGATCGATGGAGATGAGCCGCTCGAAGGGCAGCATGAGCGCCAGGGCCCAGGCCAGTCCGCACAGAAGCACGCTTACCCACGGCGTCCCGCGGCTGTTGCGCCGCGCCACTGCCCGCGGCAGCATGCCGTCCTCGGCCATGGCCATGGGCAGGCGCGAGTAACTCATCACCAACGCGTTGAACATGCCGACGCCCGTCACCGCGCCGCCGGCAACCACGGCCAGCCCCAGGAGCGGCCCGCCGATCTCTCTGGCCGCGGGTACCCAGTCGCCGGTCGAAAAGCCTGCCCAGGAGAGACCCGCCAGAGCCATCGCCGCCAGCGGCACAATGTACGTAACGGCCACCAGGATGATGGAGAGAATCATGGCGCGGGGATAGTTGCGCTGCGGATTCTCCACCTCCTGGGCCACGGTCGAGGCGTTGTCCCAGCCCATGTAATTCCACATCGCCACCAGAACCGCCGTCGAAAAGCCGGGTCCCGCCCACAACCCGCCCGCCGGTCCAGGCGTTGAAATGCCCCACTGCACCTGCGGATGCACCGTGAACCAGCGCCAGAACCCAAGCGCGACGAAGACCGCGAACGGAGCCAGCAGCAACGCGAACAGTCCCACCGAGTCCTCGCCCACGGCCGGCGCTCCGCGCAGATTCCACACGCAGCAGAGCACCACCACGGCAAGCGACCATGCGAACCCTTTCCAGCCCGCCGTGAGCGATGGCGAAAACTTGCCCAGGTATAGAACAAAGATCGCCGGATAGAGGGCCATGTCGAAGACGCTGGCCGAGAGCGAGAGCCAACCCTCCTGATAGCCCCAGAAAGGCCCCATCGCGCGCCGCACCCAAATGTAGAAGCCGCCCTCGGCGGGAATGGCGCTGGCCAGCTCGCCGATCATCAGCGCGGTCGGCAGGCACCACAGGAACGGCAGCACCAGCAGAATCGCGATGGCTTTCAAGAACCCGGCTCCACCTAGGATGTCCTCAATGCCATACGGGCCGCCCGACACCATGAAGTAGGTGGCGGCAACCAGGGGGAGAAAGCGCATCTTCCGCCGGGCAGGATGAAGTGCGAGAGGCATACGTGTGAATCTAACAACCCTTGCCCCCCGCACCAAGGGAAAAATGAGCAAAGGAGAATCGCCGGGCGCCGCAGCCCGTCAAGCCTTCGCGCACCGCAAGCCGGCTTCCGGTATAATCCGTTTGAGACCCGGAGAGATGGCCGAGCGGCTGAAGGCGGCGGTTTGCTAAACCGTTATAGGGTCAAAAGCTCTATCGGGGGTTCGAATCCCCCTCTCTCCGCCAGGACTTTATAATCAACAAGATACGAGCTTATTGCTAAGACTTCTTACGAATTCCCTCAATCGCCGGCTTCTCGGTTTTTCAAACTGGAGAAGATTCTGTGGCGAACAAGACGGCAACACCTTACATTGCAACGAAGCTGCCCAGCGGACGCTGGACGGTCAAGTCCCTTCCACGCAAGCTTGTAGACCTCCAACCGCCCTCGTACTTCCGGCTCTTCGGGTATGCGGAAGCGAAGAAGCAGTCGAAGAATGTTGGCTGCTCGTGAGAGTCTGCTCGGGCTGCTAAGGTTCACAAAGAGGTGGAGTTGAAACGGGTCGCAATCGGCGAGGAGCCGGAGCCCGAGGAATCCGACGCAGGGCTTGAACTGGCTGAAGCAGTCAGCGAGTACAACGGAGACCCTTGCTGCGTCCGGGTACAGCGGTCCCGCAAATGCCTTAGAATTCTTTCTGGCGTAATAAGCGTCTCATGAGCAAGGAGCAATCGATGCGTTTTCACGCGCTTGCCTTTCTGGTACTTGGCATGGCCACTGTGGCCGTCGCGCAAACCGCCGCGCAAACCACCACCCCCTGGGACTACGAGGGCAAGCGAGGCTCGCTGAACTGGGGCAAGCTGGACCCGAGTTTCAAGGCCTGCTCGAAAGGCCGCGAGCAGTCGCCCCTCGACATTCGCGGCGCCCACCTGAACAAGGCGCTCCCGCCCATCGAGTTCCACTACATTGCCGGGGCGGTCAAGCTGGAGAACGACGGCCACACCGTCGCGGTTCATGTGGACCCCGGCAGCTATATGGTGGCCGGCGGCGTGCGCTATGAACTGGTCGAGTACGACTTCCACCATCCCAGCGAGGAGGCGGTCAAGGGCAAGCTCACCGATATGGAGGTCCACCTGCTTCACAGGAGCGCCGACGGCAAGCTGGCCGTGGTGGCCGTGCGCTTGAACGAGGACACTGGCAACCCCAACGCCGTGCTAGCTGCCCTGTGGCCGCATCTGCCCACGAAGGCCGGCGCAAGCGAGAAGGTCGCGGATATGGTGAACCCCGGCGGCCTGCTGCCCGCCGACCGCGGCTATTGGACCTATATGGGCTCGCTGACCACCCCGCCCTGCACCGAGGGCGTGCGCTGGTTCATCTTGGAACAGGAGTTGAGCATCAGCCGCGACCAGTTGCGCGCCTTCGCCGCCCTGTTCACAGTCAACACGCGCCCCTTGCAGGATCCGCACGGCCGCCGCATTGAGGCCAACGAGTAGGGGTTTGTGGCATCCCGTCCTAGCGCCAGCAAGAAGGCGCAAGGATGCGGCTGCGCGCAAGGACAACGCTCCTTGGAGTCGCGCCGGCCAATAGCGAAACCAGAGTGACTGTACCCCGAGATCGCGGGTCCGAGTCGACGCAACCAACAGGGTGAGGCGACCCTGCACGAGACTCGTCAGGGCGCACCTGCTCTGGTTTCGCTCTGAGAGCTCCGGCTCCGGCTTGCTGCAATTAGCAAGATTCCTAAGGGAACCTCTGATGAAGACCACATTCTCGCTCGCTTTGGAAGGGCGCTGCCGGGTACCCTCTGGGTGCCGTGCCGCGAATGGCCCACAAAACGATTGTGCTTTAGCCCATGAGGGAATATCTGCTGCGTGGCAAGCCTTCGTTTAGAGTCTTTCTGTTTGGAATCAAGAGCCGGTTCGCCTGTCACTTGCTCGAAGCCGGCGGCCAGGACGCTCGCTAGGACGGGGTATCATATGACCATGCGACGTGTTCTATTCACGATTCTCTACGCAATCCTGGCGCTTCCATCCTTCGCTCAAACCGCTGACTCTAAGACTCCTGCTGCTGCGTCCGTCACCGATCCCGTTCTGAGCTTCGAGGGCAGCCCGGCCGGAAGCGCTCCCGCGGGATGGTTAGCCGGCCCGGCCGGGACCGTTCTGGTCGACGACAAGGTTGTGCATACCGGACCGCTCTCGGTCCGGATCGAGCGCAAGGCGGATAGTCCCAGCTCCTCCTCGTCTCTTGCCAAAGTGCTGCCGATCGGATTTTCCGGCAGTACCGTCGAATTGCGCGGCTTCGTCCGCACAGAAGATGTCTCGGGCTATGCGACGCTGTGGATGCGCGAGGAGAAGGATGGGGAGACGGTTGTGTTCGTGGATATGCAAACTCGAAGACTCACGGGAACCAACGACTGGTCCGAGGTCTCTGTCAACCTGCCCTTGGAGCCCGGCGGACAACAGCTTTTGGTCGGTGCGCTCATTTCAGGAACCGGGAAGGCGTGGGTCGAGGGTTTGCAGTTACTGGTGGATGGCAAACCTTCCTCCCAGGCGCCAAAGGCGGACAACCCTCTTACGGCGATGAATCGCGACCATCAGTTTGACGGGGGCTCGGGAATCGTCCTTTCCAGTTTGACGCCTACCCAGATCGACAACCTAGCTCTGCTGGGAAAAGTCTGGGGATACCTGAAGTATCACCACCCTCAAGTTACATCCGGGAATCTTCAATGGGACTATGAGTTATTTCGAATTATGCCCGGAATCATCGCTGCGCCTGATCGCGCCGCAGCGCAAGGTGTTTTGCTCAAGTGGATCGGTGGCCTGGGCGCGGTGCAACCGTGCGACCCCTGCGCGACATTGGATGCAAGTGAACTTCAGCTCGGCCCGGATCTTGCCTGGACGGCCGACGAGACACTTCTGGGGAAGGACCTGGCTAAGGCGCTGCAATTCATTCAGCGAAACAGGCCGGCCGGCAAGCAATTCTATGTTTCGCTCGTCCCCGTGACCAAGAACCCTTCTTTCGACCACGAACGAACCTATTTTACTATCCGGTTTCCCGACGCCGGTTTCCAGATTCTCGCGCTGTATCGCTTCTGGAATATCGTCGAGTATTGGTCTCCGAACCGGAATATCGTCGGAGAAGATTGGGATGGAGTGCTGCGCGAGTTCCTGCCCCGCATGGCGCTGGCCAAGACCTCGGACGAGTATCAGCTTCAGTTGATGGCGCTGATCGCGCAGGACCACGACACACATGCCAATTTGTGGAGTTCGTTGCGGGTAAGGCCTCCGGTGGGAGAGTGCCGGCTTCCGGTCAACCTGCGATTTGTCGGCCAGAGCCCCGTCATTTATAGCCTCGCTTCCACGGATGCGACGGCGGCTGCCGGTTTCAAGATGGGCGACGTGATAACCGAACTCGATGGGCAGCCAGTCGATAAGCTTGTGCAGGCTTGGTCTCCGTACTACGCTGACTCCAATCAGGCCGCCCGCCTGCGCGACATCGCCCAGAACATGACCAACGGCGCTTGCGGTCCAGCGACGGTTAGCCTTCTTCGAGGGTCAGAAACTGTCACCGTCAAGTCGAATCGCATTCCCGCCGCAGGGATGACCGGCATTCGTTATACCCATGATCTGCCCGGAAATACCTTCCGCCTGCTCTCCGATCGGGTAGCCTATCTTAAGCTATCTTCGGTAAAGGTCGCCGATATAGATCGCTATCTTCAGCTTGCGGCAAAGACCCAAGGACTTATCGTAGACATTCGCAACTACCCCTCGGAGTTTGTCCCCTATGCTCTCGGTTCGCATTTGATCGAGCAGCCAATGCCCTTTGTCAAGTTTACTGTCGGCGACTTGACGAATCCGGGGGCGTTCCATTGGGACGCGCCGGTGCGGATCACACCAGCTTCGCCTCAATATGCAGGCAAAGTTATAATTCTGGTCGACGAGATTTCCCAAAGTCAGGCCGAATTTACGACGATGGCTCTACGCGCTTCGCCGCGAGTGATAGTCATCGGCAGCACCACGGCCGGGGCCGACGGCAATTACACGAACATTTTATTGCCGGGCGGTCTCAACACGGGAATCAGCGGCCTTGGCGTCTTCTATCCAGACGGCAGGCCCACCCAGCAGATCGGCATCGTTCCCGACAAGACGGTCGTGCCGACCGTCGAAGGCATCCGGGCGGGCCGGGACGAAGTTCTGGAAGAGGCGGTGCGTCAGATTCTGGGTCCGGACGCGCCTGCCGCGACAATCGAAAAACTCGGCAAGCCATAGACTTCCCGTAGCCCGCATCCGCGAGCGCGTCCTCACGGATCGGCCGGCACGACTAAGCGAATGCCGGATCGGGTTTCGGAACGCTGCCGACCGTCTTCAGGATGCGCGAGACAATCTGGTAGGGATCGCCTTCGGAGTTAGGGCGGCGATCTTCCAGATAGCCCTTGTAACCGTTCTTGATGAAGTTGACCGGCAACCGGATGGAAGCGCCGCGATCGGAGAGTCCATAGCTGAACTTGTCGATAGCTTGCGTTTCGTGCAGGCCTGTCAAGCGCAAGTGGTTGTCCGGGCCATACACGGCGATGTGCTCGGCGACGTTTTCTGAGAACGCCTCCATGAGTGCTTCAAGGTAATCCTTGCCGCCCACATCGCGGAGGTACTTGGTCGAGAAATTGCAATGCATGCCGGATCCATTCCAGTCGCCCTTGATGGGTTTGCAATGCAATACAACATCGACTTCGTATTTCTCGCAGAGGCGCATCAGTAAGTAGCGAGCGATCCACGTGTCGTCGGCGGCTTTGGCGGAGCCTTTTGCGAAGATCTGGAATTCCCACTGCCCTTTGGCGACTTCCGCGTTGATGCCTTCATGATTGATGCCGGCGCCAAGGCAGAGCTCCCAGTGTTCTTCGACGATTTGACGGGCCACGCTGCCGACGTTCTTGTAGCCGACGCCGCAGTAATATGGGCCTTGGGGAGTCGCGGGGTGGCCGTCTTTCGGGAAGCCGAGAGGACGCCCATCCTGAAACAGAAAATACTCCTGCTCAAAACCTACCCACAAGTCGGGGTCGTCTTCGATGGTGGCGCGCGCATTCGTGGAATGCGGCGTGCCGTCGGGGTGCATGACTTCGCTAAGGACAAGATACGCGTCCTTGCGGCTTGCATCGGGATAAAGAGCCACTGGTTTAAGCACACAGTCGGACTTCTTGCCCTCGGCCTGCATGGTGGAACTGCCGTCAAAGCCCCAATTGGGCAGATCGGCGAGGGTGGGTGGATGCTCAAACGCCTTCAGCAGACTTTTGCCACGCAGGTCGGGAACGGGCTTCTTGCCGTCAAGCCAGATGTATTCGAGTTTGTACTTTGTCATGGATATCCTTTTGGCGGGGAAATGGTGGGGACTACCAAGAGAATCTTACGGTCGCGGCCGTAAAGAATCCGTGAAGTTTTCAAATAAGAGAGGAGGCGCGGAAACGTCCTACCTTCGGTGCGCGATGAGATACATCGCCAGAAAGATCGCGACCGGGATGAGTGCCAGCGCGCCGTAATAGAAGATCTTGCGCCAGAATTGGGATTTGCGCTTCTGCCAGTCGCGCAACTCCGCCCGGTCTTCCACGCCCACCTGATCCAGGTGCTCAAGATCGAACTGAAAATCGCGTGCCCTGGGATACCGGTTGGCGGGGTTCCTTTCCAATGCCCGGTACAGAACCTCCTGCAACTGAGGAGAGATGGAAGGGTCGGCGACGCTGGGAGGCGTGGGGTGGTTCAGCAGGCGGTCGTTCATCGCGGCCAGCGGCGAGGGCCCATAAAAGGGCAGCTTGCCGGAGAGCATCTCATACAGAATCACGCCCACTGAAAAGATGTCGGACCGTCCGTCGCCGCGCTTGCCCTTCACCTGCTCCGGAGAGATGTAATTCGGCGTGCCGAGCGTTGCGGTGAAGTTGGCATAGGTCAGCCGCCGCGAGGCGGAGTCGCTGGCGATGCCGAAGTCGATGAGCTTGATATTGTCTTGCGCATCGACCATGATGTTCTCCGGCTTGAGGTCGCGATGCACCACGCCGTTCTCGTGGATGTATTCCAGGGCGTCCAGGATGCCGATGGCGATGCGGATGGCGCGGTCGTGAGAGACGCCGCCTTCATCCAGTATCTGGCGCAGCAAGCGGCCTTCGCACCACTCCATGACCATGTAGATGCGGCAGCGCTCCTCGCCGCCGAAGACCCGCATCACCTTGGGGTGATTGAGCTTTTCGCCGATGCCGGCCTCGCGCTGAAAGCGGTCGAAGAGGATGGGATCGGCCTCCAGATCGGGGTGGGGAATCTTGAGGGCGACAATGCGGTTGTCGCGCAGGTCCGTGGCGCGGTAGATGGTGGCCATTCCGCTGCGTGCGACAGGCGCCTCTATGCGGTAGAAATCGATCGTCGAACCGGTCTCCAAGCTGTCGTAAAAACCCATCGCGCGGCCTGCTCCATCAGGGTAACTTGTTCTACTGTATAGGGAAATAGGCGGCCCGGCAGTAAGGATTCCGTAAGACCGCGTGGAATCTTCCCGGAATGCATCAGGAAGGCAGCCGGTATGTCCTGCCGCGGTACATGCCCACCTGCTCGACCGACTTGACGCGGATCACCTGCGCGGTGGCGTTGTCGTTTCCGTCGATCTCGACGGCGCGGGTCACCAGTTCGCGCGCGATCTCTTCGATGTTCTTCTTCTGGGAGACGATCTCGGCGATAGTCGCCTCGGGCATCTCATCGTGAAGGCCGTCGGTGCAAAGCACCAGCACGTCGCCGGCTTGCAACGCGATGGCGGTGGTGTCCGGCGCGACGAACATCTCCGGCCCCAGCGAGCGAATGAGCACGTGACGGGACTCGGATGTGGCCACCTCGCTGGCGGTGATGAGGCCCATCTTCCGCTGTTCGTTCACCATGGTATGGTCCTGGGTAATCTGTCTGGCTATGCCGCCGCGGACCAGATAGCAGCGCGAGTCGCCCACATGGGAGACGGCAGCCTGGTCGTAGCGGAGCGCGCAGGTCACCAGGGTTGTGGCCATCCTTTTGCCGCGGTATTCGGGCGCGAGGGTGCAATCGTGAACCGCTGCGTTGGCCTGCTGGATGAGGCGCGGTAGCAAGCTGGTGAGCATGGCGCCGGCCTGCGCCTTGGCAAACTCTTTGGCGACGACCGATACGGCCGTGGCCGAGGCAATCTCGCCCAGGTCCATGCCGCCCACCCCGTCGGCAACGGCGAAGAGATAGCCGTGGGTCCGCGCCTGCTTGCGCGACGCGGGAATGAACGATCCCATCGCATCTTCATTGTTGGTGCGAACCTTGCCGAAGTCGCTTGCCTGGCCGAACTGAACTTCCAACATGGACGCTATCGCCTCAAGCCTCTTCCGCCTTGCCGCGGCGAAGATGCGTTTTAGAGATTGTGAGACATCCACTTCAAAAAAGCCACTGAGTGGTTCTCCGCTCCCCGTCTTTCAAGAGGGAGTTGAGGAGAGTTTCCACCCAGCGGCTTCAGTTCGGTCGAGCGCGGTTGAAAGTCTACCGGGCTGTGAGCAGAATCTCCTTGCCTTTGGCCTTGGATGAGCGAAGGAAGTAAATGGCTCCGTAAGCGCCCCAGATGCCGGAGATGACCAGGGCCAGCACCGGCTCCTTGAAAGTGCCCAGGCCCCAGATCGGGCTGATCAGGTAGAAGGCCATGCAGATCAGGTTGGCAAAGAGGCCGAACCCAGGAATGAGCAGGTGAAGCACCACGTTGTAGTCGGGGCGCTTGTGGTAAGCCACGATGCACAGAAAGCAACTGAGCGCGTAGAGGATGAAGGTGCCGAAGTTGGAGGTGAGCGTGACCGTCAGCAGCGAGTTGGGCAGGCCGGCCAGCGTGTCGTGGGAGGGGTAGCCGAAGTTGGAGAAGATGCCGTGCGGCAGCGCCGCGATGGTTGCATCGGTGGGCGCGCCGGCGTCGCCGAAGACCAGCGTGACGGCGATGACGCCGATGATCGCGGAGATGACGGCCAGGGTCCAAATGGCCTTGCGCGGGGAGAGCGACTTGGCGTGGAGGATGCCGAAGTGCTCGGGCGCCTCGTCGTCCTTGCCCATGGCGTAGGTGACGCGAGCGCCGGTGTTCATGCACGCCAGCGTGGTGCCAATCAGCGCCAGGAAGACCGTGAAGGCCTCAACCAGCATGAAGTACTTGCCGTTGCCCGGGCCAAGCAGCCAGTCGCCGACGATGATCATCATGTCGCCGATGGGCGCCGCCGAGCTGACGGCGTTCTGCATGGTATACCCCGAGTTGAGGAAGTAATTGGCCGCGAAATACTCAAATAGGTAGCAGACCAGGCCTTGTATCAAGAGCGAGGCGATAACTGCAATCGGTATGTGCTTGGTGGGGTTCTTGGCCTCGCCTCCCATCGAGGTTACCGATTCGAATCCGACCAGAATCAGAATGGCGACGGTGGCCTGGATGAAGATGAACTGAACCTTGTGGACCCCTATCACCGAAGCCGCGTTTTCGTGGGTGAGGAAGTTGCCGTTCGAGTCCGTCGTCGGGTAGGTGATGACGTAGGGAACCGGCTTGCCCGCGGAGTCCAGCAAGGGCAGAGGCGCGCCGCTGGAGTCGCGCATCGTCGAGCCGTCCTTGGCGGTGGCGAACTGGTAGGTGTAGGTGGACATCGATTGCCCGTCATATTGGAAGGCGGTGGGGCCGGTGGCGCCGGTAGGATGGGTGGAGCGATAGCCGAGCGCCAGCACGCTGAAGACCACCAGCGCGGAGATCTGAATCACGTTGATGGCGATGTTCACGGCCGTCGATGCGCCTGCGCCCTTGGCGGCGATCCAGGCGACGAAGAAGGAGAAGACTACCGCGACCAGCGCCATGAAGACCGGCCCCGGATTCGAGCCGCTCATGACATTTGGATACAGGAAGCCGACCACGTAACCCACGAAGATGCCGGTGACGGCCACCATCACGCCGGGATAGACCCAGTAATAGAGGTGCGAGCCCCAGCCGACGATGAATTTGGCCACGCGGGCGTACTTGAAGGCCGTCTCTTTCGAGAGCAGGGCCTGCTCCGCGTAGTAGTAGCTGGAGCCGGTGCCGGGATACAGCTTGGAGATTTCGGCATAGGCAACCGCGGTGGCCAGACAGAGCAGCAGGGCGGCAAAGATGCCCAGCCACATGGTTGGCGAGGTGGTTCCGGTGCCCGCCTGGATGACAAAGGTGAGCCACAGGAAGGCGCCGGGAGCGATGAGGGCCATTGCGTTTGCGGTCAGCCCGGTAAGGCCCAGGGTGGCCTGCATCTGAGGTGCATTTTGATCTGCCATGAGCATTCTCCTGATGAATGAAGTTCGTCTGGCTGCTCCCGGCGGCTGGCCCCCGGGATTCCTGTGACTCTCGCCCGTCTCCGATGTGCCGTCCTGACATTTGCGAGAAAGCTGAATGAGTTACCTGAAGGCTAGGGCCGTGGCGATAAGGATGAAATGAGGAAACCAAAATGAGTCGCCTGCATTTCCGAAGTGAAAACCGCGGCGCCTGCCGGAGTTTTGAGAAACAGCTCCCCCATTGCCTATCCTGAGTCTGTCTCGGGATGGGCTCTATGGGATCGCGGGTTGGTCTTGCTTAGCGCTTCGGCCTGAAGAAAGCGACGAAGGCAACGTAGATCGCGACGACAGTGAGGACAACCCCCACAGCGGTCATAGCCTAGCGCTTAGGCCCGAAGAAAGCTATGAACGCCACCGTTATCGTGGATTGCTGGTCCACCATCTGGTTGACGTCCTTGTGGAAGGAGGCCACGTTTGAAAAATCGCCGCGGTACTCGATCCGGGTCAGCAGGCCTTCCACCCATTTGTACTCGTAGGTTCCGGTGAACTCGTAAACATGCTGAGCCGTGCCGGTCTGAAAGCCGTTCGGGTCGTTGAAATATTCAAACCTGCCCGCCAGGGCTTGCTTGGCTGAAGCCTGTCCGTGAGCGGCAATCGCCGCGCCTTGCCAGTGATTCAACTTGTTATCTCCGGTGGCGCTCTCGCCCGTTCCCACAATCGCGTCCCGGTTCTGCCCGTAGTCATAGTTGAGATAGGCGTTGAACTTGGCGTTGGGGGTCAATAGCAGCGTGGTGTCGATCAGGTTGCGGAAGCCGGAGGTTGTATTGGGGTTCTCTGGGCCGCCGTAATAGTTCAGATCCCAGGTGTATTTGGTCTTGGTGAGGGCGCTGGTCAGTCCCACCGTTGCGCCGCCATTGGACTTGCTCACGTTGTTCCAGCCGTTGACCACCTGCAAGCCGATCGTCTCGGTCTTGGAGACCGGCAGCGACGTGCGCGCGCCGAAGTGATAGTACGGGATGGCCCAGGAAAACAGCAGGGACCGGGAATAATTCCAGTTGTCCTTTGCCTCGGCGACCTCTGCGCCGGCCGAGGTAACAAACTTGCCGAAGTCCAGTTCGAAGCCCTTGGCCTTGGGCGGCTTCAAGCTGAGAAATGCCTGCTCAATGTAATTGAGTTGATCGGCGGAGCTGGTGTTGGCCGGGACAGCATTGAACAGATCGTTGGTGCGGCCATAGAAGAAGTCGATATGCGCGCCGACGGGGTCGGGATCGTGGTTCAGCGTGAGTTTGGCCGCGCTCAAGTTGAACTGGTCGGTCTTGTCGTTGAAGTTGTATAGGTCGTTGACCTGGCCATTGGCGGCGTTGGCTGGCCGGTTTGCATTGAAGCTGTAGTAACCGTCGATGAATCCGCTGATGTCCATGGGGCCAACGCTCCAGGTGGGTGCGGCTGGGGCCGCCGGAGCTGCCGCCGGAGCGGTCGCGGGCGCCGGGGCCTGATCGGCCGGAGCGGGAGTGGCTGGCGATGCTGGCGGAGCCGGTGTTTGCGCACCGGCTATCAAGGCGAATGCCAGCGTGGTTCCAGCCATGGTTTGCAGTATGCGATTCGGGTTCATAGACATCGGCACTGTTCCTCCAAAAAAGAATTTGGTTGTATTACGCAGAATGAATTCAGCCAAAAAACAAGGGCAAAGGGGCCGCACCCAACCGGTGCAATCTCCCTGCCAATCTGGCCTTCAGAGCCGCGCGGACAGGACTTCCACATGAGAATCCAGGATAAGGATTCACGTTTTCCCTGAGGCGGTCCGGCCATTTCGTGTTAACTCTAGTAAGCCAAAGATTACATAAAGAAGCCATGATGATTTCAAAAAGACCTCTTTATGTTTCCCTTAGGATATTCCTTATATGGACCGAGCGGGAGGCGCTTGGAGCACTGGGGCGCATACAGGAAGAGCGATGAGAAGTCCATCGGCGGCCTGCTAAAATCTCACTACGCCCTCCCGCGCCGATCGAGCAAAGCATCTCTTCAGAGGGATGGCGGCGTCGGCTGCGGGAAGGTTCGCACACTGCATCCGAGACGCTGGCATGGCGCTGGCAGGATCTTCGCGCACTCCGTCCGAATCAGGAGGTTGGTGGCCGATTGGCTGTTAGCTACATTCCGGTGGGCTCTCCCTTCGGCGCTCTGCGCTCGCGCGGCTCTGGATCGTCGGCGCTGCTGTTTGCGCTGGAGTGCGCGCTGGGGATTCTGGCCGTCGTTCTTGTGGCTGCTCTGGCGCACTGGTCGGGATGGCTGATGCCGGTGGCGGTTCTGCTTTACCTGCTGATTGTGGTTCCCACCGCCTTGCTGTGCGGCTTCTGGCAGGCGGTTATCGTGTCGCTTTCGGCGGTTCTGGTGCATGGCTACTTCACCACGCGCCAGGCTCCATTGCATGGCCTGCGCAATCCGGCGGCTGATCCCGTCAACTCCGTCACTCTGCTGGCCTTCGTACTCGTGGCGCTGGTCGTGAGCCGGCTCTCAGCGCGCGTCACCGGGCACGCCAAAGAGGCTGAGTCCTGGGGCGGCCAGATGCACGACCTGTATGAGTTCACGCGCCGGACGCTGCAAATGAATCTCCACATGGAGCCGGGACCGCAGTTGGCCGAGCTGGTCCACGAGATCTTCGCGCTGGAGGCGGTCGCGGTCTTCGACGCCGACCTGCACCGCGTGTATCAAGCCGGAATCTGGAGCGTAGACCCGGAGGAACTGGCGCGGAACGTCTACTACTTCGAGACTTCGGACGACGATCCCGAGACCGGCCTGGGGCGCAGGGTCGTCCGGCTGGGGACGGTGCCGGTGGGCAGCCTGGTGATGCGCGGCGAGACCAGCCCGCTGACCAACAACGCCATCGCCTCGCTGATCGCCATCACCTTCGACCGCTACCGGGCCTTCGCCAACGAGAGCCGCATTGAGACCGAACGCCGCACCGAGCAGCTTCGCTCCACCGTGCTTGACAGCCTGGCCCACGCCTACAAGACGCCGCTGACGGCCATCCGCGCCGCAAGCACGGGCCTGGGAGAGATGGGTCACCTGTCGGCGGGACAGGCGGAACTAGTGGGTTTGATCGATGAGCAGGCCGGCGTGCTGAGCGAGCTGACCACTCGGCTCCTGACCACCGCCCGCCTCGATGCCGGCGAGGTCGCCATTCATCGCACGCCGGTTGGCGTTGGGTCGCTGATTGAAGAGGTTGTGGACAGCCTCAGGGACCGCCTGGCGAGCATGAAGGTCGTGGTCGAACTCGAAGACGAGAACCTGACGGTCTGCTGCGACCGCCAGATGATGGTCATGCTGCTCACCCAGTACATCGACAACGCCTGCAAGTACTCGATCTTCGGCACCGCGATTACCATCCGCGCCGTCCGCGCCAAGGCGGAGGCGATCTTTTCCGTGCATAGCTTCGGGCCCGCGATTCCCATGACCGACCGGGAGCGCATCTTCGACCGCTACTATCGTTCCTCGACCTACTCGAACCGGGCCCCCGGCACCGGAATCGGCCTTTCGGTGGCCAAGAGGGTGGCTATGATGCATGGCGGTTATGTTTGGGTCACCAGCGACGAGATCGAGGGAACCACATTCTTTGCGGCCATCCCAATCTCGGCGCAGAAGGAGTGTCTTTGATGAACCAACCTGTCATTCGCATTCTTGTGGTCGACGACGAATTGGCCATTCGCCGGGCGCTGCGGCCTCCGCTGGTCGAACTCGGCTTTCAGGTGGCCGACTGCTCGCGCGGCGAGGAGGCGCTGCAAATGCTGCGCGCCGCCGTCTACGATGTCGCTCTGCTCGACATCAATATGCCCGGCATCGGCGGCATTGAAACCCTGCGCCGCATTCGCGCCTTTGCCCCGCGCCTGCCCATCCTCATGCTGACCGTCCGCGACCAGGAGGAGGACAAGGTGCAGGCGCTCGATCTGGGCGCTGACGATTATGTCACCAAGCCCTTTAGCACTCGGGAGCTGATAGCGCGCATCCGCGCCGCGGTCCGCCGCGTCCGAACCCCGGCCCGCGCCGAAGACGCGCCCATCGAGATTGGGGAGATTCGCCTGGAGCCGGTCAAGCGCACCGTGACCAAGCGCGGCGAGCCGGTGCATCTGACCCGCAAGGAATTCGATATTCTGCACTGCCTGATGAGCCGCGCCGGCCGGGTGATTACCTATGCCCGGCTGCTGACCGCGGTGTGGGGAGCCGACTGCCGCGAAGAGGTCGAGTACCTGCGCACCTTCGTCCGCCAGTTGCGCAAGAAGATTGAAGACGATCCCTCCAATCCCCTTTATTTGCTGACGGATGTGTACGTGGGATACCGCTTTGCCGATGCCCAGGCCTTCCAGCAGGAAGAGAGCGCGGAGAGCGCCTCCGATGAGAGCGGGCCGGACGGCGAGCCGGAACGGGCATCGTAGGGAACCTCTGAAATACCGAGCGACGCCCCTGGTACTACAGTATGAATCGAAGATTCCGGAGGGAGCAGGGGGTTTTAACCCCCTGAAAGATGGCGAATTGACGTGGCCTTCAGGCCCGGGCCATTGCGGGTCTTCCAGGAATTGAGTGAAATGCAACAGCAGTACTACGCCCCGCCGCGGGATCCTTGCCCCAGATCCGTGCCCGGCTTGGCGATGATCCCCATGCACTCGCGCAGGTCCATCTGACCCCGCAAGAAGCCAGGTAACCCGGCAAGTAATACCCCATTAGTTACTAGAAGCTGTTTCATAACCTGATTCGGGATCAAGATAGGTACTTGGCGTTTGAGTTGGCAGCGAGCGATAAAGTGGCAGGAGGAAGCGCAGATGCCACGTGGCGCTCCGATGCTGACC
>JBEKDB010000041.1:0-48142 GCA_050014575.1 Occallatibacter sp. | reverse complement strand
CCAATTCCCATTGTTCGTCTGTCAGTTCCCAACGGCCTGCCATCGCATTCCGCAGAGACGCCTTGAGCACCTCCAGTTTCGCAGAATTCCAACAACAAAATGTTTATGAGATGGGTTCTAATGTCTTCTTTTGCGCAACGAGGGCAGCGACATGAAGCTTCATCACAGGAATAGAAGCCGTCCAGACATTCCGCAACATTTTGCCATGCGAGCCCATAGTGTCGAGCCAGAGAACATACCTGAGCCTCTGGTGACCTGATTCATCGGCCCGATAATAGGGCCTCACATAATTGAGAAAACCACGGCTCATTCCGTATATCTTCGCCCGGGTTGCTTGACCGTCATTTTGAGGACTTGCTTTCCGCTTCATCAAAATAACTCCTCTCGAGAGCCTTTGGTGATTCTCTGTCCGAATCTCAATTCCGGTTTATGTCGGCTCCTGAACAGGTTAGCATTTGACTGCGGCAGAGGATTCGTGGTCCGAATTAGTGCTGAGAAGTCGGCAACTATTCAGGGATGTGCTGTGCATTGAACTTCAACTGGCGAGAACAAGCCATCGCATTTATCGATTGGCCCTTCGTAATCTCCTAGCTCCCATGCCGCTCCCAAAAAGCCGCGGGCGCGACAATGGGGTATCGCCCGGCAAGCGCGAGCAGGTCCTTATCCCCCGTGATCAGGCAATCGGCCCGCGCAGCAAGCAGCGTTCCCAGCACCGGCCCGTCCGCCCTGTCGCGCAACGCCGGTTCCAGGTCCCCGCTCGGTTCCACGATCTCCGCCATGAACAGGAAGCTGTCGGCAAGATCGCGAATCTCCGCCGCACTCAACCTGATCCGCTTGAGCCGCGGCAGCACGCGCACCATCTCATCCAGAATGTACTTGGACAGCACCAGATCGAGGCCGCCCCGCTGCCACGCGCCCAGGATGCGCCCCGGCACGCTGCCCGGATAGGCCAACCCCGACACCAGAACGTTGGTGTCCAAAACCACGCGCAGCCCAGCCATCAGCGCCGCCGTTCGCGCGCCACGGCCGCATCGATCTCCGCCATGCCCTCATCGGCCGACACACCCGCCCAGTCTTCGGCCACCTTGCCGCTCAGCGCATCGAACCGCTCCCGCATCCGCCGGATCCGCGCAAACAACTCCGCGTCCACCAGCGCGGCCACCGGCTTGCCGTCCTTGTTGATCACGATGCTGTCATTGCGGTATTGCACATGGTTCAGCATTTCGCCAAGATTCTGGCGAAAGTTGACGGCGCTGACTTCGGAAATCATTGAAACCCCCGACCATAACGACCAATATGGTTATTATGATTCATGCGGTTCCTCTTGTCCAGCCTTAAAGCGGACAGTCAACCGAATCCCCTACCGCAGGCTCTTCAGCGCCGGGTACAGCTTGCGCCACTTCGCATAGCCGGTCTTGTAGGCGGCCAGGTCGGCTGCGTCCGGCTCGATGCGCTGCGCGACTTCGATGGCTTGACCGCAGGCCTCGTCCAGGTTGGCCCAGTGTCCCGCGCCCACGCCGGCCATCAGCGCCGAACCGAACGCGCCGCCCTCCTCGGCGGTGAGCACCTCGACGGCGTGGCCATAGATACCGGCCTGAATCTTCCGCCACAACGGGCCGCGCGCGCCGCCGCCGCCCAGGCGAATCCCGCTTACCGGAATGCCCAGCTCGGCGAAGAGCGTGAACGTATCCTGAAGCGAGTAAGCAACGCCTTCGAGCACCGCGCGCACAAAATGCGCCGCCGTATGGACTGTGGAGATGCCGGCAAAGGCCGCCCTCACCTCGGGGTCCAGATGCGGCGTGCGCTCGCCGAGCAGATACGGCGCCCACTCCAGGCCCTCGCTGCCGGCGGGAACCTGGGTCGCCGCCCAGGTGAGCGCGTCATAATCCAGGCCGGTAAAGAAGGTCTCCTTCAGCCAGCGCAGGCTCAATCCCGCAGACTGCGTTACGCCCATCACGTGCCACAAGCCCGGAACCGCGTGGCAGAAGGTGTGCAGCCGGCCCTTGGGATCCTTGGTCGGGCTGGCCGTGGCGGCAAAAACCACCCCCGAGGTGCCGATGGTGGCGGAAACCGAACCCGGCTGGAGGATGCCCATGCCCACCGCGCCCGCTCCCTGGTCGCCCGCGCCGGCCACCACGGGAGTTCCCGCGGCCAGCCCGGTCAGCCCCGCCGCAGCGTCGCTGATGCGCGCGCAAACCTCCGGCGACTCGTAGACCTTGGGCAGCCAGCTTTCGGGAATCCCCGCCGCTTCGGCCACTTCGCTCGACCAGCGGCGATGCGTCACGTCCAGCAGCAGCGTTCCCGAGGCCTCCTGCACGTCGATGGCGAACTCGCCCGTGAGCCGGTAGCGCACATAGTCCTTGGGGCAGAGAATGTGGCGAATCCTGGCGAAGATCGCCGGCTCATGCTCCTTCACCCACAGCACCTTGGTCAGCGTGAAGTTGGGCAGCGCCGGGTTGCAGGTCAGCTCGATCAGCCGCTCGTAGCCAATCTTCTCCGTGAGCCAGTCGCACTGCGGCTGGGTGCGCGTATCGCACCAGATCAGCGACGGGCGCAGCACCTGCCCGTCCTCGTCCAGCAGAACGGCTCCGTGCATCTGGCCGGTCAGCCCAATAGCCGCAATCGGCTCCCGAGGCTCAGGCGCCGAGGCCAGCGCCCCGCGAATCGCCTCTTGCGCGGCCCGCCACCAGTCTTCGGGGTCCTGCTCCGCCCAGCCCGGATGAGCCGTTTTGAAGGCCGCATGTTCGCTCGACGCCCCGGCAATCAGCTTGCCCGCGCCATCCACCACCACGGCCCGCGTTCCGCCCGTGCCCACATCCATTCCAAGGAACCACATACCCGTTCTCTCCCTTGCGTAAATCGCTTTTCCCGGCGCTCGAAAGCATATCATCCCGGACCGCTCGGAGGACAGGGAACAAGATGCTGCTGGCGGCTTCGAATCGGTTCCGGGCAGTAACCGGCAAAATGCGGAGTTTTCAGCCGGAATTCACGGGCGGAAAATCGAAGATTCGCGGAACCCACCCTTTCCACGGTGAAACTGTGGAAAGGATGGGGCACCCAAGTTTGTGGCCTGTCAGACCTCAAGACCCGCCTATTGAACCTTGAAGGCGACGGCGATCTGGGAAGGCATCCAGGAGGGACAGACGATCTCCAGGCCGTCCGGCTTCTGACTCCAAGCGAGCTTCTTACGACTGCCCAGCAGCGTGACCGAGTGGATGGGAGCGGCAAGCAAACCAGCGCCGCTGCCGAAGGAGGCGATCTTGACCGTCGCGCCGGGTTCGGGCGCGGCCAGCGCAAAGGCATAGATGGAGCCGTCCTTGCCCACGGTGAAGCGGAAGTCCGTGGGGCCGAACCGGAAGGCGGCGTGCGCCTGGCGAAGCGCGCCGTAAGGCATTATGCGCAGGTTGCCGTCCGCGTCGGCGGCTCCTTCGCCGAACTTGACCCAGGCCTTGCTTCCGTAAATTCCTTCGCCGTTGATCTTCATCCACGCGCCCACCTGGCGCAGCAGCTTGAGGCAGTCCGGGTCCAGCGATCCATCGGGCCGGATAGGGATATTCACGGCATAACTGCCATCGCGGCTGACCACCTCAAGCATGTAATGGATGAGCGCCGGCGCGCTGTAGACGAAGCCGGGGCTGTAGAACCAATCGCCCAGCGCGTTCTCGCCGATCCACGGCTGGTCGGTCTTGATCGCCTTTGGAAAGCGGCTTTCGACGGTGTTCACAATGCCGTTCGCGCGCGGATGAAACTTGACGATGCTGAAGGCATCCACCTTGCCGCGCGTGGCCAGCGTGTGGTTGTAGTAGTCGGCCATGACGCGCTGCATGGCGTCGCACTTGTAGCCGGTCCCGGTCTTCTCGCCGGTGAACGGCCCGGTCGAGTCGCCGTCGGTGTAGATGAAGTCGGGATCGTACTTATTGATCACATCCATGATGCGCAGCGCCCAGCGCGTTGCATACCAGTGCGCATAGTCCAGATGCTCATAGAAGATGCCCTGCTCCGGCCTGAACTTCGCATTGGCCACGTCCTTATAGGCGCGGAGATTGATGCCGTAGAGCAGGCGCGGATCGTACCCCTCCCACCATTTCCCCTTGCCGTCGGCGAGGGTCAGGCTGGCGGCGTCATAGGGCACGCCGGCCTTGGGTCCGGTGGTATCGCTGCCAAAAGCGGGCTGATACCACCACCACGTGTACTCGTGATGAAAGGCCACGCCGTATCTCATGCCCGAGGCATGGGCGGCCTTGGACCACTCGCCGATGAGGTCGCGCTTCGGTCCCATGTTCACCGAGTTCCAGGGCTGATAGGTCGAGTTCCAGTTGTCGAAGTTATCGTGATGCACGCCCTGAACGATGAGGAACCGGGCGCCGGCGGCGTGATAGATGTGGACCAGCCTGGCGGGGTTGAGCTTGGCGGGATTCCAGGTACGCAGAACGTCCTTGTAACCGGATTCGGATGGATGGCCGAAGTCGCGGATGTGGTTGTCATAGGCCGGGGTTCCCGGCTGATAGATTTTGCGCGCGTACCAGTCGCCGCTTTGGCCGGCGGACTGCGGCCCGAAGTGTACCCAGATTCCGAACTTCGCCTCGCGCAGCCAAGCGGGTTCTCCGGGATAGTTTTTGGCGATCGAATCCCAGGTCGGCTCAAAGGGACCGGCGGCGATGGGGAAGTCCATCTTGACTTCGGCAAAGCCTGCCGGATCTTGCATGGTGAGCGAGTCCGGAGGCTGCGCCGCGGGCACATCCGGAATCGGCGCGGGCTGGGGCATCTGCTGCGCCCGCGCGGGGAAAGCCGCGCAAACCGCCAAAATGAAGGCTAGAAACAGACTGGACAACAACAGGCCGCGGCGAATACGAAACAGTTCATTCATCGGGATCATGACCCTCTGAGGGTATTCGATGCATCCCGGCATCGGCAACCGGCCTGCCGGCGAGGGCATGAACGCGAAGAGCTGCCCGCGCCCAGGGTGAGGCCGGGGTGCGGCAACCGGGCGCAGGAGACGATTAGCCCCTGTGTGGACACCCTCTGCGGCGTTTGGGGGATTGCGCCTGGCAGGCTCGATGATGTAGGAAGTCTGCATAGGTGTACGCTGTTGAGTCGGAAGCAGCAGGAGGTGCATGGCGCATGAACACTCGATATCCGGGTCACATCCCGGTGCTCGCATTGCTGGTTTTTGCCGGGGGCATGGTTCCATCGCCCGCGGCAAGCCAAACCGTGCTGGGGCCTGAATTCACATTGTCCAAGCTCACCCTCCACGCAGTGCAGCGGGACGAGCGGCAATGCGAGTACTTTCTGTGGACCAAGCTGGGCGGCGATGCCCAGCGCGTCAGCTTCAGCTACGTGCTTCCGGATGGAAAGACCGACGGCGATGCGCCGCGGATCGAGAACGTCACCATCGTCATCATTCCGGGAAAGGACGTTCCGACGGCAAGGATCACCGGCACTGACGACTACCGGCGGACACTGTGGCAGTTGGAGATGGCGCCGGGGGCGTACGACGTGAATGAACGGTGCCTGTCCGGGATCCCGATCTCAAAAGGAGCCGGCAAACCATAGACCGTCACAGCCGCTGGGGAGGGCTGGTCAGGTTGCGGACTAAGGCGCCTGAGCAGCACCGTCAGTTCTTCGCTGCTAGGAAAAGACAGAATTGTAAGTTCGACAAATCAAAGGCAATCTTAAGAATTGTGCGAACCCACCTTAGCGGCAAGAACAAGGACGCCGTGCCCAGAGGGCGCCCAGGTGGGACACCCAGCAGGTCTCCAGACCTGCACTCATCGCCGCTGGCGGCTTGGAAGCCGCCAGTACAGCCGGTCTGGAGACCGGCGCTACGATTTGCAGATAGGCACTTACCCCACCGCCTGCTTCCGCACCGAAAGCATCGTCTCATACGCGGCATAGACTCCCTCGAAGACCGAGTCCCAGCTCATGGTCAGCGCGAACGCCCGCGCCGCCAGCCGCATGGCCGTGTGCTTTGCGGTGTCGGCGAGCACTTCGGCGACGGCCGCGGCAAAATCCGCGTCCGGCACAATTCGTCCCGTCTCGCCGTCGTGGACGATGGTGGGCGGCCCGCCGTCGGGGGTCACAATCGCCGGCACTCCGCTGGCCAGCGCCTCCAGCACCACATTGCCAAAGGTATCGGTGTGCGACGGAAAGACGAAGAGGTCCATATTCGCGTAGGCTGCGGCGAGCTCCTCGCCGTGCAGCACGCCGGGGAAGTCCGCGCGCGGCAGCCGCTCGCGCAGCCAACCCTCCTCGCCGCCGTGGCCCACGATTAGAAACCGGAAGCTCCGCTGCTCCCGCTGCTCCAGCTCTTCCTGTACCTGGGCCAGCAGGGCCACGTTCTTCTCGACAGAGAGCCGCCCCACAAATCCCAGCACGGCGTCCCTGTCTTCCGGATTGCGCTTCCGTTTGGCCGGATGGAAAAGCTCCGCGTCCACGCCGCGCGGCATCAAGTGGCAAGGACGCCCTGCGGTCCGCTCCAGCAGCGCGCATAGCTCCGGGTTGGGCGCAAACAAAACCCGGGCTGCCGAGTAGAACTTGGCCGCCACGGCCATGGCCAGATCCTCGATCTTCTGTCCCGTGGCGTTCGATTGCCGCTTGGGCAGCAGGCGCAGAAGCCAGTCCGACCGCCGCGCCAGGTACTCATGCACGTTGGTGTGCCAACTGGCGGCCAGGGGCAAGCTGAGATGGTGGGCCAGCCCCGCGCCCAGCATTCCCACCTCGCTGGGGCCGGTAATGTGGATCAGGTCTGGCTGGAACCGCTCCAGAACCTCGCCAATCAGCGGAACATGGCGCAGAAACGCGGGATCGAAGCGCAGGTCTTTTTCGAGGGCAAAGGAGAGAAAGCCGCGCGGCAGCTCCAAGGTCCACACATTGCCGTCTTCCAGAACAGCCGGCGTTCGGTCACCGGCGCGCACGCACAGAAAGGACAAATTCCGCCGCCGCGCAAAGGCCTCAAAGTGCCGGCTGGTGTGCGCAACCCCGTTTACCTCATGGAAGGAGTCGGGGAAGTAGGCCACCCGCGGCATTCTATCGGCCATAGAGTTCTTTCAGGGTCCGGGCCAGCATTCCGCGTTGAATGGGCAAGGTTCTACAGGCTGCGGAAAGGGGGACCGCAAGCTAGTCTCCCAGAATACGCCCTCAGGGGCTAAAGCCCGCGTTCAATTTGCTGCATTTACGGCACGACTGAAGTCGTGCCCTGACACTTCTTGCGGTCGCAATGGAACTTTGCAAGAGGCTCTTACGGCACGACTCAAGTCGTACCCTGACGCAAACGAGCGCTCGTCAACGGCACTCTTAGCCGTCGTGCTCGCCCAGCGCCAGCCGCAACTGGTGCGCCTCGCTCCATGCCATGCGCAGCCCGCCTGAAACCAGGCCCCTGCCCATCAGTTGCACCAATCCGATACTCCAGCTCATCGCCCGCGGCGCCGTTCCCTTGGGCCAGAGTTCGCTCAGCGGCCGAATCACCCCATTCAAATCCGGATGATAGACGCGCTCGTCCCAGGTGCGCGAGCCCTGCGGGAACTCCGGATAGTGGCGCACGGCGTCGATCGCCGACTGCAGAATCCGATGCTTCCACGGCTCCGCATACTGCGGCATGAAGAGGATATCGCTCTTCTTCTGCCGCCGGATCTCGTGCACAAACTCGGTAAAGCTGGTGGCGTTGGTCAGGTTGATGTTGGCGTTCGGTTCCACGCCGTGCCGGTCCCCGCCGGAGACGGTCAGCATATTCCACTTCTCAGCCAGTCGCCGCGCTTTGCGGTTTTCTTCCCAGTGCCGCAACCCGTTCAGCTCCATCGCATGCAGATAGTTGCCGTTCTTCAGCAGAAACTCGTTTACCAGAAACTCGTGCTTCTCCTGGCCGATCAGGTACAGATCCCACATGGGGTGGTTGAATACCACCAGCACGTTGGGATCCGCGTCCAGCGCTGCCAGAATCTCGGTGAGCCGCGCGTCGCTTGGGCTGGCCGTGAAACTCCTGAAGGTTTCCATCCACTCCGTGGCTCGAGCGCTGGGCAGGTTGTGAATACCCAGGTGGAAAGACTGCTTTCCATAGGGCGCGCTCCACTCCACCGAAACCGGAATGCGCCGTGCGCTGGGCACCGTCCGCAGCAGCATCGGCGCCTGAATCGTGTCGTGATCGGTGAGGGAAACCATGGGCGCCAGGTCCAGCTTCTCGACCTGCCCGCTCTCCAGGTCGAACGCCAGCTTGGGGGTCATCGGCGGCGTCCAGTAAGCGGCCGCATAGTTCACCCGTACCCCGTGCATCTTCGCCGCCCGCCGCTCCAACCGCGAAAGCAGAGGACGCATTACAGGGTACTGGTTGCCGAAGTTCGCCAGAAAATCCAGTGTCTCCTTCGACTGGTTGGTGTGACCGTGCAAGGAAACGCCCGTACGGAAGCCTTTTGGCGCGTTGGGGTCGCGCCACAGGTATGAGATGGTCGAACTGGCCATTTCTGCTCCTTCTCCGCGATCGTGCCCGGATTTCTGCACCCAGTATCCCTTCCCAACCGTAAATGCCCGGTTAAGATGGCGCGAATAGCCCTTCAATTGGCAAAGGAACCAATATGGTAACCCCAAAGCCCCCGGACAAATCCCGGCAGTTCCCGCCACATTCCCTAAAAAACACCCAAGAGGCGGAAGCCCTCTCGCCTGGTCCAGACCGCACCAAAACTCCTTCTTCCGGCCTCAGGCCGTGGGGAATGCCGTGCAATAAGGCTAGCAGAATCGATGCGGCCGCATACAAGATTGCGAAACCCGGAGACGCAGCCGCGGGTTTGCTCTTATTTGCTGGTCCCGGCCAGATCCGGGTCTAGAAAATCCTCGACCGTCCAGCCCGCCATCAGATCCTCGCCCGGCGTCATCGCCCGACGACACTTTAGGCGTGCGCCTTGAGCCCTCACCCGAACCGGATGTCCGTCGGCCCTGCCACCCCCTCTACTGTGCGTGACTGAACAGGGACTGCGCCAACTCCAGCAAGCGCGCCGCCCCTCCCGGCAGAATCGTACTGCCGAGAGTAAGCAGCGGCAGAGCAATCGCTTCGGCAAACTTCAGATAGAAACTCCCCTGGAGCTTGCGATCGTCCCCGTTCACGATCCGCGACAGAATCGGATCGGTATCCATCTCGCTGAAGACTTTGAAGAACGCCCAGCAGAGCAGCGCCAGGAACAGCAGCCCCGTCATCAGCAGTGAGTAGAACGGAACAAACGGGTAAATCGCCATCCCCAGCGTTACCAGGGAGAACATCAATGCTACCGAGGCGAGCAGAGAGTGCAGCCGCGCCACAACGGCGAGAATGAACCCGATGTACATGAGGCAAAGGAACCTCTCGGCAGTCTGCTGCCATTCCGGGAGCCGCGCTAGCTCCTCTGCTTCATCGCTGAAGCGGCCTCCATCTCCCTTGCATTGGCATGCCAAGACCCACTGAATTGCCTCCGTGTCCGGCAAAATCTTCGTCGCCGGCGGGTATTTTTCCGCTTCGATGAGGAATGCGAGTTCCCTGCCTACTGAAGTCAAGGCCTCGTTACGCTTCCTTATGTCGTCGGCGAGCCGCTCAGGGTCCACCGTGTGGAGATCGACTTTGTTGTACCGATCACGCAGCTCAATGAGCGTTTTCGCGTCGTCCTCGACCTCCTTTATGTGATGCTTGATTGCCAGTTCCTGCATGCAATCGATCTGAGCGGCGAAGACGGACCTCCGGTCCTGAACGGAAATACCGGAGAATGACCAGAGGTTGCGCCATTTGATGTCCTTGATGGGCACGAAGCTGCGCTTGAAGTCTTCCCGGCTCAAGGCCTGCAGCAGCAATCGCAACTCAACCCAGAGCCAGAGGAACTGAAGCACATCGAAGAATATCAACGCGCTGACCACGCCCGCCACGCTCCGGATCAGGAGGGTCTTATCGGGAGATTCGAGCGTCGTAATCGCAAGAAACGGAGGGAATTTGAAGTGCGCCCACAACAGAGCCGCGACAAACGCGCCCCACAGAGCCCAAATCCATCTCGCTCTCCAGTCGAAGGGCAGCGTACGGCCGATCGCCAGGATGGCGTCCGCGCGTGGCTGCGATATCCTCTCGTTCTTGGGGAAGTCTGGAAGCGGCGTCGCAGCTTCGATAGCGGCCGCTCCGCTGCCCGCCCACGAGGCCCAGACCAGGATTGCCGACAAGAGAAGCAGCCCTGTCGGCACGATGGAAAGCCCCGACACCCAATACATCTCCCGATAAGTATTCAGGATGGGGCCAACGTCCAAATTCCCAACGGGGTCGGTCTTCAAACCATAAACAGACCAGGCAAGAATCGAGAAGAGCAAAGCAGCGATGAAAAAATATGCGCGCCAGCCAATCCAGACAAGCTCGACAGAGGGCCGAGCTGTTCGCAGGAATGAGATCAGCGCCCGCGTCGCGCTCACCCGGACTCGAACCGGAGACCCAAGACTGGATGAAACGCCGGCTTGATTGGTCCACTTGAGCTTGAAGCGGAAGATTGCCTTGAAGCTTGCCGTGGCCACAATCCCCAAAGGCGCCACGACAGTCATGCATTCCGCCAGACGCCACCACCAGAACGCATCCGACGACGCGGCGGTGGGCATTTCGACGGCCCACGCCAGCACGCGGAAGGCGCATCCGGCCACCGCAGCCGGAATCACGACCTTGAAGAGCCAAAACCTCCATTTCTGCGAAAACGCAAAACTGGAGAACGCAACCCGGGTTACCGGATTGGCATAGAAGAAACACAGGCAATAAAGGACCGTCAATGCGGCCAACCCCAGGAACAGCGCCTTCCAGCAAGGCACGACAGAAATCGTATGCGCCGCCGGCGCTTGGCGCGTTTCGCCGAGATCGTGCCCGAAAAGCGGAAAAGGCATCTCAAGTCGGAACAGGCCATTGTGATCCACCACCGGAGTTCCTGGATTCTCCGCAACCGGCCAGGTTCCATTGGCGCCGAGAGCAACGACATATATCGGGGGGCGCGGCGGCGGCGGGTTCTTGCCCCAGTAGGGTTCGGAGTACTCCGGATACCACTTGAATAATCCCTTGCCGGAGTATGGAGAAGTTGGGGCGGGCTTCTGCGGTTCCGCGAACAGGTCGAGTGCGGCAAAATAGATGCCCTGGGATTCGGAATCCGCAAAGATGCGTGCGGCGCGATCATCCTGCATCCCGGTCCAATCGTGCAATTTGGGTAGCATGGGAAAATCGTCCACCATCATGTCCCCGAGAAACTGCGCCGTCGCGTTGCGCATGAAGACGCGGGTACCGCCGATAACAACCACGCGCACGCCGGAATTGTGAGCGTGAAGAAACTGGGTGAGAAAAAAGCGGTCCTCCTCGTTGGTCGCCTCGATTATCACAGCTAGAATCCGGTGCTCCCTCAGGAACTCCGAGATGCCGAACAGGACCGACTCCTTGGCGGCCTGGGTGCCCGCGCCGCCGAACGAACGGACCGAGTCTCCCTCGCTTTGTTCTTCGCTCTTGAGGTTGAGAACGCGCTTCCATGGCGGCGCTGGGGAGTAGGAATCGAAGATCCCTTGCGCTTCATAGCCCGCCCGCAGGCTGGAGATGTCGCGCGGGAAGCTGAGGCTCCAGACGCCGGCGATGCCTTCAGTCGCTCCATTCCCTTCTGCACCGCCGCCGTCCTTGTCATTCCAGCTCACGCCATAGAGCGATTCGCCTTCGCTCAGCATCGCTGTGTGGCACTTGTCGATGCCGATCCAGCTCAGCGTATGAACAGCAGCACGAATCGAATCCTCGTCGTCATGCGCCGCGCTGCCAAAGTCGAGCCATGCCTGAGGCCGGTGCCGCGCGATCTCTTCCATTGCGGCGCGCGCGGCCGAGCTTCCCGTAGCCGACCCGCTCCGAATCAGCACCCGGGCGTTCCGATTTTCTCCAAGGAGTGTTTCGGCAACGGGAACCAACGACGCAAACGACCCGCTGTAAGTCGGCCCCAGAATGCGAACCGGTCCTGAAATCTGAATCCGCTTTTCTTTCAGTAGCGATCGAGTCGTGGGCCAATCGAGGAGCTTCTGCGCCTTCGGCGCCTGACTCAGCGCAATGCCCTCCGTGGGTTTTTCGCTGAGGAGAAACACGACGATCCCGTTCGCATAGGGGTCCATGGGAGGGTCGTTCTTTCGGAAGAGCAGGATTCCCGGAGTGTCGTCCTCCGAATGGTTCTCGGACTTCTCCTTCACGTCATCGCCAAAAGCATTCCGCGACCCATGATTTCTCCAGGGAATCAGGGAACTATCGAAGAGGTATCCCGCGGCCGTCAAGCCGTCTACCAGCGCGTCCACGTTGTGATCGAACGCGGAAGCCAGATGCGTTTCGACGGGATGGGGCACGGTCGCATAGAGGACGTGAAGGTTCTGATCCGCCGCCGGGCGAGGCTCCGCCTTCTCCAGAAAACTCTGGATAAAGGGGACCGGATCGTCGTACAACAATCCGTTCTCGCCACCAGCCGGGGGTTTCACCCCGCCTTTCGCATTGTTCGCGGCGGTGGATTGCGTGGCGGGTGCGGGCGAAGCCCCATCCCCGGCCGATGTTGGATGCACGGCAAAGCTGGACGCAACCAGCAGGGCAAAGAGCAGCGAATAGCGATTCATTGGACCATGACCTCCGAGGGGACGATCGGATGCAGAGGAAAATGGCTCTATGTATCAGAGAAACGAAAAAGGGAAAGGCTTTCCTTCGCTCATGAAAAAAACAGCAGGTTTATGAGTTACAAGCGAGAGTAGGCGGCAGCCCGGCGCGGATTCCGCCGCTACTTGCTGGTTCTGGCCATCTCCGGGCCTAAGAAGTCCTCGACCGTCCAGCCGGCCATCAGATCCTCGCCCGGCGTCATCTCCTGGCTCTCGGCCAGCGTTCCCGCCGCCTCGGCAAGGAGGTAATTCTCCGTCAGCCCGCGGCGCAGAAGCTCGAAAGCCTGCTCCGGCGTATCGGCAAACTGGAAAAGCTCAATGTCCTTGGGCGAAATCGCGCCCGTATCCACGAGCGCATCCAGATTGAAGACCTTCTTCCAGTACTCCGAACCGTAGACCACCACCGTGATCTTCTTGGCCAGCTTGCGGGTCTGCGCCAGGGTGAGGATCTCGAACATCTCATCGAGCGTGCCGAATCCGCCGGGAAAGACCACCAGCGCCTTCGACAGGTAGGCAAACCACAGCTTGCGCATGAAAAAGTAGTGGAACTCGAAGCTCAGCGACGGGGTAATGTACGGATTCGGCGCCTGCTCGAAGGGCAGCCTGATATTCAATCCGATGGTCTTTCCGCCGGCCTCGTGAGCCCCGCGATTGGCCGCTTCCATGATCCCCGGTCCGCCGCCGGAGGTGACCACAAACCGGTGCCGCCGCGACGGAATCCTCTTGGCCCACGCCGTCAGCAGCCCCGCCAGCCGCCGCGCATCCTCGTAGTAGCGGGCCATCTCCACAGCCGCGACGGCCCGTTTCAACTGCAACTCCGTGGCCTGGCCGGCGGCAATCTCAGGAGCGCTGGCCGGCTGCTCGTGGCTGGGAGCCGGAAGCTTCGATCCGGTGTTCTCCAGCAGCTCCAGAGCATGATCGGCCTCCTCACGCCCGCGAAACCGCGCCGACCCGAAGAACACCACCGTATCCTGGATCTGCTCGCGCCGGAACCGCGCCAGCGGCTCCAGATACTCGGCCACGATGCGGATCAGCCGTCCGTCCGCGCTGTTCAGAAAGGCGGGGTTTTCATAGGCCAGCGGAGCCGCCACCGGCGTCGCCGGAACTGATCCCCGATCTCTGATCCCTGACCCCTGATCCCTGATCTGTCGTCCCTCGTCCATCGCTCATCCGTCCCAGTGCCGGATCGCGTCCTGAAACGCAATCCAGAGATTCAAAAGCCCCAGCCCCGAGACGATGCCCCGCACCGCGCCGTTGGCGGCATAGATCGAGAGCGTGGGGAATTGCACAAAAAGAGGGTTCTGGTCCCAGAACATCGGCGACCACGGCGCATAGCAGACCGCCAGACCGATGTACATCCGCAGCAGCACCCTCAAGAACAGCTCGGCCCGCTCTAGCCAGCGCGGAATCCGCTCCGGCGCGGGCGGCACAACTTCCAGCGCGGGTAAGGCGGCATCCGCCTGCCCAGGCTGGGGAGCCGGGCTCGCGGGCAACGAGGGCGATATCGATTCCGGCTGCTGGGACATTCTCGGGTTACGCGCGCCGCCCTTTCCCGACGATTCGCCGGCATTGGCCGAAGGCCGGAAACCCCGGCCAGGCTCAGGGACGCCGTATTGCAACGGTAACACAGCCGCCGCCGCCGGTAGAGGGAACTCGGAATGGAGCCAGCCGGCTCACTCTGCCCGGCGCCAGACGCCCCAGTGCCCGCGGGTCCGATCGGAGCTTCCCGCGACCTCCCATTTCGCCATTTCCTTCTTTCGCGCCAAGCGCGAGTGCCGCATCGCGTGGTAGAGTTTCCGTCAGGAGGCGCACGTGAGTCTCAAAGATTTTCTAGCCAAGCAATTCATCGCCGTCATTCAGTGGAATGAACCGGCAGACGGCATTCTTGCCTATCGCTATCCCATGCGGGACATGGAGATAGAAAACGGCGGCCAGCTCACCGTGAGCGAGTCGCAGATGGCCGCCTTCGTCAACGAAGGCGAGATCGCCGACGTCTTCGGCCCCGGCCTGCACACCCTCAATACCCGCAATCTTCCCTTGCTCACCGATCTGATGAACTGGGACAAGGCCTTTGAATCCCCCTTCAAGTCCGAAGTCTACTTCTTCTCCACCCGCCTTCAGATCGACCAGAAGTGGGGCACGGCCACGCCCATCACCGTGCGCGACAAGGAGTTCGGCGCGGTCCGGCTGCGCTGCTACGGCATCTACTCATACCGCGTCGCCGATCCGCGCATCTTCTTCAAGCAGATCAGCGGCACGCGCGACACTTACCTCGCCGCCGACCTCGAAGGCCAGTTGCGCGAGACCATCATCGCCCGCATGACCGGAATCTTTGCGTCCGCCGATATCTCCTTCCTCGACATGGCCGCCAACCAAGCCCTCCTCGGCGAGAAGATCGTCCAGCAGATGAAGCCGGCCTTTGCCGCGCTCGGTCTCTCGCTGGAACAGTTCGTGGTGGAGAACATCTCCCTTCCGGACGAGCTGCAAAAGGTCTTCGACCAGCGCATCGGCATGAACATGGTTGGGGATCTGGGCCGCTACACCCTGTACTCGGCGGCTGAGTCCTTGGACCTTTCGGCGGCCAACACCAGCGGCGCAGCCGGCATGGGCATGGGTCTCGGCGCGGGCGCTGCCGTCGCGCAGGTTCTGTCGGCCTCACTCAAATCTGTAACCCCGGTACCGTCGCCTGTTGCCGCTCCAATTCTTATTGGCGCGCCTCCCGGCTCCACAAGCCCTTCTGCCTCCCAGGCATCCAAGTTTTGCGTCGAGTGCGGACATTCCTTGCCTGTCAGCGCCAAGTTCTGCGCGGAATGCGGAAAGCCGCAATGAACTGTCCTTCCTGCGGCGCTCCCATGCGCCTCAAACCGGATGAGGACAGCTACAAGTGTGACTATTGCCACAGCGTCTATCTTCCGGAAACAGGCGACGACGGCGTGCGCGTCCTCGGTGACGCTCCCGGCCAGGTGTGCCCCGTCTGCAACATTCCCCTCGTCAACGCCGCCATCGCCAAAATCCGCATCCTCTACTGCACCGGATGCCGCGGCATGTTGATCTCCATGCGGGTTCTTGAGGCTCTTATCGACGAATTGCGGGCTGTGCAGGGCGGCGCAGCGCCGCAACCCTCGGCCGACAGCAGCGATCTGCGCCGCAAGATCGACTGTCCCCAGTGCCGCCATCGCATGGATACCCATTTCTACGCCGGCCCCGGCAACGTCGTCGTCGACTCCTGCGAGGATTGCTGCCTCATCTGGTTCGATCGCGGCGAACTCATGCACATCGTTCATGCTTCCGACATGCGCGCCTCCGAGTCCTGCGACTACAGCGCCGGCTGAACGCCGGACGCGCCACCCAGCCTGGTGGGGCTCGCGGCGTTCCATCCCTCACAGTTGACAAGCATGATTCCGCATTGGGGACGGCGCGCTTACCGGGGGATTCAAGTCCTTTCGGCGCGGGGCCGCTGTTCTTCGCGGGCACACTTGCGAACCATTTATCCTACGAACATGGGCCGCTCTTCCGGTTTTTCAAGGCGGCCGGCGAGGCGGGGAGCTAATTTGGCGGATTTTCTCCAGGAGTTGAAACGGCGCGTGCTGGTCTTTACCTTACCGCGGAGGATTTCTGGGGCAAGGAGGGGTGCAACGAGTTGCTGGTGCTGTCGCGGCCGGATGTGATCCGCGCGATTCATGCCTCGTTTCTTGAGGCCGGCTGCGATGTGATTGAGACCGACAGCTTCGGCTCATCGAGCATTGTGCTGGCCGAGTACGACCTGCAAGACCGCACTCGCGAGTTGAATGTGGCCGCGGCCAGGCTGGCTCGCGAAGTGGCCGACGCATACTCGACGCCCGAGCAGCCGCGCTTTGTGGCCGGTTCCATCGGTCCCACCACCAAGCTGCCCTCGCTGGGCCACATCGGCTACGACCAAATGGCCGCCGCTTACCGCGAACAGGCAGAGGCGCTGATCGAAGGCGGCGTGGATGTGCTGCTGATCGAGACCTGTCAGGATTTGCTCCAGGCCAAGATCGCTCTGGCCGCTTGCCAGGATGCGATTCGAGATGCGCGCGAAGGCAGGACTCCCTCGACCGGGCGCCCGCCGCGGCGGGTTGCGTTGCAGGTTCAGGTAACGCTCGAAGCTACCGGGACCATGCTGCTCGGCTCGGAGATCGGCGCGGCTCTGGCGGTACTCGAGAGCTTTCAACCCGACGTGATCGGCCTCAACTGCGCCACCGGCCCGGCGGAGATGAACGACGCGGTCCGCTTTCTCTGCCAGAACTCTACCGTTCCCATCAGCGTGCTGCCCAACGCCGGCCTGCCGCGGAACGAGGGCGGCCACGCCGTCTACAAGCTCACGCCGGCGGAGCTGGCAGCCTATCATCGCCGCTTTGTCTCCGAATACGGCGTGCGGATTGTGGGCGGCTGCTGCGGCACCACGCCCGAGCACCTGCGCGCGGTGGTGGAAGCGGTGCGCGGCATCGAGCCCGCGCCGCGCTCCGTCAAGCCGCAATCGGTCGCGGCCAGCGCGTACAGTTCCCTGCTGCTCGAGGCCGACGCGCAGCCCATCGTCATCGCCGAGGAGATGAACACCACCACGCGCCTGGAGCACTTCCGCAACATGGTGCGCGCCCAGGACTACGACGGCATTCTCTCGCTGGCCAATCGCCTGGTGGGCGAAGGCTCGCAGATGCTCGACCTGTGCTGCGCCATTGTGGGCGAGGACGAGATGGGCTACATGAACGCGGTGCTGGAAAAGATCGCCACGCGCGTTCATGCGCCGATTCTTGTCGACTCGACCGAGGCCAACGTCATCGAAGAGGCCCTCAAGCGCATTCCGGGCAAGCCGGTCATCAACTCCATCAATCTCGAAGACGGCGAGAAGCGCACCAGCCAGGTGCTTCCCATGGCGCGCCGCTACGGAGCGGCGGTCATCGCGCTTACCATCGACGAGCAGGGCATGGCGCTCACCGCCGATCGCAAGGTGACCATCGCGCATCGCATTCACGATCTTGCGGTGAATAAGTATGGCCTGCGCCCAGAGGATCTGATCTTCGACGCTCTCACTCTGCCTATCTCGACGGGCCAGGAGGAGTATCGCTCGGCGGCCATCGAGACGCTTGAAGCGGTGCGGCGCATCAAGCTGGAGTTGCCGCGCTGCCGAACCGTGCTCGGCGTCTCCAATATCTCCTTCGGCTTGAACGCCTATGCGCGGCGCGTGCTGAACAGCGTCTTTCTCAAGGAGGCCGCGGATCGCGGGCTCGACGCCGCCATCGTCAACTACTCCAAGATCTATCCGCTCTACAAGATTCCGGAGGTCGAAGTCGAGCTGGCCCGCAAGCTCATCTTTCAGGACAGCAGCGGCATCGGCAGCGAACCCTTGCAGACGTATATGGCGCACTTCACCAGCCTGGGCAAGGGCTCAGTCCAGGAAGACGAGATTGCTGCCGAGAGTCTCGCCACGGAGGAGAAGCTCAAGCAGCTTATCATTCGCGGCGAACGGACCATTGGCCTGGGCGAACACAAGCAGTCGCTCGAAGAGGCGCTGGAATCCGCGCTGGCGACTTACTCGCCTCTCGACCTCATCAATACGGTGCTGCTGGACGGCATGAAGACCGTCGGCGACCTCTTTGGCGCGCGCAAGATGCAACTGCCCTCGGTGCTCGATTCGGCCGCGGTGATGAAGGCCGCGGTAGCTTATTTGGAACCGAAGATGGAAAAGAAAGATGGCGGCGGCAAAGGGACCATGGTGCTTGCCACGGTGAAGGGCGATGTGCACGACATCGGCAAGAACCTGGTGGACATCATCCTCTCGAACAACGGCTATCGCGTGGTGAACCTGGGCATCAAGCAGCCCTCCGGTGTAATCATCGAGGCCGCGCGCGAGCACGGCGCCAACGCCATCGGCCTGAGCGGACTGTTAGTCAAGTCCACGCTGGAGATGAAGTACGTCTTGCAGGATTTGCAGCGGCTGGGCATGAGTGTGCCCGTGGTCTGCGGCGGCGCGGCGCTCACCCGTAAATACGTTGAAGACGATCTGCGCAAGGAATACGCGGGGCCGGTGTTTTATGCCGAAGATGCCTTCGCCGGCCTGCACGCCATGGCCGACCTGACCTCGGACGATGCGGCGGTGCGCGAAGCGCGGGAGACCGAAGGCAAGACGGTGAACGCTTTTGTCAGGAGAGAGATTTCCGCGGAGGAGCTGACCCTTGTGCAGTTGACCTCGGAGGGCCGTTCGCCTGTCGTGGAGCGGGTTTCGGCCGTTCCCAAACCCGCCTTTTGGGGCGCGCGCGTCTTCAGAAACTACAACCTCGACGAGGTTTTTCCCTACCTAAATGAAACCGCGCTCTTCAAAAATCAGTGGCAATTGAAGACCGCGGCGCAGGGCGATTATCTGCGCCTGGTGGAGGAGAAATACGGGCCGATTCTTCTGGAGCTTGAAGCAGAGGTAAAGGCGGCCGGCTGGTTCGAGCCCAAGTCGATCGTCGGCTTCTATCCCTGTGCCGGAGACCGCGACGACCTGGTCGTCTTCGATCCCGAAGACCCCGAACGCGAGCTGGAGCGCATTGCGTTTCCGCGCCAGGCGCAGGGCCGCCGTCTGTCGATCGCCGACTTCTTTGAGCCGATTGGGACTGGAGGCGCTGGGCCGGGGCAGCGCGACGTGGTCGGCTTCTCCATTGTGACCATTGGCAGCGAAGCGAGCCGCCAGACGGCACGGCTCTTCGAGGCCGGCGACTTTACCAAGTACCTTTACCTGCACGGGCTTTCGGTGGAGACGGCCGAAGCCCTTGCAGAACTGGCGCACAAGCAGGCGCGCGAGTTTCTAGGCATCGCGGGCCAAGACTCGCCGCTGATCGCCGATCTCTTCCACCAGAAGTACCGCGGCTCCCGCTACTCGTTCGGCTATCCGGCCTGCCCCAATCTGGAAGACCAAGCTAAGATCTTCCGCCTGCTCAAGCCCGAGGAGAACATCGGCGTGCGGCTCACCGAGGGCTTCCACTTGGAGCCGGAGCAGAGCACCAACTGCGTCGTCGTGCATCATCCGCAGGCCAAGTATTTTGTGGTGTGAGTCGTGTACATAATTCCAGTGTCTGTACACATCTGTGGTAATATGGACGGTTGGAGGGCGATATGGGAACGGCAAGGGCCGCAGTGGTTCACAAGCATTTCCGCCTTGACGCCGCGAAGCTGAAGCGCGCGCAGAAGTTGCTGGATGCGCCGACGGAGACCGCGACCGTGGAGCGCGCGCTTGATCTGGCGATTGCCGAAGAGGAACGCGACCGGATCGTGCGCGAGGCGCACGAGGAGTTTTTCTTGAGTGGCATCGAGATTCGGGATGTCTTCGGCGCGCTCGGCGAGGGCGTACTGGGCAAGTAACGGATGAAAGTCCTCTTCGACTCATCGATTTATGTCCGCTCGCTGCGCAACGAAGGGGCGACCGGTCTCGCCCTGCTTCGCTGGCTTGGACCTGCACCGATATGGGGCTCCTCGGTGGTGCTGGAAGAGTTGTACGCCGGAGTCAGTTCCCGAGACCACCGGGTCGTCCAGAAGATCGAGCAGCAGTTTGAGCGGACGAATCGGTTGCTGGTTCCGAACCAGCGCGACTGGACCAGGGCAGGGCAACTCCTCAACCGCATCGCTAACAAGTACGGCTACGAGAGCATCGGCCGCTCGCGGCTGACCAACGATGCGCTCATCGCGGTGAGCGCGGCGCGATGCGGCATCGAAGTCATCACCGGGAACGCGCGGGACTTTGCGCGGCTCTCCGAATTCTGCCCGCTGCAATGGCGTGTGGGGTGAGGGATGCGAAAGTTGGGGGCCTTCATTGCGTTGGGGCGGAGACAACCTGTATCAGCGGGTGGCTTCGCGGGTCAATTGCCCGTTCGCGAAGCTGATGCGGAGATGAGTGCGCGTGGCTTTGGCGAAGCGTTCCAGGGTACGAGTCGATGGGAGAACCTTGCCGCTTTCCAGGCGGGCGACAACGGCTTGTGTCGTTCCCATGGCCTCGGCGACTTGCTCCTGGGTCATATTCGCGTCCGCGCGCGCCTTGACCATGGCCGAGGCGAGGGCGAATTCGGCCTCCAGCGCGTCGTATGCCGCAACGTACTTCGGATCCTTCTTCCACTGCTTGAACGATTCTTCGACGGGGATGAATTTGGTAGTCATTTGACCTCCTCCGCCTTTTTCAGGGCGTATGCGATTTCCTTGCGCGGGGTCTTCTGGGTTTTCTTGACGAAGACATGCACAACAACGATGCGCATGCCGATTGCCGTCACGTAAATCGCGCGGGCGATGCCGATCTTGCCCTTCAAACGCATCTCCCTGAGCGGACCTCCCAGATGCTTCAGATACGGTTCGCGGATGCGGTCCAGGCCGTGGGCTTGGATCAACTCAACGATGCGCTGGAAACTGGCTCGTATGTCGAGAGGCAAGGCGTCGATCGCAGCCTTCGTCTCCTCATCGAGGAATCCGACAGACCATGGCATGGAATGAGTATACCATTTTTGCAATGTTTGAGGTGGGGGGAAATCCGAAGTCTCAGGATCGAGACCTGAGAGAGCACGAACCTCAACGGTCTGGGTCGTAGTCAACAATTTGCTGGGTGGGATGCGGAGAAGGCTTTAGACGCTTATGCCGCCCTTCCGCCACTGCGTTATTCTTCTTGCGTCAGCCCATGTCTCGCAAGCCCTCAAGCCGCGCCTCCTCGTCAGCCTCAACCTCCCGAGGCTTCGATAAGGAACTGGCCGAACTCGAAGCTCTCAACGAAGTCATCAAGTCCGGCGCAAAGGCGGACGCCGCTCAAGTCGAATACTTGCGCAAATTCCTCGGCCACCGCAACAACTTCATCGTCTCAAAGGCCGCAAAGCTGGTCGCGGATGCGGAGCTATTCGCGCTGCTGCCTGACGCGCTGGCGGCTTTCGACCGCTTCTTCGTCGACGCGGCCAAAACCGATCCGAAGTGCTGGGCGAAAGATGCGCTGGCCAAGACTCTCGTCAAGCTGGAACACCGCCAGAAGGACGCTTACCTGCGCGGCCTGCGGCATCGTCAGTTGGAGGCAAGCTGGGGCCCCCCGGTGGATTCGGCCACGGCGCTGCGCGGCACCTGCGCCCATGCGCTGGTGGATTGCCCCGGCATCTCCGACGCCGATCTGCTCACGATTCTGCTCGAGCCGCTCACGGACGCGGACAAGACGGTGCGCATGGAGGCGGCGCGGGCCATCGCCCAGGTGGGCGGCGTGAGCGCCGCGCTCATCCTCAGGCTGCGCGCGCTGCTTGGCAACGACCAGCCCGAGGTGCTGGGCGCGGTCTACTCGGCGCTGCTTTCGCTGGAGGGCACGCAGGCCATCCCGCTGGTTGCCGGCTACTTGAAAGAGGGCGGCGACCTGGCCGCGGAGGCCGCCTTTGCGCTGGCCGATTTGCGCTCGCCTGAGGCGCTGGCCGCGCTCATCGAGCGTCTTCGCGCCGGGGCCGATAGCTGGTTCACTGCGGTGCTGCTGAGCGCCATCGCCCTCACCCGTCTGCCCGCGGGCATCGACTTCCTGCTCGCCCTCATCGCCCGCGATGCGCGCGAAGCGCCGCTGGCTATCGAGGCCATCGGCCGCACCGCGCCCAACGCGGAGGTGCGCGCCCGCGTGCAGCAGGCCGTCGAACAGACGGGCAGCCAGCGGCTGGAGCAGGCCCTCCGCCAGCACCTGCCCGCGCCGCCCGACGCGGATTGAATTCGCGCGGATTCGCGTAGAATTTATTCCATTTGTGCAACATTAGAGCGAAACCAGAGTAGGTGTGCCCTGGCGAGTTTCGTGCAGGGTCGCCGCTCCCTGGCGGTCACGTCGACTTGACCCTGCGATTTCGGGGTATGGTCACTCTGGTTTCGCTATAGAATCAGGCAAATGAGAGCATGTGGACCTCCTCGAACGGCCGGGGTGCAACTGCTTGACGGCAGCGGCTCTCCCGGCCGTTCGTCTTTTCAGGTTTGTTTTCCGATCGAAGACGCCCTCCCCTTCTTCGAGGCAGGCCTTCAACTCGCTTCGCTCAGCGATAGGACACCAAGGACGGAGCGGTCAGTTCCGGTTCAGTAGTTTTGGGCCGGATCGATGCCGCTGTCACCGAGGGCTCTCGCTGTGCGGGAGGCCGAATTCATTGCTGCCGAGTTACAAACTGAAGAAGATATTCGCACTCTATTTGCGCCTGTTTGACAGTCCTTTGACAACTCCGGGCGGATACTACTCCCGTGATTGCGCACAATCGGCAGCAAGTTCCTTTGAAGCTCGCACATGGTTCCACGCCTCTGGTGGAACTCTCCTTTCCAACCTTTGTTCCATCCCTGCCAGCGCCTCCAGCCGCGCCGCGCGTTCGCGCCGAGGTGGGCCGCTACCGGCTGCGGCTTGCCGAGACCGCGGAGGATCGCGATGCCGCTTGCCGGCTGCGCTTCAAGGTCTTCAATATCGAGTTGGGCGAGGGGCTGGAGAGCTCCTACCGGACGGGATTGGACACCGACAGGTTCGATCCCATCTGCGAGCACCTGCTGGTGGAAGACAAGCTCGAAAACAATCCGGCCCGGCGCATCGTGGGCACCTACAGAATGCAGTCCGGAACCACGGCCGAACGCCATCTGGGCTATTACTCCGAGCAGGAGTTCAGTTTTGCCGTCTATGAGCCGCTCCGGGCTGGCATTCTGGAGCTGGGCCGCGCCTCCATCGATCGCGAGCACCGCACTCCGGAGGTGCTGACGTTGTTATGGAGGGGGATCGCGCAGTATGCTACCGACATGGGGCTGCGTTACTTGATCGGCTGCTCATCTTTGAACTCGAAGGACCCGGCGGAAGGCTGGCAGACGTATCGCCAGCTTGAGCAATACCGGGTTTCACCGGAGTTTGAAACCGCGCCGGCCGCCGCTTACGCCTGTCCCATCGAGCGGGAGAGCGCACACGCACAGCCGTCGCCCTGCCTCATGGAATCGAACCCGGTCCAGCCGGCTCCAGCGCCAGCCAAGGTTCCCCGGCTGCTGAAGACCTACCTAGCCATAGGCGCGCGCATCGCCGCGCCGCCGGCCTGGGACCGCGAATTCGGCACCATCGATTTTCTCACGCTGCTCGATCTCAGGTTGCTCTCGCACTCGGCGCGCAACCGGTTCCTGGCTCCGCTGGTGCAATGAGGCTGCGCAGATACCGGCGCGCTGTGGCGCTGGTTTTTGCTCTGGTACTCTGCGTTCTCCGTTTTTGGCTCCTCCGCCTGCGCGGGCCGCTCACTCTGGAGCGCCAGGCAGGGTGGTCCCAATCGGCCGGCCGCCTGGTCCTGAAGGCACTCGGCGTCCATTACCAGATCGAAGGCCGTCCGCCCACCCATGGCCTGGTGGTCTCGAATCATCTCAGCTACATTGACATTCTCGTTCTGGCTGCGGCCATGCCCTGCTTCTTCGTGGCCAAGATCGAGATAGGCGGCTGGCCCTTCTTTGGAAAGGCCGCGCGCAGCAACGGAACCATCTTTGTGGACCGCGGGAGCCTGTCCAGCGCCATGTCGGTGGCCGAACAGATGACCGAGCGGCTCAAACTGCCGATCCAGGTTCCCGTGCTGCTCTTTCCCGAGGGCACTAGCACCGACGGCAGCCAGGTGATCCGCTTTCACTCCCGCCTCATTGACCCTGCCACCTCCATTGGAGCGCCCATCACCACCGCGGCCGTCCGCTACACGATCGAAGGCGGCGTCGAGGAGCGGGAGCTATGCTGGTATGGCGACGAGAGTTTCGCGACCCACCTGTGGAAGGTGCTGGGCACGGCCGGCTTCTCCGCCCAGGTGCAATTTGGCGAGCCGCGCGTCTATACCGACCGGCGCAGGGCCGCCGACGAGACGCGCGCGGAGATTGAGGCCATGCGCAACAGCAGCGTTCTCGCCCTCCAATGATCTGCGCAGCCGAACGGAGTCAAGGAAATCAAGCCAGGCCCGGCTGATCGCCGGCGCGCTTGACCCACTTATAGACGCGCGCCGAATTCTTCCAGAAATACTTCTCCGCGGCTTCTCGCGGCTTGGTTGAGAAGAAGCGCTTCATCAGCCCAACCTCTTCGGGAATGGTGGCGACGCCATAACTGTTTGGATAATCGGATCCGAATAGAACGCGATCCTCGCCGAAGGCGTCGAAGAGATACTCGAGCCGGGCGCGCAGCGGCTCATAGTCCTTGACGATGACGCTGTCGGTCAGCCGCGGATGATACACCTCAGAGAGCTTGACGAAGATATTGGGCCGAGCCGCCATCTCCTTCACCACCGCTTCGTATGCTTGCCGGTTATCGTCCGTTGGATCGAAGGACGGCAGATGGTCCATGACGATGCGCAGCGCGGGGATGGCATCGGCCAGCAAGACGTTGGCCTGCATCAGATTCATGGTGGGATTGGCGGTGTCCAGCGCCAGGTCGGCCTGAGCCAGCAGCTTCAGATTGGCGACCTGATCGGGATCGAGAGCGACCTTGCCGCTGTCCGCGCTGTAGAAACGGCTGGAGCGGATCGCCCGATAAAGCGGATCCTTGTGAAAGCGCGCCACATATTTGCCGAAATCCGGTAGCGCCGGATTCAGGTTTCCAGAAACGCCGACCATAATCGGATCGGCCCCGCAGACTTCGAGATACCAGAGATTGTCGTCGATCCAGGGACTCGATTCGACCACGATGGCGCCGACAATGCCAACCGGTCTGGCCAGGGGGCCATACAGAGACGGCAGCATGGTCTTGGAGATCGCGCGATAGGCCGGCGAACCCATATACTGCGCGCCCAGCGGACGAGTACCGTCGAAGAGATGAATGTGCGCGTCTATGATGGGAATGTTATCGACGCTCGGCGATTGGGCATGCGCGGCGTCGAGTGCCACGACAGCGGCCGAGGCCGCGGCGCCCGCCAGAAACGCGCGGCGGCTTATACCTTCCCTCATATTGCTGAGATTGCTTAATGACGACATAACAGCCCACCCTGCGGCTCTGGGCAATCATATACCGCGCTGGCCCGCCCGCGAAACCGACACCCCCTCCTCCGCGGTTGTTCGCGGATGACTCGCCAAGGATGGAATGCACCGCTCTGTGTTGGCAAGCGCATCGGCTCGCCGGCGCGATTCTAACTCACGGTCTCACCAGAGCCTGGCCAGCGACTCCCGGATGGACTGCATCGACCGGTATCTCCAGCACGCCAATGCGGTCGCTGGCGACATCGTGAACCCCGACGCGCAGGAAGTAATTGCCTTTCACCGGCACCGCGATCTCCTGTCGCTCTTGGAAGCCGTCCGCCAGCAGCTTGCGGTAGTCCGCCTCGCTCAGTTTCAGCATCGCCGTAGTGATGAGCGAGTTGACCCGATCGCCGGTCTGGTCATAGACGATGGTGACCGTTTCGACTGTGCCTTGGCGCGCGCCATTCGGCGTCCGCCGCAGGCGGAGCGCGCGGGCATCGGCCTGAATATGGACGGTGTAGGTGCGGAACGGCTTGTTTTTGTAGTCCGCCTCCAGGTAGTTGTCCGCCGGCAGTGGCGTCTCCCGGTCCAGCTTCACAACCTGGTCGCTCATCGCCAGGCTGGCGGTAAAGACCACCTCGGTCGGCGTGATGGCGCCAAGCTGCATCGCGGCCACAAAGCCGCCTCTGGGATGCTTCTCAAGAGCGCCGGCATTCTCCGGCGTCGGAGGCGCGCCGGACGCGGGCGTCGAATCGGCGCTTGCGGAGTCCTCCTCGCCGAAGGGATTGCCGGGGGCTCTGGCCTTCTGCCTTTGTTTGGCGGCCAGAAGACGCTGCTCCTGCGCGGCCGGATCCACGGCGTAGTATCCCTGCCGGTGCTGCACCCGCAGGCCGGGCCGGTCAACCGTCACCTTGATATGTCGCAAGCGACCGTCCCAGATCTTGTTGGTTGTGGCATAGGCCAGCGTGTAGTAGTTGGAGCCGTTGTCGACGATCCCGATGATCGCTTCCTTCAACGCGTTGGAATTGTAGTAGGCCTTGCCGCCGGTCGCCTGCGCGATCATGTCGAGCTGAATATGCTGTAAGGCCTGCGCCGTCTCAAAGCGAAGGTTGGCGTTGGGCGCCGGCCCTCGATTGTTGCTGGCCTCGAATTGCGGCGGCGTCACGAGGCCGCGCGCGTCGATCGGATAGACGGCAACCCGGCTCAAAGTCAGCGCGTCGGTCAGGTCGTCGGGATTGTCCCCAAGAATGGAAATGTCGTCCCGGAACGACATCCCGAAGGAACCGCCCAAGGGATCGGTGTAGTACGGCTGGGGAATCGAGCCGGTCAGCCAGATGAGGTTCTTGCGCCCTGGAAACCCGGCCAGGTAGCGCCCCATCAACTGAAAGCCGCTGTGCAGAATGTCGAATCGGGAGAGGCGATACTCGTCCGGCGTTCCATGCACCGGCCGCAGCAAGGAAGGCATATTCCGCTTGCTCCTGGCCGCCTCCAGCAGCACCTTCGGATCGGATGTGAAACCCTGAATCAAGCGCATCTCCGTGTCGATCTGGAAGATGGCGACCGGCGTTCCCGGCTGCAGGTGCTTGAGGGTATCGATGAGCTGCCCGCGCAATTCCATCTGCGTCTGAAGCCCGGAATTGAGCGCATCCAGCAGGATCACGGTCGAGGCATTCGTGTTCTCCACGGGCGTGAAGTCGGTAAAGGTATTCGGCGGCAGCGCGGGGGCAGCCTTGAGGCGGGCCAACTCCTCGGCGTCCATCGGGTGATGTTCCTCGATGTGCGCCAGGCGCTGCGGCTCGCCTTCCTCCGTTACCGCAAAGTCGGAGGCCGCGAGTCCAGAGACCGGGTGGCCGTCCTTATCGGCCACCACAACATCGAGCAAAACTTCCCGCGTGGTGATCGAGAGCGTCGGCGCCTGCTGGCCGCGAATCTGCAAGGCTGGCGAGGCCTGTTGCGCGGGCGCTGCCACCCGCACGGAGAGAAAAAAGAGGGCAGCGCCCATACAGCAAAGGACGCCGCCAAATCCGTTACCATGCCATAATCTACGCAACAGCATGCAGCGCCTCCAGGAGGAAGGGAATGCCTTTCCTATAGGACGCGATAATGCAGCCTCGGTTACGGCGAAAACTCATAATTAACTCGTTGCCGGAGTACCGGCTAGGCGCCGGCGGCTCAGAAACCGCCGCCGGTCTTTGCGGTTGCCGGCTTGGGAGCGGCCGGAGTTGGGATCGTTTTGATCTCTGCCGCCGGCGACTCCAAGGTCATCTCGACGATGGTGTCGATCGCACTTGGATTGGCCGGCAGAGTCACTTCCACTCCGGCATCGCTTTGCTTGCACGAAGCCTGGCCGCCGGTCAGGGAAGAGCAGGCCAGGATCCTGGCCGGGAGCGCAGGCAGTGAAAGCGTTTTGCCGGAGGGGTTAAGGATGTGCAGATAGATTGTCTTGCCGCGATAGGTTGAAACTCCAAAATCGCCGGGCAAGTAAGGGCCGCCGCGGGTGGCGTAGATACTCTCGCCGTACTTATGGAGCCACTCCCCAATCTCGCGCAGGCGCGCCGCCTGTGCCGGATCGATTTGTCCATCGGGCTGGGGACCGACATTAAGTATGAAATTCCCATCGCGCCCTACCGCGGAGACCAACAGGCGAACAACGTGGTCCAGAGACTTTATCTTGGCGTTGGGCACGTATCCCCAGGCCCCTTCGGCGAGAGTTGTGCAAAGCTCCCATGGATACTTATTCTCAAAATCGCCGAGGCGTCCGTCCCCTTCGCGCGATCGAAAATCCGCAGCGGCGTCGGTCCGGTCGTTGATGATAATCGAAGGCTGAAGTTTCCTCAGATTGTTCACCGCTTCATCGTCCTGCCAACTGAAGGAGCCGGTATAGCGCTCACCCTTGGGCCGGGCGGCCCATCCGCCGCCGGTGAAATGGACCCCGCCGAACCCGAGCCAGTCGCCTCCACCGCCGTCGAACCAGAGAATATCGAGCTTGCCGTAGTGAGACGCAAGTTCGTTGAGCTGGCGGTGATACTGGTCGCGCAACTCCCGCGCGTTGGGCTCATAGATGCCAGGAAAGAAGAAGCCCGGATAGCGCCAGTCGAGCGGCGAGTAATACAGGCCGACGCGAAGGCCGGCTTTGCGCACAGCGGTCACATAATCGGCGACAAAGTCATGATGCGCGGCGGATTTCATGGCCGTAAAACTGCTGCCCGGATCGTCGAACAGCGCAAATCCATCGTGGTGGCGGGCGGTCAGCACGGTGTACTTCATGCCCGCCGCCTTGGCAAGCTCGGCCCATGCATCCGGATCGAACTTATCGGGATGGAACTGGTCCGCCAGCTTGGCATACTCGTCTACCGGAATCTGCTCCTGCCATTGAACCCACTCGCCGCGGCCGGGGATGGAGTAGACTCCCCAGTGCATGAAGAGGCCGAATTTGGCATCGCGCCACCATTGAATGCGCGCCGCCGCATCCTGGTCGCTGACCAGGGGCGCCGACTGCGCTCGCATGCAGGATGAAGCAACTAGAATGGCCAGGAATACCGCAACGAATCTCACACGAATGACTGTCTTGCTCATCTTTCCTCTCCGAGACGCGGCCGGGAATCACGCATACGAATCCCCCGCAATCTGAAACCTATCAATCGCGCTTTGCGAAAGCCCCAAATGACCCCAAAGAACAGCACGGTACCTGCCGCATAGAGGATAAACAGAAAGAACGTCACATGGAATACGGACAGAAAAAAGTCTAACGGGTCTCCCCTGACGCCGCTCAACAAACCCGGGAAGCCGATAAATCCGGATAGATGGAATGCGATCGAATATCCAAGTGAGAGTGTGATGGGTAGAAGACATAGCCCAAACACTCCTTTGGCTCGCCGGACGCCTTCCCACAGCAGTGCGCAGACCATCAAACAAGTAAGTACGTAAACCGCTGGCTTCCCGAAAGCGGCTACGTTTGTACGCGACACCACCATGAAGGAAACTAATCCAACTCCTTGAATAACCACACCGAGTATGCCAAATAGAAACGGATTCATCGAATTTCCCTCATCGATCAGCCAACAGTTTCTATCACAAGAACCCTTCATCGGTCTATTCACAGCGTTCAAATGCGAGGCAAGCGCCAGCTAGTTTTGTCACGCGGGAAAAGATTTCTACCGCGCACTCGCTGGCGGCGCCGTCGACGAGCGCACGACCAGGCTGGTGGAGACCAGAAACTCGCGCTGCATCCCTGGGCTGCCGGGCTCTTCGGCCTGCTGGCGGAGGGCCTCGAAAGCGGCGTGCGCCAGATCGGAGCGGGAGAGGCGGATGGTGGTGAGCGGGGGCAGAGTGAACTCGGCAAAATCGATGTCGTCCAGGCCGATGACGGACAAATCCTGGGGCACGCGGAGGCCTTCCATATAGGCGGCGCGCAGCACGCCGATGGCGGTCATGTCGTTGGAGCAGAGAATGGCGGTGGGGCGAGTCGCGAGGCCCTGCAACTGCCCAAAGCCCGCGACGCCGCCCTTGGCCGTGTGGTCGCACTCGATGACCCACTTATGCTGGATGGGCAAGCCCGCGCCCTCCATCGCCGAGCGGTAGTCGTTTTCGCGGGTGATGGCCGAATGCAGCTTGTGCGGACCGGCAAGGAAGGCGATCCTGCGGTGGCCCAGCTCCGCCAGGTGGTTGACGGCCGCATGGATTCCGGTCTTGTAGTCCAGGAGGATGGTGCTGACTTTGCCCGCTCCCACGCGGAACTCGGCAAGCACCATGGGAATATCGTGGTTCGCCAACTGGTCCAGGACCGGCTCCTCCTCGCCGAAGGTGAGCACGGCCACGCCCTCCACCTTGCGCTCCAGCATGCGCCGGACGCAGTTGGTCAGCGTAGCCAGGTTGCTGTTCGAGGAACTGACCAGAATCTCATATCCGTGGGCGACCGCGACCTCCTCAAAGCTCCGGATCAACTCCGGGAAGAAGGGGTTGGTAATGTTCTCGACAATGATGCCCAGAATGCGGCTGCGGCCGGAGACCAGGCTGCGCGCATGGGTGTTGGGAAAGTAATTCAACTGCTCGATCGCCCGCCAGACGCGCTTGGACAGATGCTCGCTGACCGCCGGAGAGCCGTTGATGGTCCGCGAGACGGTAGCGATGGAGACCTTCGCCACGGCTGCAACGGCGCGGATATCGGGTGCCTTGCCGGCGGTTTTGCAGGTGCGTTTTCGAACCACGAACCATTCTCCTCCCGTTCGAAATGACCAGGATGGCTATGTCTAAGCATCGGCCAGGCGCTTGCGGAGGTCGCGAAAGCATATCCGTCGAGTCGCCCGCGGCTGCGGAATCCTTGCGCGCTGAGTACTGCTTCCAAGCTTATCAAACGTTTTTGCTGTGCATGAACGAATTGCTAAAGTTTCTCGGCAACCAGGAGGCGCAGATCGCGCAGGTTCTGGCCGGTGGGGCCGGTCACCACGGCGTCGCCGAGCGCGGTAAACATGGGGCAGGCATCGAAGGCCGCCAGCGACGACTTCAGGTGGAACCCGAAGGTGTGCGCGCGGGTCACGGTGGTGGGGTCGGCGATGGCCCCGGCCGACTTGGTGTTGCCGTCGATGCCATCCGAGCCGGCGCTCAGCACGGTAAGCCGTTCGCCCTCATACTTCTCCAGTTCCAGCGCACAGGCCATGGCAAACTGCTGGTTGCGTCCTCCGGCGCCGGGGGTGCGGTTCATGGTCACCGTCACCTCGCCGACAGAGATCAGGCAGAGGCGCGGATGAACGGCGCGCAGGGTGTGGAAGCGCTCCAGCAGGTAGCAGGCGGCGGCGGCATAATCCCAGTCGTCGCAACTGTTGTCCACCACTGTGTAGTATCCGGCCTTCTCGGCCAGGACGCGGGCGTTCTCGATCAGGTCGTGGCTTGAGAGCAGAACCTCGAAGACCGAATCTCGGAAGGGTTCGTCCTCGCCGGACATGGAGGCAGCCGAGGTGACGCGGCGCGTGGGAACCCCGCCGGTCCACGGCATTCGAGGAAGAAACGGCGGAAGCCAGCCCTTGTTGCCGGGCGACTCGGGCAGATCTTCGCGCTCAAAGAAGGCGCGGATGGACGGCGGCAGCTTGGGCCCCAGGTCATACTTGGCCAGAAGCGCGCGCACGTCGGCGACGGTGGAGTGATCGGGCGAGGTAGGGCCGGAGGAGAGCGCGTCCAGGGAGCGAAGGGGCACGTCGGGCAGCAGCAGGGAGACCTTGGCGGCCTCCGGCGCGGCCATGGCCAGCCGTCCTCCCTTCACCGCGGAAAAGTGCTTGCGCAGCGTATTGACTTCGGCGATGGGCGCGCCCGAGGCCAGCAGAAGCCGGTGGAAGTCGACGGTATCGTCGAGCGTGATCTTGGGGTCCAGGGGCAGGTCGAACATGGCCGACCCGCCGCCGGAGATGAGGAAGAAGATCAGCGTGTCTTTGCGGGCCTTCTTGAGCATGGCCAGCGTGGCGCGGGCCGCATCGAAAGAGTCCTCGTTGGGCGCCGGGTGGCCGCCCTCGAAATAGCGGAAGCGCCAGTTTCGCTTCTTGGGCAACTGGTTCGAGCAGCAGATGCCACGCAGGCCCTGACGCCGCTTCATGCGCTCCAGCAGGGTATCGAGCATGGGGCCGGCCGCCTTGCCCAGCGCAATCACGAAGATGCGCTTGTAGGCAGACAATTCGATCGTCGCCGGGCCGCTGCCGTCGGGCAGCAGGCGGTGGAGCGTATGGCCCTCAAAGCGAATGCGCCGGTCGAATGCCGATGCGATATTGCAGGCGGCCACGGCGCCGGTAAAGATCTCCGTGACCGTGGAGTGCAGAGTGTCCAGTGCGGCTTCGCCGACCGGTGTCATGGCAGTTGCTCCTTCAGCCAACCGGAGCGAGCTTGCCGCAAAGGCTCCAGTTGACCCGCAAAGAAACGATCGGCGCCAGGAAGGAGCACCTGTCGATTGAGTTCGGCGGCGGGGGCGGCTACAGAGGTCATGCCACTCACCATTCTACGCGCAGCGCATGAAGATTTCCTTATGCACAATCGTCACCGCGCGTGCGTTACCGCCGAGAGCGCCGGAAAACTGCGCAGGATCAAAATCCAGGCAAATCGGCGGCACGGAATGGGAGCAAACACCGCGTAGGATATTCTGGCAGTATCATGATGGTTCGACCGCCTGCCGACCCGGCCTCCACTCCCATTGCTTCCCTCGATCCGATCGGGTTTACGCGCCAGTTGTGCGAGATCGAATCCACCACCTATCACGAGGGCGCGGTGGGCGACTTTCTGGCCGATTCTCTTGCCCGGCGCGGCTGGGCGGTCGAGAAGACCCCCGTGGAGCAGCCGAGCGAGAACGCCGGCGGCGGCCCGCGCTGGAACATGTATGCAGGCGCGACGGGCGAGACTCCCGATCTGGTGTTTTCCACGCACATGGATACCGTGCCGCCCTACATTCCCTTCAGCGAGGACGCGGAGTTTCTGTACGGCCGCGGCGTCTGCGACGCCAAGGGCATTCTGGCCGCCCAGGTGGCCGCCGCCGAGGCCCTGCGCGCGGCGGGATTCCGCATTGGACTGCTCTTTGTGAGCGGCGAGGAGCGCGACTCGGCCGGCGCCAAGGCCGCCAACCAAGCGCCCAAGAGCAGCCGCTTCCTCATCAACGGCGAGCCTACGGACAATCGCCTGGCCGTGGCCTCGAAGGGCGCCCTGCGCGCGGCCTTCAAGTCCACCGGCAAGATGGCTCACTCGGCCTATCCCGAGCTAGGCGAGAGCGCCGTTCACAAGCTGATCCAGGTGCTGGGCAAGGTACTGGCGCTTCCGCTGCCGGTGGTCGAGGGCATCGGCTCCAGCACGCTGAACATTGGCCAGATTCAAGGCGGCTACGCGCCCAACGTCATCGCCGACAAGGCCGAGGCGCAGGTGCTGGTGCGCACGGTCACCGACTCGGCCCCGGTGCGCGCCCAATTGATTGAGGTCGCGGGCGATCAGGCCGAGGTCGAGTTTACCCTCGATTCTCCTTTCATCCGCCTGCGCGCCGTCGAAGGCCTGCCCACCACGGTGGTCAAGTTCTCCACCGACATTCCCTACCTGAGCAACTGGGGCGAGCCGCTGCTGCTCGGCCCAGGCTCCATCCACGTAGCCCACACGCCGCAAGAGAAGCTGGCCAAGAAGGAGCTGCTCGAAGCGGTCGAGCTGTACGTCAAGGTGGCAAAGCAACTACTGGGTTGAACGCCGGAGAAAGATCCATCTTCAAATGCAAGCGATCTGCTGCGATTCCGCGGCGGATTCCGCAGTCTGGGCGCGAAAAACGGTGAAAAACGGCAGAAAAAGATTACCAGTCAGTTAATAGGGTTATTCTTTAACCCATTCATACGTATAGGGTTACAAGACGGCGTGGAGTGAAAATATACCCCCCTGGGGTATAGGGGGGGTGGGGGTTCGGACCGGGGAGATGCCTGACAGGCCGAGCCGGGGCAGGTTGCCGCTTTCCAGTGGAGGCATCTCATACATCCATGGTGCGCCGAAACGCCGCAATTCTCTGCAAGAGGCGGGAAAGCCGGGGCTACGGCCGAGAATCTCCTGGGTGAGTTTCTTGCCGGGCGGAGTGGCGATCTGGCGCGATTCGAGAATCCCTCCTGGCGACATCGGCGCTCTCGGATACCTATTCTGACTTCGGCTGGCAACTCTCGCTGGATGAGTGCATTGGGCTGCTGGCAACAGTTGAGAACGACAATTCCGGGCTGCGGCCATCCATGCGGAACTCTTCGGCGCGATGTTCCGTACTTCTCGATGACATCTCGTTCAAGGGGGACAGGAAATGAAGATACCAGCCATACTGTTTATGACGTTGTTCCCAGCTCTAGCCTCGGTTGCTTCCGGACAGATTCAGAACACGAACCCGGTTTGGATCACCGATGTCGTCATCATTTCTCCGGAGAACCTGAACCACATCGATAAGGGCAGTGTGCTGATTAAAGATGGGCACATCTTGAGTGTCGAGCGAAACCCGAGAGCGAAGAAGCCTGCCGGAGCGGTGGTTTTCTCTGGAAAAGGAGAATATCTCATTCCCGGACTGATCGATTCACACGTGCATCTTGCATCCGTTCCGGGGATGCCGTTCGATCCCGGCAACAGTAAGGAGAAGATCGTCCAAGAATACTTCCAGCAACTTCCTCGTTCGTACTTGTACTTTGGCTATACGACGCTGGTTGACCTGGCAGTCGTTGACCAGCAAGTATTGGACGATTTCCGCCAATCTCCCAAGCATCCGGATTTATATGATTGCGCCGGATCGCTGCCGATTGCCAACGGGTACCCGATGTCGTTTGCACCGCCAGCCGTACGATTCAAGTCTTTCCCAAATTTCATCTACGACGCACAGCAGGCGGACCACATCCCGCCTGAATACAAGCCCGAGGACAACACGCCCGCCGCGGATGTTGCTCGCGTCAAGAGCGCCGGCGGCATTTGCGTGAAGACTTACTTTGAGCGCGGTTTTGCCAGCGACAAGAACCTGCCGGTAATGGCGCCAGATGACCTCACTCAGATTCGCAAGGCGGCAAGTGAGAACGGCCTGGTGCTCATGATTCATGCCAACAGTTTTGAGGCGCAGAAATTCGCCGTCGCGGGAAATGTCGACGTGATCGCACACGGTATGTGGAACTGGGGAGAATTGAACAAGAAGGCGGAGTTGCCCGACCAGATCAAGCAACTGCTTGATCAGATCGTGGCCAGGCGCATCGGCTATCAGCCGACGATCCAGGTACTGTACGGCGCGACGGCGTATTTTGATCCCGAATACCTGAAGATGAAGGCCGTCACAAAGGTTGCGCCGAAAGAAATGGTGGACTGGTTCCAGTCTCCGGCTGGAAAGTGGTTTGGAAGAGAAGTGAATGAGGACAATGAGCCGGATGCCGCCTTTGTGGGCAAGATTGAGCAAGGCCCATTTCGCCGGGTGCGACAGGTGGTTGCGTATCTGGCCAGCAAAGATGCCAATTTTCTTTTTGGCACCGATACGCCGTCGGCCCCGACCTACGGAAACCTCCCCGGTTTGAATGGGTATATGGAAATGAAGCAACTGCTCAAGGCGGGGATGTCTCTTGAACAGATCTTCAAGGCTGCCACCATCAGCAATGCGCGAGAATTCAAGCTGGAGTCACAACTCGGCAGCATCGAGCCGGGGAAAGTCGCCAATCTGGTGCTGATGAAACAATCGCCAATGGAGACAGTCGACGCATATGACAGCATTACCACGGTTTGGGTGCATGGAAAGGAGATCCCCCGCGACAGTTTGGCCGCCGATTCCAACAGATAATCCATTGGCCCCAAGGAGACCGGCTTGCCATACCAGAACGTGTGATCTTGCGTGGACATCATACATCCGAAAATCTCGCACAACGGAACTCAACAAGCGCCAAATCGCCAATGCACTCATTGAGGGTAGATCGGTCCCGCGAAGTCGGCCAGCATCCATCCTACCTTTGGATCGGACCGTTCGCACTATGAGAAACGCGGCAGACTCAGGGCTACCGCCGGCCGCGGTTCGACCTTCTTGGTGGTGACGACCACCTTGGCTCCAGTCAGCTCGGGGCCGTCCCAGCCCTCCTTTGCCGCCTCGATATGAATCTCGCCGGGCCGCTTGGTGGATTGCACGATGACCTGCGCAAGGCCGTTGAAGAGCGACCGTTTGGGCTCCTTGTCGCTCTCCTGGCAGTTGGGATCGCCGTTGCCCACGCCGATCAGCGAGCCCGCTCCGGTGACCTTGAAGCCGATCAGGTTGCCAGCCGTGGGAACCGGGCGCCCCTCCTTGTCCAGCGCCTCCACCTTCAGGATTGCCACGTCCTCGCCGTCGGCATCGATCTCGGTGCGGTCGGCTGTTAGCCGGATTGCTACCGTCGGCCCGGTAGTCTCGCGCTTTTCGGTCAGCACTAACTTGCCATCCTTGGTTCCGCGCGCCTCGATAACTCCGGGCTCGTACTTGACCTTCCACTCCAGGTGCCCCAGATGCGGAACCTTCTGGCTGCTTAGGCTCTTGCCATTCACGAATAACTCAACCTCGTCGAGATTGGAATGCACCCAGACGGGAATCTCCGCGCCTTCCCTTCCCTCGAAGTTCCAGTGGGGAAACAGATGCAGCACCGGCTCGGCGCTCCACCATGCCTTGTAATAGAAGAACGTGTCCTTGGGAAAACCGCACACATCGATGACTCCGAACTGCGAGTTGATCGAGGGCCATCCGTAGGGCGATGGCTCGCCGCGATAGTCGAAGCCGGTCCACATGAATCCGCCCGCCTCCCACTCGCGCGTCGCGTAGAAGGTCCACCACTCTTCGGCCGTCTCGCCCCATCGCGCCGGGTTCACGTCGTAGGAACTCTCGGTGTTGCGCAGCGGATCGGTGGAGTAATCTCCGCGGGTGCTGAAACAACTGGCGGTCTCAGAACCATAGAGCGGCCGCCGCGGATACTTCTTGTGAAAGTCGTCGGGGTATTTCAGGTTGTAATTGAAGCCGATAACATCGAATGCATCAGAGATGCCTTGCTCGTTGTTTCCGTTCACCGCCGACGAGACCGGGCGCGTGGGGTCCAGTTCGTGGCAGCGCCGCGCCATGCTGCCCGCAATCTTGGCGCCCTGCTCGGCCATTGTTTCCTGTAGCAGGAACTCCTCGTTGCCCACCGACCACAGAACGATCGACGGCGAGTTGCGATAGCGCTTGACCATCGTTTCCAACTGCGCCATACCCTCGGGGTTCGAACTCATCTGGCGCGTCTCGCACATCATCATCACGCCCATGCGGTCGCAGGCCTCGACCCACTCCGGCGTGGGCATATTGTGGGAGGTGCGCACGGCGTTGCAGCCCATCTCGCGCAGCACGGCGAGCCGGTACCATTGCAGCCGGTCGGGCACCGCCGCGCCCACGCCCGCGTGGTCCTGGTGGTTGCACGTGCCTTGCAGCTTGATGGATTTGCCGTTGAGGAAGAAGCCCTTGTCGGGGTCGAAGACCGCCGTGCGCACGCCAAAGCTCAATCGCTCGGCATCGCGGGTCCGCCGCGGCGGACCGTTTGTTTCGACGGTCACGATCGCCGCGTAGAGGTTCGGCGCATCCACCGACCACAGCGCCGGACCGGCCAAACTCGCTGTCGCCGTGAAGGTTTCCGCGCCATCCACGGCAATCGACTGCGCAGGCGCCTCGGCGGTAGCCACAGTCTTGCCCGCGACGTCCAGAATCTGCCAGCTTACCTTGGCGCTCTCCGCCTGCTTGCCCTCGTTTTGGACTACCGTGCTGAGAGTGAGTTTGGCAGCATCGCCTTGCAGATCGGCGCGCACATAACTCTCCCATTTGCCCAGGTGCAGCGCATCGGTCTTGGTGAGCCAGACGTGACGGTAGATGCCCGCGCCCTCGTAGAACCAACCGTCGCCGAGGCTGGCGTCAACGCGCGCAACGATATAGTTCTTCGCGCCGTAGGCCAGAAAGTCGGTGAGGTCGAAGCGAAAGGGCGCATAGCCATTGTCGTTGCGGCCGATAAAGCAGCCGTTCACGAAGACCAGCACGTCGCGAAATGCGCCGTCGAACTCGACCGCGATGCGCCGCCCCAGGTCGCCGGCCGGAACGTCGAACTCGCGCCGGTACCAGCCCACGCTGGTCTCCGGATAGCGGCGGCCGAGCGGCTTGAACCCATGCGAGTTCTGCGCTTCGTCGTGGATGAAGGGCAGCTCGACCGCCCAGTCGTGCGGCAGGTTGAGAGCGCGCCACTTCGAGTCGTCGAATTTGGCCTTTGCAAAGTCGAACTGGCCGGTCTTGGCAAAGTCGCCCTGCCCGTAGCCGAAACCCAGATCGCGGGCCGGGTCGGAGCCGTGGCCAAACTGAAACTTCCAGCCGAAATCGAAGAGCAGTTGCTCGCGCGGCGCAACCGCGGCCAGGGCCTCGGCCGATGCCGCCTCGGGATAACCGGCCAGGAGCGCAGCCGCGCGCCCCCAAGCCGAACGCGCCGCCAAGGAAGAAGCCGTGAGCGCCGCTCCGCTTGCAAGCAGATTGCGCCGAGAGATACCAGCCATGGAAGATCCTCTTTTCAGATGAAGTCTCACCGCGCGCCGCGCCTAAAATGCGAGCGCCGGGCAACGAGGAACTATAAATCAACCGGCAGTTGACCGGCAAAGATCTCATCCGCCTCGGAAGGCCTCGGCGGCGAGCGTCCTCCATGCGGCGCTCCTCTACAATAGACCGATGCCCGAACTGCCTGAGGTGGAGACCATTGCGCGCGGCGTCAACGAGCGGTTGCGTGGCGACCGCATCGTCGAAGCCTGGTTCGGCGGCCATCGCGAACCCTTCAAGACGCCGCCGGCCCGGCAGGCCGCGGGACTTGAGGGGCGCGTATTCCTGGGCGCACATCGCATGGGCAAGCATATCGTTTGCGATCTGGGGGAACGAGAGCTGAGACCCTTGCCGCGTCGGGGATCGCAACCGTCCACGGGCCGCCCAAAGAGCGGGGTGACCGCTCAGCCTCCCGTTCATCCAGACGCCCAATGGATTGTGCATCTTGGAATGACAGGGCGACTGCTGGTCACCGTCCCTGACGCCCCCGTGGAGGCTCATACGCACGCGCGGCTGCTGCTGGCCAGCGGCCGGGAGATGCGCTTTGTGGACCCGCGGCGCTTCGGGCGGCTTGAGTTTCGCGACCTCGGCCGCGGCGCGGCCTTCAGCACGACGGGCGCGGAGCCGCTCACCATTGCAGCCGAGGAGTTTGCCTCCCTCTTCCGCGGCCGGCGGCTTTCCATCAAGGCCGCCCTGTTGAACCAGGGGCTGCTGGCCGGGGTGGGCAACATCTATGCCGACGAGAGCCTCTTTCACGCCGGCATCCGGCCGCGCCGGAGGGCTGGACGGCTTACCCGGAACGAGCTTGAACGGCTGCGGGTGGAGCTGCGCGCGGTTTTGGAGCACGCCATCCGGCTGGGCGGATCGTCGGTCAGCGATTACGTGGACGCGGACGGCGAGCGGGGCTTCTTTCAACTGGAGCATTGCGTCTACATGCGCACTGGACTTCCCTGCCCGCGCTGCCAGACCTCAATCCGGCGCGTAATGCTGGCTGGACGGGGAACGCACTACTGCCCTCGTTGCCAGCGATGAGGAGCATTTCTATGGTTTTTAAGATTATTCCTCCTCCGGCCTTCCAAAATGCAGAAGACGGCGGCACTATGACGTTCGTAAGCTATTGAAAAGAGAACGCGGTTTGAATGGCGCTTCGATTGCTATTAGATAGGTACCAGTGATGTACCGGCTGCTGGAGAAAACCCGGCCAGCCCAGAGAAGAACAGACGCCCGGCAAGAGCATCCGCCAGCGAAGCGGCCCAGAACACGGGATTGACCGGCCGGGAAAGTCTGTAGCAGGCACGGTGGAAGAGCCGCCGGCCACAGCTTTTGGGGAGGCCAGTGACCAGCGCAGGACAGCGAAACGCCGCTCCGTTTGGAGCGGCGTTTTGTGCATGGGCCGGAGTTCCGGGCGCAAGCCAGGGGTCTGGAGTCCGGGCGCACCTAAATGTGTACTTGCCAGCCCAGGGTCTTCGCTGTACTATCAAATCAGCCTATCAAGCGGCTGACGCGAGCCACCCGAAACGGGCAGAGCGCGCTCGCCGCTGAGCAAGGAGTTTTCGCCGCGCCGTTCCTTAGTAGTTCAGCACTCGCGGTGGAAGCTCCCCATAGGAAGGGCATTACCTGAAGAAAGCGCGAGCCGCGCCGTTTCAACTCCGCAAGAGGGACCGGCATTGGACCCGGCAACGGGCCTGATCGACCGAGGGGACTGTTCGATGGTTCCCGCGAAGAAAGCGGCGAGGCGGCAAGGCTTCTGGGAATCATGGCGGATGGCGCGCGGGGCTGGGCTCCGGGGCGATCCGCTCAATGTCCTGAAGTGACTGGACCGCCGGTCGCCGGGTTCCCCGTCCAGGTCTGGACAGGCGAAAGGCAAAGGAAGCTTAGCAACGGGCGAGACAACGGCTGAAGCTAGGAACGCAATGCACCAGATGGCACACTGCCAGGAAGTACAATCATGACGACAGAATCGACCCAGCCCCAGCCTGAACTGGGGCCAGCACCGGCCAATGGGCAGGTGCAGTCGCAAGGGCATCGGCGGCGCCGCCGCCGCCGCAAGAACAAATCCAGCCAGGCAAACGCACCCCAGGCACAGCAGGCTCAGGCGCAGGCTCCTGCGCCACCGCCGCAGCAGCAGCCCAGGCCGGTCGCGGTGAGCCAGACTCATCAGGCGCACCCAGGCCAGGGGCGGAAGAAGAAGAAGTTCTTCCAGAAGGGAGCGGCCACGGCCGCGCAGCCCGGCAATAGCATCTCCTCGCCTTCGCAGGGCAGGCGCAAGGGCAAGCAGCGGGGGCCGCGGGAGTTTGTCGGTCCCATGGACCACAGCTACCGCGCCGTCAACGGCAACGTGGCCGACGGGCCGCCCTCGACGATTCAAATAGGGAGCAACGGCTACGGCGGCCACTACCAGGACGCCTACGAAGCTCCGCTGCCGGCTCCGGTCCGCGAGGACGCGCCCACCCGCATCTTCTGCTTCATCGACGATCTCTTCTTTCAGGCTAAGATTCAGGAGAATTCGCGGCGGCTGGGAATCAAGGTCGAGTTTCTCAAGGGCGACAAGGATTCCGTGGCCCGGCTCACCGATCTGCCCGAGGCGGAGCGGCCGACGCTGCTGGTCTTCGACCTGAACAACCTGAACGCCAAGCCGATGGCGCTGATTCCCAAGCTCAAGTCCAAGCTGAAAAAGGCCACTTCGATCATCGGGTTTCTCAATCACCTGCAGGGCGACCTGAAGTTGAAGGCCGTCGAGGCCGGGTGCGACACGGTGATGCCGCGCTCCGCCTTCTCGCAGAGCCTGCCCAGCCTGCTGCGCCGTTATGGGATGGCGGAGGAAGAAGAGTACGCCCAGCAGCCGATGTGAGCCGGGCGGAAAGAGGATAAGCAAAGAGGGAGCCCCCAAGGTTGGGAGCTCCCTCTTTGTTTGAGCGCATTCTTGTTCGCAGCAAGCGCGGGGCCTATCCCGGCGGCCAAGTGAACGGGCGTCCGCCGAGCAGGTGCAGGTGGAGATGGTCCACGGTCTGGCCGCCGTCCGGCCCGGTATTCACGACGATGCGGTAACCGCCGTCAAGCTGCTTGGTCTTGGCTATCTCCGCCGCCGCTGACAGCAGGTGGCCGAGCAGCGCGGAATCTTTTCTGGCGGTATCGTCGAGCGAACCGATATGCTCTCGCGGCACAATCAGGACATGCACCGGCGCCTGGGGGTTGACATCCGCGAAGGCGTAGCCAAGATCGTCCTGGAAGACGGGCGTCGAGGGAACAATTCCTTCAATGATCTTGCAGAAGAGGCAGCTCATAGCGACCTCAGTGTATATGCGCTGCTTTCAATAGGGGAGTAGCATCCTTGGTACGCGGATGGGCTGAACGCATTGCGAAGGGCGATGTTTCAAGCTGGCGCAATGGAGCGGGATCTTCCATCGCCGCGGCTGCTTGCGATTCGGATTCGCCCGGTCGAGCCGATAGAGCCGGATCGGGTCGAGTCAAGCCGATTCGAGAATCATGTTTGCATACTGAATCGTGTCCGCGGTGCGAATCAGGCCGATGGCCTTGGGAACGCGCTTCTTGAACTCGATGTGCGGCTCAAAGGTCAGCGGAATACCGCGGAAAGCCGCTTCGAACTCCCGGCAAGTCTCCAGGCTGTTGGCGGGGCGGAACTCCTCGGCCATAAAGGCAGCGCCGATATTGAAGTTGCCGCGAATGGCCTTGAGCACGTCGAGCACGCGGGGGAGATCGTCGACCAGCGAAATATCGATGGTCTCGATCTGCGGCCAGAACGGGAAGCCGCGGTCGGCGATGACCAGCGTATTGGTGTGGCGCACGCGGCTGAGCAGCGAGTTGATGCCCGGATTCAAGATGCCCGTCTTCAACATGCGATCGAAGCTCCTTGCCGGATTGGCCGATACGCGCCTGGCCGATTCGTGCGTCCAGGCCAATCCTCTGCCCCAGTCTACGCATCGAGCCTACGCGAGTACAAATGAGGAAGATCGCAAGACGCCACACAAACGTCAGGGAAACTCAAGCTGAACGTCGATCCGATGGGCGGCTTGGTCTTGGTGGGTCGTAACCCGATCCGGAGAATCCTCGCCACGCTGCACGGACGGCGCGTTCGCAGCAAGCCATTTTGCAAGAAGCTGGGGGTTGTATCGTTTGCCCTCGATGCCTGTCCAGGCAGCGAGCAGAGCCTTGGCAGCGCCCGCGCGGGGCTCTATCCCATCCATAACAAGGCGGCCGAAGTCATAGGGCTTGCCCTCATCGACGTCGATGGTCAAGTCGATGACGCGATGCGCTTCATCGATGCGCAGCAGCGGGATGGCTCCGAAATTGATATATCCGTTTTCCAGGTAGAGATCCTTTAGCCGTTCGAGTCCCTTGCCGATGCCGGTGGCATTGAAGAGGCTGCCGGTTTCGTTCGGAAAAAGGCGCCTGAGCCGATCCGCCGGGAAGAGCGACGCGCCGTGAAAGTCGATCTCTCCAAGGCGGTATTGAGCGCCGGGTTCAACCTGGATGGAGACTTCGGCGGAGCGCGACGGTGAACCCTCGTTGATTTCGGAGAGTTGCAGATTCTCCGCGCGGGCGGAGTAGTAGCCGAGGTCGAGCAAGCTGAGGCGGACGCGCTCGGCAAGCTCCTGCACACCGTAGGTTCCGCCTTGCAGCGAATCTTCGATGCGCCAGCGATCGGCTTCGGGCAGATCGTTGGTAACGACGGTGAGTGCGCGCACCCTCACCGTGGGCTGCGGCGCTTGAGTGGAGCCCTGCGCCAGTCCGAAACTGGCGAGAAGCAATAAGAAAAGGGAGCCGATCGCAATTCGCATCTTAGGTTCTCCTTGCCAGCTCCGAGGATGGGTTGGGGCTGAACGGGCAGCAATCAGGTTCGAACCTTGGTGAGAACTTGGACGGATGGCTTGCTAAAACGTACTTGCCGCGGGAGGGAAATGCCGGCGGCTCATGCAATCCAGGCTACTGGACCGTCAAGACCATCGTGGTGGAGTTCGTGATGGCGGCTACACCGTTGCTGGACTGCGCGGTGACAGTGACCGTATACGTGCCGGCAGGAGTAGCGGGATTGATGGGCGGGCCGTGGTTGTAATAGTCGTAGCGTGCGTTGCAGGCGGTTGCGCCCAGCATGGCGACGAAGGCCACCAGGGCCAGCAGCGAGAGCCGGTTGAGCCAGGCGCGGCGGCGGGCTCCCCAGGCAAGACCTCCCAGGCCAAGCACGCCGGGAAGCAGAAACGCCCAGTTCACGGAGTTGGAGCCGGGATGGGCAACCGAAGCTGAAGAAGCCACCTGGGTGACGATGACCATGGTGCTGGTGATCGCGGCGGTGGCGTTGGGCAGGATCTCGACGTTCTCCGGGGTAAAGTTGCAGGAGGATTGATCGGGAAGGCCGGAGCAGGAGAGCGTAACAAACATCGGGGCCGACAACCCGGAGCTGTTCTGGGGCGTAACGGAGGCAATCAAGGTTCCCGTTTGGCCGGCGGTGAGGGTCTTCGCGGCCGGAGTGACCGAAATCAGAAAACCTGGCGTGGAGCTGGCCTGGGCCTGCACCTGAGCCGCCTCGGAGATCGAAGCCCGGTGAGTGGCGTCGCCGGCATAAGACGCGGTCAGGGAGTGAGGACCGGCCGGCAGGTCAACCACCAGGCTGGCTTGGCCCTGGGCATCGAGCGCCGCGCCGGCCAGTTGAGCGCCGCGGTCGCTGACGACCACCGCGCCGGTTGCCGGAAGCCCATCCTCGCCGCTCACGGTCACCGCGACGGTGGCCTCGGTGCGCCCGTCCAGGTCGCGGGTTTCCGCGGTCAGCGCGGTCTGCGTGGCCAAGCCCTGCCCGTTTTCCGCGGCCAGCGCCAGCGCGGGCATCGCCAGCGCGATCACCAATCCTGCAACCAACTCAAGCCGCGGACCGCGGCAGACAATGCCTCTCACGTGCACCTGCTCCAAATCTCAAGAAGAAATCGCGTACCGCCCGATTGCTGTGACGCAGACCCTATTGTATCCGGCGAGGGCGCGTGGAAGCTATGCAGGGCACCTTCTTTGGACGAAACCGGGACGAGAATGGCGCGGCCTTCAGCCAGAAATCGAGCGCATGGGGAAACCGCGGCGATGAACCGGGGCGCCGAAACGGGCCGGGATACTACAATAGGCGCCATGATCGCTCACTTGCGCGGAAAGCTCATCCACAAGCAGCCCGGCCAAGCTATCGTCGAGGCGGCCGGCGTGGGATACGACGTCACCATCTCGGTGCCCACCTTCACGGCGCTGCCCGGCCTGGGCCTGGAGGCGGCGCTGCATATTCATACCCAGGTGCGCGAGGACCAGATTGCGCTCTTCGGCTTTCTCGACCGCGAGGAGAAGCGCCTCTTCGAGCGGCTGATCACCGTGAGCGGGGTGGGACCGAAGCTGGCCATCGGCATTTTGAGCGGCCTTTCCGTCGAGCGAACGGTGCAGGCCATCCGCGGCCACGATCACGCCCAACTGGTGCGCATTCCGGGAGTGGGCAAGAAGCTGGCCGAGCGCCTGGTGGTCGAGTTGAAGGACAAGCTGGACGATTTCGCCGCCGCGCCGGTGAGGTCGGCCGTGCAGGGGCCTGCCGCCGAAGATGTGCTTTCGGCGCTGGTCAACCTGGGCTATCAGCGGCCGGCGGCGGAGAAGGCGATCCAGCAGGCCGTGGCCAAGGACACCGCGCTCGGCGCGGATTTCGACGGCCTGTTCCGGGGAGCGCTGAAGCTGATCCGGTAGGAAGGGCCGCCAGCGTCGCGCTCTGGCAGAATCGCTCCTTCAGCCGATTGACTCCGCAACTCAAGCGCTGCTATTCTCGCTCGCTTGCAAGGAGAAGGCACAGAAAGTGGATCGCAGAAAGTTTATTCAAAGCTCACTTATGGCTGGCGGCGCATTGGCCGCCCGCAGGGGTTTCGCGGCCGTAGAGTCGGCAGCTCAGCCGCAGGTTGCGGGCGCGGTTTCGCCAGCGCAGATTGCCGCCGCCCGCTTTCCCAAGGACTTTCTCTGGGGAACGGCAACCTCCGCCTATCAGGTGGAAGGCGCGTGGAATGCCGACGGCAAAGGCGAATCGATCTGGGACCGGGCCGCGCATACGCCGGGTAAGATTCGCGACGGGTCGAATGCCGATGTGAGCTGCGACCAGTACCACCGGTACAAAGAAGACATCGCGATCATGAAGCGCCTGAATATGAAGAGCTATCGCTTTTCGATTTCATGGCCGCGCATTCTGCCGGAGGGCACGGGCAAGGTGAACCAGAAGGGCCTCGACTACTACAGCCGCCTGGCCGATGCCTTGCTGGAGGCGGGGATTCGCCCCTTCTGCACCATCTATCACTGGGATCTGCCTCAGGCGCTTGAAGACCGCGGCGGCTGGCCGAACCGCGATCTAGCCGGGTACTATGCCGATTTTGCGGCGATCCTGGCGAAGAACCTCGGCGATCGCATCACCGTCTGGGCGCCCTTCAATATGGCCACGGACTTTACGTATCACGGTTATGGCCAGGGCTGGGAACCGCCTTACAGAAGCGGCTTCGATCTCTTCCTCAAGGCGGCGCACACCGTCAATCTGGCGCAGGGATTGGCCTTTCGCGCCATCAAGGCAGCGTCCTCCAAGGCCACCGTGGGCAGCGCCTACGGAATGGAGCCCGTCTATCCCAAGACCAACAGCGAAGCGGATCGCGCCGCCGCCGCGCGCTGGAACGCCGCGCACAATCTCTACTGCATCGAGCCGGCCTTCCATGGAACGTATCCCAAGGCATTCATTGGCGAGATTCCTTATGAAGCCATGGGATTCAAGCCCGGCGACGAGAAGATCATGAAGGTTCCGCTGGAATGGGTGGGCGTGCATTACTACTGCCGCCTCCTTGCTTCGGATGCAAGCAACGGCGCGGCGCCGGACGTATCGAGTCACGATCCGTATGCGCAAATCCGCATCGAGTTGGCCAGCGAAGGCCCGAAGACCGGTGGCGGGCTGGAGATGTGGCCGCATGGCCTCTACGACCTGATGATGCAACTTACGCGCGACTATGATCACCCCATCATCGAGATTACCGAGACCGGCGGAGTATTTATGGACGCTCCGGACGCCAATGGCCGCGTCGCCGACCCGCGCCGCATCGAGTTCTATCGCCACACCTGGCCGAGCTGGCGCGCGCCATGGCGGACGGAGCCAAAGTGCGCGCCTACCACGCCTGGAGCCTGCTGGATAACTTCGAGTGGGACAAAGGCTACACGCAGCGCTTCGGGCTGACTTATGTGGACTTCGCCACCCAGAAGCGCACTATCAAGGACTCGGGCCTGTGGTACGGGCGCGTCGCCGCCGCCGGCCGGCTGGATGTGTAATCCGCCAGAGGAAGTCCACTTCCTGTACCATTTGGCGAAAGGTGTTCATGATGGCTCGTATTCTCAAATCCGCCGCAGTTTCTACCGCCGCCTACCTTCGCCCCGAGGGGCTTGCCTTTCTGCGCGCCCTGGCCCGCAACAACGACCGCGAGTGGTTCACGCCACGCAAGGGCATCTTCGAGGCCGAGCTGAAGGAGCCGATGCTGGCCATCGTCCGCGAGGTGACGGAGGCGATGGAGGGTTTTGCGCCCAGCTTTGTGCGGCCCGCGGAGAAGTGCCTCTTCCGCATCTATCGCGATACCCGCTTCAGCGCCGACAAGCTGCCCTACAAGACCCATGTGGCCGCCTGGTGGTCGCACCAGGGCTTCGACAAGACCTCCGGGGCGGGCTACTACTTCCACGTCAGCGCCAAAGAGGTGGTGATCGCCGCCGGAGCGTACATGCCGGAGAAGGATCAACTGGCTGCCATCCGGCATTGGCTGCTCGATCATCACGCGGAGTTCCGCAAGATCCTGCGGACGGCAGCCCTTCGGAAGGCATTCGCGGAATTTGACGGCAACGCGCTCACCCGGCCGCCCAAGGGCTTCTGCAAAGACCATCCGGCGATCGACCTGATTCAGTGCCGCCAGTGGGGCGTGAGCGCCACGCTGCCCGCCTCGGCGGCCCTCGAACCCGGCTTTGCCGCCACGCTGATTCGCCACTTCCGGCTGGCCGCGCCGGTGGTGAACGCGCTCAACACGCCCATCGCCGCGGCCCTTGTGCCCCGGAAAAAGGTGCTCTTCGGGTTGAAATAGCCAGCTTCGGTAGTGGTTCCGCACGCTGGGATTGCGCGCCGCTTAGGCGGGTCGAAGCCGACAAAACCGGGCAAAATCGGGCAAAAACAGGCAAAAATCCAAGAAAACCCAAAGAAAACTGTGGAAAACGCGGTTTTTCGATTGACTTTAACCACCTCGAAGCCGCATTGTAACCATCGACGGGGTTCACCGAACCCGCATGAATACAGGGGAAACGTGCAAGCGTCGTCTGGGTCGCACTCCCTCCATGCGGTACGCATAACGCAGCGGAAGCCCGGCAACACAGGCAGCCCCGAGGGGTCGCCCAAAAGGAGAACATCACATGGCAACTGGATTGACCAAAACCGCCCTGACGCGGCTACTGGCCGAGAAGCTGGAACTGACCAACAAGCAAGTCGCAGCCTTCCTGGATACCCTGGCGGAGACCGCC
>JBEKDB010000040.1:0-32183 GCA_050014575.1 Occallatibacter sp. | reverse complement strand
GGCTCAGCGGCACCACTAAAATAATTCGACCTGGTTCCGGACACGATCCACGCATACAATACTCCCGTTCGCCCCCATTTTCATCAATCGTTGTGACCGGAACGGTCATGCCGGACTCCTCTGCCACATCTCCCTCGCCAGGCGCCACGTCCCCCTCGCCCGGCGCCAGGAACAGGTTTGCCTCCAGCCCGTGCTGCCGCGTGTAGAGGTCGTAGTAGCGCCCGCCCAGCGCGAACAGCGCCGCATGGTCGCCCCGCTCCACGATGAGCCCCTGCTCCACCACCAGGATCTGATCGGCGCGGCGGATCGTCGACAGCCGGTGGGCGATCACGAAGGTCGTCCGCCCCTCCATCAGTTGGTTCAGCCCGGCCTGGATCATGGCCTCGGACTCCGAGTCCAGCGAGCTGGTGGCCTCGTCCAGGATGAGGATGCGCGGGTCCGCCAGCAGCGCGCGAGCGATGGAAAGCCGCTGACGCTGGCCGCCCGAGAGCTTCACGCCGCGCTCGCCCACAATCGTGTCGTAGGCCTCCGGGTAGTGCTCGGCAAACTCGTCCACGCGCGCCGTCCGGCAGGCGGAAAGAAACTGCTCTTCGGTAGCATTGGGCCGCGAAAACAGAATATTCTCGCGAATCGTCCCATCGAAAAGGAACGAGTCCTGAAGCACCACGCCCAACTGCGAGCGAAAGGTATTCAGGTCCACATGTGCCAGGTCTACATCGTCCACAACCACGCGCCCCTTGGTCGGCGTGTGGAAGGCGCACAGCAGGCTGATGATGGTGGACTTGCCCGACCCCGACGAACCGACCAGCGCCGTCACCGTGCCCGGTTCGGCCACGAAGCTGAGGCCGTGCAGCACCGGCTTGCCCGGATCGTAGGCAAACTCCACATCCTCAAAGCGCACCCTGCCCTTGATGGGCGGCATCTTCTCCGTGCGACCAGGGCTCTTGTTTTCTTCCAGCTCGGCCATGATCTCGTTGGTGCGGTCGAGGCCGGCGAAGGCCTCTGTCAACTGTGTGCCGATATTCACGATCTGGAATACCGGCGCGATCATGAAGGCCAGGAACATGTTGTAGCTGAAGTAATCGCCGACCGTCCAGGTGTTGCCCAGCACGCGATGGCCGCCCAGCCACATCACCAGTGCAGACACCAGGCCCAGCACCGTGGTCGAGGCGGCGCCAAGCGCGCTGGTCATGGTCAGCGACTTCATCACGTTGGCCAGCAGCCGCTCCACGCCGGCGGCGAAGACTCCAGCCTCGCGCTCCTCGGCGTGATAGCCCTTGATCACCCGCACGCCGCCCAGTGACTCGGTCAGCCGCCCCGTAACCTCGGCGTTGATCTTGCCCCGCTCGCGGAAGATGGGGCGGATGACTCTGAAGCCGTACTGCAAGACAATGACGAAGACCCCCAGCACGGAGAACACCGTCAGAGTGACGGTGACGCTCAGGTGCAGGAGATAAAGAAACGCCAGCCCCGCGGTCACCAGGCCGCCCACAAACTCTACCAGCCCAGTGCCCACCAGGTTGCGCACGCCCTCCACGTCGGTCATGATGCGCGCCACCAGCGTGCCGGTGCGGTTCTCGTCGTAGTAGGCCACCGGGAGCAGGCCCACATGACGCTGGACCTGCCTGCGCATCTCGGCAATCAGCCGCTGGCCGGCCTTGGAGAGGAGTTGCGTGAGCGAGAAAGAGGTAATGGCTTGCACTACCATGGCCGAGAAGACCACTGCGATGATGCCGGGCAGCATCTCTGGATGCGGGTGCTGCGGAGAGAGAACCTTGTCCAGCAGCGGCTTCGCGGTATAGGGCAGCACCAGGCCGGCAACGCGGTTGATGGCCATCAAGCCCATGCCGGCCAGTAAAAGCCCTTTGCGCGGCGCAACCAGCGCCCAGATCTGCGGCCACAGTTTCTTCAGATCCGGCTTGCGCTTGGGCAAATCCGCCTGTCCGGCGCGCGCTCCGCGGCCATGCGCCCCGCGTTCGGCGCGCATGTTCATGCCCATCGCGCCGCCCCGCATGGCGCCCATGCGCTACTCCTTTTCCTTGCGCATGGCGGCAATCGCTTCCGTCTGCCGCGCGGTGATGAACGACCGCACGCACAGAATCACGTAAATCAGCAACAGCCAGGCCATCGCAAGCTGAGCGGCCAGTGCAGTCAGGTCCAGTTCTTTGCCGGAGGCCAAGCTGCGCAAAATCTCAGCGATCGATCCCGCAAAGCCCAGCACGGCGATGAGCACGTTGATGTGCATGAACAGCTTGCGCCGGCCCTCGCTTTTGCTGATAGCGAGAGCGCCGAATACCCCAAACGCGACGCCGAACCATAACGGAATCAGCGCCGTGGAGTGCTGGCTGTCCGTGCCCAGGTAGCCGCCCAGACCCAATCCAGCCAGCAGAACCGCAAAAACCAATGTCACCAATGCCATGCCAATCCTCATTCCCTGTGCGCTTCGAGAATACCAGTTCAAGTGGCCCGGTAGATCGTCAGCGATCTTCAACGCTCAATTGCATGGCGCGAAAATCGATGGTAAGCGGAATCGTCTGCGAGATCGGATCGAAGCCGAGGTTTCCAGCCGCCCAGTCGCTGCCCGGAACCGTGGCCTTGAGCAGAACAGTCGCTGGCGCCGGAAGGCAGGCAGCCGCAAACAAGATGACTCCAGTCAGGAGCGCGCGCATGCCGAAAATGATCGCACATGCACGAAGGGGTAGTAAATGGTTTAAGTATGGATTGTTTGAAGACGGTAGCTTCAAAGTCAACCCGGAGCGTACTTCAAAATGGCATCGGATCGGAGTTGCGCTCAAAGCCTTCTATCTCGTCAGCGCCCCCCCAGAGCAACGTCCCCGGCCGGCAACCCTCCGCAAACCGGGGAGCCGCCAACCGGGGACGCGAGACCCGAGAAATTACCGCTGGATGCGCGCCGATCCGCCCTTGGCAAAGGCTCGCACCTGCTCCACGGTGGCCATGGTGGTGTCGCCGGGGAAGGTGGTCAGCAGCGCGCCGTGCGCCCAGCCCAGCTTGACAGCCTCTTCAGGCGTCTCGCCGCTCAGCAGGCCATAGATGAAGCCGGCCGCAAAGCCGTCGCCGCCGCCCACGCGATCCACCACCTCCAGCTCGGCCGTCGGCGCGGTGTAAGTCTTGCCGTCAATCCAAGCCACCGCGCTCCAGCTATGCCGGCTGGTGGAGTGCACCTCGCGCAGCGTCGTGGCCACTACCTTCACATGCGGATGCTTCTTCACCACGTTGTCGATCATGCCGAAAAACACGCTCGGGTCGAGCTTCGATTTGGCCGCCACCTCCGGCCCCGGAATCCCCAGCCCCTTCTGCAGGTCCTCCTCATTGCCCACCAGCACATCCACGTTCTCCACGATGCTGGCGATGGTCTCCACGGCGCGCTCGTTGCCGCCTGAAATCCTCCACAGCTTCTCGCGGAAGTTCAGATCGAACGACGTCACGGCCCCCGCGGCCTTGGCTGCCTTCATCATCTCCGCCGCCAGGGGCGCGGTGGTCGGCGACAGAGCCGCAAAAATCCCGCCGCAGTGCACCCACTTCACGCCGCCGGCGAAGATTGCCTTCCAGTCGAAGTCCCCCGGCTTCAGCAGCCCCGCTGCCTCGTTCGACCGGTTGTAGAAGACCACCGGAGCGCGCACGCCAAACCCGCGGTCGCTGTACACCGCCGCCATATTCGGCCCGCGGACGCCGTCGTGCTTGAAGCGCTTGTAAATCGGCTTCACGCCCATGGCGCGCACCCGCTCGGCGATCAGGTCGCCGATGGGATAGTCCGACATCGCGGAGGCGATCGCCGTCCTCATCCCAAAACAATCGGAAAGGTTGGCCGCCACATTGAACTCGCCGCCGCTGACGTGAATCTGGCACTCCGTCGCCTTGCGGAAGGGAACAATCCCCGGATCGAGCCGGTGCACCAGCGCGCCCAGCGAAAGAAAATCCAGCTCCGCGTCCTTGCGGATATTCAATCCATGACTCATCGGTCGTTCACTCCTTGTCTTAATGAGGTCTCTCTCTGGAAATCGGACAATCTCTGGATTATATACGAGTGGTCTGACCACGACCGCGCTTCGATCACCCCGCACTCCCGGCCAACTGCTTCACATCGGCAAACACCTGCTCCGCCGTCCACTCGTTCCCCGGATAAAACCGCGCCACCTTGCCGTCCGCGCCAATCAGCGTGGTCGAGAGCGTGTGCGTAATCGATCCGTCCGCCTCGCCGGTCATCCCCAGATCGAACCACTTCGCCATCTCGGCCAGCACCGGCTTCTCCGGCACGGCAAAATCCCAGTGCGCAAAGGCATTCCTCGCGTCGCTGCCGATATAAGTCGCCCCGTAGGCCCGCAGCCGCTCCGGCGTATCGTGCTCCGGGTCGAAGCTCACGCTCAGCAGGTGCGTCCTCGCATAGAGCGCCGGGTTCGCCGCCAACTGCTTCTCCACTGCGGCGAAGTTGCGCGTAACGCGCGGGCAAAACTCCGGCGACGGGCAGCGCGTGTAAATAAACGTAACCAGCAGCGCCTTGCCCTTGAACTGGCCGAGATGGATCTGCCGCCCGTCCTGGTTGCGCAGCTTGAAGTCCGGCGTCGCATCGCCCGGCGCGGGCACGTGATAGCTGACCGGCGGCTTGGTATCCGGCTTGGCCTGCGCCACCACCACGATATGATCCAGCAGGTAGTCGGCATTGGGGTCCGCCGAGACCAGCACGTCGGCCGTAATCACGTCGCCCGGATGCAGCTCGCCCAGGATGGTCGCATCCTTCAGCTTGTAGGGCATGGTCATAGCGTCCATGAAGCCCGGAATGGCCTCATGGTTCAGCGTCACCTCGCCCTTGGCGGCGTCGGTCGAGACCACCTTGCCGTGCAGTTTGTATACCTTGAAGTTCTGGCTGGCGGACTGCCCCGTCCCAGCCGTCGAGCCGGAATGGCACCCGGCCAGCAAGACCATCGCAATCATCGAGGAAGCAAGCAATCGGCAAATCATGGACTCAGTGTACAACCGCGCGGGCGGCTTTCGCCGGAGGGAGCAGGGGCCTTCAGGCCCCTGAAAGCAGGCTTGGAATTGAAGTGGCTTTAGCCACGGGCCTTTCGTTTATCCTGCTCACATGCGGCTAGCGCCCTAAGAAACTCGGACAGATTTAGTCACCGCGGTCACAGCGCAATCCCGCAGTCTCTTTCAGGTCACGGCCACGGTGGGATTGCCTGCTTTCCGCCCAAACGACAAGGCGGGTTCCGGGCACAATCCAGGGTCGGAGTGTGCGAAGGTACGTGAAACGGGCACAAAATCCCGCTCTGCGGTGTCTAAGAGAAGTAGAGACATCGTCATGTCATTGCCGTATTGAGAGGAAGCCGCCGTGCGCTGGATCGCGTGGAGAACCGCTTGCGCATTCACTTTCTGCATGATAGTTGGCTGTCGGCTGCAGACCGATAGGCAGACTGAGAAGCAGAGTAAAGAACTATCGGTTGACATCGAAACAGCGCGCGCGCATGAAATTGCGCCAGTTCGTCACTTGCTTCACGCCGACGATCTGAAAGACGGCTTCCAGCAGTTACAACTGGACTTGAAAGTTTCTCGCACTGGAGAGGTTGTTGAGGTCAAAGCCAGCAGCCCCGATGAGGCGATGAAGTACTGGCCGCGGTTGGAAAGTGAAGTGCGTCATTGGAAATTTAAGCCATTTGAAGCCGATGGGAGGGCTGTCGAGGCGGAGCTGAATGACTATATCAACATCGTTCCAGCTGAGAAACTACCCAAGGTTCATGTCAAGCCACCGGCACTTCATCCCGATTCAAAGATCCAGATCACGCTCGAACGAACGGCTTGTATGGGCTCCTGCCCTGCGTACAAGGTCGAGATATCGCCCAATGGTGTCGTCTTCGATGGCTATTACTTTGTCGCGGCGCCAGGTCGGCATGCGCTCGGCATCGATCCCGCGCAGGTACGAGCGCTCGCCCAGAGATTCGTGGATGGCGACTTCTATTCGATGGAACCAAAATACGAATACGGCGTCACCGACAATCCAACATTTACTCTTTCGATCGACATAGACGGCCATCGAAAACAGGTTATGGATTATGTCGGCGATGAAATGGGAATGCCTGAGGTCATCTCCGACCTCGAAGACGCGGTAGACAGATTGGCTGGGACGGACCGCTGGATTCAAGGCGACGGCTTGATGGCGACGCTTCATGCCGAGCAATTCGATTTTTATTCTTTTCAGGCCCAGGTCATTGCGAAGCAGGCTGCGATGCGGGGGCAGACCGGTCTGATGCGTGATTTGCTTGCAGCAGGCGTTCCAATTGCGCCACAGAAGGAGCCGTCTTTGGGCTCTTCATCGCCTACCTCCTATCTATTTGAACAGATGGTCAAGATCGGTTGGCTTGATTCGGCATTTGTTCACCCGGACGCTCTTCAACTCCTCATGGATCGGGGTGTCAGCAGAGGCGATCAGCATGACAAAGACGTCGCGCTGGCCGGAGCGGCGCAGAGGGGCGACATTGGGACTGTAAAGAAACTCATTGCATACGGGGCAAACCCGAATGCCAACCTGAGTGGTGGAAAGATCTTGTTTGGAACCGGTCGAGAGGGCTTCGAGCAGGAGGGGGCAGGCAGCATTCTGTATTACGCAGCAACCTCGGGCAAGCCCGAGATGGTGCGTGAGATCCTTCGCTACCGCCCGAATCTCGATGCCAGAGACGGTTTTGGTCGCACAGCATTGTTTGTTGTGGGAGAGGATCGGTATCGTGAGGATGTAAATATGCTGGAATGCATGGAACTGCTGATTGCTGCCGGAGTCAATGTCAATGCACAAGATGAGGAGGGCAAGACCGCTCTTCACAGGACCTCGGATGCTGCCCAGGCAGAGATTCTGCTTAAGCACGGTGCTAATCCAAACATTCGTGACAAAGACGGAGAGACACCCCTGTTCGAAGCCTGGAATGACGGCATGATGAAAGTTCTTCTGGCTCACGGCGCAGATCCGGGGATTCGTAATCGACGTGGTAAGACGGCGTTGCAGACACTGAAAGCTGACTATCCCAACCAAGCTCAGACGCTGCAAAGATGGATAGCCCAGGAAGAGCAAAACTCAGCCGGGGCCGGTAGGCACCAGGGGGGAAGGCAGTAATTATATTGACAAAGAAGTGCATGGAATTGCGCCGCGCAAGCGCACAATAATCTCATGCGATCCCTCCACCCACTCGAATGGCCTTCGAGCCGGACGGGAGTCCCATGCCCGTTCCAAGCGCCCGCGGTGCCAGGAATCCCCCCGCAGCCGCATTGACCCCCACCCCCCTCCCCCTCCGGGAGCCCCATTTCCAACCCGCTCCTGCTTGTAAGTGGCTATGAATCAGCAGCTTATGAGTTACTCCCGTTAACAGATCGGTAAACAGAACCGGCAGCTTTTGGCCCCTTTTCAGGTCGGAATTGCCTCTCTTTTGAATGAGAATGTTGGCTTTTGCAAGTCTTCGTGAAGAGGATTCCAGCTTCAGAGATGTTGGCGGATTGCCGGCACACCGGAAGCATCCGCACAGCTAGGATTTCCCTCGCCCAACGGCGTATAACGCTGGAATGGGGCAAGAACCGGAAGCCGAGCCAGGATCGCAAGCCCAGATCGACGCATGGCTGCGCGACGGCGGGCTGGTGGTTACGGCCAGCGACCGCGCTGCTCGCGCGCTGGCCGCGGCCTTCCATCGCGCCCGCCGGGCTGAAGGCCTTCTAGCCTGGCCAGCGCCCAGCATTCTGGACTGGAAGAGCTTTGTCCGCTCCGCCTGGGAGGCGCGCGGCAAGGATTGGGAGGCGGACGGCCGGCTGCTGCTGAACCCCGCGCAGGAGCAGTCGCTGTGGGCGGAGATCGCCGGCGCGGACGGGCGTCTGGCCACTCTGCTGGAAGGCCCGCGCCACCGTCTTGCCGCCCTGGCCATGGAAGCCCACGAGCTGCTCTGCGGGTACGCGCCCCGGTTTCTGCGTCCGTCCACGCGCGCCGCTTGGCAGCAGGATACGGCGGCCTTCAGCAACTGGCTCGCGGCCTTTGACCAGACCTGCCGCGCTGGCAGCCTGCTCAGCCCCGCCCGCCTCCCGCTCGAGCTGATTCCGCTGCTCGAAAGCGATCGGCTCGAACGACCGCCTTTGCTCCTGGCAGGCTTCGACCGCACCCTGCCCACCCAGCGCGCCTTTTTCGACGCCTGGGGCGCATGGCGGCTGGCCGCGCCCGGCACGACGGCTCTCAGGGAACCGGACGGGCCAACGGAACCGGGCAAACCGCCCGCGCAGGTTCTCTTTCACGAGGCTGACGACGCCCAGGCCGAACTCGCGGCCTGCGCTCTCTGGTGCCGGAACCAGCTTGCCGCCAATCCGCGCGCCCGTCTTCTGGTCGTCACACAGAACGCCGGTTCCCAACCCAGCCGAGGCCAGATCGAACGTGCCTTTCTCCAGCTCACCGGTCCCGGCGAGTCCCCGCTCTTCGAGTTCTCGCTCGGAATTCCGCTGAGCCACGTCGCCCATACGCGGGCTGCGCTGCTTCTCCTCCGCTGGTTCACAGGCCCGCTGGCTGAGTACGAACTGGACTGGCTCTTCTCCAACGGCCTGATTGCCGCCAGCCCGCTGGAATCCTCCGCGCTGCAAGCGTGGATGCGCGCCCTTCGCCGCCGCGGCCTGCAACGGCCCCAGTGGGCTCTGAACGCCTTCATTCAGCAGCGCACCGGCCCCGACCCGCTGCCATTTGCCTGGGTCAGCCGCATCGTCGAGACCCAACGCCGCTTCGCGGACCTCGCGCGCCGGCCGCAAGCCCCGCTCGACTGGGCCGAACTGGTCCCTTGGTTGCTGGAGACTGCCGGCTGGCCCGGCCCACACTCTCTATCAACCGCCGAGTTCCAGGCCGTCCGCCGTTTTCACCAGGGTGTCGAAGCCGCCGGCTCGCTCGGATTCGATGGCCGCCGCATTCTCTGGGCGGATTTCCTCTCCATTCTGGCCCGCACCCTGGATGAAACCCTCTTCGCGCCTGAGTCCCAGGACGCGCCCATCCAGATTGCCGGGCCCGTCGAGTCCGCCGGCCTCATTGCCGATGCCGTCTGGTTCCTCAGCGCCAGCGAGGACGCCTGGCCCGTCGGCGGCGCCACGCACCCCCTCTTGCCGCCCGAGGTGCAGCGCGGCGCGGCCATGCCGCACGCCTCCCCGCAGCTCGATTGGGATCTGGCTGAGGCCGTCACCGCACGGCTCGTAGCCTCCGCCTCGGAGGTTCATTTCAGCTACGCAAGGCAAACCGAAGGCATCGAAGCCCGCCCCTCGCGCCTGATCGCCCAGCTTGCCGGTGGGCCGATAGAGCTGCTCCAAGCGCCGCCGCGCCGGCGGTCCCTCGCTATTCCTTTCGAAGACGCAAGCCGCATTCCATTCCCGCCCGGCAAGGTCCAAGGAGGCGCAAGCGTCCTCACCTCCCAGTCCCAGTGCCCCTTCAAGGCCTTCGCCATTGTGCGCCTGGACGCGCAAGGCTGGGAGCCGGCTGAGGCCGGCCTGACCCACCGGCAGCGTGGCCAACTGCTCCACGATGTGCTCCACTCCGTCTGGGGCGGGCCGCCGGACGGCATCCGCTCGCAGCATGAACTCCAGGCCCTCACGGAGCTTGAATCATTTGTAGCCACGCACGTTCGCAGCGTTTTTGAAGGGGAGACGCTCGCCGCTCTGCGCCAGCGCATGCCCCGCCGCTATCTGGAACTCGAAGAGCAACGCCTCACCGGCTTGGTCACGGAGTGGCTGGACTACGAATCCACGCGCATCGACTTCGAGGTCGCCGAGACCGAGGCGGACCGCACCATCCACCTCGCCAGACTCACCTTCGACCTGCGCCTCGACCGCATCGACCGCCTCATCGACGGTTCGCTCCTGGTCATCGACTACAAAACCGGCATCGTTTCCCCCAAATCCTGGGAACTGCCCCGCCCGGACGATGTGCAACTCCCGCTTTATGCCGGCTTCGCCCTCGACGGAGAACTCGGCGGCTTGGTCTTTGCCAAGGTGCGCGCCGGCGATCTGGCCTTTGCCGGCCACGTCGGCGATCCCGCGGCCAGACTCTTCCCTGGCCTCAAGGGCAGCAGCACCCTTGCCAAGAACGCGCTGACCGCCGAGCAACTCCCCGGCTGGCGCGAGCGCATCGAGCAACTCGCCAGGAACTTCCTCGCCGGCCGCGCCGAAGTCGACCCGCGCGAGGTACCCAAGACCTGCGAGCGATGCGGCTTGCAAACCCTCTGTCGCATCCATGAGAGCGAAAAGCAGAACCAGGTTGAAGACGAGGACGAATCGATCAGCGCGGAGGCCGCCGATGAATAAGGCCCCGGCCAAGACCCCGCCGCCCGACCAGTCGCAGCGCAATCGCGCCCTCGATCCCGCCCGCTCCGTCCTCGTCCAGGCGCCCGCCGGTTCCGGCAAGACCGACCTGCTCACTCGCCGCTTTCTCCGCCTGCTGGCCGAGGTGGACGACCCCGGCCAAATCGTGGCTATCACCTTCACCAACGCCGCCGCCACCGAAATGCGCCACCGCATCCTAGCCGAGCTTGAAAAAGCCGCCGCCGTGAAGGGTACGGGCTTTAGCCCGTACGTCAACCCAGAATCAACCCGGGCTTCAGCCCCTGAGGGATCTTCCGCAGGGACCGGCAACGAATTCTCCATGGACGTCCTCGCCCGACGTGCCCTCGATCACTCGCACCGGCTAGGCTGGAAGCTCCTCGACCTGCCCGCGCAACTCCGCATCTCCACCATCGACTCCTTCTGCCGCGATCTGGCCCTCCAGCAGCCGCTGCTCTCCGGCCTCGGAGGCGGCCTCGGCATTGCCGAACAGCCCAACGACCTCTACCGCCGCGCGGCCCGCCAGACGCTTGAGGAGATCGGCCAGGGTGGCACAGTCCTCAGCGAGGCCATCGAATTGCTGCTCCTGTGGCGCGACAACAACTGGCAGGAGCTGGAAGGCCAGCTCGTCGAGATGCTCTCCAGGCGCGACCGCTGGATGCACGACTTCGTGCTCAGCCACAACCCCGATTGGGAGGTTCTGCGCCAGAACCTGGAGCGCCCCTTCGTCCATGCCGTTAGCGGCGCGCTCACGACGCTCAGCCAGCTTCTCGATCAGGTTCCCGGTGCCCGCGACGAAGCCCTCGAACTGGCGCGGTTTGCCTGTACGCAGACCGTCGGCCAACTCCACCGCGAACTGGCCGAGATGGCTGAGTTCCCTTGCGCCCCATTCCCCTCCAGCGACGCTCTCGAAGAAGCTCGCGTGACCCACCTTGCCCTGGCTCAACTGCTGCTCATCGGCGAAGGCGCCTTCCGCAGGCAAGTGGATAAGCGCCTCGGCTTTCCCGCCGACCGGAAGCGCGAGAAGGCCCAGATCCTTGACCTCATTGCCCGCCTCGACGCTATCCCCGGCCTCGAATCCGCCCTCGCCGCTGTCCGCGATCTGCCCCCGGCTGTCTACACCGAAGACGAATGGGGGATCGTGAAGGCCTGCTTCACCCTGCTTCGCCACGCCGCCGCCCAACTGAAGGTCGTCTTTGCCGAAGCCGGCGCGGTAGACTTCATTGAAGTCGCGCAAATCGCTCAAAGCGTGCTCAAAGCCGACGACGGCCTTCCCACCGACGCTGCGCTCGGCGTCGCCGACGGCATCCGCCACCTGTTGGTCGATGAGTTCCAGGACACCAGCCGCCGCCAGCACCAGTTGCTCGCCGGCCTCATCGCTGCTTGGCCTGAGCGGGCCGGCCGCACCTGCTTCGCGGTCGGCGACCCCATGCAATCCATCTACTTTTTCCGCGACGCCGACGCCGAGCTTTTCTCCCGCGTGAGAACGGTTGGCCTTGAAATCCCGCGCGACGAACCGCTCTTGCTCGACTTCGTTCCCCTTGCGGCCAACTTTCGCGCCGCGCCTCCGCTCATCGAGCGGCTCAATGAGGTCTTTGCCCGAGTCTTTGCTGCCCCAGACGGCAGCGGCGTTGCGTTTTCTTCCGCCCAGCCCGCACGCGACGATCAGGCTGGCCTAGGCCCGCGTTTCAGCCTGCATCTCGAATTCGTGCCGCGAACAGGGCAGGGAAGAGCCGCCGATTCCGACGCAATCCGCGAGAAGGAATCTGCCCACTCCGAACAGATTCAGCAGATCGTCGCCCTGATTCAGAGCCACATGAGCCGCATCGCTGAGGCCAGCAAGCGCGGCGAAAAGTACCGCGTCGCCGTCCTCGCCCGCGCCCGAAAGAGCCTCGCTCCCATTGCCCAGGCCCTGCGCGAAGCGGAAATCCCCTTCCGCGCCCTTGATCTCGAAGGCCTCGCTGCCCGCCCCGAAGTTTTCGATGCCCTCGCCCTGGCTCGCGCCCTGCTCAATCCGCACGACCGGGTCGCCTGGCTGGGCGTGCTGCGCGCTCCGTGGTGCGGCCTTTCCCTTGAAGACCTTCACCGCCTCACCAGCGCCGACGATCCGGAGTTGCTCTCGCGGCCCGTCCCGGAGCTCCTCGCCGAGCGCCTGTCGCTCCTCAGCGAGCAGGGTCGCCCAGGTGCCGCGCGCGTCCTCAACGCAATCGGCTCCGCGCCCGCATTGCGCGCAGCCCAGCCCACTCGGTCGCTGGGAACCTGGCTCCAGCAAGTATGGCTTTTCCTGGGCGGCGCCGATTGTGTCGATGCCACCGCGCATGCCAATCTCGACATGCTGTGGAGTTGCCTGGACAGCCTTCCAGCCGGCGAGCAGGACCTGCTTGGCCCGGCTCTGAACGCGGCCCTGGAGAAGCTGACCGCCTTGCCCGACCCCGCCGCCGGCAGCGACTGCGGCGTCCAGTTGATGACCATCCACAAGTCCAAGGGCCTGGAGTTTGAGGTGGTCGTTGTGCCCGACCTCCAGGCCGGCGCTGGCCGCGGCGGCCGCACCATGCTTAGCTGGCTCGAACGCGGACTGGAGCAGCCGGACAACTCCGGGGAGATTACCGAGTTCCTGATCGCGCCGTTCCAGCGCAAGGGCGCCGATCGCGGCACAGCCAAGCAATGGGTCGATCGCGTCTATCGCCAGCGCGAAGCCCAGGAGGACCGGCGCATTCTCTACGTCGCCGCCACCCGCGCCCGCGAAGAGCTTCACCTCTTCGCCCGCCCCGCCTACAAGGTCGAGGCCGACGGCAGCCTCAGCCTTCCCGATCCAGCCGCAAGTTTGCTGGCTACCGCCTGGCCGGCCCTGGAAGAGGAAGTGCGCGTTCGGTTCGACGCTTGGAAGACCGCCCGCGCGGCCTCGTCTGGAGGCCAGGAGGAAGTGCTCGAGTCCATCGCAGCCTCCGGAGAAGACAATCTCCTCCGCATGCCATCGCCTCCCAAACCAACGATCGTCCGCCGCCTCCCGCCGGATTACCAGCCCGAACAAATCAGTGGTTTGCAACCAGCAGAGGCGGAGTCGCCTGCCCGCGCGCAAATGCTCCGTGCCCCATCCTTTCTGCGTCCTTTTGCGGAAAGGGTGGGAGACCGCCAATCTGAGGCTGCGATCCTTTCACCGGGCGCAGCCTCCTCAATCCTCTACGCCCGCCACCAGGGAGGCCTGCTCTCCCGCGTCCTGGGAACCGCCGTCCACGCGCTCTTCGAAGAACTCTCCCGACTCCGCGCAACCGGCGATTGGCCCGCGGCCCGCACTGCCATTCAGCACTGCGAACCCCGCATTGCGGCCCAGGCGCGCGCCTCCGGCCTCGACCCGGCGCAGGCCTCCCAAATCGCCGCCCAGGCGGTCCAGCTTGCGCTCAAGGCGTCCCTCGACCCCATCGCCCAGTGGATTCTCTCGCCCCACGCCGATGCCGCCAGCGAACTTCGCTGGGCCGGGGTCGTCGCCGGCAGTCTCCGCGCCGTTCAAGTGGACCGCGTCTTCCGCGCGGGCCTCAATCCGCGGTCTGAAGGCCGGGAAGCCTGGTGGATCGTCGACTACAAAACCGCCCACGCCGATCATCTCGACCCGGCCGCAGCCCTGCCGGAGTTGCGAGAACTCTTCGCGCCCCAGCTCGAAGCCTACGCCACGGTCCTGCGCAACCTGCACGGCCAGGACACAGTCCTCCGCGCCGCCCTCTACTATCCCCGCATGTTAATGCTCGATTGGTGGGAGCTATAACTGAAGCACATCTGAGTTGAGGCCCAATGCACCGCTGCCCGGCCCACGGCAGCCGCCCGCCCACATTAATTTCCATCGAATTCTTCCCGGAACAGCTTGCACACTTCCGCCCATTCTGTTATTTTACTAACTGGTTAGTCAAAATGACCGTCACCCCTCCAAACCGCTCCCAGACCGAACGCGCCGACCACACCCGCGCCCGCATCCTCGATGCCGCCATTCGCGAATTCAGTGAAAACGGGCTCGCCGGGGCCCGTACCGAGCAGATTGCCGAAGCGGCTGGGGTGAACAAGGCGCTCCTCTACTACTACTTCAGCGGCAAGGACGCCTTGTATGCAGCCGCTTTGGAGGCGGTAGCGGAGGGTGTGCAAGCCGCTAGCATGGCCGTGCTGGAATCCGAGGCGTCGGCGGGTGAGCGCCTTCTCCGGCTGGCGTTGAACCACTTCGACCGCATTCATTCCAATCAGGCGTTCCAGTCTCTCATGCAGCACGAGATGATCCGCCTGCACCGCGGCGAAGAGAACGCATTGACGCCGCTCTCGGAAAAGCTCTTCCGGCCATTGTGGCTGCGTGTGCAAACCCTGGTGGAAGAGGGAATCGCGGCCGGCGAGCTCATCGCGGTCGAGTGGTCGCAGATCATCTATGCCGCGCTGGGCGCCAACGTCTTTTATTTTCTCTCCGCGCCCGTGACCAGGCTCTCGCAGGGCTTCGATCCGCTAGAGAAAAGTGCCCTGGAGTTTCGCCGCAAGGCGGCCACCGAATATCTGGGGCAGGCAATCTTTATCGATAGACAGTTGGGGGCGCGATTGGCCGCGCGGGTGCTGGCGGCCACGCCGATGCCGGAAAGCAGCCTGTTGGCTGTTTGGGGGAAGAAAGAATGAACGCACGCAATCGAGTTTTCATCATCCTGGGCCTGCTCACCGTGGGATCGCTGATCTGGTACTTCGTCACTGTCCGGCCCTCCGGCGACCTGCAGTTGATCGGCACCGTCGATGCCAACGAGGTCGTGGTCAGCTCCAAGATTCCCGGCCGCATCCAGACGCTGGCCGTGGCAGAGGGCCAGGATGTGAAGGCTGGCCAGCTCATCGCCGTCATCGAGAGCGAAGACCTGCAGGCCGCGCGCGCGGCCGCCGAGGCCACTGCCTCCAGCCAGAAGTTCAAACTCGGCGAGACCGTCGAAAGCGAGCGCCAGACGGTTGGCGAGGTCTCGAACGCCGCTATCAACGCCGCGGCGCAGGTCAAGGCCGCCACGGCTTCGCTAGCCCAGGCGCAGGCCAACTTCGAGCACCAGCAGGCCGACACCAGCCGCACCGTCGCCCTGGCCCAGCAGGGAATCATGAGCGAGCAGGCCAAAGACGACGCCGCTACCAGCCTCCAGGCGGCCAAGGCAGCCGTCGATACCGCCAGGGAAAACCTCTCCGCCGCCGAGGCTTCGCTGCGCCAGGCCCGCGCCCATGAGTTGCTGGCCACCGTCGCCGCCCGCACCGTGGACGAGACTCGCGACCAGGTTGCGAATGCCCGCGCCCTCGCTGAGCAGGCCAAGGTCGAGGTAGGCTACTCCCAGGTCTTTGCGCCGGTCAGCGGCAAGGTCAACGTCCTCGCCGCCCGCCAGGGCGAGGTCGTCGCCGCCGGCGCGCCCATCGCGACCGTCATGGACCTCAGCCAGACCTGGATATACGCTCCCCTGCCTGAGACCCAGGCCGACGCCGTCCAACTCGGCGATTCGCTTCGCGTCGTTATGCCCTCGGGCGATACCTTCCAGGGCAAGATCATCGTCAAGTCCGCCCAGGCCGACTTCGCCACCCAGCGCGACGTGAGCAGCCGCAAGCGCGACATCAAGACCGTCCAGTTGAAGCTCCTCATCGACAATCCCCAAGAACGCTTCGTCCCCGGAATGACCGCCGAAGTCTACATTCCCAAGAGCAGGCTGGTGAAGCAGTGACCGCCCATCCCGCAAACCTCGACCAAAACGCAAAAGCGACCACGGCGCCGGCGGCCGCCATCGCCGTCGAGAACATCGTCAAGCGCTACGGCGCCTTCGAGGCCGTCAAGAGCGTCAGCTTCTCGGTCGCCGACGGCGAAATCTTCGGCCTGCTCGGTCCCAACGGCGCCGGCAAAAGCACTCTCATCCGCATGATGACCACGCTGGTCCCCATCACCAGCGGCCGCGCCATCGTCGCCGGGTATGACGTGGCCAAGGATCCGGACGCCGTTCGCCGCAAGATCGGCGTCATTCCTCAGGCCCTCACCAGCGATGCCGATCTCACCGTCGAGGAGAACCTCAGCATCTACGCCAAGCTCTACAGCGTTCCCAAGGCCGAGCGCCTGAGAAACATCGATGAGGTTCTCGAGGCCGTGGACCTGGTCAAGTGGCGCGGCGCGCAAACCAAGACCCTCTCCGGCGGAATGCGCCGCCGCCTCGAGATAGCTCGCGGCCTAGTCCACAACCCGCACATCTTCTTCCTCGACGAGCCCACCACCGGCCTCGATCCCGTCTCCCGCATCGCCGTCTGGGAGATGCTCGACAACCTGCGGAAGACCCGCCACCTTACCATGCTCATCACCACCCACTACATGGAAGAGGCCGACAAGCTCTGCGACCGCATCGCCATCGTCGATCACGGCACTCTCGTCGCCCTCGGCACGCCCCTCGAACTCAAGCACAGCGTGCCCGGCGCCAACGTCGTCGAGGTCCACTTCGACCGCGAAACCGCCGAGTGGCAGGAGCGCCTGGAGAAGCTCGACGGCGTAACCAGCGTGCAGGCCGAGTCCGCCGGCTTTTATCGCGTCCTCACCTCCTCCGGCTCCACAACCACCATGCAGTTGGTCGAGCTGGCCGCCTCCCTGGGTGAAACGCTCACCTCTCTCAGCGTCCAGAACACCACCCTCGACGACGTATTCGTCCATTACACCGGCCGCCAGCTCCGCGATGAGCAGGTCAAGCCTCCAGTCTTCACCTTGCCGCCCCGTCCGGGAGCCCAGCCATGAATAGAATGTTCGCCATTGTCGAGCGCGAGATGCGCAAGTTCTTCCGTTCGCCCACCCTGATGATCATGTCCCTGATGATGCCCATCCTGCAGTTGCTCATCATGGGCAATGCCTTCGGCGGAAAGATCACCGGCGCGCGCGTCGCCGTGGTCGACTACGATCACGGCCCCCAGGCAGTCAAGATCCACGAAGGCTTCGACTCCATCGCGGTGAACGTCAAGACCTTCACCACTGTCGATTACACCGATGAGAACAAGGCCCGCGAAGACGTCCGCACCGGCAAAGTCGACGCCGCTGTTATTATCCCCGCGCAATACTCGCGCCGCGTCTACGCCCAGGACGCGCCCCAGATCGGCTTTGTCGTCGATAACTCCGACCTGTTCACGTCGAGCAGCCTGGAAGCCGAAATGCAGTCGCTGGTCACCGCGCTCACCACCCCCATCATCCAGCCCCGCCTTGCCAACTCCATCGCCCTTGAGATCGTCGAGCTTTATCCCTATGTGGATTACATGAAATTCCTGCTCCCCGCCTGCTGCGCCCTGGCCATGTATATCTCCGTCATGATCGGCGGCGGCATGTTGTACATCGACGACAAGGCCCGCGGCGTCCACGAGGGCTATCTTGTAACTCCCATCACCAAGCTCGAGCTGGTCTTTGGCCTGAACATGGCCGGGGCCATCAAGGCCGTTCTCTCCGGAATCTGCCTCACAATTATCGGCTCCCTCATGGCCGGCCTCGGAGTCATCTTCCATCCCGAGGCCGATCTCGAACTCCTCGCCCTCATCGTTGCCACCGCCATCGCCTTCAACGGCATGATGTTCCTCTTGATGGTTCGCGTCGACGACCCGCTCGTTCCCCGCGCCATGTTTGGCGTTCTCAATCTGCTCTTGTTTTACCCCTCCGGAGCCATGTATCCCATCGCCTCCTTTCCCTGGTGGCTCCGCGCCCTCTCGGTCGTTGACCCCTTCACCTATTGCATCCACGCTTTCAAAGCCATACTTCTCAAGGATGGCGGCTTCCAAGCCATCCAGTTCGACCTGCTCTTCCTGTTTGTATTCGGCATCGGCACGCTGCTCATCGCCACGCCGCTCTTCAAGCGAACGCTGTAATTGAATCCTGTCCAGGACGAAAGATGAGTTTCCGGAATCCGAAGTGAATAACTCCGGAATGCAAAGAGTCAGTCCGTTCCTTGTGGGAGGATGGACCTCATCGCTGCGTTGAAGCTCAGGCCAACCCGGTCGCCGTACCGCGACCTTACGCGCGATTTGCCGCTGGGCAATCCTATTCGAACGGAGGTGAACGATGAGAAAGCTTTCAGGATTTCGGATGCTTCGTACCGTTTGCAGGACTTTATTGGTGCTTACCATAGCATCGACCGCATCGGCTGGTCCCTGCCTTAAGTGCAAACATGAACCGGTCGTCATGCCCGTGTCTCTCACTGCGGGAACAACCGTGCGAACACCGGAGTTCCTTGTCAAGAAGATCGGTTACAGTATCGGGATAAGGGTGAATAGAGGTCTTTCATTCAACCAATTGAGTTGCATGATGGGAGGTAATTTGCATCCATCTCACTGCGAGATGTTCCATTTTGACGAGGTAATTGAGGCGGAGTGGAAAGTGTTGGATGGCGAGCATATTGTGGTCCAGGGAACTGCCAGAGGTTCCAATGGTGCTATGGCGTGGTCGGATAGCTTTATGGATAGATACTTGGGAGAATTTGTCGGAGAAGCAGACAAGAAATATGTCGTGGAGATAGAATTCACCAAGAACGGCACACCGCTGAACGAGTACAACCCTCGTCTGATTGTGCGGATGTACGATTCCTGGAATTAAGTAGTGAGCGGTCAGGGTGCCGATCTTGGCGTGGATAACGTTATGATTCGGTAGGCAGCACTATGACGGGCTCCGCCGCCTACCAGAACGGATGTCCGAAGTAACTCAGCAGCGAGAGCGCAATCAGCCCAGCGCCCAGCAGCGCCTGAACTCCCGAGACGGTGCGCAGCCAGCCGCGGGCGCGAATATCGAATTCGCTCGGCTGAATCATGCGAATCCACTGGCCGCCGTTGAACCCCTCAACGCCCAGCGTGAATATGCTCATCAGGCTGAAGAAGAAGGCGGTCAGAAGCGCTTGCATCTCCAGTCTCGACCTGCGCCTCAGCCTGCGCCATGCCCTTGAGCCGCCGGCATTCGCATCCTTCATCGGTTCGGGCCGCGGAGGAGCCACGGTAATTCGGGATGCGCGCTCCTCGGGTCCGCCGCCGGCGCTGCTCTTGCCCCCGGCGATCAGGTACAGACCGGCCCGCTTCATCTCAAAGTGCAGCGCGCCCCAATAAATTAGCGTGCAAAGCCCGCACAGGCATGCAACGATCACGAGTGGACGCAGCGGATCGGCCCCCCATGCGCATGTCCAGTCGAAGAGCAGCCATTGCGCTCGATTCTCGCCGTGACGGTGGTACGCCCGGTTCACCTCCCGTCCCGACTGTTCAAAGCCCGCACCCTCCAGATCGTTCCTCAGATTCACCATGGGTTGCGGATTGTCAATGAAGCGCAGGTCGGCCAGGTGCTGAGCCGTTCCGATCAGCCGAGGCTCGGGCCCGTCGGTGGGTTGATACCAGGCGCCCCTCATGTCCGCTTTCTCAAACTGGGTACCCGTAAGGATGGCGTCTGTAAAAATCGCGCCGGCAAGTTTCCCGTTGGTCAGGTCGGCATCTTCGAGGTCCGCGCCGGTAAGGTCGGCGCCGGTCAGGTCTGCCCCGCTGTGCTGCATGTCCGGTCCGCCGAAATAGGCTCCCTTCAGATGCGCCCCGTTCAGATTCGCACCGCGCAGGTTCGCCTGGGTCAGGTCCGTCAGGCCCGGATCGGGACTGGCCATCTTCGCCCCTGCCAGGTCCGCCCCGTCCAGGTTCGCGCTCGTCAGGTCCAGCCCCCTCAGGTCTCGATTGGCCAGCCCAGCCCCATGCAAGTCGGCTTGGATTAGAACCCCATGCGTCCCCTGGCGCCCTCCCGAGTCCACCCATTGCTTGTTTTCGCTGAGAATGGCATCCAGCTCCGCCTGTGAGCGGGCAACTCCGTCGCTGTCCTTCCATGTCCACGGCTTATCAGCAGCGGCATGGGCCGTCGAGGCCAGGCAGAAGATCAGCAGCCACGCCTTCATGGTGAGCTTCATTCAATGAAGATTCGGCGACCGGGCCGAGAGATTCAGGAAGCGGAGGCGGGACGCGCCTTTGGGGGCAGTTTCGCCCCGCGGAAGACAGGCTTGCGCGGGTGGCCGAGCGGGAGGTCGCCGGTGGCCGCTTTTAGTTCTTCGAGGAGATCGTCCAGGGCATCCGCACTTAGGAGAAAGCACGGCTGGATTGAATCAGGTTGCAACTCGGATTCGAATGCGCAGGTTCGCTCGTGCAAAGCGCCGAACCATCACCGTCAGTTTCATGGGGTCCAACCCATAACCCCTCAGATATAAATAGTGTGTCGTTCCCATCTTCGCTCGCTGAAATGCGAATCGCCCATTTGCATCGGTCGTCGCGGAAGCCAAAACGTGTTTGGGTTCCCGATCACAATCCACCTCCGGCACGCCGGGGACGGCTTCCCCTGTGGGGCTCCTGGGTTGGAGGGGCGTGAACAATGCGTCGCACTCTTCAACTACCACACCGGGGACCGCCGCTCCTGTGGAGTCCACAACAACTCCGGCCAGATTACGTGCATGGAAGGGCCGGTCGAAGGTGATGAGCTCCAACTGAGCCCGCGCAAACGGCGCGAGAAGAAACGAAATCGCAAAGACGCTTATCCACTCGCCAGCCCGCCGCGTCATCTCTCACGTCCCCCTACTTCTTCTCCGCCGCCGCCGGCTGTTTGGCGACGCGCACCACAGGGAAGTACCCAGTCCGCGTGCGCACGTTCAGCTTGCCCATCCCCTTGGCCTCGGCCGTCACCTGCACGCGGCGGAAGCCCGGCTCGGTGGTCGGCTTGGTGGAGTGGTAGCCCAGCGTGTACTGATTGCGAATATCCCGCGCCACCTCGGCGGCGATCTGATCGATCTGCTCGATGCTCTTGGGGAAGAAGGCCATTCCGCCGGTCTCGTTCGAAAGCATCTCCAGTGCCCGCCGCGCGTGGCGCACCTCGGCGCGGCTCATCTCGTCGCCAAAGAGCAATCCGATCGAGTAGATCACCGGCCCCGACAGTTGCTGCACCCGGCGGATGGTCTGCTCCAGGTTCAGGGTCGAGGCATTGTCTTCGCCGTCGGTGATGAGGATGAGAACCTGCTTGGGGCGCTTGGCGTCGGCCACCAGCTTGTCCGCCGAGGCCGCCACGGCATCGTAGAGCGCCGTGCCGCCCCTGGATTCAATGTGGCTCAGCCCGTCGCGCAGCTTGTTCACGTCCGAGGTGAAGTCCTGGTCGATAAAGGCCTCGTCGGAGAAGTTCACCACAAAGGCCTCGTCGTGGGGATTCGACACCTGGATCAGGTCGAGCGCGCTCTTGTTCACCGACGGGCGCTTGCGATACATGGATCCGGAGTTATCGACCACCATGGCGATGGAGACGGGAACGTCGCTGTGCTGGAAGCTGATGAGGGTCTGCTTGACCCCGTCCTCGAAGACCTCGAAGTTATCCTTCTTCAGGTCCGGAACCAGGCGGTTGCCCTCCAGAACCGTGCAATTGAGGGCCACTTCTTCCACGTCGGTGTGCAGAATGTAGCCCCCGCCTTCCCTGCGCAGCGGACCGGGCGCGGCGGTGGCGGCGGGCTCGGCGTCCGGCGAGCGCACCGGATCGCGGTCCACGGTCAGCGCGGGAGCCTGGTCCGGCGAAGCCTGCGCGGGAGCGGACTGGGCGGGCGATTGTTGCGCGGGCAGCGGCAGCGCCGCCGCGGCCAGAAGTACCGCGAGAACCGCTTTATTGCAAAGGCGCATAGTAACCGGTGCGAGCATGGACGGTGAGTGGAGGCAACCCCGCGGGAGGATTGACCCTCACCTTCACTTTACGCCACTTGCCGTCGCGGGTCAGGTCCTTGGGCCGGTAGCCGATCACATACTGGTTGCGCAACTCGGTGGAAATCTTCTCGGCGATGTCGCCCATGTCGGCGATATCGTCCACCCGAAAAAGCCGCCCGCCGGTCTCCTCGCTCACATCGAACAGGAGTTGCGGCCCGGTGCGTTCCTCCGGAGTGGCCGCATAGGGGTCGAAGATGCCAATGGAGTAGATCTCGACGTCGGCCTCCCGCACCTGCGCGCGCAGTTCGCCTTCGGTGTAGCGGGAACGGTTATCGCCTCCGTCGGAGACCACCAGCAGCGCCTTGCGCTCGTGCCGCGCATCCTTCATCTTGGTCACGCCAAAGTAGATCGCGTCCAGCAGCGCGGTGCGATGGCCGCTGCGCACGGTGGCCAGCCGGGCCTGAATGTCCTCCACTGAACTCGTGAAATCCTCGATCAGCTCCGGCCGGTCGTTGAAGCCGATGACGAAAAACTCGTCCTGCGGGTTGGCGGTCTTGATGAACTGCAGAATCGACTCCCGGGCGCGGATCAGCTTGGAGGTCATGGAACCGCTAAGGTCGAAGATAATGCCGATGGAAACCGGTGCGTCCTCGCTGGCGAAGGTGGCGATCTTCTGCTGGCCGTTGTTCTCAAAGATCTGGAAGTCCTGCTTTTCCAGGCCTGTGACCAGCCGGTTCATGGGGTCGGTGACCGAGACCGGGATCAGCACCATATCCACGTCCAGCCTGATCCGGGCGCCGGGGTGGATCTTCAGCGAATCGGGGCCGGTGGTGGCGGGCGCTTCAGCTCCCGCGGGCTCTCCCGCGGCCGGTGCGGAAGTGGATGGCGGCGGCACATGCACCTTGTTGAGCTGATCGTCCTGGGCCTGGGAGCGCGCCAGCCAGAAGACCGCCGACAACCCGCAGATACCCAGCCGGCGGAGCAACCGCCGGGCATTGCGCCGATTGGGAGAGACTTGCTGGGGAAAAAGCATCGTCATGGCGCGGCACCACGGAATGAAGGCGATATTAGCACGGATGGCGTCACTCCGGCGCAACCGCCACAAAGCGATTACAATTCGCCAATATGCCACGCATCTTCCAAATCCCCGGCGGAGGTGCTCGTTCATGGGTGCCCCACCTGGGCGCCCTTTGGGCACCGCGTCTTTGTTGTTGCGGCTAGGGTGGGATCGAACCATCGACGAGGCTGATGCTCCCGCCTTAAAGCGATTGCCCTTCGCCCTCTCACCCATTAGACTGGTGGTCTGAGAGGCCGTCATGTTGGTTGTCATGAAAGCGCAGGCTACGCCGGAGCAAATCCAGGCGGTCTGCGAATCGATTGAGCAGTTGGGGCTCCGCGCCCATCCGCTCCCCGGAGCCCAGCGCACCGCCATCGGCATCACCGGCAACAAGGGCGAGCTCGACCGCGGCAACCTCGAATCGCTCTCCGGGGTGGCCGAGGTCATCCGGGTCTCCAAGGCCTACAAGCTGGCCAGCCGCGAGGTCAAGGAAGAAGATACCGTCGTCCGCTTTGCCGGAACCGACGCCGCCATCGGCGGCCGCAACCTGGCCATCGTCGCCGGCCCCTGCTCCATCGAGAGTCGCGACCAGGCCTTCGCCATTGCCGGGCAGGTCGCGGCGGCTGGCGCGCAGTTCTTCCGCGGCGGCGCCTTCAAGCCCCGCACCTCGCCTTACGTATTCCAGGGCCTCGGCCTTGAGGCTTTGCGCATCATGGCCGAGATTCGCGACCGCTTCGGCCTGCGCATCGTCACCGAAGCCCTCGACAACGAATCTCTCGACCTGGTTGCCGAGTGGGCAGACGTCGTCCAGATCGGCGCGCGCAACATGCAGAACTTCTCTCTTCTCAAGCGCGCCGGCCGCCTGCGCAAGCCGGTCCTGCTCAAGCGCGGCCTCTCCGCTACCCTGGAAGAGTTCCTCATGGCCGCCGAGTACCTCATGAGCGAGGGCAACTACGAGGTTATCCTCTGCGAGCGCGGCGTCCGCACCTTCACCGACCACACCCGCAACACCCTCGACCTGAGCATCATCCCCGCCGTGCGCCGCCTCAGCCACCTGCCCATCCTGGTGGACCCCAGCCACGCTACCGGCAAGCGCGACAGTGTGCTGCCCATGGCTCGCGCCGCCGTCGCTTCGGGCGCCGACGGCCTCCTGGTCGAAGTCCACCACCAGCCCGACAAAGCGCTATCCGACGGCCCCCAGTCCATCTATCCCGCGCAGTTTGCCACCATGATGGACGAGATCGAGCGGATCGCGCCGGTGGTCGGCCGCAATCTGCCCCGCGGCATTCGCGTCGCCGCTGCGGCCGGCTGACCCGATGATCCCGCGGCGCGCCATTTCCGTCGCCTTCACCCTGCTGGCGCTGGCCCTCACCGCCTGCCGCCCGCACGACTTCCCTCAATACCCGCCCAACTATCGCGAATATGCCTACGTCACGAACGGCGGCAGCGGCACCGTCACCGTGATCGACGTGGTGAATGTGCGCGTGGACCGCGAGCTGCCGGTGGGCCGGAATCCCGTCGCCGTGGCTGCCAGCCCCAAGCGCAATGAAGTCTACGTTGTCAACTCCGGCGTCGAAGGCGCTGTTGGGTCTGTCTCGGTCATCGACGCCGAAAGCAACACCGTTGCCGCCACCATTTCCGTGCACCGCCAGCCGGTCTCCATCGACCTCGACCCCACCGGCGAACGAGCCTATGTAACCAACTCCGGCTCCAACACCGTCTCTGTTCTCGACCTCAAGACCCGCCGCGAAATCGCCGTCCTGGGCGCCGGCGAGGTTCCTGTCGCGGCCCGCATCTCACCCGACGGCAAAACCCTGGTCGTCGCCAACCGCGGCGGAAACAGCGTCAGCCTCATCGATCCCGCAGCCAAATCCCTCCGCGCTGTCTTCGAGGGCTGCCCCGGCGCCAGCGACGCCGTCATTCTCCCCGACTCCTCCAAAGCATTCGTGGCCTGTGCCGCCGGCCACCAGCTCATGGCCATCGCCCTCGCCCATTCCAAGTTCAATCCGGACCAGCCCGACCGCCTCGAGGCCCTCCTCGACGTGGGTCACGCTCCTGTCCAACTGGCCCTCAAGCCCGACGGCGGCGAGATCTTCGTCTCCAACTCGCTCAGCGACTCCATCTCCGAGGTCGTCACCACCACCAACGACGTCGGCGGGGCTTACATGATCGGCGACGACCCGGTGCGCGGCCTCGTCTCCTCTGACAACTCCATGCTCTACGTTGCTAATCTGCAGTCCCAGTACGTGACCCCTTACGCCATCGACGACGGCACGCGCCTCCGCTCCGTCCATGTCGGCGACGGCCCTGCGGCTCTCGCTTTCTCAGCGGCCGGCCATCTCCTCTTTGTCGTTGACAACCGCTCCGCCGACATCGCCGTCGTCCGCACCGCCTCCAACTCCCTCTTTACCATGCTCCCCACCGGCCGCGCCCCCAATGCCATCGCCGTCAAGGCCTTCAAACTCCCCTGAACAGCAGAATCACGCCGGATCGGGATCGCCAAACACCCGCACCCCGGCGCTCCGTGCTGCCGCCGCCAGCTTGCGGTCGAAGGTCGCCAAAACCCCGGCGCGGCGCATGGCCAGTTCCAGGTAGGTAGCATCGTAGGCGGTGAGGTTGAACAGCCGGCCGAGCTGTATGGCCTGCGCTTGGCTCAAAGCCGGCGGAACCGGATCCTGAACAATCTCCCAAAACGACAGGCTGGAAAGATAACTTGCTGAGGCCTGTGCGGTGATCACTCGTTGGCGCTCAGCCAGAAGAAGCGCGTTTGCTACCTCCGAATACCAAAGCGCCGGAACTATCGCCCCCGTTTCGCGCACAACATCCAGCGCCTCACCCGCCAGCTCCGCTTCATCCAAGTCTCTCCGGTGCAGAAGCCAAGCCAGCGCCATCGATGCATCGAGGATCAGGGTCAAGGCCGCCCTTCCTCAATCCACCCGCGAATGGTTTCGTGGGAGATGCCCTTGATGCGCGGATTCCTCAGGCGTTGATAGGCCGCCTCAATCTCCTCGGGAGACCGGACAGGGCAGGGCGTCTGGGCCGGAATCACCTGCGCGGCGGCGCGTCCGCGGACCGTGATTGTGAAACGCTCGCCCGCCTCCACCAGGCGCACAATCTCGGAGAGCCTGGTCTTTGCCTCGAAGATCCCAATCGTAGACATTGTCCCCTCCATCAAGCGGTCGCTTCAACCAACTAGCTTACAAACTAGTTTACTCCAGTTCATTCCATTCCGCCACCATCTGTCAGCAATCTTTCCCACCTTACCCCGCCAGAGGCAAGAACCTCCGCATCTGTTCGTCGTACTGCTCGATGCGCCCGCTAAGAATGTCGTAATACCACCCATGCACGGTGAGCCGCCCCTCCACTACCGCCCGCGCCACCGACGGCTGCGCGCGCAGATTCCACAGTTGCGCCACCACGTTGCCCCGAATCAGCGCCCCCAGCTCCGCGTGCTCCCCATCGGCCGGATTCTCCGGCTGGCGATGCGAGAAGGCCGCCTCCACATGGCTCAGCCAGCGCCGCGCCTTGGGCAGATGCTCCAACTCCTTCCGGTCCAGCGCCGCCTTCAGCGCTCCGCAATCCGAGTGCCCGCACACGATCGCGCTCTTCACCTTCAGCACCTCGACGGCGTACTCGATGGTCGCCGTCACTCCGTCCACATCGTGACTGACCACCGGCACCACGTTGCCCACATTCCGCGCCAGGAACAGATCCCCCGGCTCCGTGTCGAAGATCAGGTCCGGCACCACCCGCGAGTCCGAGCAGGTGATGAACAGCCACTCTGGACGCTGCCCTTCCGCCAGCAGCTTGAACTCTGTCCGCCGCGCCGGAAACACCTCCACCAAAAACCGCTTGTGCCCTTCGATCAACCGATCCATGCAACCCTCTTTCCGCTTGCCGTACGACCCGGCTTCCCTCCACGCTTCTGCCAGCCTGATGCGCCCAACGGCCCGCCTGATACCTTAGTCGGTATCGGCCTCAAATGCGCGAAACCATCGCTGGGAGAGTGCGCTCGATGAAATACCTGCAAAGGTTTTCCGGTTCCGCAATTCCGCTCACCATATTATTCCTGTCCCTTGCCGCCGCGCACACGCCCGCTCAGAAAATCGACGCCATCGACCCCGCCCTCCGCGCCGCCATCGACCGCATCGCCACTCAGGTTCTCGAACAGACCGGCGTTCCCTCCGCGTCAATCGCCGTCGTCAAGGGCGGCAAGCTCGTCTTCACCCACGCTTACGGCAGCGCCCGCCTCGCCGCCGGCGCCACACCCGCCGTCCCCGCCACGCCGGAGATGCGCTACTCCATTGGCTCCATCTCCAAGCAGTTCACCGCCGCCGCCATCCTGCTCCTCCAGGAGGACGGCAAGCTCTCTCTCGACGACGCCGTCGGCAAGTACGTCCCCGGCCTCACCAGGGGCAATGAAGTCACCATCCGCCAGATCCTCTCCCACACCTCCGGCTACCAGGACTACTGGCCCGAGGACTACGTGATGACCCCCATGCTCGCCCCCGAGTCCGCCCAGCAGATCCTCGACACATGGGCCAAAAAGCCTCTCGACTTCGAGCCGGGAACCCAGTGGCAGTACTCGAATACCAACTACGTCATCGCCGGCCGCATCGTCGAAACCATAACCGGCCAGCCCATCATGGACCTGCTCACCAGCCGCATCTTCCGCCCCCTCGGCATGACCTCCGTCTGGAACTCCGACGAATCCAAGCTCACCCAGGCCGACGCCACCCCCTACTATCGCCACGCACTCGGCCCCCTGCGCGTTGCCCCCAAGGAGGGCCGCGGCTGGATGTTTGCCGCCGGCGAGCTGGCCATGGCCGCCCACGACCTTGCTCTCTGGGACGAGAGCCTGATCGCCCAAACCATCCTCAAGCCGGAGAGCTACAAACAGATGTTCACCGAGGTCAAGCTCAAGGACGGCAAGGGCGCCCACTACGGCCTCGGCGTCGAGGTCATGGACCGCAACGGCCATCGTTCCATCGAACACAGCGGCGAGGTCTCCGGCTTCGTCTCCGATAACCAAGTTCTGGTGGACGACGGAGTGGCCGTGGCCGTTCTCACCAACCAGGACGCTGTCGACGCGGCCTCCACCATCGCCCGCCTGGCCGCTCCCGCCGTCCTCGCCGCATCGGCAACCGAACCTGAAAAGCAGGCTCTCGCCATCTTCCACGACCAGCAAGCTGGCCGCATCGACCGCGGCCTGCTTGCCCCGAATCTCAGCGACTACTTTACCCCCGAAGCTCTGGCCGACTTCCAATCGAGCCTGGCGCCGCTGGGCGAGCCGCTCACCTTCCGCCAGACTCACGAGGAGTTGCGCGGCGGAATGACCTTCCGCGCCTTCGAGATCGTCTACCCCGGCAAGCGCCTCACCCTCACCACCTACACCTACCCCAACGGCAAACTCGAACAGTACCTCATCGCCCCGTCGGAGTAGCGCCGCAGTACACGCGATACACTTGACTTGACCATGTTTGAAACTCTCACCGAAAAACTCCAGCGCGCCTTCAAGTCCCTCCGCGGCCAGGGCACGCTCACCGAAGAGAACATCACTGAAGCCCTGCGCGAGATCCGCGTCGCCCTGCTCGAAGCCGACGTCAACCTCAACGTCGCCCGCGACCTGATCGAGCAGATCCGCGTCAAGGCCATCGGCACTGAGGTTCTCACCGCTCTTTCGCCCTCCGAGCAGGTGGTCAAAATCGTCCGCGACGAGCTGATCGCCCTGCTTGGCAAAGACACGGCCCGCTTCAAGTTCGCCTCGCAGCCGCCCTCGGTCATTCTCATGGTCGGCCTGCAAGGGAGCGGCAAAACCACTACCAGCGGCAAGCTAGCGGCGTGGCTCAAGAAGGGCGGCCATCGCCCCATGCTGGTCTCGGTCGACGTCTACCGCCCCGCTGCGCGCGAGCAGCTCAAGATCGTCGCCAAGGCCGCTGAGGCCAAGCTCTACGAGGGCGACCAGAAGGGCGAGCTCGCCGGTTCGGCCTTGGTCGAGCGCCTGGCCAAAGAGGCGCGCCGCGAGGCCGTCATCCTGGGCTGCGACACGCTCATCGTCGATACCGCCGGCCGCCTCCACATCGACGAAGAGCTTATGACCGAGATGGAGCGGCTGAAGAAGCTCCTCAACCCCTCCGAGATTCTCTTCATCGCCGACGCCATGACCGGCCAGGACGCCGTTAACTCCGCCGCCGACTTCCACAAGCGCCTCGGCCTCACCGGCGTCATCCTCACCAAGATGGACGGCGACGCCCGCGGCGGCGCTGCGCTCTCCATTCGTCACGTCACCGGCCAGCCCATCAAATTCATCGGCGTGGGCGAGAAGCCCGACGCCTTCGAGCCCTTCCATCCCGACCGCATCGTCGGCCGCATCCTGGGTATGGGCGACATGATGTCGCTCATCGAGAAGGCCGAGTCCACGCTCGACCGCAAAAAGAGCGAGGAGTTCGCCAAGAAGGCCCTCCTCGGCGACGGCTTCACGCTCGAAGACTTCCGCGACCAGTTGCGCCAGATCAAGAAGCTGGGGTCTATGGAGTCGATTCTCAAGATGCTGCCTTCGGTCGGCCCCTTTGCGGGGATGCAGCAGGCCTCGAAGAGCATCGATGAAAAGCAGTTCGTGCGCCTGGAGGCCATCATCAACTCCATGACTCCGCTGGAGCGTCGCAACCACGAGATCATCTCCGGCTCGCGGCGCAAGCGCATCGCCAGGGGCAGCGGCACAGAAGTGCAGGACGTAAACAATCTTCTCCGCCAATACGCCCAGATGGCCAGGATGTTCAAGCAGATGGGCAAGGGCGGCCTGGGCTCCAAAATGATGCGCGGCGGACTCGGCGCCATGGGCATGGGCCGCAAACAACGCTTCGGGCGGTAAACAACGCTTCGGGCGGTAAGACTGACGCAGGGTTCAATTGCCCGCATTGCGTCAGGGCACGACTTCAGTCGTGCCGCAAATGCAATAGAATCATTGTGGGCTTTAGCCCCTGAAGGAATGTTCAGAGGAAGCAAGATCGATCCCAAGTTGGAAGGAGGACGCGATGCGTAAGCTGACAGTCAAGAACTTTTCGGTCATCAATGAAGCGGAGCTTGAGTTCGGCAAGATCACCGTCCTCATCGGCCCGCAGGCCAGCGGGAAGAGCCTCCTCTGCAAACTCGCGTATTTTCTTGGAAACGAGGCGCCTAATATTGTCCTCGACACTATTAGCTTCAGTCGCAAATGGGAGGATGTTGAGGCCCAGGTGCTGAGCGCATTCTCAGCTTGGTTTCCTTCAGGAAGTTGGGGAAATGAGCAACTTCTAATACGCTTTGAATCCCATTTCTATAAGGTGGAAGTATCCAGGATAGGCATCGGCACCGCATCCCAACCACTGAACGTTACATTCTCCAACGAGCTTCAAGAGTTATTTGTAACTCTTGTCGAGAGAAACAAACTACCGCCAGGGGACCGGAGCGAAGATCTTCGAGAGATAAGGGCCAATGCCTGGTATGAACTGATGGCATTGCAAGCGAATGATTCACCCAGCTTCCCGGCATACATTCCAGCCGGGCGAGCGTTCTTTACGGGAATCGAAGCCGGATACGCCACTTTAGAGAACCCAGCCATCGAACAGGTAGTTCGACGCTTTGGCGGTCTGATTGTCTGGAATTCCTCGAGGTGGAAGATTGGCCTTCTTTCGTCGGAGCGTAGAATGGCTGAAAACCTCGACAACCTGATGGAGAGAATTGCGGGAGGGAAGGTAGTTATCAGGGGAAACACGCCCGATTTCGAGTCCCTCGATCATCGAACACTTCCTCTCAATATGCTCTCCTCGGGTACGCAGGAATTATTACCGCTTTTTAACGTGTTGAGCCGCTTCGCGTACAGCTACGAGCACGAATCCGTGCTAATTGAATCTTTTGGCGGTTCCCAAGTGGCCTACCGTCCCGTTCGTAAGCGTCCTCTTTTGTACCTTGAAGAGCCAGAAGCGCACATCTTTCCAAGCACACAGTATGAGCTGGTGCAGCTGTTTTCTTGGATGGCAAACGACCCGATGCTGTCCTTCGAATGGGTTATCACCACCCACAGCCCCTACATCCTTTCTTCCTTCAACAACCTGCTCGAAGCATGGCAAGTGGCTCGCGCGAAACCAGAATTGAAAGATGAGGTCGCCACGCTCATCCCTGAGCAGTATTGGATCAAGGAAGGCGACTTCAAAGCCTATGCAATCGAAGACGGCGTTCTAACATCTATCGTCGCCAAAGACACGGGTCTCGTAAGCGCCAACTATCTCGATCAGGTATCCGAAAGGATTGGGGTGGAATTCGACGAACTGTTGAGGCTCGGCTATGTCGAATCCTGATCCCTCACTGCAAGGCTGCACGAAAGAGTTGAGCGGTTCAAAGATCACGGTGAAACGAGATGGGCGAAGGGCTACATTCGACAATGCCGGTCGAGACTCCATCAAGCGCGTCGACCTGGACTGCTGGATTCCATCAGCCAACGCAGCCAAAGCGGATTACATCGTCTCCAAACCCGGCGTAGTCGATGTCATCGTCGAGTTAAAGGGCAAGGAGATCGCCCGTGCGGTCGAGCAGGTTGTCGCCACCTTGGTAGTGTGGAAGAACGCGCCCCCGTTCTCAAGCAAGATCGGCGGGTTGATCGTCTTCACACGCTGTCCGATGCGGGCAGCGGAAATCGGAGACATGAAGAAGCGCCTTCTCCGGCAGCACGATCTTTGGATGGAAATCGACAAGGACCAAAAGACCGAATACCGATTCGAGACCTTCACCGGCAAAAGAGCATGACCCTGCCTCACGACCAGCTCGGCGAGATCACCGCCAGCACCCGCCAGTACGCCCGGGAGCTTGAGAAGGATGGGCGAGAAGGCGTCCTGGCCTGAAAAAGGGCGTGCGCCAGTCAAAGGCGGTTTGACCATTGCTGTACCGGGAAGCAGCCGTCGCCCGGTTCGTTTTCCCTTTCGCACTGCGCCGCTCCTTGGTTCTGCGGAGAATTTCCTTCGACGGGCGCACTGAGCTGGTCCCGGTAGTTCGGACAGTTTTTGTTTTTTCCTTAAGTGGAAGTTCTTGCTTTTGTTTTAGGCTGCCAGTGTTTCTGGCAGGCGGTTGAAGTATACCTGATCGGGCGTTTGCG
>JBEKDB010000039.1:0-34203 GCA_050014575.1 Occallatibacter sp. | reverse complement strand
ATCGGTCAGCATCGGAGCGCCACGTGGCATCTGCGCTTCCTCCTGCCACTTTATCGCTCGCTGCCAACTCAAACGCCAAGTACCTATCTTGATCCCGAATCAGGTTATGAAACAGCTTCTAGGAGCCTCTTCCAAATTCACCTTCGGCCACGAAGCGTCAGGGCATGACTTCAGTCGTGCCGATAGACGCCCCCAATAGGCCTTGGGCTTTAGCCCCTGCGTGCTTTTGCTTCTTCAAGTATGCCGTTCCAAACGGATACTCGTCCGGCCTGTTTGCCAGGCCCGCTTTCACCGGATTGTTTTCGATGTACTCGCGATGCTGTTGAAAGCTCTCGTCATCCAGGATGCGCACATCCGAATACCCACGCTGCCATATCTCGCCGCGAAAACCGCGTTCCTTGTTGGCGCGAAAGGAAAAGCTTCCCTTGATCAATTGCATTGCCTTCTCAAGAGTCATCTCGCCCGGAATGGTCATCAGAATGTGGATATGATTGGGCATGATCACGAAGTCGTGAACGGCAATTTTTCCGGCGCGCATGTAGGCTCGAAGAACTTCGACAAAGAGTGCCGCCATGCGATCCGTTTGGAAGAGCGATCTTCCGGCTGCTGTGCGCGTAGTTACAAAGAACGTGCGCGGGTAAAATGAGGCGCGTGATGGGTCCGAAGGCCGGGAAGGTATCGACATCGCAGGGGCTAAAGCCCTCCACTTTTTATTGTCGCGCGCGGCACGACTGAAGTCGTGCCCTGACGCTTCTAGCTTAAATGAATTTCTCGTAGCCGATGGATTTGTGCCTTGGCACTTCCAGCTTACTCGAGTCTTCTTTCGCAGGGGGCGTGCCGGGCGCCCCACGTCTGGATTCTCAGATCTGGGTCGACCCAATTGTGGTGGTCGATTGAGATGCGGGCCGGCATTCCGGGCGAGTTCGATCATCTCCCATGCCGCCTTCATTGAGCACGGCCCTCCAGTGGGATAATGAATACCAGCCATGACCAACCCAAATCCGGAAAGCCCAGTCGCCGCCAACACTGACGCTCGCCCCTCCAACTTCCTCCGCGACATCATCGCCGAAGATCTCCACATCGGCCACGCCAAGGCCATCTGCATCGACTTCGGCCTGGCCGACGAGTTCGGCGGCAAGACCAACCTGCGCTTCGACGACACCAACCCTGAAAAAGAGGAGCAGGAGTACGTCGATTCCATCATGGCCGACGTCCGCTGGCTCGGCTTCGACTGGGAGCGACTCTGCTACGCCTCCGACTACTTCCCCCAGCTCTACGAGTGGGCTTTGCAGCTCATCAAAACCGGAAAGGCCTACGTCGACGACCTCACCGCCGACGAGATCCGCCAGCACCGCGGCACCCTAACCGAGCCCGGCAAAGACAGTCCTTATCGCAACCGGCCAATCGAAGAGAACCTCGACCTCTTCATCCGCATGAAGCAGGGCGAGTTCCCCGACGGCGCCCGCGTGCTGCGCGCCAAGATCGACATGGCCTCACCCAACCTCAACATGCGCGATCCGGTCATGTACCGCATTCTCCACGCCTCGCACCACCGCACCGGCGACGAGTGGTGCATCTACCCCATGTACGACTACGCCCACGGCCAGTCCGATTCGCTTGAGCGCGTCACCCACTCCATGTGTACTCTCGAATTCGCCGACCACCAGCCCCTCTACCGCTGGTATATCGAGCAGCTCGGCATCTTCCCCTCGCAACAGATTGAATTCGACCGGCTCAACATCACCTACACCATGCTCAGCAAGCGTAAGTTGCTGCAACTCGTAAGTGAAAAGCGCGTGAGCGCCTGGGACGATCCCCGCATGCCCACACTCTGCGGCCTTCGCCGCCGCGGCTTCACACCGGAAGCCATCCGCACCTTCGTTGCCGCAGCCGGCGTCTCGCGCACCAACGGCAGCACGGATATCGAAATGCTCGAGCACTTCCAGCGCGACGACCTCAACCGCCGCGCTTCCCGCGCCATGGCCGTCCTGCGCCCCCTCAAGCTGGTCATTGATAACTACCCTGCCGGTCAGTCGGAGTTCGTCGAGGTCGCAAACAATCCCGAAGACCCCTCCGCCGGGACCCGCCAGGTGCCCTTCTCCGGCGAAATCTTCATTGAGCAGGACGACTTCCGCGAGATTCCTCCGCCCAAGTACTATCGCCTCTCTCCGGGCAAGGAGGTCCGCCTGCGCAACGCTTATTTCATCACCGCACAGTCCGTCCAAAAGTCCGCCGACGGCAGTCTGGTCGAGGTGCATTGTACTTATGATCCAGCCAGCCGCGGCGGCAATTCTCCCGACGGCCGCAAGGTCAAGTCCACCATGCACTGGGTCTCCGCAGCCCACGCCATCTCCGCCGAAATCCGTCTCTACGGGAACCTATTTGCCAAGCCCGATCCTTACGACTTGGAAGAAGGCCAGGATGTACTCGACAATCTCAATCCCAACTCGCTGGAAATCCTCACCGGCGCCAAGCTGGAGCCTTCCCTCGCCATCGCCTCACTTGCGGACCGCTTCCAGTTCGAGCGCGTCGGCTACTTCTGCCTCGATCCCGACTCGACCCCCGGCAATTTGGTATTCAACCGAACACTTCCGCTCAAAGACTCCTGGGCCAAAATCGAAAAGAAGTCAGGAGCGTAGCCACCTGCGGCGGGGCAGACGCTTGCTGGCCGCTCACATGAGCTTTGTGCCTTCCAGGTCCCGATTCTGGAACCTGGGATATAGGCATCTACTTCCCAATCACATCGATCGCCACCGGAATCGTCTTCGGCGGCAGGCATTGATTCTTGTCGCAGGCCTGGAAGCGCAGCTTGGCCTCGACCAGATGATTCCCCGGCTCAGCTGCGATGCGCGCCTGAATCACAAACTCGCCGGTATAAACGCTGAGCTTGGTCTTGGGATCGAGCGGCAGCGTGAACTCCGTGCCCGCCGGATAGCTCGCCTCCAGCAGCCGCACGCCCGCGCCCTCGGGAATCGACAAAACTGTGGGGATGAGAAACTCATCCTTCGGTGTGTGCGAATTGATATGCAGCCCCGGCGCGATGCGAAAGTGCAGCGCGATGAAAGTCGGCTTGCCGGCTGCCACAGTCACCTGCTCGGGAAAGAGATATTCGACCGCCGCGCCCTTCAAGATCGACCGCCCCGGCAGATCGGACTGCCCCTGCGCCAGCACTGCCGCCAACCCCAAAGTCAAAGCCGCCGCAACGCGAACTCCCGTCTTCAATCCCGGCATCAATTCCTACCTCTTGATAACTCGCTCGCTAACTTGCTGCCTCGCTGCCTCGCTGCCTCGCTGACTTGCTGACTCGCTGACCCGCTAATCCCCCAGCGCCTTCTTGATATTGGCCTCGATATCGTCCTTCGAGGTCAATCCCATCTGCGCGGCCACCACCGTTCCATTGCGATCCACAAAGAACGATGTCGGCATCGCGTCCAGGCCGCCGTAGGGCTTGCTGAGCGAATCGCCGTCGATCAGCACCGGGTAGGGAATGTGCATCTGCTCGACGAACTGCGCAATCTCCTTCTTCTCGTCGCTCAGCTTCTGCGGGTCGACGCGGTCGATGTCGTCCGTTGAAACGCCCAGCACCTCGAACCCCTGCGCCGCGTACTGATTCCGCAGCTCGATCAGCCAGGGCGTCTCGATCTTGCACGGGCCGCACCACGTAGCCCAGAAGTTGATGAGTACCGCCTTGCCCTTGTAACTAGCCAGCGAAACCTTCTTGCCACTCAGGTCTTCCAGGGCAAACTCCGGCGCCGGCTTGCCCTTGAGCGGTGAAAGATACTGCGCCTCGCCCGCCGCGTCGGGCGCCAGCTCGCCTTGCGCCACTAAAGCCAGCCGCCGCTCGCCCGCCTGCCTGCGCAGTTCCCAGTTGGCCCATCCCGCCCACGCAAAGACGGCCAGAATGAACAGAACGGCGGTGATAACCAAGGTGTTACGCTTCACGGGGATTCGCCTCTCAGCCTTATTGTACGGGCAGTTGGGGGCCCAGCCGATGCTTGCGGCTGGGCGCCCCATCCTCTTTGCAGGTCCGCGAAGAGGTTGGGAGACGGAAGGCCACTATCGCTGCCCCACCGCAGGTGGCCAAAGCTGTTACCATCAAAAGCCAATGAACCAGCCCAAACCAAGCGATCCTGAACCGGGCCGGCCCGATCCCGCCGCCTTCAAGCCGGCTGAACTGGTGCGCACCGAAGCGGCAGCGCTCGAAGCCCTCGCCGCGCGCCTTGAAGGCTCCATGGCCGAACCGTTCGCCCGCGCCGTTGAGTTGATTCTTCGCTGCGGCGAGGAGCGGGGCCGCGTCGTGGTTACCGGCATGGGCAAGAGCGGCATTATCGCCCAGAAGATTGCCGCCACGCTCAGTTCCACCGGCTCGCCGGCCCTGTTTTTGCACCCCGCCGAAGCCGTCCACGGAGACCTGGGTGTGCTCATGCCCGGCGACGTCGTGGTCGCGCTCTCTTCGAGCGGCGAGACCGAAGAAATTCTTCGCCTGCTCACCCTCCTCAAGCGCAAGGGCGACGCGCTGGTCAGCTTCTGCTGCAATCTGAAGTCGACTCTCGCCGCCGCGAGCGACGTTGCCCTCGACTGCGGCGTGGAGCGCGAGGCCTGCGGGCTGAATCTGGCGCCCACCGCCTCCACCACCACCATGTTGGCGCTGGGCGACGCGCTGGCCGTCGCCGTCAGCCTGCGCAAGGGCTTCCGCGCCGAGGATTTTGCCGAGCTCCATCCCGGCGGCAAGCTGGGCAAGCGCCTGGCCAAGGTCCGCGACCTGATGCACTCCGGCGACCAGGTGCCCGTGGTGGCGCCGGCGACGCCTATGACCGACGTGATCTACGAAATGTCGAGCAAGAAACTGGGCATCACGACCGTGCAGGAGCGGGGCCAACTGCGCGGCGTCATCAGCGACGGCGACCTGCGCAGGCTGCTGGAACGCGAAGGCGGCGCAGCCCTCAGCCGCACGGCCGGCGAAGCCATGAACCCCCATCCGCGGACGATTGCCGCTTCGGAACTCGCCGCCACGGCGCTGGCGATCCTGGAAGAGCGCAAGATCACCTCGCTGGTCGTCGTGGACGCCAACCAAACCGTCGAAGGCGTGCTCCACCTGCACGATTTGTGGGGCGTGGAGCTGATCTGAGAACAGAGATCAGGCCGAAGGCTTCCGCCGCGGCGGATGGCGAGGGTCAGAGATCGGGCATCGGGCGAATCGGCATACTTGCTCGGGGCCAAGGTCGATCTCCAGCTTCCCACCTATCTGGGCGGTGGGAAGCTGGCGTTGAACGAGCGGGGAATTTGTTTACCTTGTCCTCGAAACCTCTTCCACGGTCACCGGGTCGAGGAACGGCATGGCGGCGCGCAGCTCCTTGCCGATGATTTCCACCGGGTGCTTGGCTTCGGCTTCGCGGAAGGCCGTGAACTCCTTGCAGCCCGTGTTCAGATCGGTGAGGAAGCGCTTGGCGAAGCTGCCGTCCTGAATCTCCTTGAGGATCGCGCGCATCGCCTTGCGGCTCTCTTCGTTGATGACGCGGGGACCGCTGACGTAGTCGCCAAACTCGGCGGTGTCGGAGATGGAGTAGCGCATGTAGGCCAAGCCGCCGCGATAGATCAGGTCCACGATCAGCTTGAGCTCGTGCATGCACTCGAAGAAGGCGCTCTCGGGCTGGTAGCCGGCCTCGACCAGCGTCTCAAAACCTGCCTTGATGAGGGCGCTGATGCCGCCGCAGAGCACGGCCTGCTCGCCGAAGAGGTCGGTCTCGGTTTCCTCCTTGAATGTCGTCTCGAGCACTCCGGCGCGGGTGCAGCCGATGCCCTTGAGGTAGCTGAGAATGAGCGCGTGGGCTTTGCCGGTGGCGTCCTGGTGGACGGCAATGAGGCCGGGGACGCCGCCGCCTTCGATGAAGACCTCGCGGACGCGGTGGCCGGGCGCCTTGGGCGCGGCCATGCCCACGTCGATGCCCGCGGCCGGGACGATGGTCTTGAAGTGGATATTGAAGCCGTGCGCGAACATCAGCAGCTTGCCCGCCGTGAGGTTCGGCTCAATATCCGCTGCAAAAATCTTGGCTTGAATCTGATCGGGCGCGAGGATCATCACCACATCGGCCCACTTCGTCGCTTCCGCCGCCGGAACCACTTCGAAGCCTGCCTTCTGCGCCTTGGCGACGGACTCCGCTTCAGAGGCGGGCAGGCCAATCTTGACCTGGACGCCGGAGTCCTTGAGGTTGAGGGCATGAGCGTGCCCTTGCGAGCCGTAGCCGATGATGGCTACCTTCTTGGCTTGGATGAGAGAGAGGTCCGCATCGTGATCGTAAAAAGTCTTTGCCATGTTTTTCTCGGTTCTTCCTTTGCTTTCGCGGTTGGTTGATTCGAATCGGCTTGTTCAGCTTGTTCAGTTTGTCCAGTTTGTGCGGCGGCCTTTGAGCGGGATTATTCCGGCTCGCTGGTAGCGCCATCTACAAGGGTTTCCCCAGGCTCGGTTTCCGTCTCCGGTTCGGACGCGCCTGCGCCCATGGCTTTGATGACGCCGCTGGTGTGATGGCCGCGGCGCATCGTCATCTTGCCGCTGCGGCAGATTTCCAGAATGCGTCCTTCATCTTCGCGAAGCACCTCGATAAGTCCTTCGATTTTGCTTTCGACGCCGGTCAACTCGATCATCAGCGACTCCGGCGCCAGGTCCACGATGCGGGCGCGAAAGACTTCCACCAGATCGAAGATCTGGGATCGATTCTGCGGTGTAGTGGCCACTTTGATGAGCGCCAGTTCGCGGGTGACGGCCGGAGCCTGGGCGATGTCGTCCACATCGACCACATTCTCCAGTTTAAACAGGCTGGCCTGGACGCGATGGCCGGCCTCGGCGGAGGCCTCGCAGACCAGCGTCAGCCGCGACAGGCCGGCGCGCTCGCTGCGGCCCACGGTAAGCGAGTTGATGTTGATATTGAGGCGGCGGAAGAGGGACGCGACGCGCGTCAGCACTCCCGGCAGGTCTTCAACGTAAGCGACGAATGTGTGCAGCATGTGGGGCCTTTCGTTGTTGATCGTTTCAGCCGCTCTTGTGAGCGGTCGTTACATCGAACGGGCTAACGCAACTCATTGAGCAACTTCTGATCGAGGAACCCAGCGCAAGCTTTCTTCCTCCACAACGGCGCGCCAAGAGGCGCTTTCTCTTTCAAAATGGAGCACACCTTCAGCACACATATACATCGGGTGGCCTTCTTTGTCAGCGTCCAGATCATAGAAAATCAGGCGAATTCCCTCTTTTGGGATGATGCCGAGTTCTCGGAGATCGTCGAACGAACCCGTTGTGAGCTTCGCATCTCCGAAGTATAGATAGACAGCACCGTTCAAGAGAGTTTCTCCATTTCCAATGACTGGTTCTTACTTTTCACCCGGCGACTCCACCAGCGCGTCCTTGCCTGGCCTGCGGATCATCTCATGCAATGCGGAGCCGGTGGAAACCATCGGGTAGACCGAGTCTTCCTTCTCGACCTTGAAGTTGAGCAGGAACGTGCCCGGCGCGGCGCGAGCCGCATCGACGGCCCCGGCCACTTCGGCGCGGGTGCTGACGGTGAGGCCCTGAATGCCGTGAGCGTCGGCCAGCTTGACGAAGTCCGGGCTGACCATCGGCGTGGCTTCGTAGTTGCGCTCGTAGAAGAACTCCTGCCACTGGCGCACCATGCCCAGATAGCCGTTGTTGATGACGGCGATGTTGATCTTCAGCTCCTCCTGGACGATGGTGGCCAGTTCGGCAGCCGTCATCTGGAAGCCGCCGTCACCGGCAATCACCCAGACCTCCTTGTCCGGGTTGGCGGTCTTTGCGCCGATGGCCGCGGGCAGCGCAAATCCCATCGTCCCCAGGCCGCCGGAGGTGATGAGGGAGCGCGGTTTCTCGTGGTGGTAGTACTGCGCCTCCCACATCTGGTGCTGGCCAACGTCGGTCACCACAATGGCTTTGCCGCCGGTGATGCGCCAAATGTCGTTGATGACGTGGGCCGCATAGAGGTGGCCGGAGTCGGCCAGGTTCTTGATGTCGCGCTGGGCAGTTTCGCCCTTGAAGCCGTCGATGGTCTTGAGCCAAGCCTGGCTTTCGCGGCCCGCGATGCGCGGCAGCAACTGCTCAAGCACCTCGGAAAGATCGCCGATCAGCGCCACATCGACCTTGACGTTCTTGTTGATCTCAGCCGGGTCAACGTCGATGTGAATCTTCTTTGCCTTGGTGGCGTAGGTAGCGGTCGTGCCGGTGACGCGATCGTCGAACCTCATGCCGCAGGCAATTAGCAGGTCGGCTTCCTGAATGGCATGGTTGGCACAGGCCTCGCCGTGCATGCCCATCATGCCCAAGCTGAGCGAGTGCGAGGAGGGAAATGCGCCCAGGCCCAGAAGCGTGAGAGCGACGGGAATCTCGGCGCGCTCGGCCAGGGCGCGCACCTGCTCCATGGCGCCGGATTCGATGATGCCGTGGCCAGCCAGGATGACGGGGCGCTTGGCGGAGCGGATGAGTTCGGCTGCGCGCGCCAAGCCGGAGTCCTCGAACTTGCGCATGGGATGGATGCGATGGGGGCGCGGCTTGGCGGCCTCGAAGTCGAACAGAGCCGTGGCCTGCTGCGCATCCTTGGTGATGTCGATCAGCACCGGTCCGGGGCGCGCCGACTTGGCGATCTGGAAGGCGGAGCGCACGGCGGGCGCAATATCCTCGGCGCGGCTGATGAGGAAGTTGTGCTTGGTCACGGGCAGCGTGATGCCGGTGATGTCCACCTCCTGAAAGGCGTCGGTGCCGAGAACCTTGCTGGAGACGTTGCCCGTGATGCACACGATGGGGATGGAATCGAGCATGGCGGTGGCGATGCCGGTGACCAGGTTGGTTGCGCCGGGTCCGCTGGTGGCGATGGCCACGCCCACCTTGCCCGAGGCGCGCGAGTAGCCGTCGGCCATGTGCGCCGCGCCCTGCTCGTGGCGCACCAGCGTGTGGTGAATGGGAAACTTGCGCAGCGCGTCGTATACGGGCAAAATCGCTCCGCCGGGGTAGCCGAAGACGTCGGTTACGCCCTCGCCTACCAGCGTAGCCCAAAGAATCTCGGCGCCGGTGAGACGAGTGGGCGGGTTACGTGGAGCGTTTCCCTTGTGCTCGGGAGTTTTAATTTTGGCGGGGCCGTCCTTGAACTCCACAACGGGGCTATCGGCGTAGAAGGATGGTGTGTCCACCCACCTATGGTTTGGGTTGACAGGGCAGATTAACCCCCCATCTGCGGCTGAAATCTGATTCGCCCTCCCTGTCTCACGCTTGCACTTCGGGCAACTGTATTCTGTTTTGAATACGGGCATTCTGCTCCTCCTCGTTACTGCAAAATTTGGCATTCCTTACCTAAAATTGGCAGATACGATCCACTCTTCTCTGACTGCATTGTCATAACGGCTCCTTAAGTCTCCCTTGTGGTAACGCCATGAATCCCGCGTACATTTCGAAACAGTGGCTAGGGGGTCATGCTGATTTCTCGTTCAGAGGGTTGATGATTTCTACCGTTGACGTCTCATAGACAGAGCGTTCAGCGCAGTATGAATAACTTTGGAACCTGAACTGCACTACTGGTTGACCGTTGACAAACTGGCCTTTTGGAGGGAATCCATCATCGAGGGGCCCCATGCCTTTTGCGAAAGGAATATCTCCCGTGATATCGCAACCTTCGAGCTGAATGCAACTTCTATCGTCATCGCGATCTAGCCGTGTTGCGTAGAATGGTTTAGTTACGATTCTCCGAGCCATCACTTTTTCCCCTCTTCAGACACCGCGTTTCCAACCATTTCGCCGATGTTTTTCATCTCTTCGTGAACGAGGAAGATCAACTCTGCGCCATGCATCACAGTCGCGCGAGCAACGAGATTTGGGTCGTCCAATGCGATTTCGAACCACTTCTTTGAGATATCGAGTCCGCCCCGTCCTGCTTCTCCTTCGGGGATGGCTCTGTTCGACATCAAGGCGTTTATTTCGTCCGTAATGTCCATGAGCTTTCCTAGGTGTTGCGTTAGGGAAGCAATGGTCTTGGGCTCAAATCCTCCAAATGTCAGTTTTTCAAATTCCTTCAAGACCGCTCCAGCATTCGCCGCCCGAGACGGATGCTTCTCGATCCTTTGGAGCCATTGGATAATAATCGCCGTTCTCGTGAACTTAAAGTTCGCGTTGATTGAGGGTCGGCAACGAACGGCGCCTTCTGGAAGAATCTCCGCGTTCAAATCGATCCGAGAGTAGGCGTATAGTTCCTCCGCGGCCTCTTCAGGGCCGGGCGTCTTCGCCTTTCCACGCGGACGATTGAATAATCGCATAGGTGTCGTTCCTGTTGACTGACCACTGACAACTGAAAACTGACCACTGTTACTTACGTTGTCGCGCCTTCAGAGGCGCTGCTTACGCGGTCCACATATTTGCGGAAGACGCCCCTGGGCCAGCGCAATGCGGGCGGCACAAAGCCCTTGAGCCGCTCCGCGATTTCTTCGTCGCCGACTTCTAGCGTCAGCTTGCGGTTGGGAATATCGAAGTGAATGATGTCGCCCTCGCGGACGGCGGCGATGGGTCCGCCGGAGAAGGCTTCGGGAGCGACGTGGCCGGCGGTGAAGCCGCGGGTTGCGCCACTGAAGCGGCCGTCGGTGAGCAGAGCCACCGCGGCCGAGAGTTCGGCGTTCGAACTGACGGCGGCGGTCACTTGCAGCATCTCTCTCATGCCCGGGCCGCCCTTGGGGCCTTCATAGCGGATGACCAGCACGTCGCCGGGTTTGATCTGGCCTGTCTGCACGGCGGCAAAACAATCTTCCTCGCAATCGAAGACGCGCGCCGGGCCGCGATGCTCGACGCGGTTGGCGGCGGCGACCTTCATCACGCAGCCCTCCGGCGCCAGGTTCCCTTTGAGGATAACCAGGCCGCCGGTAGGCTTGATGGGATCGTCGAAGGTGTGGATCACGACCTGGCCGGGCGTCTCCACGGCGAGCGCGGCTTCTTCGGCGAGAGTCCGGCCGCTGATGGCGAGCGTGGAGCCGTCGGCGTAACCGGCGTCGATGAGGCGCTTGGCCAGCAGTCGCGAGCCGCCGGCGGCCTGGTAATCCGAAGCGACGAACTTGCCCGCCGGAGTGAGGTCGCAGATGAAGGGCGTGCGCTTGCTGATCTCGTCGAAGTCGTCCACCGTGAGCGGAATGTTGAGTTCGCGCGCGATGGCGATGAGATGCAGCACGGCGTTGGTGGAACCGCCCGAGGCGGCCACGCTGGCGATGGTGTTCTCGATCGATTTGCGGGTGATGATCTGCGAAGGGCGGCGATTGGCGCGGACGGCATCCATCAGGATGCGTCCCGCTTCGCGCGTTGCGGCTCGTTTCTCAGGGTTCATGGCGGGAACACCGGAGAGTTGGATGGGCGAGATGCCGAGGATTTCGCCGCTCATGGCCATGGTGTTGGCGGTGAACTGGCCGCCGCAAGCGCCCGCGCCGGGACAGGCGTTGGCCTCAAGAGCCTCGAGACCCGCGTCGTCGATGCGGCCCGCGGCGTGCGAGCCGATGCCCTCGAAGACGTTCTGGATAGTGATGTCCTTGCCGTTGAGCTTGCCGGGGGCAATGGAACCGCCGTACAGCATCATGCCGGGAATATCGAGGCGGCAGAGAGCCATGATGATGCCGGGCATATTCTTGTCGCAGCCGCCGATGCCGACCAGGCCGTCGAAGAGGTTGCCACGCGCCACCAATTCAATCGAGTCGGCGATCACTTCGCGCGAGACCAGCGAGGCCTTCATGCCCTGCGTGCCCATGGTGATGCCGTCGTGGATGGTGATGGTGTTGAACTCCATCGGAGTCCCGCCGGCCTCGCGAATGCCTTCCTTCAGCGCTTCGGCAATCTCGCGCAGATGCACGTTGCACGTGCCGATCTCGGTCCAGGTGTTGGCGATGCCGATGATGGGCTTGTGCAGATCCTCTTTGCTGTAGCCGACTCCGCGCAGATAGGAGCGCGCGGCGGCGCGGCTTGGTCCTTCGGTCAACGGTATGCTTTGGCGCTTGCCTTCGATGGTCATTTGCCTTCCTCGTTCACTAGCTTCTAGCTACTAGCTCGTTCATGTTGCTGTTGAGGTTTTTTCCTGTCCTTCATTCCTCGAATGCTGGGTGCCCCAGGTCTCGCTTTGGAGACCTGGGAAACCACTTATCCACGCGGTCATGGTATTAGAAGCTAACAACTGGAAGCTGTCACTTCGCTTTCAGCCAAGTTGCTTCATCGTGCTTTGCTTCAAATGCGTCCAGCGCGGCTTCATGCCTTAGCGTGAGGCCGATGTCGTCGAGGCCTTCGAGGAGGCAGAATCTGCGAAACGGGTCCACCTCGAAGGTTGCGCTGAATCCCCGATTGTCGGTGACCGTCTGCGCCTCGAGCGAAACAGTAAGTTGATAGTTTGGAATGGTCTTCGCGTTGTGGAGCAGTTCGGCGACCTGCTCTTCAGTGAGCCGGGCCAGCACGATGCCGTTCTTGCCCGCGTTGGAGAAGAAGATGTCGGCGAAGGTGGGCGCGATGACGGCGCGGAAGCCGAAGTCCGAGAGCGCCCAGGCGGCGTGCTCGCGGCTCGATCCGCAGGCGAAGTTCTTGCCGGCGATGAGGATCTGCGCGCCCCTGTAGCGCGGATCGTTCAAGACGAATGAAGGGTCCGGCTCGCCTGCCGCCGTGCGCCGCCAATCGAAGAAAAGAAAATCGCCGTAGCCGGTGCGCTCGATGCGCTTCAGGAACTGCTTCGGTATGATCTGGTCGGTATCGACGTTGGCGCGATCCAGAGGCGCGGCCAGCGCGGTGAGTGTGCAAAAGGGTTGCATCAGGCCTTCCCTCCTTGCAGCGCGGGCTCCCGTACTGCCCAGTTGCGAATGTCTACGAAGTGCCCGGCAATGGCGGCGGCGGCGGCCATCTCTGGCGAGACCAGGTGAGTGCGTCCGCCGCGGCCCTGGCGGCCCTCGAAGTTGCGGTTGCTGGTGGAGGCGCAGCGCTCGCCCGGCGAAAGAATGTCGGGGTTCATGCCCAGGCACATGGAGCAGCCGGGTTCGCGCCACTCGAATCCGGCCTCACGAAAGATGTTGTCCAGGCCTTCGGCCTCGGCTTGCGCCTTCACCGCCTGCGAGCCGGGAACCACCATGGCGCTCACGTGCGTTGAGACTTTGTAGCCCGCCGCGATGCGGGCCGCGGCGCGCAGGTCTTCAAGCCGGCCATTGGTGCAGGAGCCGATGAAGACGCGATCGATCAAAACATCTTCAAGCGGCGTGCCGGCCGTCAGGCCCATGTATTCCAGCGCGCGCTCCAGGCCGTTGCGCTCCTGATCGCTGGGCGCGGTGGCGGGGTCGGGCACGGATGCAGTGATGGGCGCGACCATGCCGGGGCTGGTGCCCCAACTCACGTAGGGCACAAGCGTGGCGGCGTCGATAATGAGTTCGCGGTCGAACTTTGCGCCGGGGTCGGTGGGCAGCTTGCTCCACTCTGCCACGGCCTCGTCCCACGCGGCGCCTTTGGGACTGAATCTCCGGCCTTCCAGGTAAGCGAATGTGGTTGCGTCGGGAGCGATCATGCCCGCGCGCGCGCCGGCCTCGATGCTCATGTTGCAGACCGTCATGCGGCCTTCCATCGAGAGCGCGCGGATGGCGGAGCCGGCGTATTCAACGACGCAGCCGGTTGCGCCGTCCGTGCCGATCTGCCCGATGATGGCCAGGATGATGTCTTTCGCCGTGACGCCGCGCGGCAGTTCGCCCTCGACGGCAATGCGGAAGGTCTTGGGCTTGGACTGCGGCAGTGTCTGCGTGGCCAGCACGTGCTCCACTTCGCTGGTGCCGATGCCGAACGCGAGCGCGCCAAATGCTCCGTGCGTGCTGGTATGCGAGTCGCCGCAGACGATGGTCATGCCCGGCTTGGTGATGCCCAACTCGGGGCCGATAACATGAACGATGCCTTGCTCGCGCGAGTTCACGTCGTAGAGTTCGATGCCGAACTCCGCGCAGTTCTGGCGCAGCGTGGCGATCTGTTTGGCGGCGATCTGGTCCACGATGTTGAGGCGGCCTTCGATGGTCGTGGGCACGTTGTGGTCGATGGTCGCAATACATCGGTCGGGACGGCGGACCTTGCGGCCGGCCAGGCGCAGTCCCTCGAATGCCTGTGGCGAGGTGACCTCGTGCAGCAGTTGCAGGTCGATGTAGAGCAGAGTGGGCTCTCCTTGCGGCTCGACCACCACGTGCTGCTGCCAGACCTTTTCAAATAACGTTTTTGACGTGCTATTCAATGCCTACTCCTTGTTTGTTGCCTCGTCTTTTCGATGACTCGATTTCTTCGTTGCTTTCTTCTTGGTCCGTGAAAATCCTTTGTCAACATTCATCCAAAAGTGATCGAGTTTTGCTCTGTTCTGATTTGTAATTCCTGCCCAAAAATCATTAAGCACACTCTGAAGTGAAGCAGTATTTACGTTTCTGCTCGATCCTTCATAGGTTCCAGTGCCGGTTTTCTGTGTCAGACCGTTTCTCGTAAGAACGGTATTAAGGGCCGATGTGAGGGTGCCATCATCGCCATCCAGAGAAAATCGAATAATCACTCTCATTTTTCTACCTCACTTGCGGGTGCCCCACCCTCGCCGCGTTTTTGCTTTTTGCGGCTAGGATGGGAAACCACAAACCTACTTCAGCAGCTCCTTCACCGTCTCCCGCACCTTCGCGCCCATCTCGCGGGTTCCGAGCACGGTCAAGCCCTCGGGATTGGTGCGCGCCAGGTCCTGCGTGCGGAAGCCCTGTTCCAGCACCTTGCGCACAGCCTTGACGATCGCGTCGGCCTCCGCATCCAGCCCGAAGGAGTGGCGCAGAAGCAGGGCGCCCGTCAAGATGGTAGCCAGCGGATTGGCGATGTTCTTGTTGGCGTGCTTGGGCGCGGAACCGTGCGCCGGCTCAAACAAATTGATCTTGCCGCCGACGGTCCCCGAGGGCAGCATGCCGAGCGAGCCGGTGATCACGGAAGACTCGTCGGTGAGAATGTCGCCGAATGTGTTCTCTGTGACCACCACGTCGAAGTCGCGCGGACGCTTCATCAGGTGCATCGACATCGCGTCGACGAACTGGTGCTCCAGCGTCACATCGGGAAACTCCTTGGCCACCTCGATCACCGTATCGCGCCAGAGCTGCGAGACTTCAAGCACGTTGGCCTTGTCCACGCTGGTAACCAGCTTGCGGCGCTTCTGGGCCAACTTGAAGGCCACGCGGGCCACGCGAACCACTTCGTCGCGCTTGTAGATCATGGTGTTGAAGGCTACGCCCTTTTCCTTGTCCCAGCCGCGGGGCTGGCCATAGTAAAGGCCGCCGAGCAGTTCGCGAACAAACATAATGTCGGTCCCGTCGATGATCTCCGGGCGCAGCGGGCTGTTGACCGTCAGTTCCTTGAAGGCAAAGACGGGGCGCAGGTTGGCGAAGCCGCCCAGGACTGCGCGCAGTCCGAGCAGACCGGCCTCGGGGCGCTGGCTTGGAGGAAGAGAATTGAACTTGTCGTCGCCCACCGCGCCTAAAAAGACGGCTTCGGAGTCGAGTGCGGCGGCAACGGTGTCGGCGGGCAGAGGCGTTCCATCCTGCCCGATGGCCACACCGCCAATGCGCTTGTAATTCAGCTCCAGTGTGTGACCGCCGGCTGCCGCAACCTCTTGCAATACTCCGATGGCTTCTACAGTGATTTCGGGGCCAATGCCGTCGCCGGGAGTAACTAGTACTTTCAACTTCATTCTTGCTCTCCTTGATTTTAGGTTTCAGAGATCAGAGATCAGAGATCAGAGATCAGGGATCAGGGATCGGTTTGCGGCCTTTGCCTGTGCGCAAGCAATCGCGCAGCGGGTGATTCTCAATCGAGTTCCGATACCGGCTCGCGGCGGCTTTCGCGGATATGGTCGGGCAGAATCCCAATCAAATCCATGTCGTAGATGTTCTTCTTGCGGTCGGCAAGTGCTACGAAACGGTAATAAGTATGTTGCAACTCGTCGCGGGTAAGCGTGAAGCCAAGCTGCTCCAATCGGTTTCTCAGCGCGGCGCGGCCGGAGTGCTTGCCGAGCACAAGATGGTTCTTGGCCACGCCCACCAGCGTGGGGGTCATAATCTCGTAGCATAGCGGATTGGCCAGCACGCCGTGCTGATGGATGCCCGACTCGTGTGCAAATGCGTTGTCGCCCACGATCGCCTTGTTGGGCGAGGGGCGGAAGGTGATGAGCTGGCCGAGAACCTGGCTGGTGGGATAAAGGTTTTCCAGCTTGATGTCGGTGGAGACGCCGAAGCGGTCGCCGCGCACGTAGAGGGCGGCGGCAATCTCTTCGAGCGCGGCGTTGCCCGCCCGCTCGCCGATGCCGTTGATGGTGCACTCCACCTGGCGCGCGCCGGCCTGGATGGCGGCCAGCGAGTTGGCCACCGCCAGGCCCAGGTCGTCGTGGCAATGCGAGGAGAGGACGATGCCCCGCTCGTCGATGGCCGGGACGCGCTCGCGAACTTCGCGGAACATCTGCGCGTACTCTTCGGGGGTCGTGTAGCCGACGGTGTCCGGCATGTTGATGGTGGTGGCGCCGGCCTCGACTGCCACGCGCACCATCTCGACCAGAAAATCGCGATCGGAGCGGGTCGCGTCTTCGGGCGAGAACTCGACGTCTTCGACGTGCTTGAGCGCCAGGCGAATGGACTCGCCCGTCAGGTCCAGCGCCTCCTGGCGGCCGATCTTGAGCTTGTACTCGAGATGCAGGTCGCTCGATGCCAGGAAGATGTGGATGCGCGCGCGGTCGGCAAACTGCAGGGCGCGGGCGGCCATCTCGATGTCTTCGGTCTTGGCGCGGGCCAATGACGCGATGCGCGGCTTGCGAATGGCCTGGGTGATGGTGGCGATGGCCGCGAAGTCGCCCTCGGAGGCCATGGCGAAGCCGGCCTCGATGATGTCCACACCCAGATCTTCGAGGGCATGGGCCATGGTGAGCTTTTCCTGCGTGGTCATGCTGCAGCCCGGAGACTGCTCGCCGTCGCGCAACGTGGTGTCGAAGAAGAATACGTGATCTGAAATCATTGACTCGCCTGCCGGGAAAAACCTTTTTCAACCAGACTAGTGTCTCGCATCGGGCTTGTATAAGGCAAAGTTATTATTATTGGGTAAGCGATAAGGATTCGTTATGATGGATGAGAGATCAGGGGTCAGGGGCCAGTGGTCAGGGATAAGGGATCAGGAATCGGGGAGAGGGCCAGGGTCCGAACCAAGGTTGGGTGCCCCACCCTCGCCGCGTCTTTGTCTTTGTGGCTAGGGTGGGACCTCGCAGATCTTCACATGACTTGCGCCTTTTCGGATTAGAGCGCTAGCTGCCCCTGAGAGCGCAGCGGATCGCCTTCTGATCTCTGATCTCTGCCCCCTGATCTCTTGTTCGCGGAGGCCTCATGGAACTGAATCAACTGGAGACGTTTTTGGCGGTGGCGGAGGAGCGGAGCTTCTCGCGCGCGGCGGTGCGCCTGCACCGGACGCAGCCGGCGGTGAGCCAGGTAATCCGCAAGCTGGAGGCGGCTGTGGGCGAGACGCTCTTCGACCGGGCGGCGCGCGACGGCTCTCTGACCGCGGCCGGGGTGCTGCTGCACGACTACGCGCTGCGGCTGATGGCCCTGCGCCGCGAGGCTACCAGCGCTCTGGACGAGCTGAAGAATCTGGAGCGGGGACGGCTGCAACTGGCGGCCAACGAGTACACCTGCATGTATCTGCTGCCGGCCATCGACCGCTTCCGGCGGGCGTTTCCGCAGGTGAGCGTGACCGTGCACCGGATGCTGGCCTCTCGCATTCCCGAGGAGCTGAACCTGCGCACCTTCGAGCTGGGGATGATTTCGTTCCGGCCCAACCCGGCTCAGTTTCGCACCATCGCCGTCTATGGCGACAGCCTGGCGTTCATTGTGAGCCCCAACCATCCGCTGGCGGGCGCGGTGCGTGTGTCGATCGACGACCTGGGAGATGAGGTATTCATCGCCCACAACGTGGCCTCACCGTTGCGGCGGAAGGTGATCGAGGCGTTTCAGCGTTACCGGAGGCCGTTGAATATGGGCATCGAGCTGCCCACCATCGAGGCCATCAAGCGATTTGTGGCCATGGGCAACGGGGTGGCGCTGGTTCCCCACCTGACGGTGGCCCGGGAGCTGGAGACCGGCCAACTGGTGAGGGTGGCGGTGAACGAGCTGGAGTTCAAGCGGGTGCTGCGGCTGGCGCACCGACGGCAGGCCACGCTCTCCTATGCCGCCAGGGCCTTTCTGCGCACGGTGAAGGCGCTGGCCAAGGAGCAGGGACCGCCGTTTTACTACCATGTGGAGCCCATGGGCTGAGGCGGCTGGTGCCGGTTTGGCTTCCGATGCGTCTATAGGCTCAGAAGTTCCGGCAGAGTTGCTTTGCTCCACGGACCGCTCCGGCCATTTACAATTCCTAGAGCGGGGCCCGGCTCGAACCGGTGCGCCGGAATCGACAAGCTCGTTGCCAGCCGGACGGTTGCGCAGTCGTGAGGTTCAGGACCGAATGAAGAAGATCGCATCAGTTGCATTCCTGCTGGCCGTGTGTGTGGCCGCGGGCCGCGCTCAGGAAAGCCGCCAGGACGTCAGCATCAGTGGATTGGGGCTGGTTGAGCCGTTCATTGCCTCGTCCACCGACATTCAGGTTCACTCGACCACTGGCTATGGCGCGCTGGCCAGCTACCGTTTCATGCTCACGCCATCGAGCGCCTTCGAGGGCAACTACGGGATTACCTACCAAAACAAGATCACCTACTACTCGCCCGGTTTTGCAAACGGCATCCAGATCCTGACCCGTACCCAGGAGATGTCGGGGGCCTACGTGCACACTTTCTATTACCGCAAATTCAATCCGTTTGTCGAAGCCGGGCCGGGCGCGCTGATCTTCCTGCCGATCGTCAACACCGGCACGACGGTTTTGGGCGCCAAGCAGCAGACCAGCGTCGGCGGCCTCTACGGAGCGGGGTTTGCCTATGAGATCAGCCCCAGCTTCGACATTCGCGCGGAGTATCGTGGGTTTGTCACCAAGGTTCCCACCTTTGGCGACCCTGGCGGCTACAAGTTCGACACCAATAAGTGGTACAACATCTTCACCCCCGCCGTCGGCGTGGCCTATCACTTCTGAGGACGCCGGTTCAGGGCTGACTAACGCAGCAGCGAAGAGGGGACGGGCCGAAGCCTGTCCCTTTTTGTTGAATCTTGCGCGGAATCAATTCAAATCAAGGCTTCACGAGCCGGTTTCTCGCTCCTGGCGCGCTTCCGGGTAGCATCCCAGCTCCTTGACCATGGCGCAGTGGGGAGCGAGCGCTTCGAGCGCGCGCGAACGCTCCTCGGAGGAGTGAATCTGGCAATCCACATAGAAGATGTACTCCCAGGGCTTGCCCTGGACCGGGCGGGACTCGATCTTCGTAAGGTTGATGCCGATGGACGAGAGTGCGGAGAGCGCGGCGACCAGAGATCCGGGACGATTCGCCAGGGAGAAGGCGACGCTGATCTTGTTCGACTCAGGATCCGCAACGGCATCCTGGGCGCGGCGGACGAGGAAGAAGCGGGTATAGTTCTCCGGGTTGTCTTCGATGCCCGCCTGAAGGATTTGCGCCCCATAGTAGTGGGCCGCGGCCTCGCTGGCGATGGCCCCCGCATGGCGGTCGCGCATTTCCACCAGTTGCTTGACGCTGCCGGCGGTGTCGTAGAAGGCGAAGGCCTCCATCCTGGGGTGCTGGGCCAGGAACCGCCTGCACTGCGCCAGGGCTACGGAATGCGAGAAGACGCGGTCGATCTCGCCGATCGAGGCTCCGGAGATCGCGATCAGGTTGTGGCGGATGCGCAGGAGCGTCTCGCGCTGGACTTGCACTTCGTGGGCCAGAAGCAGGTCGAAGTGCTCCAGGACCGAGCCGGCCAGGCTGTTCTCAATGGGAATGACAGCGGCTTCCACGGTTCCGTCTACGAGTGCGGCAAAGGCGTCGGCGGAGAGCGAGAACGGCACGATCGCCGCGTCGGCGACCAGCTTCATCGCTGCTTCGTGGCTGAATGAGCCGGGTTCTCCCTGGATGGCGATCTTCATTCCCGTGCCCTGTGCTCCGGTCAATTCTCGCTGAGCGGTCACCGTGAGGCGTCTGCTTTGAAGCGCTTTCTGGCACCATACCACAGCCCACCCGGAGTTTCGTCTGGGAATCCGCTTGCAGGCGTGGAATTCAACTCCGCAGCCACAGGTCGGCTGCCACAAAGGCTAGAAAAACGGTGGCGATGACGCCGTTCATGGTGAAGAAGGCGGCATTGAGGCGACGCAGGTCATGGGGAGAGACCAGGGAGTGTTCATAGGCCAGCAGCAGGGTCGCGGCGGCGATGCCCAGCCAGCCGAGTGTACGAAATTGAAACAGTGCGCCGAACCAGGCGAGCAGGCCCAGCATTGTCAGGTGCATGGCCCGGGCGGCCCAGAAGGCGGCGGGAATGCCCACGGCTTGGGGCAGGCTGTGGAGGCCCGCGGCGCGGTCGTGCTCGCAGTCCTGGCAGGCGTAAAGGACGTCGAACCCGCCTGCCCACAGGGTAACTGCCGCGGTGAGAACCAGGATGCGGGGATCGAGCGAGCCCCGGACTGCGATCCAGGCCGCCGTGGGTGCCAGGCCGAGGGCCAGGCCCAGCCCCAGATGCGACCAGCGGGTGACGCGCTTCAGGTAGCTGTATCCCAGCAGCACCGCAAGCACCAGCGGCGACAGGTAGAGCGTGAGCCGATTGAGCTGGGCAGAAGCCAGCACGAAGACGAGCGCGGCGAGGATCGTGAAGCCGAGGACGAACTGGCGCGTCAGCAGGCCGGCGGGAATGGCCCGGCCGCGCGTGCGGGGATTGGCGGCGTCCAAATCGGCGTCGGCCCAGCGGTTGAAGGCCATGGCAGCGGAGCGGGAGGCGATCATGGCCACCAGAATCCAGGCGATGATGTGCAGGGTGGGCAGTCCGTTCGCGGCCAGCAGTGTGGCCGTCAGCGCAAATGGCAGCGCGAAGATCGAGTGCTCCCACTTGATCATCTCCAATGTTATGCGCGTTTTGGACCAAATGCCGGGCATGGCCGCTCCATGGATCAGTGTACTTGAGGAGCGGAGGGGAAGCACCCGGCACTTGCACTCCGGCCAAGGCCCTTTCCGGCCCGATGGGGTCTCAAAAATCAAAGCACGAAAAATGGACACAGCCAGGGGTGATTTGAGTTATATTGTCTCCTGCCGGAAGAGCAAAACAAAGATTCCGGATGAAAGGGGAGACAGTGAAGATCAGCAAAACTGCAAGCATGGTTGGGATGCTCTTGTGCCTGGGAACGTTGAGCGTGATGGCTCAGACCGTCCGCATTGGAGGGGAGTCGCTGCGGGCCAATGGTCAGGTTGCTCAGGGCTTTCAGTACACGGGTTCCTGTCCTGTCGATCTCCAGTTCGGCTGGGGCTTGATCAGCACCGGACCAACCACGGTGAACTACCGCTTTGTCCGCAATGATGGCGGCCATTCTACCAACTCACAGAGCGTCAATCTGCCTCAGGCCAACCGCTCCGTGCCGGTCTACGAGACGTGGCGCCTGGGCGCGAACACGCCGCAATTCGCCAGCTATACCGGCTGGGTGAAACTCATCATCGAATCTCCCAATCCCCTCGAGGGCAAGATCGGATTCACCATCCATTGCCAGTAGGGAACCTTTGGCAGATGGACGGCCCAGAGCCGGCCTGGGCCGCCCGTCTGCGAGGGATCTACTTCTGCGCCTCGTTGGGCTGGTTGGCGACTTGCAGGTAGTTCTTTACGCTGAAGACGCCGGGGACGCCGTTGGCGCGGATGAAGGCCAGGTTCTTGTCGCCCTGGCTGTCCACGACGCCATAGAGCTCGACGTGGCCGTTCTGCACCGAGATGCGGATGGTCTTGGCGGGGTCCATGGCGTACTTGTTCAGGGCCCCGTACCCGTAGACGGCGTGGGCCACGGCCATGCGGATCTGGTCGTCCATCATGGAAGTGGGATCGACCTCGATCTCGCCGATTACGTCCTTTACGCCCGGATAGGTGCTGACCAGGGCCAGCGCGGAGTCCTTGTCCACGTCGGTGCGGGCATGGCCGCCCAGGGTGACGACGCCGTTCTGGACGCTGAGGCTGATGGCGTTGAAAGTGTTGCCGTAGCCTACGCGGTCATAGGCGAGCTTTTCACTCAGCTTGGCCTGCAGCTCGCTGTCCGGGACGTTGGGGCCGGCGACCTCGATCAGGTTACGGACGGCGCTGACTCCCCGGGCCTTGCGGACGCTCTTCTCGGCGTCGGCCTTGTACTCGTAGAGGTCTACGGTTCCGGTGAGCGTGGCGATGCCGTTGTCCACGGTCACTTTCACGTCGCGATATTGCTTGTGGTTGAGCCGGGCCGCGGCGGCGCCGGTTGCCGGGCTCCCTTCCTCCGCCTGAGCGGCGGCGCCGGATCGTGGGGCTGCCAAAGCGGCCTGGGGAAGGCCGAGAAGGGCTGCGGCAATCGTAGCCGCGAAAAGTGCCGTCCGGGTAGTGCGTATCTTCCGTTTCATGACTGACTCCTCCTTGGGGATCGGGAAACTCTTGTGGCAACTGGCCGAGTTCGGTCGCCTTCCTGGTCACTCCACCGTGGCGAACGAGGCTCAAGGCGTTCGGCCGGGTTGCCTTTCCGAAGGTTAGACACCGGCTCTTGGGAAAGGTTGCGCGCGGCTGTCTCCCACCGTGGCCGCAACAGAACGAAACGCGGGTCCTCCGACTTCGCTACGCTTCGCTCAGGATGACAAGCGAAGGTGGCGCACCCAGCGCGTTCCTTATCGCTGATCCCTGATCTCTGATCCCTTACCGGTACCGCCGCTTGGCGTTGATGACCATAAAGAAGACGCCGGACACCTCGCGAACGCGAAGAAAGCCTGTCTCCTTCGTAGCCGGCAATTCACGGTTCCGTACAACAGCACGCCGCCATTCCGCATCGGGAGGCGGATGGGGCTGGAGCCGATCGGCCACTTGCCCAACGATGGAAGTCTACTGATTCCTCGTCGTCACCGGTCCGGAGATGGTCCGATTGTGAATGTCGCCGGGTGAATCGACCTCGATCATACTCACCAGGTTCTTGACGCCGGGACAGTTGGAAACCAAGTCCAGCGCCAGGTCCTTGTCCACCTCGGCCCCGACGTGACCGGCGAGGACAACGAGACCGTTCTTGACGCTGACCCCGATGGATTTGGAAGTGCTGGTGTACCCTGGGCGGTCGGCGGACAGCTTCTCAAGGATTTGGGCGCGCAGCTGGTCGTCGGGAATGCTGGGCCCGGCAACCTCGATCCGGTTCTGCACCGCGGTGATGCCCTTGACCATGCTGACCCGCTTTGCGGCGTCGGCCTTGAAGGCGTAGATGTCCACAGTCCCAGAAAGCGTGGCAATGCTCCGATCCACGCTTACCTTGACGTTGAGAAACTGTTTCTTGTTCAGCTTCTGCCGGACCGCGGCATCGCTTGCCGGTGGTGTGTTCGTCTGCGCAGAGGAAGCCGCGTTGGAGACTTGGGCCACTGCCGGGAATATCCGGGTTGGGTTCAGGAGGGTTCCTGCGAGCGTTGCCGCCAGCAGTGCGGCATGCGTGCCGCGCATCGTCCAGGTCATGTTCTCACCCCGTTTCGTGCTTTGCAGGTCATATCCTTGGGATAGTCTTGGTTCTTTGCGTTGATTGCCGCCGTCTCAGCCCGGAATCCTATCGCGTTCGCCGCTCTGCGGCTTGGAGTTCGACCTTTAGACGCGGTTTTCATGGGAGCGGTTACACGGCCATTTTACCGGTAGCGGCGCGTGGCCTTGACGACCATGGAGAAGACGCCGGACTCGTCGCGGGCCACGAGCAGCGATACGTGCCGGTTGATGGCGACTTCGGCCTGGATCAACTGCTGGCTGGTGGTGTTGACGTTGGTGGCGTAGGTGAGGGTGACGTAGCGGCTTAACTGCTCTTCGACGATGATGCGGGAGGTGGAGTTGCCGAGGGCGCCGAGGTAGTTGGGGTCGAGTTTGACGCTGCCGGCGCCGAAGAGCTTTTGCACGCGGCTGCTGACGGTGGCGTTGAGCGCTCCGCCGAGCAGGGCGTCGGTGGTGGGATTGGCGAGGGCCTGCTCCTGTTGCTGGGTATAGAGGCGCTGCTGGTTCTCAGTGCGGCCCAGAGCCAGCAGGGCGACGACGTCGGCCTCCGGCAGCGGTGGATCGCTGCGCCAGGTGACCGCCGGGTTCTGGAGCGTCCCGTGCAGGCCGAGGGTAATGTCGTAGTCTTCGACGCGGGCGGTGGCGCTGAGGTCGATGGAGGGTTCAATGCGGACCGGGTTGGAGAAGAAGATGTCGCCGCGCTGGAGTTCGTAGCGTGTTCCGGCAATGAGAGCATTGCCCTCGGTGATGGAGACGCGGCCCAGCAGCGAGGGCGAGGCGACCGTGCCGCGCAGGCGCAGGTCCACGTTGCCGGCCAGCTTGGCGTAGGCGTTCTGGAAGTTCAACTGCGGCGAGGAGGCCACATGCACGTCCAGGTGGATGTGGTTCGAGGGCGCGTCCGCCGGCGCGATGGTTTGCACGGCGTTGGCCTGCGCGGCCAGGGCGGCAATGTCCAGGTCGGGACTGACCGAGAACCGGGTAATGAGCACATCGCCCGCCAGCAGCAGGTTGTTCTGTGAGCCTTCCAGGCGCAGCGTGGCGTCGGCCAGGGAACTGACGCCGGGCGGATAGCGGATGCGAATGCCCTTGCCGGTGACCGAAAGGTCGGCGTAGATGCCGCGCTCGTAGGCCAGGAAGCCGGCCACGCTCAGCAGGCCGCCGCCGCTCATGGCGGTCAGCGACTTGACCTCCAGGCGGTTCTGATTGAATTCGAGCGTGCCGTGCAACTGGCTGAGGCCGTTGGGAATGTCCTCCAGCGAAAGAGATCCGTTCTGGAAGTCGATGCGCCCCTGCAAACCGGGATTCTTCAGCGGGCCGTGGGCCTCCACCTGGAAGGTCGTGGTGCCGCTGGCGGTCAGGTCGGGATCGATGGTTTCGGCCAGCTTGAGATTGATGGAGCCGCTGGCGGCAAGGTCGAGTTGCTGCTTTTCCTTCAGGTCCAGGCTACCCTGGACGCGCAGGTCGGTCTCCTCGCCGGTGACGTGCAGGGGATCGAGATGGATGCGGGCATCGGCCAAGGTGGCGTGTACGCCGCCCTGGCTGGCAAGATGGACGCCGGCAACGGTGACCGCCAACTGGTCCAGCCGGGCCTCGCCGCGAAGCTGCCGGGGGCGCGCCAAGGGGCCCTCGATGGTGACGGTACCGGCCAGAGAGGACTCGCCGGTAAGGGCCTCGATGTGAGCCATCTTGAGCAGGGCGCCGATGTTGAAATGGGAGAACACGAGCTCGGCCTCAGTGGCGTTGTCTTCGTTGAGCGCGGTCTGGCCGTGGAGGTTCACTTCGGCGCCCTCCAGCCGCGTGGTTGCGTTGTAGGTGACGGTGCGGTTGGCGGTGTGGGCCGCGAACTCCAGGCCGCCGAGCGGCTCTCCGGCCAGAGTCAGCGGGCTGAGAGTGGCGTGGGCCTCCAGGTGGGGGTCTTCGAGCGTGCCCGAACCGACCACGGTGAAGCCCAGCTTGCCGGTAATGTCGAGCCCCTGACGGCGCAGCGACTCGATCTTGGCCACGTCGATGTCTGTGCCTTTGGCGTCCACCTGAAAGCGCCGGGAATTGAGGTCGTAGCTGCCCGTAGCGGAGAGATTGCCGGCCGGCGCGCTGGCGGCAATCGAGGCCAGCTTAAGCAGGCCGTCGGTCACGGTCCCCTGGGCGCGGACGCGCGTGACCGGCTCACCGTAGACGGCGCCGCCGTCCAGCACGGCCCATCCGGAGCCGCCAAGGGCATGGATGGCCCCATCTACCTGGAGCTGGGCATCGATCACGCCGGTCAGGGGCAGGTTCGGACCGGTGAACGGAGCCAGATCGCCAAGACTTACCTTGGCGGCGCGCAGGCGCAGATGAAGCGTGGAGTTGAGGTCGAACGCCGGAGCCGATTTTCTGTCGCGGGCGGCCACCAGCGTTCCGTCGAGAGCGATTTCGGCCTTCCCGCGGCGCAAAAGGCCCCGTGAGATGTCGATTCGGTCGGCGGCGTAGCTTCCGGTAGCTTCGACCGTGTCCCAGGGAACGAAGCCGGGCTGGACGGCTTGCGTCTGGGCCTGCTTGCCGTTTTGGACGGGCTGGACGGGGAGCAACTCGATGGCCAGTTGCGTGGCTTTGAGGCTTCCCGCCAGATGCGGATCGGCGAGCGAGCCGGTCCACGATCCGTGAAAGTCGCCCTGACCGGCAAGAGCCACAGGCAGCGCGGCAGCGCCCCTCTTCCCGTACCGGTTCAACCCCAGGTCGCGCAGCACGGCATCGAACTCCCACAGGTTGTGCGAATGGAAGTCGACGGCGAAAGCCGAGTGGCTGGTGAGCGGGTACGCGCCCAGATGGCCGTGGGCCTCCAACTGGCTGGCGGGAGTGTGTAACTCCAGTTCGCGCAGATCGACGGCCCCGTCGCGCTGGGTGTAGGTGGCATCCACCGAGCCGCTCGCTGCGACCTCACCCGGAACGGCGCTTGCGGGTGGGCTGAGGCTGAGTTTGGCGTCGACGGCGACGGTCTCTGTGTCGCCGTTGGACCACGCGGCGGTGGCTGGACCGTCGATGCGGGTATCCAGGCCCAGGCGCTGAAAGGGCGGCTGGCCCACCATATCGAGAAGCGTATCGAGCGAAACGTCTTTGAACCGGGCCGTCACCTTGCCGTTGACCGGGATTTCAATGGGGACGGGATGGAGCGGGGCTGCCTGGACCGCGGTTTGTTTGCCGGCCCCGCGGACCTTGCCCGAGCTTGCGCTTGCCTGCTGTACGGTTGCCTCTCCGGGAATGGACGGCAGCCAGGGGGTAAGCGCAACCTCGCCCTCCAGTTGCCCGCCCTGGCGGAGATGCGCAACGATCGACGTAATCAGCAACTGCTTTGGATCGGCGTGAACCTGCGCATCCAGCCGGATGCCGGTGGCGACTACGCCGGTTCCAATGTAGGAGCCGCCGTCAATGTGCACGCGGCCGTCGGCGCGGAATTCTCCCGCCTCGCCCGCGCCGGTCACGTCAAGATGGGCCACGCCTGCCGGGGCAAAGGGATACCCGAAGACCGGGTCCAGGAGCTTCATATCCAGATCGCCCGCGGCCCTGGCCTGCCAGCGTGGATGGGCAAAGTCGTCGAGCGTGCCGGAGACCTCCATGACATGATCCTTGGCTCCATGGGCCGTGGAGGTGATTCGCAGGGAACGGAGATAGGCCGCTGTTCGCGTCAGGTCCAGCGTGGCCTGGAAGTACCCTTCGACCGGCTGCGCCGTGCCCCGCGACAGGTTCAGATCGGCGGCTCCGGCCTCGATGTGGTAAGTCTCCGCTGTTCCCGCGCCGGCGGGCAGGTAGCCCATAAGCAGCGAAAGATCCTTGGCGTCGAAGTCCAGCGGAATGAAGCGGTTCTGGAAGTCGAAGGCGGCGGAGCGGTTATCGTAGTGGAGGACTCCCTGCCGGACCGAAACGCGGCCAGCCTGGAGATCGAAGAGGGTATCGAGCGCGGATTTGCCCGGTTTGCGGGGCTTGCGCGGCTGGGGCTGGTTGGTGGAGCCGTCGGGATAGACGATGAGGTGAAATGCGGGACGGGAGACCTCGAGATCGCGGAGCAGGATGCGCGGGCTCCAGAAACCCAGTATGCTGACCTTTGCCCTCAGGTCCGCGACCTGGGCGTAGGGAGCCTCGCCGGAGCCTTCGCGGCCGTGAATGAGCAATCCGCCGGCATCGGCCTCAAGATCGAGCAACTGCCAGTGAAAGGAGGCGATCTCCACGCGCCCGCCGGTCGCCCGTTCGAGATAGGCCACCAGCCGATTGCGAACAATGCCCTCGAATAGGGCGGAACTGGCCCAGACGTAAACCATCAAGGCGGAAACCGCCAGCAGAACCGCTCCAGCGGCCGTCGCCAGAGGAAGATGGCGCAGGAAGAAACGCCGCAGGCGTCGTGGCCTGGGGCGCTCAGGCGGCTCGGGAGCTACGGAAAGCGTGGACTTGTCCTTGCTCATTGGCTTCCGTCTCCTTTGCCGTCCTTGGCGCCGCCCTGGGGGCCGGCCGACGCTTCGGGGGCTTCGAGCGCCGGATCGAGCACCTCGACTTCGCCTTGCTTGCGCAGGTTCGTGAGCCAGTCGTCGAAGAGCACGTTCACCTTCTGCTGGAGGAGGATTTCCTCAATGCGGGGAGAGACTTTGTCGAGGGGCGGGACCGCTTCGCCCTTGGCATACTGGGGCAGCAGCGTTTCGCGGTAGTAGGTTTGGATCTCCGGTTGTGAGATGCGAATGCCCTGGCGGAAGCGCTGCTCGATAAAGCGCAGTATCTCGACGCGGTAACGGAGATAGGCCTCGACGCGCTCCTGGGTGAGGCCATGAGCGGTCAGGAATGCCTTCCACCCGGCGTCGGAGGCGCAGTTCTGGCGGAGACAGGCGGGAAGTTGATCGCGGATTTCTGCCAGGCGGGCATCGACCTCGGCCTGCGTGGGGTCGGCGGCTTGCAGGTCTTCCTCGCGTATCTGCTGCTGGATGAGGGCGCGAGCGATCAGTTGCTCAAGAGCCGTCTTGCGGTCAAGAACGCCGAGGCCCCCGCGGCCGGGATCGAGAACCGAGAGCCGGATCTCATCGTCCACGTCGCTGTACAAGACGGCGTGGTTGTTGACCACGGCGACCACGCGGTCGAGGACGACCAGGGCGCCGGCCTGAGCCGCTTGCGCCCATGCCTGAGTTGGGCCGGCTGCCGCCAAGCCTGCGAACAGACTGGCCAGGAGGCTGCCCAGCCAGGGCGCATTGTTGAGCCGGATTGGGGGCCAGCGTCTCATCAGAAGGTCTGCCCCAGGCTGAAGAAGAAGTTGAAGTGGCCGGCTTCGCCCACATGCATTCCAGGCAACGACAGGGCTGGCGAGGCCGAGTAGTTATAGATCACCGGGTAAATCGGCGGATTCAGGTTATAGCTGAAGTCCAGCCGGATGGGTCCCGCCGGTGTATGGTAGCGCAAACCGGCTCCAGGCGCGTGGGAAAAGTAATTGAAGCTGCACGTCCCCTGCGGCCCGGTTGAAGTTGTGGGTCCGCCGGGAGTCGGGGGCGGGGTGATGCTCGTGGGAAGGATCATGCACGCATCGCGGTCGGGTTGGCGAAACCGCAGGGCGCTGGCCCAGGCATCCGAGGCGTTGGCAAACACGTTGCCCATATCGTGGAAGAGCACGAGGCTGAGCGCGTCGCCGAGCCAGGGAAGCGTGGTTGGCGGCAGGCGCAACTCGGTGCTGTTGATCAGCGTGCCCGCGCCGCCGATAGGGTAGCCGGTCTCGGGATCGCGAGGACCGGCCGCATTTTGAGAGAAGCCGCGCAGCGAGGCGGCTCCGCCGGCGTAGAGCCGCTCGGGCAGCGGGATCAGTTCCTCTTCGCTGCTGCCGAACGCGCGCTCCTGGCCGTAGCGAGTGTTGCGGGCGAGGACGAACTTGCGCCTGTCGAAGCTGTAGTAACTGGAGTTCGAGACGTCGAGGCGGTTGAAGACGGCCTGGGCGCCGAAGGCCTTGCCGGAGAGGAACTCCTGAAAGCTGGTGTAGGTGCCGCGGTGGGCATCGAGGGGCGAGTCGCGGGTATCGCGAATCCAGGTGAGGGCTGGACCCGCCACGCGTACCGCCGTGGACAGTTGGGCTATCTCCCCAGGGGCCACCTGAAGGCTCTCCGCCTCCACCTTGACGCGGCGGAAGTTGAACTCATACACAAACGTGTTGGCTCTGGAGAAGGCGGACACCGCCGAATTGAATCGCTCCGTCCAACGCAATCCGGCATCCAGCTTGGAGGCCACGTAGGTGGTCACGTCCAGGCTGTTGGCGTAGCCGCCGGAGAATGCCAGTCCGAAGTTCCGGCTGCCGTCGAAGTGCGGAATCTGGAAGAGCAGGTCGAGCTTCTGCTCGAGCAAGCCATAGGTGCCCTGCAACGAGGCCGACTGCTCCCTGCCGAAGAGGCTGTTGCGGGTGATGTCGGCCAGCACGCGGGGGCTGACTCCGGTCTTGCCGTTGGGATTGCAAGTGGCGCCGCTGGCTATGACGCCGCCGCAGTTGAACTGCGGCGTTCCGGTCTGGGCCTCGAATCCGAAGCCGTAGGTCAAGGCCCATCGCCTGGCTTCCACAGCCTGCAGCAGAACCGTTTTGTAGGCTTCGCCGCCGGTGGGATTCTCGATCGCCGTATCGACCTCGTTGAAGAGCGCGAACTCGTACAAGTTGCGCTGCGTTTCCATGAGAGCAGTTTCGTTCAGCGGGTCGCCGGGGTGCAGCGTGATCGCCCGCGACACCGTTTCAGGCCGCGTGAAATGCAGCCCGGTGAGCAGTACATTGCGCACAAAGGTCTGCGGTCCCTCGGTGATATGGAAGACCACGCTCACCTTGCTCGGGTCGGCCTGCTCCGCCTGCTGGGTCACATCGACCTGCACCGTGCGGAAGCCGCGGCTCATGTAGTCGGTCAACAGCGCGTCCCGGTCCCCGGCCAGGTTCTGCGGAGAAAGCAACTGCCCCGCGGTGGTATTCAGCAACATAGCAAGCCGCTTGGCATCCGCGCTTTCGGCTCCTTCCAGCCGCACCTCGCTCACCCGCTGTTGTTCGCCCTCCTGGATGCGGTAGACCACGGCCAGCGGAGCCGTCCGCCGCTCCAGTGGCGTGGCGGGCGTGGAGGCGCCGGCATCGGCCTCACTGGTTTCTGGAGTACTGGTCTCGGGCGTGATCTTCACCTTGGAAAAGCCGTTGTTCCGATAGACGGACTGCAAGGCGCTCACGTCGGCGGAGACGAGAGCCTGGCTGTAGGCGCCGTGCCGCTCGATGGCATTGGCGGCATGAACGCTGAGAAGTTCTTTGAGCGTGGCGGAGTCGAAGTAGCGGTTTCCGGCGACCGAAACGCGCTCGACGCGGCGGCGCGGCCCCAATCGCACCTTGTAGACGATCACTACCTTCTCCGCGCTGGCGGATTGCGCTTCGTGGTCCACCTTCACGTCAAAGTAACCTAGGCGCTGGTAGTAGTCCCGCAGCCGGCGATTTCCTTCGTTCAGCAGATCGTCGTCCACGGCTCCCTCCTCGAAGATGGGAATCACGCGCTTGACCCGCGCCGCGCCCATGCTGGCGCCCTCCACGAGAACCTTCACGACGGGGCCCTGGGTGGCGGTGAAGCCGAAGGTCGTTCGCTTGGTGTCCGCGGCGTACTGCTCCGATTCCAGCTTGATCTCGGCTTCCAGACGCTCCTCGCCCCGGTAGTGCTTGAGTACTCCGGTCAGAGCTCGGTTGGCGGTATCGTGGTCCACGTGCGCGCCGGATCTCAAGTGAGTGTGGCGGCGGAATTCGTCGGCGCTCATCCCGGAATCGCCCGCGACCTGGACCGCGCCCACCCGCGCCTGCGTTCCGGAGATCACGTGAAACGCGACGTCCACAAGCTGCTCTTCAGGATGCGGCGTCAAGGTCTGCGTGATCGCCGATTCGTGGAAGCCGTTCTCGCCCAGGGTGCGGTGCATCTGCTCAAGAGCCTGGCTCAGTTTGGCTGGGGTGAAGCGAGTGCCGGGCGCAAGCTGGCTCGCGCGCTCAAGCTGCGTGTTCATGGTGGCGCCCTTTGCCCCGTCCACGCTGACCGTGCCAATAAACGCGCGAGGCTCCCCGCGGAAGACCAGAGCCACGCCGTCCTGCTGGCGCAATCCCTCCACCTGAATGGTCTCGAAGAGGCCGGTCGAAAAGAGCTGGCGCAGGCTCTTCTTCACGTCTTCAGGGCTGAGCGGCGCTCCCTCGGCCTGGGCAAGATGGCCCGGCAGCGGCGCAAGACGCGCCTCGGCAACCCCCTCGAAGGAGATGCGACGCACCGGCAAACCCTCCCACTCGGCGAGGGAGCCGGATTGAGGCTCAGGCAGCGGCGGCTGCGGCAAGGCCGAATCAAGAGGAGCGGCCGCGACGCTCCCAATGGACGATGAAGCGGGCGCGGCAGCCAGGCCGGCAGCGGCCTGGGGCGCCGGTTGGCTCCAGCCGGCGATTCCACAAAGCGCAAAGACAAAAGCCCAGGCAAACGGAATCCCGTACCGAATCGCTGCCAGCTTTGTCCTGTCGATCATCGCTCTCCCAAAAGACGCGGGAAATCAACTTTAGTTGCCGGTGGTCAGCTCTCAGCGATCGCCGGCCGCTGTTCACTGACTGCTATCTGACAATCCCCGTCCTCTATACTAACGAGGAAACAAGGCCGGCGCAGCAGCGCCCCGCGCGCAGTGCGATCCCGAAGGAAACGCATGACCCAATCGAGGTTCCCTAGCCAGCCGCCCGATCCGGTTTCTCCTGGCCCGGCCCTCCATCCCCGTGCGGCGGAACCTTCGCCTCCCACCGCTTCCTCTCCGCCGTTCGCTCGCGCGGCTCCAGCCAACTCCATCGAGGATGAGACGCTGGCCCGCGCCCAGGCCGGCGACCATCGAGCCTTCGCCCAACTCTACTCTTTGCACAAAAGGCGCATCTATTCTTTATGCCTGCGCATGGTGGGCAATCTTGCCGAAGCCGAAGACCTGACCCAGGAGGCGTTTCTTCAATTGCACCGCAGGATTGCCACCTTTCGCGGCGACTCGGCCTTCTCCACGTGGCTGCACCGGCTGACCATCAACGTCGTGCTGATGCATCTGCGCAAGAAGGGCTTGGCGGTGGTTTCCTTGGATGAAGCTATGGAACCCGCGCCGGAAGAACGCGCCGGGCGTAGCTTCGGCGCTCCCGATCTCGCCCTGTCCGGAGCCATCGACCGCATGGCCCTGGAGCGCGCCATTGACGCCCTGCCCGCCGGCTATCGCCTCGTCTTTGTACTCCACGACATCGAGGGTTACGAGCACAACGAGATTGCCTCCATGCTCGACTGCTCGGTCGGCAACAGCAAGTCCCAGTTGCACAAGGCGCGGCTGAAACTGCGCGATGCTCTCCGCATCGATCCCCGGCAGGAGGCGCGGCGATGACCGAAGACCCGAACAATCTGAGCTGCGCCGCGTTCCAGGCCCGCTTGCCGGAGCTGATCGGCTCGGGCGAGAATATCGCCGCCCATCCCCACCTCCAGAGCTGTGAGCTATGCCGCGCCCTGCTCGCCGACCTGATGACCATTGCCGAGGCTGCCCGCCAGTTGTTCCCCATCGTGGAACCGCCGGACCGCCTGTGGGAACAGATCGAAACGGCGATCAGGAAAGAGCAAGGCGGATCCGATCAGCGTTGAGATGGCTGCTCTTATCTGGAGCGTGTTTCATGAATTGGCGGGTGGCGCACTCTGATTTCTTGGAATCATGTTCTTCCCACAAAGGTGGGTGCCCCATCCTTTCGCGTTCTTTGCGGAAGGGTGGGTTACCGCGAACCTCGACCGTGGGACTGGGTGTAGAATTCTTTCGAAACTTGTCCGTTACCAGCAATGCGGCTGTTTTCACTTTCTGACCTTCAGTTGTTATCGCAGGCTGGGGCTGTTGACGCGTGAGGGAGCCTACGGCGTCTTCGAACATGAACTTGACGCAGTGCGCAGACGGTATATGCACCGCAACCCGGTGGCGCGGGGCTTGGTTGAAAAATTGCCAGATTGGCCATGTCGAGCTTCCGGCATTACGCGACGGGTCAGCTTGGAGTGGTCGAGATCGAATCGCATTAGACTGCGTTCCGGAGAGGGAATCAACTACCAGAACACCTCCGTTACAATCAAAAGGGCGGTTGAGGTTCGTGCTCGCCCACCCTTCGCCAGAAAGGAGGCGAAGGATGGGGCACCCTCCAGTTGTGGGTTAGGCAAGGGTGCGCCACCCGCCCTTGGTCTGCAAATGCCGGTCATAGCTGCCCGCCCGCGTGTCCTTCCGGCCCTCCGTGCGCTCGTACTTCCGGGCTCCGCACAGATGATCAGCCTCGGCATCCAGCAAGGCGTTCAAGATCTCCTCGACTGTCGATCTGACCACCTCGTCAAGGTGATCGCGGATGCGTCCCTCGTCGATCTTTACCACCGGTCCCAACGGCGCTCTTGCCCCGCCGGCCGGCTCCACTCCTGCTCCCATGGTTGGCTCCATCGTCCCCGCCTCAGAGGTCTTCCTCCTCCTGCTTGTACCAACCCCCAAGCATAAAACTCGATTCAAATGTGCGAAAAATAGACTACGTTATCCGACTGAAGTTATGCCCTTGTTACAAAA
>JBEKDB010000038.1:0-32999 GCA_050014575.1 Occallatibacter sp. | reverse complement strand
GCCAGTCGCCGTCCACGTGCAACTGATTACCTGATTTCCACCAGCGGCGATATTTACGTTGCTATTCGTAGTCGAAGCCGCAGTGCAATCGGCACTGCTACCAACAGCTGTACCGCTACCGTTATAAACCACTACTTCAATATTGCCATTCGTGAGAGCACCGCCCGTATCGGTGAACGTGGCGGTAATCGGGGTGCTGCCACCGGCGCTGACCGAAGGGTCAGAGACGCTGCCGGTAATCGTGAAGGCCGGGGCTGCCGGAGGCGGCGCCGCAGTTACAGCGAATGTTCCGGCCGAGGGAATCGCGGTCCACAACTGCCCGCTGGAGCCGGAAACATTCACTTCCACGGTGTAGGTTCCCACCGTGGCGGATGCGGCTATTGCAACAGTCGGCGTGTAGGTCAGCGTCTGGCCATTGGTGAAGCTCTGCGAAGCCTCAGGCGTAGTCTGCACCACGTTGCCGCTGGGATCGAGAACAACGATCGAGACCGAACCGCCCGTCATCGCGTTCTCCGTGCACTTGACCGCGACCGTGAGGGTGGTGCTATTGCCCTGCTGAACGGAGGCGGGCGCGGCCGTCGCCGTTGCCGTAAACAAGGGATCGGTGTTCGACGGCGTAGCCGAGGCCTCGTTGGACATGCCGCTGGTTCCAATGCTGTTGACGGCGGCTACTTCGTAGTAATACTCCGTTCCGTTGGTCACCGTGCTGTCGACATAGGTCACGGCGGTAACGCCGGTGGCGATCGGTGTCGTGCTCTCGCCGCCCGCTGTCGTGCCGCGGTAGACGTTATAGCTGGTTGCGCCTGTGCTGGCGGTCCAGTTCAACGTAACCAGTCCATTGCCGCCCGCGGCCGTCAGGCCGGTCGGCGCGGTAGGCGCAACCGTAACGGCCGGAATCACGTAGAGCGTGACGCTCTGTGCCGGAACAGTGGCGTTGATCGCGTTGGCCGTTACCGTCACGCTGCCGAGGCTGTTGATGGAAGTCTGGCTTGCGGAGGATATCTGATAGGCCTTCGCTGTGCTGCCGTTCGAGAAGTTTGCCAGGTTGACGGTGACCGCCGTGCTGCTGGTCTGTTTGTTGATCACCATCACGGTCATTGCGCCGTCGGATGTTCGCACAGCGGCAAATGCGGATAAATTATCGGGATTGGCAACCGTGGTCTGTACGCTGGTGTCTCCGAAGGTGGAGAGCTTGCCGTCATAGTTGCGGTAGATCTTATACGCCAGTATGGCGGGGTTGGGAGGAATTCCATAATAGGCTCCCATCTCGAAGCCGTAGTATCCAAAGATGCCCAGCACGTCGGCGTGCACGGTTGCGCCTGCCAGCGTCGTGTCGTCTTCTCCCCAGCCGCCGTACTCCGTGCAGCCGATCTGCGGCCCGTCGCCATTGGGGAAGGCGGCTTTTACCCATGCCTGCATTGTGGGAATATAGTCAACAATTCCCCCGTTCTGGCCGCCGTCGGCAAACCAGCCGCCGGCATCCGTGTAGGTCGGATCCCAAAGCATGCGCGTATCCTGGTTGTAATTCGAATTGGTATCGCTGTAGCAGTGAACGCTCAATATATCGATCAAGCTGACGCCGTTGGCCTGCTTATACGCGGCAAGCTGGCTGAGCAGCCAGGGATAGTAGTACATATTGCCGTGGGTAGCGTAATCGGAGCCTGCGCCGGTTCCGCCGGCCTGGTCTTTTGAGCTCAGCCACATTGGCCACCAACCCCACTCCTCCGGACCGATAATCTTCGCATTTGGGTCGGCAGCTTTGATGGGAGCCGCGTAAGCCTGAATATCGGCCCACAGCTCGTCATAGGTCTCCGGATTTGGATGGACATCGCGATGGGTCCCGATCCAGTCCGACGGCTCGTTGTCCAGCATGTAGTACTTGACTCCGGTGGTAGTCGTAGACAGCCCCCACTTGCCGATCAAGTGGTTGATCCATGCTGTCTGGATGGCGACGCTGTTGGGCGTGTAGTCATCGTTGGGGTTATTGCCGGTAATGTATGTAATCGGATTGGAATATGCATTAATAACTCCAGTGCCGGCGTCGGTGCAGTAGGGGTCGCTGCCGTCTGCCAGGTGGTTGGGTTCATATTCCTGCGCGCCGTACTTCTTGACCGAGAACGACCAAAGCGAAGCCCCACAGCCTGAACTGCCGGATTGAGTCTTGGCGATCCAGGGAAGCATGGGAACCGTGATGATCGGTTCGGAGTTGGCGGCTTGACTCGCCGAGATGAACGTGTCGGCGAAGCCGCCCTCCACGAGCGGATTGCTCAGGGCATAGCTCTCCCAATACCAGTCATTGCTGAGGTTCCAGGCGTCCTGCTGCCAGTTATACGTGCTGTTGAGGTCGCCCCCGAAGCGATGGACCGGAGCGTTCATAGTGGCAAGCTGCGCCGACTGCACCACGTCATCCGAGTTCATGAACATGCCAAACCCGTAGATGTTGGGGTTGATGGCGTGCTGATTCTTGCTGGCGTCCACGCTCACGGTGGTGGAGCTCTGGGCGCCGAGCGGCGCCACGCAGAGCGGCGCGAAAAGGGCAACTGCAAGCAGGCTGAGGCCGAACTGCGCAAGCAGCCCCCTCATCGACACGCTTTGACTCATGGAAGCGGACATATGTGACTCCTTGTGGTGCGGCACGCACCCAGATGGGCACGCGGCAAAAATCAAACCAAGGAAATCACATCAACGCAAATTAAACATGAATAAAGAGATAGGAACGTCTGGCGGGAAAAATCCCCTTCAAGTATCGCCCCATCTTCCGGTGCTTGCTGCCCGAACAATCGACGTGCTGGCGCCCGGCGACAACAGGTGGCTTAGCCACACGCTGCAAGTGTATACCATTCCCTGGGTGTAAGGGAACGACCTGGCAAAAAAAATTTGGCGGCGGATGCGGCGCCGCGTTAAATGGAGAAGGGATCGTATTCCGCCGCGGATTGCGTGCGCCTCTTCGGCCACGACCGGATCCAGTCCCAACCTGCGTCTCCATTCGTCCATCATTTGCGGTCTGAATCGTGGTGCACAGCATGACTCCAATTTCGCGCATCGTGAGCTGGGTGTCAAGATCGCGAACACGCCGCTGCCTTCACCCGAGCCGCGTAGGATAATGACTTCGCATCAGCTTGCGATTGTCCAGGTGGTTCCGCTGGGTGCACAGCCGATTGAGGTTTCGACCCGGTCTGGGGAAGCGGGTTGTGTAGCGGAGAGCAAACGGGCGGATAGCCACACCGAATTCCGACAGGGTCTTTCAAGACAAAGCGGTCTTGGCAGCGATCAAGAAAGAGAAGACCCAGTCCGCCTCGTGGTATGCCCGCCTGCTTCTCTCATGGCTTGGCCAGAAACCTGCCGGTCGGCTGCATCGTCCCTTGAATGCCAGACATCTGGTTATGGAATTCATAAGCATCTCCGCGGTACAGGGTTCGCTCAAACCACAATGGTTTATGCCCTCTCAAGAAACCGACCGACGTGACCAGCAGCCCCGCAGCGTTTTGGCGCGTGCCCAACGTCTTTGCTTCCTCGATGCGAAGGTTCATCGCCCGGATAGTCGCTTCCGCGCCTTCCACTTCGAGGTGGAAGCGCTCCCTCCAGGTCATGTACAGAGAACCTCTAACATCGTCCTCCTTCAGCGTTCGGCAGTATGACGAAACGATGTGCCGTCGCTCAAGAATGACGGGAAGGCCGTCAGCCAACCTGAGCCGCTCCATATACCAAAGAGAAGCCCGCTCCAGTACTTGAAGCGCCTGGACGGCATCCTTGGGAGCGTCGCGGGCGGCAATCTTTGTGAAGAGGAGAACGCGCGTTTCCGGTTTCTTGCCTGCGGCAACTGCCTCCTCGGTAAAACTGACCAATGCACGAAGGTTGTAATCCATCGACCGGTCGCTGACGAAGGTTCCTACGCCCTTGCGAAATGTCAACAATCCTTCCGCCACCAGGTTCGACAAGGCCTTGTTTGCTGTTGCCCTGCTCACCCGGAAATGCTCGGAGACTTGGCGTTCCGTCAGAAACTGCTTGCCAACGGGGAATTGGATCGACTGCACAAGGGAGCGGAGCCACTGGTTCACCTGTCGATAAACTGGCTCCCGAGTAAGCTCCTGCACCGAACTTAGAATGTCCTGCGTTGTGTTGGAATATCTTCCTGTCATCTTCCACCAATCCAACCATAGAAGGCCATTTCTTCTTTGCGTACGAAGCAATTCAAACACTCAACGGACAGCTTGTGCCGGATAGTAGATAAACACATTTGCTCCCGCCATCTTCCATCAAGCGATCTTGAACAGTCGTGAAAGCGCTGCCCATTCACTTGAATCGAACCTGCGAAAGTAATAATAGCAGACAAACTGTTCTCAGTTAGGGCAGATTCTGGTGGTTCCACCCAAATCGCAATGCCCGCGCGCCGTCACGGCGCCAGCGAATCGATCAAGCTCCAGGCGATACCGCGCTCTGCGCCAGTGCCTTTGAAATACCCGATCAACAAAGAGCCGAAGTAGATGGCCGGAGTCAGTGACGGACGGTAGAACCGCGACGCGGAAAACTTCGCGCAACGGTTTTCGACAACCTTGTCAAAGCCTCCCTCATCCGACACTGCGTTCCGACCCTTATGAAGCGGATGCCCCGGCGCACTGGCCAACTCCTTGCGCGCCGACCACAGATCCGCCTGCCGATTCAGATACTGCCGCCTGCCCGTCGCCACGAATCGAAATCACATGCAATCCCGCCTCCATACTCCAACAAAACCTACCAATGGATCTTACTGCTCCGGCCCATATAATATGTAACATTTTGCCTGTTTATCCGCCTAAGTAAGCATGGAGAAGATCAATTCACGTCGTTTGCCGGAGTCGGCGTTGAATGAGCGTCGGCGGCGCGCGGTGAAGATGCGCGAGGCCGGAATCACGGTGCGCGAGGCGGCGCGGCAGTGCGAACTATCGACACACACCGTGGTGGAAGCCACAAGGCATCTCGCAGCGGCGGCTGGAGCGCGGTCCACATCCATCGGTTGGGCCGCCCGACCGGCTCTGGCCGCATGTTGACCCCGGAGCAGGAGAAGAAGATTCAGCAACTGATTCAGGAGCGTACGCCGGATCAGTTGAAACTGGCCTACGCACTGTGGACCCGCTAGGCGGTCAGCGAGTTGATCGAGGCCATCTACGGCGTTCGGCTGACGGTTCGCAATATGGGCAAGTACTTGAAGCGATGGGGATTCACGCCGTAGCGCTCTTTGAAGAAGGCTTACGAGCAATCGCCCGCCGCAGTCGAGAGGTGGGTCAACGAGGAGTATCCGAAGATTGCTGCCCGAGCCAAGCAAGAGGGCGCGGAGATTCAGTGGGGCGACGAGACCGGCCTGCGTTCGGACGATGTGCGCGGCTGCGGTTACGCGCCAAAGGGAAAGACTCCGGTCGTACTCGCCAACTTCAATCGCGAGAAACTGAGCGTGATTTCGACGGTGACCAACAAGGGCCAGATGCGCTGGAAGGTCTTTTCAGGCGCCTTGAACGCCAAGGTGCTGATCGGCTTTCTGAAGCGGCTGACGCATGGCCAGAAGAAGAGAATCTTCCTGATTCTGGATAACTTGCGCGTGCATCACTCCAAGGCCGTGAAGAAATGGCTGGAGGCCAACGCGGACAAGGTCGCGGTCTTCTATCTGCCCAGTTATTCGCCGGAGCTGAATCCGGACGAGTTGCTCAACGCCGATCTGAAGCAGCGGGTGACGAAGGCCGCTCCAGCAAGGACAAAATTGGCTCTGACGCGCACCGCCATCGGGGCTTTGCGCAGCATCCAGAAACAGCCCGAAAGAGTCGAAAGATACTTCGAGCAGAAGGATGTAAGCTATGCAGCCGCGTAGCATTGCCTCAGGGCCGGATCAATATTATCCGACACTGATTCGAAGGACTCAACAATTGTGTCAGAAATAGCCTGCCAAAACACTCGCCTTCTAAACCACTCCTGTCTCATACGCTGTCCACTGATATCATGATGTACCAGGGCACCCGGCTCATACACGATATCGTGCCCATTGAGCAATATTCTATTGCAAACGTCAATATACCGTATACCTTCTTACAGTCATCAGGGTATCAAAAAAACAACAAAAAGGGCTTGACGGGTTTTTCGGCGGAGGGCGGGAAATGGTGAGAATCCCGGAGGCGGAGGTCGAGCGGCTGAAACGGGAGGTATCGGTCCATCCGTCAGGGCGGGCGCTCGATAGGGCTTCGGCAGACTGAAAAACTGCAAATGCTCGAATCCCGCCTCAGGCTGCCGTTCTCGATGCGTCGATTACCTCTGGAAGCAGCGCGCCATGTAAACCGCAGCCTTGCATTGCGCGGTACGAGCGTTGCGATAAGTATTGCCGCGCCCAACTCAGACGATCCTATTTGCGATTCTGCTTCCCAGGCTTGGCCGCCTTGGGCTTCTCGCCTTCCAGATGGCCCACGGGAATCGGCCCCAAGTCAGGGCCGGCGCGCTTGACGATGGTATCGAACATTACGTAGTTGATGGTGCGCAGCGAGGCTGGGCGGGTGACGCCGGTGGCCGGATCGGCGGTAAGATTCTCGCCGTTGGCGATCTGGAAGCTGAAGGTGGGCAAGTTGCTGCCGCCGGGGCCGAGCTGGAATCCCGTGCGGATGGGCAGATAGCCTTGGATCGGGTGCAGCCGAAAGGCCGTTTCATAGCGATGGCGCTTGAGGCTCCAGGTGAATACGCGCACCTGGTCGAAGTCGAACGCCAGGCCGGACTTTGGCGGGCTGAGCACGGTCACGTACTCGGGAACCTCGTTGCCGGGGGCGTCGGAATCGGGATCGGCGACTTTGGTCAGAATGTAAGCGCCCACGATCCGCTGGCCTTCGGCGTAGACCCCGATCGCGTCCGGCACATCCACATCGACGCGGCCGGAGAGCAGCCAGCCGGCGCGGCCCTGGGCGTCGCGGACCAGCCACCAATCCTCCATGATCTCCGGGGGCTCGACAACAGCCGGAGTAACAGACGGAGTGCGACCCGGCGCCGCGCCGGACGAGGCCGAAAGGGACGGCTTCGCGCCGGGAGCGGACGTGAGCGCCTTCGCCGAAGCGGACGCCGGGGATGAATTGCCGCCGGACACGGGCGGTTTCGGGGCCGTTCGCTTGGCGGGCGATCCGACGCTGGGCGCAGCCGTCTTGGGAACCGAGGCGCGAGCCAGAAGCTGCACCTTGGCGTTCGCCCCCAGCAGATAGAAGTGCTCCGTATCGCGGCCGGGGAGGACGTGCAGATAAATGTCGTCGCGGACGGTGCCGGTGGCGACCACGGGATCCTGTTTGTGCCGGGCGGCAAGCTGGACGAACGCATCGCTGGTCTTGGCGTCTATGACCGCGCGCTCTTCAATCCAGCCGATCTCGTTCTTCTGGGTCTTGACCTTGAGAAATCGCCGGCCGCGTTCGAGAACTTCGAGCGGCTGCCCGTTCACCACCTCGGCCACGCGATTGGAGACGGCGGCTACCCGGTCGTGGAGGTACATCTGGCGGGCGGAGACGTACACCGTCTCATGCGGTTGCGGGTGAAGTCGAGCGCAGCCGCAGGCCAGCGCCACAAAACTCAGCGCCAGGAACGAAGCCAGCGCCGGCAGCGAAGGCGCGGCAGCCCGCGGGCGCGGGAGGAAATGGGCGGAGGAGATTGGGGCTCGCGTGAACACAGCCGGTGGCGTTCCACTTGAGGATAGCAGAGTCGGGGGCCGGACGACAGCGAACCGGGATGGGACTTCGGCAGCCGTCCCGGCCAACCCGGAGCTTCAGGAAAACGCGCCCAAACGGGAGAGCAAGTGGCCGCGCATTGGCTGCCCTGGTCCATGGCGCGATACATTGGTGGGGTGACCGACAATCTCATTCTGATTACGCTGCTGGTCAAGCTGGGCGTGGTTGCCTCGGTGGCCAGCGTGCTGGCGCGGGTGACCACTTTCCGGCGGCTGTTCTTTGCTGAGAAGCGCAGTTCGCGCCAGACCCTGGCATTGCTGGCGTTCATTGTGGTTCCGCTGACGCTGGGGGTTTGGGTGCGGACCGCGGTGCCCAACTTTCTGGCCGCCGACATCTCTTTTGAAACCGTCATTCTGCTGGGCTTGCTGCTGGGGCCAACCTGGGCCGTGATGGGCGGAGTGGCGCTGTCGGTGCCCGCGGTCTTTCACCATGAGTATCTGGCCCTGCCGTTCGATGCAGCATTGGGCCTGGCGGCCGGCCTGCTGGGCCGCTTTGTCGGCATGGAGGAGATCTGGTCGTTCACGCCGTTCATCGACTTGAGCCTCTACCGCTGGGTGCGCCGCAACCTGCGCCAGCCGCGCATCGATCGCCAGTTCCTCATGCTGTTTCTGATTGTGGCAGCGGAGGCGTGCAGGGACTGGACAGCTCACGCCTTTCCGCACCGGCTGTTTGCTCTGCTCCCCAGCCAGTGGTGGCTGCGGGCGGCGGTTTGGCTGAGCGCGCCCATCCTGGTGGGCATCGCGCTCAAGGTGTGGAATACCCTGCGCATCGAACTCAAGCTCGAAGAACAGAAGCGGTTGCTGCTCGAGGCCCGCCTCGACGCCTTGCAGCGGCAGATCAACCCCCACTTCCTCTTCAATACGCTCAACTCCATCGCCTCGCTGGTGCGCATGAATCCCGAGATGGCGCGGGAGATGACCGTCAAGCTGGCCAACATCCTGCGCGCGCTGCTCAAGGACCACGATACCTACGTCCCGCTGAGCGAGGAGCTCAGCTTCACCGACGATTACCTGGACATCGAAGTGGTGCGCTTCGGCGCCGGCAAGCTGAAGGTGGAGAAGGAGATCGATCCGCGCACCCTGGGCGTTCTGGTGCCCAGCATCCTGCTGCAGCCGCTGATTGAAAACAGCATCAAGCACGGCCTGGAGCCGCGCCTGCACGGCGGCACGGTGACCCTGCGCAGCCGCCTCGATGGCGAACGTGTGCTGATTGAAGTGGCCGACGATGGCGTGGGCATGGGCAACAAGCCGCCCTCGGCGCTCGGCCGCGCCGGCGCGGGCATCGGCATGAAGAACGTGCAGGAGCGGCTGGAGGTGCTCTACGGCAACCAGGCGCGGTTCGACGTGGTCAGCAATCCTGGGCGGGGCACGCTGGTCTCCATCGAGATTCCGGCGAACCTGCCGGGGGCGGGGTGAGCGGCCGCGCGGGCGGCATCCCGCAGAGGATCGTTGCGTATGGAACCTGGGATCATACGCCCTGAACGCCTCGCCGCAAACCGTTCCGCTGTACAATCGCAACATGAGCAGTAGGACCGTCTCCGAAACGGGAGCTGGTTCTGCGCGTCCAACTCCACTGGGGAACCTATGACCGCATCCCGCGAAAGAACCGAGGCGCGCAAGCTGCCCATGATGCCCATCCGGGACATGGTGGTCTTTCCCTATATGATGACGCCCTTCGTGGTGGGCCGCGAGTTCAGCGTGAGAGCCCTTGAAGAAGCGCTCAACGGCGACCGCAAGATATTCCTCGCCACCCAGCACGACGCCTCAGTGGACGAGCCCAAGGCCAAGGAGATCTACCAGGTCGGCTCGATCTGCAATATCGTGCAGAGCGTCAAGATGCCTGACGGTGACTATAAGGGTGCCTATAAGGTGCTTGTAAAAGGCCTGGAACGTGCCGAGTCTATCGAAGTAAGCCTCAGTAACGGTTTCTATTTGGCAACAGTCCGCCCAGTCGTCACAACTCCTGTTATGAGTCCGGATATCGTGCAGCTCATGCAGCGCGTCACCGGACTCTTCGAGCAATACCTCAAACTCCAGCAGTTGCCTAACCGCGATGCCATCATCGCCAGCGTGCGCATGGACGAGCCGGCCAGACTGAGCGACACCGTTGCCGCCAATCTGCAACTGGGCGTCGAGGAAAAGCAAGAGCTTCTGGCAATCTTCGATCCCGCGGAGCGGCTGGCTCGTATCGCCGATTTGTTGATTTCCGATCAGCGGAATCCCGTGGGGAATCTATGACCGCATCCCGCGAAAGGACCGAGGCGCGCAAGCTGCCCATGATGCCCATCCGGGACATGGTGATCTTCCCCTATATGATGACGCCCTTCGTGGTGGGCCGCGAGTCCAGCGTGAGAGCCCTTGAAGAAGCGCTCAACGGCGACCGCAAGATCTTTCTCGCCACCCAGCACGACGCTGCGGTGGACGAGCCCAAGGCCAAGGAAATCTACCAGGTAGGCGCGATCTGCAATATCGTGCAGAGCGTCAAGATGCCCGACGGCAATATCAAGGTGCTGGTGGAAGGCGTGGAGCGCGCCAAATCCACCGAGGTGAGCGACCGCGACGGCTTCTTTGTGGCCACGGTGCGCACCGGCAGGACCGACTTCGAGATGACCACGGCCGTGAGCCAGCTCATGACGCGCGTGACCGGCCTCTTCGAACAGTACGTCAAGCTGCAGCAGTCGCTCAACTACGAGACCATCATCGCCACCGTGCGCATGGACGAGCCTGCCAAGCTGAGCGACACCATCGCCGCCAACCTGCAACTGGGCATCGAGGAGAAGCAGGAGCTGCTGGCCATCTTCGATCCCGCCACCCGGCTGGCGCGCATCGCCGACGTTCTGGACGTGGAGATCGAGAAGCTGGACCTCGACCGCAATATTCAGTCCCGCGTCAAGCGGCAGATGGAGCGCGCGCAGAAAGAGTTCTACCTCAACGAGAAGATCAAGGCCATTCAAAAGGAGCTGGGCCGCGGCGAGAAGAGCGAGTTCGACGAGCTGCGCAAGAAGATCGAGGCCGCCGGAATGCCCAAGGACGTGCTCGATAAAGCCATCCAGGAGCTGAAAAAGCTGGAGGCCATGCCGCCCATGTCGGCCGAGTCCACCGTGAGCCGCAACTACATCGACTGGCTGCTGGCCGTGCCCTGGAAGAAGCGCTCCAAGGAGACCCGCTCCATCGACTACGCGGAGAAGGTGCTCAACACCGACCACTACGGCCTGGAGAAGATCAAGGAGCGCATTCTGGAGTTTCTTGCCGTCCGCCAGTTGGTCAAGAATCCCAAGGGCTCCATCCTGTGCTTCGTCGGGCCTCCGGGGGTGGGCAAGACCTCGCTGGGCATGTCGATCGCCAGGGCCACCGGGCGCAAATTCGTCCGGCTCTCGCTGGGCGGGGTGCGCGACGAGGCCGAGATTCGCGGCCATCGCCGCACCTACATCGGCGCGCTGCCGGGGCAGATCATTCAGCACATGAAGCGGGCCGGCACGCGCAATCCGGTCTTCCTGCTGGACGAGGTAGACAAGATGGCCTCGGACTTCCGCGGCGACCCGGCCTCGGCGCTGCTTGAAGTGCTGGACCCGGAGCAGAACGTCACCTTCCAGGACCACTATCTGGACGTGGATTACGACCTCTCGCAGGTGCTTTTTGTGGCCACGGCCAATGTGCTGCACACGGTTCCCGCCGCGCTCCAGGATCGCATGGAGGTTCTGCGCCTGCAAGGCTACACCGAGCAGGAAAAGCTGGAGATCGCCCGCCAGTACCTGGTCAGGAAGCAGCGCGAACAGACCGGCCTTAGCGAGAAGAATCTCGTCTTCGGCGACGATGCCATTCTGGAGATCATCCGCTACTACACGCGCGAGGCGGGCGTGCGCAACCTGGAGCGCGAGATCGGCAACGTCTGCCGCAAGGTAGCCCGCAAGGTGGTCAAAGGCGGCGGCAAGCACAAGGAAGAACTCTCCGCCGCGAATATCCACGAGTTTCTGGGCGTGGCCAAGTTCCGCGATTCCGAGGTGCACGAAAAGAGCGAGATCGGCCTGGTCACCGGCCTGGCCTGGACCGAGGTGGGCGGCAGCATCCTGACCACGGAAGTGCAGGTGCTGGACGGCAAGGGCAAGCTCACCATCACCGGCCAGTTGGGCGACGTTATGCAGGAGTCGGCGCAGGCCGCCCTCAGCTATATTCGCGGCCGCGCGCAGGCGCTGGGGCTTACCCGCGAGTTCTATCGCAACGTGGACCTGCACCTGCACGTTCCCGAGGGCGCGATTCCCAAGGACGGCCCCTCGGCCGGCATCACCATGGCCACCGCTCTGGCGAGCGCGCTGGCCAAGATTCCCGTCCGCCGCGACATCGCCATGACCGGCGAGATCACGCTGCGCGGCAAGGTGCTGGCCATCGGCGGATTGAAGGAAAAGCTGCTGGCCGCGCTCCGCGCCGGCATCTTCGAGGTCATCCTGCCGCGCGCCAACGAGAAGGAGATCGCCGAGCTGCCGGACAATATCAAGAAGTCCATCAAGCTGCACTTCGTGGATCAGATGGACGAGGTGCTGGCGCTGGCGCTGGAAAGCCCGCTGCCCGCGCCGCTGCCCGCCGCGACGGAAGTGCTGGCCGCCGTGCCGCCGCCGGAGCTGACCAGCAATCTGCCTGCCCGGCAGTAAAATCAATGTTGGACTCCATTGCGCGAGCGGACGCATAAGAGGTGCCAGTCAGTCTATGCCCACTGTGAGTGTCACACTGATCAAGACGGCCGCAAATCCGTCAGCTGCCGGCAATGCGACCGTTAGCCTTAACGAAATGCCGAATGAGTGTCCCGTCTGTCACATAACAATTGAACCTGAGTATCTTACGGGGGCGCCGTTTGCAGTAGCGTTTGACTGGACAGAAGTTTACTTCCGCTGCACAAATATGCGGTGCAGGAGGCATTTTACTGCCCTATACAAGCGGGACAGGGGAGCGTCGCAAGGCAGCCTGCAATGTTTCACGTTGGAGCAATGTGTTCCCGTCGCGCCTCCTCGGCCCAGGTTCGACGCGGCGGTCTCGGAACTGTCCCCCAGCTTCATTGAAGTTTATGCCCAATCGAGCGCCGCAGAGGGCTATGGATTGACCGAGGTTGCCGGTCCTGGCTTCCGCAAGGCCCTTGAGTTCTTGGTCAAGGATTACGCAATCCTTCTCAACCCTCAGCAGGCGGAAGCAATAAAGCAAAAACAGCTTGCGTCTGTCATAAAGGAGTTTTTGCCCGGGGACAAGCTCGGAGTCGTATCGTCACGCGCCGCTTGGCTGGGCAATGATCAAACTCATTATGAGTGCAGGTGGGTTGGTAAGGATCTCCAGGATCTGAAGAAGCTCATTGACGCCACGGCTCATTTCATTGCGATGGAGAGACTGGTTGCGGACCTCCCAGTCGACATGCCCGCGACCGGCCCAGCAACCCCAATCCAGAATCCATAGCCAGGCCAATCGAAAGGCCCATATCAAAGATGGCCTTGCCCGCTTCCCCGCGGACAAGCCTTGAACAGGGCGTTCGATCTCGCTTTCCTGGTCTGTTTCACTTGCCGGGATGCGGACCCGGAGACGCGCCGCAATGAAGAGAGCCATGTTCCACACCACTGAAGATATTCGCATCCAATGGACCAAAGTCGTTCTCCCGCCCGTCTTTCTTGAGGAAGAATACCCGGTCAGCGAAGAGGCCTCGGCCAAAATCTAAAACGCCCGCACCGCATCACTGACAGTGGCACGACGTGCCTGATGCCAATGGCTGTGGGCTGAGCGATGGCGTGGAGTTAGCCCTTCGCCTCGCCATTCCAGAAGATCTTCTTGGGCATGTTTACTGGACCGGCGCGAGGGAATAGACGGGATCGCGGCCGATGCGCTCGAAGTCCTCGGAGGTGAGGGCGAGCTCGGCGGGTACATCTTCATCGGGAACTGGTTTGGCCTTTCTCTTCCGCCCCGCCCTCCCAGAGATGCCGCTCACGGCATGACATAAGTATTGAACAGGCCCACCCAGTATCCCGTGCTCGGGAAGCGCGTATCGGGGCTGTACACGCGCACAAAGACGATTCCATTGCTCGCCTGGGGCTCGTAGGTGCAGGCCCCTGAGTCGGCGTCGCCGTTGGCCGGGCCAAGATCGGATGCGGTAATGCTGGCCAGCACTTCGAGCTGGCCGTTGGCGTCCAGGGCCATGCCGATGTTGCCTTTGTCGAGGCCCTTCACCAGCAGCGCCTGGCAGCCATAGGTGTACTGGATGGCGGTTGTGGGATCGCTGGGGTTGGGCAGATCGTCGGCCGGCGAAACGATGGCCACAATGCTGCCGTCGGCGCGAGTGGCCAGGTCCAGTTCGTAGAAGAACTGATGCCCCTCAAGCAGCGCGGCGTCCGCGGTTCCCGCAAGCTGGCCGTTGTATTGCCACGTCCACAAGGAAGGCGTCACAGCGAGGTTGGGAGTGGTTTCAAAGACGCCGTAGAAGTTGTGCCCGGGCAGCATTTGGGCCGGCGACGTGCCGTATTTGCACATGAGCACCATGTAGAGATTGCCGCTCTTCATGTACAGCGCCGGCTCCGCCCACTGCTGGCAGTTGGCGAGGGAGGGATCCACAGTGGTGAGATTCACGTCGTACGGAATTCCCGCCGACAGCCCCGCGGCCGCAAAGCGCACCGTTTGCGAAGCCGGCGCGCTGCCCAGCCCCGTGGGAGTTGAAGCCCAGTTCAGGACCATGGTGCTGTGCGGCACCAGGGAGTCGATGATCGTGCTCCCCTGGTCGACGTAGTAGTTCAGATGCGCGCTGAACCAGGTCTCCCCGGTCTGCCCGTTCACCTGCCCCGGCAGGATGCTCAGAACCTCGTTGGACGTATACGCGGTATCGCCGTTCGATGGGTCTGTGGTTTGCTGGGATACCCAAAGATCGGTGGGAGTATTCCATGTAACTCCATTGTCGGAGCTATAGGTAACGTGAAGATCGACCACATCGGTTCCATTGCCGACACCCGGATTCCAAACATGCGGCCAGGAGTAGCCGAGCCAGACGAGGCCCGTGGCTGGATCCTTGCGCATGGTGGGGTCCGCAAAGCCCGAGAACTTGTCCGCCGAACCGCTCTCCGGAAGCGTCAGGTTGGCGCAAGTCGAAGCGGTTGGCGCCATGGGCTGGCTGGTCGCCGTATCGGTGTTGGCGCAATCCACCCAGGTCAACGTCGAGACCTGGGTCGCGCCGGTCGTATCCTGCGCGGAGACTTCCACCGTGTAGGGCGCGCTGGCGAGATTGGAGTAGGCGAGCGTGTCTTGCGGCTGCTGCGCCCAGGGAACTGGAGCCTGGTTGTCAAGCTGCGATACGAGGGTGGATAAGACAAGATCCCCGGTGGTCGAAGCCGTGACCGGGAAGCTGGCGCCGGTGTGCGTCCACGTCCAGTCGGTGGGCGTTGTTGTCTCGGGGTTGACCGATAGCAGATTCGAGTGGCTCGCCAGAACCGTGAAGGCAGCGGAGGTTATGGTGGGAACCCCGGAATAGGATGCGGTCAGCGTATAACCCGCGCCGGGAAAATCCAGAACGAGATTCGAGAATGTGGCCTTGCCGCTGGTCACAGTTTCCTGAAGCGTTCCGGAGAGCGTGGCCGCGGCCGGATTCGCGCCCAGCGCCACGGTGACGCTGCCTGTGGCTGCGCTGTCCAGATTGCCGGATTGGTCGAGGACGGAGACAGTCACGGCGGAGAGCGGCAGGCCCAGATCGTTCACAGCGGCTAGGGCGCTGAAAGAGATGCTGGTTGCGACCGCAGTCGCTGTAACCGTCAGCGTATCGGGCGCGCTGGTTACGCCCTGGGCTGCGGCGGTGATCTGCGCTGTTCCCGCCGACACGCCGGTGGCCAGGCCGGTCGCTGAGTTGATGGTCGCGACACCGGCGGCGCTGCTGGCCCAGGTGAAGGTCACGCCGCCTATGGTGTTGCCGCTGCTGTCTTTCGCGGTGGCCGTGAACTGCTCCGTCGCGTTGGCTGTGATGGTCGGCGAAGACGGCGTCACAGCGATGGTGGCAATGACGGGCGTGACGGTCAGAGTATCTCCTGGGCTCGTTACGCCCTGGGCTGACGCGGTGATCTGCGTGGTGCCCACCGCGACGCCGGTAGCCAGGCCCGACGAGTTGATGGTCGCGACACCAGCGGCGCTGCTGGCCCAGGTGAAGGTCACGCCTCCAATGGTATTGCCGCTGCTGTCTTTCGCGGTGGCCGCGAACTGCTCGGTCGCGTTGGCGGCGATGGTCGGCGAAGACGGCGTCACAGCGATGCTTGCAACCACCGGATTGCTGGGAGCGGCGCTCGAACCGGAAGAACCACCGCCGCAGCCCGTTTGAAGGATGCATGCCGCGGCAACAAAAGCAAGAAGGGCAGCGGACTGCCAGGAGGGCAATCCGGAAGGAACATGGCGCCTGATCATATCTTCCTCACGATCGGCCGTCCCATTGCAGCGTGGGAGCTGCAAAAACTGGCGGACCCGGTGTGTGTTTGCAAACACCGGCACCAGCATAGACGCGAAAGCCGCAGTCGAGTTGCGGTGAATCCTCTATCGGCAGCCCTTATGGCGCCGTGATAAGCCGGCATGTTCCTGAGGAAGAAGGCGCCCTGCAAGGAAGGAAACCTGGGCGCTGGGCCGGCCAAACGCGAAGACGCCAGAGACCGGAGCCTCTGGCGTCTTCAAAGCAATGAACTCGCAGGTTACTCGAACCATGCATCGTCCCGTTCAGCCTTAGAGTGGAACTCCGAGTCGCCTCGAATCCCGCACCCTCCAGCTCAGTTGACGGTGAGTGCCGGGGTTGCCCCCAATCCTCGCTCCGTCCGCCGCGCCTTCAGATGGGGTTTCCGAGCCGCCTCGAATCCTGCACCTTCCAGCTCGGCTGACTGTGAGTGCCGGGGTTGCCCCCGATCCTCGCTCCGTCCGCCGCGCCTTCAGATGGGGTCTCCGAGCCGCCTCGAATCCTGCACCTTCCGGCTCGGTTGACGGTGAGTGCCGGGGTCGCCCCCAATCCTCGCTCCGTCCGCCGCACCATCGGATGTGGTCTTCGAGTTTCCTCGAATCTCGCACCTTCCGGCCGCGCCGTCCATGCGTCCCCAGGTTGCCCCGAGTCCTGCATCTACGGCTGGGTCGATGATGACTCTCCGCTTTGACTCGAACTTTGCATCCTCTGGCTAGGCCAGCGGATGAATCTTCAAGTCCAACCGGGTCTTGCACATTCCACCCCGACCCTGGATGCACTCTCAATGTGATCCCGGCCTTCCACTCGCCGGTTTTGCCGGCCATGAACTGCCAAGTTCAATCAAATTCGCATCGTCCTGCCAGACCGGAACTGCGTTTCCGATTCCCTGCGCGATCACCAACTGATGGCGAGAGTAGGCCGGTTCAATCTGTGGAAGCAAGTGCAAAAAGCGGCAAAACCTGTGGATTTCACCAGTCTTGGTGCATTAATCGGTCCAGCCGCAGCGCCGATTCAATCAGCTCTTGAGCAGATAGGACACCACCTTGGCCGCGTGAACGGACCCTTATATGTCCAGGTTCTTCACGTCCAGCGCGTTGTCCTCGATGAACTTGCGGCGGGCCTCCACGTCTTCGCCCATGAGGGTGGTGAAGATGGCTTCGGTTTCGGCAATGTCTTCCAGCTTGACCTGAAGTAGGGTGCGCCGCTCGGGGTCCATGGTGGTCTCCCAAAGCTGCGAGTCGCTCATCTCGCCCAGGCCCTTGTAGCGCTGGACGGAGTAATCCTTCTTGCCCTGTTCGACGATGTAAGTGAAGAGCTCGCGCGCGGTCAGCTTATCGACCGGCTCGCGGAGGATGCGGGCAGCGCGGCGGGCGGCCTTGGATTCAGCCTGCGCTTCGGCGCCGTCGCCTTCCGTGACCTCGGCCTCCTCCGGACCGCTCTCGGCTGCGCCGGCTTTGGCGGCGTACTCGACGAGGAACGGCGGCTCCAGGAACTCTTTGATAAGCGAATACTTGGACATCATCTGCCGGAACTCGGGGCTGGAGGCCAGGGTCCAGTCGATGCGGCGTTCGGCGCCCTGCGCATCGGTCAACCCGATCGACCAGGTGTGGTGCTCCTCGTCCTCGACCGGATCGCCGACGGCCTTGAACTGAAAATCGACGGTCAGCTCTGTCAACTGTTTATGAAGCAGGGCCAGCTTGGGCGGAACGTCGCTTTCGGCCTGGGAGGCGAAGTCGGCGCGATGAACCAGCTCGGCGCGCGCCAGCAGCTCCGTCAATCGTTCATTGCGGATGCGCTTGTCTACCCTTTCGACGAAGCCCAGGTACTCGTCCAGGATGCCCATGAAGCGGGTCAGATCGGCGCCCTGGATGCGGCTGGCTGCCTCGCCGTGACGGACGATCATTCCTTCCGACGCGCGGTTGACCATCACTTTCACAAACTCGCGCTCGTCCTTGATGTACTGCTCGAAGCGGCCCTTCTTGATCTTGAACAGCGGCGGCTGCGCAATGTAGATGTTGTCGCGCTTGATCAGCTCCGTCATGTGGCGGAAGAAGAAGGTGAGCAGCAGGGTGCGGATGTGCGAGCCGTCCACGTCGGCGTCGGTCATCAGGATGATCTTGCCGTAGCGAATCTTGGTGGCGTCGAAGTCGTCCTTGCCGATGCCGCAGCCCAGCGCGGTAATCATGGCGCGGATCTCCTCGTGGCCCAGCATCTTGTCGTAGCGGGCCTTTTCGACATTGAGAATCTTGCCCTTGAGGGGCAGAATGGCCTGGAAACGCCGATCGCGGCCCTGCTTGGCGGTGCCGCCGGCACTCTCGCCCTCCACCAGATAGAGCTCGCAGCGGTCGGGGTTGCGCTCGCTGCAGTCGGCCAGCTTTCCGGGCAGGCCGCCGCCGTCCAAAGCGCCCTTGCGGCGGGTCAGGTCGCGGGCCTTGCGGGCCGCCTCGCGGGCGCGCGCTGCCTCGATGGCCTTGTTGATGATGCGCTTGGCAATGGGCGGATTCTGCTCCAGGAACATGCCCAGCCGCTCGTTGACAAAAGCCTGCACCGTGCCGGCGATGTCGGAGTTGAGCTTGCCCTTGGTCTGGCCTTCGAACTGCGGCTGCGACAGCTTGACGCTGACCACGGCCACCAGGCCCTCGCGCACGTCGTCGCCGCTCAGGTTTTCCTTCATGTCCTTGAAGAGGCCGAGCTGCTGGCCGATGGCGTTGATGGTGCGGGTGAGCGCGGTGCGGAAGCCGGAGAGGTGCGAGCCGCCGTCCACGGTGTTGATGTTGTTGGCGAAGCTGAAGACAGTCTCCGAGTAGCTGTCGTTGTACTGCAGGGCAATCTCGATCTCTACGTTATCGCGAGAAGCTTCCATGATGATAGGCTTCTCGTGCAGCACCTGCTTGCCGCGGTTCAGATGCTTGACAAACTCGGCGATGCCGCCCGCGTATTTGAATTCAGCGCGCCGTGCTTCGCCGGTCTTGGGGTCGGCCGTGCGCTCGTCGGTGAGCGTGATTTCCAGGCCCTTGTTCAGAAAGGCCATCTCCCGCAGCCGCTGGGCAAGCGTGTCGTAGTTGAACTCGGTGGCGATCATGATGCTCTTGTCGGGCAGAAAGTGGACCTTGGTGCCGCGCCTCTTGCTGGTTCCCGCCTGGCGCAGTTCGCTGGTGGGAAGGCCGCAACCGAAGTCCATTTCCCAGGTGTGGCCGTCGCGCCAGATCTCGACGTTGAACTCCTGCGAGAGCGCGTTGACGCAGCTCACGCCCACCCCGTGCAGGCCGCCGCTCACCTTGTAGGTGGAGGCGTCGAACTTGCCGCCGGCGTGCAGCTTGGTCAGCACCACCTGCACGGCGGGCATCATCTGGCCGTTGGGCAGCGCCATCATGTCCACCGGAATGCCCCGGCCGTCGTCGGTCACCGTGATCGAGTTGTCCACGTGGATGACGACGTCGATCTTCTTGCAGTAGCCGGCCAGGGCCTCGTCCACGGAGTTGTCCACCACCTCGTAGACCAGATGGTGCAGTCCCATCTCGCCGGTCGAGCCGATGTACATGGCCGGGCGGAGGCGCACCGCCTCCAGCCCTTCCAGAACCTTGATGTTTTCGCCGGTATAGCTTTCGCCGTCAAATATAGGTGGCTGGGCATTCCGCTGCTCGGGCCACGGTCTGCCAAGGTCCGGGGGATAGACTTCGTCAACAACACCATTCCTCTTCCCCTCGGGGATGGGGTCCTGATCCGGCACTCTAGTCGCCATAGGATTCCGTTCGCTGGGCTTTCGCTTGCGAGCCCCATGCCGAGCGCGGTTCCCGGAACGCCTTTCCGGGCTGGGATGCGAGGACTAACCGCTTGAATGACGGGGGCTTTATGCGAATTTGCCTAACTCTATTTTAGCACGCGGGCAGGACGCCTGGGGCGGTGGGAAACGGCGCCCGGCGGCTCCCGGAATAGGCATCTCAGATGCGGTCCCGGCGGTCCCGATGATCGGAATGCGAATGTGCCGGGCAACAACTCAGATTTGCGGCTGGCCGGGATGCGGCATGGACCATAGCACGGCAAGTATCACGGAAATATAGAGTTACGGGGGAGGAAGAACAATGGGCCACTGTTACCATGGTAACCAAAACAATTACCAGTTGTGTATCTATATGATAGAACTAGACTTAGAATGGTTTATATCGTATCATCTTAAGTAGTAGGAAGACCAGCTTCCCGCCAATTCAGTTCCACGAGGGGTTACCAACGATGAAACTCGCAATCCGTATCTTCGCGCTCACCATGGTCTTTGCCGGCGTCGCCGCAGCCGTTGCTCCCTCCACCTCCATTATCCCCAGTCACCAATCGGCCACCGGTCCCTTGCCGCGTCCAGATACTCTGCCCGGACCGGTCTGCGCACCTGGAATACCCACCTGCCCCGGTGTCGTCTAGCCTGCCGGCTAACTAAGAGTGCCGAAATGACACGAAAGAGCCATAAGGCAAGGTCGCTTTTCTATTGAGCGGCGGCAGATTCGGCGCTATGCTAGGATTGTTCTCTGAGTGCCCTGGGGTGGTTATGTCTTCGCAGCTTGAAATGTCCCTGATGAGCGCGCTTGAGGTTCTGCTTTGGGCTGTGCTCGGCTTCCTGTTTTGGAAGAATAAGCTGCATCGCCGCTTTCCAGCCATGGGAGCCTACCTCGTTTTGCGTGTGGCGTCAACGCCTGTGCAGTTAGCGTTTCTGCTCAACGGGGGGCTGCTCGGATCCGGGCGAACCAGCATCGCTGTCTACTTCTTCCTCTATTGGGCGGTTTACATAGCCAGCGCCGTGTTGCTGTACTTCGTCTGCATGGAGGTCTTCCGGTCCGCGCTTTCGGCGCTGCCCGGTTTGATGAGACTGGGGATCGTGGTTTTTCGCTGGGTGTTTCTGGCCTCGGCGATCGCCAGCTTCTCCACCATCTCCTTTTTGCACTTGAGCATCCTGGTCATTCCCGATATAGGTTACAGATTGATGCGTGCGGTGAGCATCCTGGAGCTGTGCCTGCTGGCCTTTCTCTGCTTGACCATGAATGCGTTCCGCCTTTCGGTCCGCGATCTGGCCTTTGGGATCGCTCTGGGCTTCGGCGTGATGTCCACCGCCGACTTTATCCTCGCCGCCACCTCCCACTCGTCTTTGACCGACAATGTGCAGTTCGTCTATGAATCGCTGATTTTGGTTGTGTTGGGACTCTGGGTTGCCTATGCTGCTCTCCCCGAGCCGGCCCGCAAGCCGATGCTTCTGCCTGTGAACTCCACCATCTACCGATGGAACGAGATTGCCACCGCCCTCGGCCACACGGGAACCCAGATTGCCCTGCGGCAGCCGGTCAACAACTCTTTGCTGACCGACGTGGAGAACGTGGTGGACCGGGTGATGCCCAGGAACATGAAGGGTCGCAAGTCGGAGATTTAGACCGCGCACGCCGCTTCACGCGCACAAGAGAAAAGGCCGCGGGGACGCCGCGGCCTTTCGATTTTGAATCTGAGACTCCCTACTCGGTTGCAACCGGCTCGATGGAGGCAAAGCGCCCGCGCCTGCCGTGGTCGGAAAACGTCACCCAGCCTGTGACCTTGGCGAAGAGCGTGTCGTCGGAGCCGATGCCCACGTTGACGCCGGGCTTGATGCGCGTGCCGCGCTGGCGCATGATGATCGAGCCGCCGGTAATCAGTTGGCCGGCAAAGGCCTTCACGCCCAGCCGCTGGGCATTCGAGTCGCGTCCGTTTGTGGAGCTGCCTCCACCTTTCTTATGTGCCATTGCCTTTACTCCTTCTGAATCTGTCGCGCTGCCTACTGGGCGGCGGTATAGGTGACGCCTTCGGCCTGGATGGCCTTGATGCGCACCTCGGTAAAGTTTTGCCGGTGTCCTTGCAGCTTCTTGTACTGCTTCTTCCGCTTCATGTGGAAGACCAGTATCTTGTCGCCGCGCCCATCGCCAACCACCTCGGCAATCACCTTGGCGGCGGACGGCCTGGCCATCGATCCGGGCTCGCCGCTGACCATCAGCACGTCGTTGAATTCGACGGTCTTGTCGGCGTTGTCCTCGGCAACCACGCTCTCCACCTTGACCACGTCGCCCAGGCCCACCCGGTACTGCTTGCCGCCGGTGCGAATCACTGCGTACATAACAAACCCTCCAGCGCTCCGGTCTCACAACGAGGCGCATTCAAAATCGGATACCCCAGCGATGGGATAGCGTGCTGCATCGGGGCGCATACAGAGAGTCCTGCATCGGGAGGCGGCCCTGGCACACGCCCCGGTTACCGGGCGGTGCGGCCGGCATAGCCCCGCGCACCCTCCAAGGGGTGCATCGCCAAACTCTACAATTCTATCGGAGAACCGCGTTTCCGGTCAATCTCCCCGCGCGGACAAGGATGCGGCCATCGCCCGGCTGCTCCGGCATAACGAGACATCCGCCGCGGCGGACGCTCGAGGCTTAACTGCGTCAGCCCCATGCGGTTCGAACCGGTTTGGGCCGATGCGATGGCGAAGATCGCGGCCCCAAAGCTGGCGGCGGGGGAATGCGGCCGTGGATGCCATCAAGCTGCCCTATGACCTGGTGCTCGAACTGGTGCGGATGGCCATCGACCGTCAACTGCTGCGCAACCTGGGAACGCGGGACTCCGGCAGCGCTCTGGACTTGAAATACGCGTTCACCGATGAAGGGACGGCATTGGACGGTCGATGCCCTGGAACAGACGCGCTATACCGGGCCCGCGCCGGTCACCCTTCGAGGAGTTTGCCACCCAGGTGAACCTGCAGAAGATTACCAACGAGCGCGTGACCTTCGAACGTTTGCGGAAGTCCCTGGGCGACCTGGTCTTCGCGGACAGCATTGTGGAAAGCGTCGGCCCGGCGTTGAACTCGGGCCGCGCCATACTGCTCTACGGTCCGCCCGGCAATGGGAAAACTTCGGTTGCGCTCAGCTTTGCCGGCGTATTTACCGACGTGATCTACGTGCCTTACGCGGTCATGGTCGAGGGCCAGATCATCCGCGTCTACGACCCCAGCTTTCACTCCCTGCTGAGCCCCGACCCCTCGATCGAGGACAACAATCTCTCCTTTATCCGGCGCGACGAATACGACGCGCGCTGGGTTCCCTGCCGGCGGCCCTTTGTGGTCACCGGCGGCGAACTGACGCTGGAGATGCTCGATCTCCGCTTCGATCCCTCGGCAAACTTCTACGAGGCTCCTCTGCATGTGAAGGCCTTGGGCGGCTGTTTTGTCATTGACGACTTCGGCCGCCAGCTGGTCAGCCCGAAGACCCTGCTGAACCGTTGGATCGTGCCGCTGGAGAATCGCTTCGATTACCTCAAACTGCATTCGGGCAAGGGCTTCACCATACCCTTCGAGGAGTTGGTGATCTTTTCCACCAACATGGAGCCCGAAGACCTGATGGACCCTGCCTTCCTGCGCCGCATTCCCTACAAGATCGAGGTGGCGGGGCCGAGCGTCGAGCTGTACAAGCGCATCTTCGAGCAAGAGTGCGTCCGGCAGAGATTGACGGCTCCCAGCGAGCTATACGACCTCATCGTGGACAAGATAACCAAGAGCAAGGGACTTGAACTGGCCGCCTATCAGCCGCGGTTCATCGTCGATCAGGTGGTTACAACCTGCCGGTTCATGGGCCAGCCTACCCACTTCCAGCCGCGGTTCATCGACTATGCGCTGGACAATCTGTGGGTGCGGCGCCATTCGCCGCTCCGGCCCCCGGCTCCGCCGTGCGCCCCGGCTGAGGGGGACTAGAAGGATCGAGTCGACAACTGCTGGAAAACACGGGCGCGGCCAGAGTGTCTTGAGGTATATTGGCTCGTAGCCCGGAAAGCAGGATTTGAGGTCCGGAGGAGAATTCAACGAGAAGGAGATCATTGTGACGAGCTTATGTGCGAAATGTGGAGCTGAAGTATCCGCCGACAAGCAAGTCTGCGCCGTATGCGGCGCGCCAACGGGCGCCTGGACCCCGGTGGCGGCACCGGCTCAACCTGTGGCTGCGCCGGGTCAACCCGTGGCGGCACCGGCTCAGCCCGTGGCCGCGCCGGCTCAACCCGGAGCTGCGCCAGCCAAGGCCGGCAGCAGTTTGCTCAAGATTGTTCTCATCATCGTGACCATAATTGTGGGGCTTTGCATAGTCGGATTGGGAATCGGCGGGTACGTACTCTACAAGGTTTCCCACGCATTCCACGTTTCAGGCACCGGCCAGAACGCCCACGTCACCTTGAGCACCCCCGGCGGCACCTTCACCGCCAACGCCTCGGAGAAATTCAGCGCCTCCGATCTGGGCACGGACCTCTATCCCGGCGCCGAGGCCGGCAAGGGCGGAGCAAGGATGACCATGCCATCGGGTTCCTGGGTTTCCGCCGTCTTTGTTACGCCGGACTCCAAGGACCAGGTGGTCAGCTTTTACAAGAGCAAGTTGGGCAGCGAGGTTTCGGTATACGACAGCGCCGACAGCGCCGTGCTCTCTGCCCAGAAGAGCAAGCAGGAATCCGTCATTGTGACGGTTACCGCCAATAAGTCGGAGTATAACGGCAAGACTCAGATCGCCATCGTGCACACCATCAGCACCAAGGCTCCTTAGCGGGGTGGCTCCGCGGGGATCGGGCCGCTTCGGCGACCCGATCCCCGCGTCTGCCTTGTCGCGTCTGCTTGCCCGGCTCCGCCGCCGTGATTGCCCCCGTTACAGCAGATCGGCAACACGCAGCGCGTCCATATCCGAGTAGACCTGATTCTCTCCGCCCATGCCCCAGCAGAAGGAGTAGCTGGCGGTGCCCACGCCGGCGTGGATCGACCATCCGGGAGAGATGGCCACCTGCTTGTTGGCGACCACAAGATGACGAGTCTCCGTGGCCGGTCCCATCAGGTGGACGACTCGTTGATCGGCGGGAACGTCGAAGTAGAGATAGATTTCAGAACGGCGCATGTGCGTGTGCGGCGGCATGGTGTTCCACACGCTGCCTTCCGCGAGCTCGGTGAAACCCATCACCAGTTGGCAGCTCCTTGCGCCTTCCAGGTGAATGAGCTTGTTGATGGTGCGGAGATTGGCCGTGGCGGGCGAGCCAAGCGTGGTCGGCATCCGGTCCGGGGCGCTCACAATCGCCGTGGGATGAGCGGCGTGGGCCGGATAACTCAACAGGTAGAACTCGGCCGGCCGGCTCGCATTCGCGCTCGAAAAAGAGATGCTGTACCCGCCCTTGCCGATGTAAAGCGCATCGCGATTGCCCAGCGCGTGGATCTCTCCCTCCACCTCGACGGTCCCATCGCCGCCGATATTGAAAACGCCAAGCTCACGCCTCTCGGTAAACCAGTTCGCTCGCAGTTCCGCCGGGCAGGGCAGCATCAACGCCGCATCCAACGGCACGACCGAGCCTATGACTGAGCGGTCCAGATCGACATAGACCAGCTGAATCTGGCCCGGCGCGAAGAGATCGTCGACGAGAAACGTCGAGCGCAACTCTGCCGTGGACATCTGTGGATAGCGAACCTGATCCGCCATTTGCATCACTTTCATAAGGTCACCTTCCGTTCCACCTGTTACCAGTCTAAGCCAACCTGCCACGAGCGCGCAGGCAGGCCGCCAGCCAGCAGACTGGTTCATAACCGCCGCTCTCCGATCCGCAACTCAGGACCAAGGCATCGGTTTCGAGGTACAGGGTTCCTGGAATCGATTCAGCAGTTCACCATGACCGCCGAGCAGCCGGGCTTGACGGGTCTCCACTGGACTAGAAACTTGGTCACCTCCGACGACTCCATGCGGCGCATGGCTTCAAATTCGCCGCTCTTCTGGCTGTAAAGCAGCGCGCCCTTTTCGTCGAGGACGGCCAGCGCCGGCACGCCCCGGCGGAGAGGAATCTCGTATTTCGCCGCGAGGTCGAGATTGGCGTCCATGTGCCCTACGTTCACATGGACCAGGACGAAGTTGGCCTCCAGGACAGGCAGATTCCCGGCGTCGTGGAAGTAGAGGTCGAGTGCCTGGCAGTCGCCGCACCAGTTGCCGCCAAAGTCGAGCAGGATGCGCTTGTGGGTGTGGGCGGCGGTTGTGAGAGCGGCGGCCAGGTCGGCCTTGGCCTGCCCCGGATCGGGATAGATATCGTGACTGGCGGAGCGGGCGGGGCCGGCGGCAAGGGCCACCAAGACGGCCAGGACGAGAAGCTTGACGGTCTTCAACATGGAACCTCCAGTGCTGCTCTCAGTCTGCCACAAAGATGCGCGGCGGTTCCATCTTTCCGCTCTGGAGCGAGCGTCCGGGCGATGTACTCTGGAGTGTGGCAAGCGACCTGCGCAAACGGCTTGAATCGGCGTCCTATCCCGACCTGGGGGCGATGATGGAGGGCTACGCGCGGGCGGCGGCGGAGCTGGCCCGCCGGGAGTTCCACCAGAAGCTGGACTTTACCTCGGAATCGATCGACAGCCTGGACGATATTCTGGTGCTGGTGGGCGAGAGCCCGGAGCTCGACCTGGACTTCGAGGTACGGCTCTGGGGCAGCTACCTAGGCGAAGTGCTGCGGCGGCGCTATGCGGGCAGTTGGGAGATGACCCAGTATCCCGGCGGCGAGATAGCGGTTCCAGCGGTCGAGGTGCGGGCCTCAAGGCTGTTTCCGCTGCTGAAGGTCTACCGCAGGCTGACGGTGGGCGAAGAGGAGGATCTGGGCGCTTTCTACGCCATGGTGACGGAGCGGCTGGGCAAGCCGGCGCAGGTGAATTGAGGGTCGCCGCCGGGGGTGGATTGGGGGTTGCGGCGTCCGAATCTCTTGCCGGAGGAATCGAAGCGCAGGTTCCCTTCGGCTTCGCTCAAGGCAGGCCTTCGGCTTCGGCTGCCGCGGCGACCCTTGCTCAGAATGACGGCCAGATGGGGCTCTCGCATTTGTGCGACAATAGCAATGGATCGAGCGCCTCAGCTCAATGCGGCGCGGGGAGGGTGAGCGATGGAGTTCCAGCCGTGGCACATTGTGGTGGTCGCCGTTGTTGCGTTGCTGCTGTTCGGCACCAAGCGGTTGCCGGAGATGGGCAAGGGATTGGGTGAGGCATTGAGGGGCTTCAAGGAGGGCATCAAGGGCGTGGCCGATCCCACTCCGCCCGCGCCGGCCGCGCAGCAGAATGCGGCTCCCGCGCCGCCGAGTTCGGCCCCGATCGAGCCTAAGTAGGACGCTGCCGGCAGCAAGGCTCCGGGGCCGGGATTCAAGCCCAGCCGGTTGCCCCTGCCGCAGCCGCGCGAGTTGATCCGCGACACTTCGAAGGCCTGTGCGAATGCACAGGCCTTTTGTGCGTTCAAAGCCTGGCGGCAGACCCTTCGCGCTGACCAAAACTCATCAAATGCTGAGCAGGACGACGGCAGCCAGGGCCAGCGCCATGCCGGCCATCTGGCGGCGAGTGGGGCGCTCGCGCAAGACCAGCGCGGCCAGCAGGATAGTGCCCGCGGGGTAGAGCGAGCAGACCAGCGCGGAGACATCCAGCCGTCCAAACCGGGTGGCCTGGAGATAGAAAAGATTGCCGACGGTGTCCAGCGCGCCGGCCGCGATGCCGGTGAGCCAGAAGCCCCGCCAGGGTGCTTTGGGCGGCACGGCGAAGAGAACCAGGATCATAGCCAGCGAGCCGGCGGCACGAGCCGAGGTCATCACCCACAACATGCCGCCTCCGCTGGCCATCTTGAAGAGAATCAACTGCGCGCCAAAACCGCACCCCGCCAGCATTCCCAGCAGGAGCGCGGCGGGCGGCGTGGGCATGGCCTTCATTCCGGGACCTTTGGCGGCGGGCGCGTGAGTAATCATCCAGATCGCGGCCAAGCCAATAACCAGTCCCACGGCGATCAGCGGGCTGGGCAGGCCGTCGTGAAAAAGAGAAAACGTGACCGGAACCAGCGCGGTGAGCAGGCCGGTAAGGGCAGCGGTCAGTCCCATGGCTCCCATGGCCAGCGCGCGATAGAAGACGGCCAGCGCCAGCGAGCCCTCGAAGCCGCCCAAAGCGGCATAGAGGAGGAAATGTGGGCTAGGCACGGCCAGCCGGAGTCCCAAGCAGACGGCCAGAAGTACGAGAAAGGAGAAGATGTGGCCTGAGACGACCACCAGCAGGGCGGGAGCGCGGCGCGCGCCCACGCCGCCTACAAAGTCCGATCCGCCCCAGCTGGCTGCCGACAGCAACCCCAGGCCCGCGGCGCCTCCCGAGGAAGTCACGGGCTAGTGGGTATCCTGCCCGGAGGGGTAATAGCCGGTCTTGGCGATCACCTCGACGCCGGGCCGGTCGACGCGAACCTCGATCTTGCGGTACTTGCCGTCGATGAACGGCTCCTTGCTGTAATAGCCGAGCGTGTACTGGGTGCGCGCCTCTTCGGCGATCTTGGCGTAGCTCTTCTCAATGCCGTCCGTGCCGCGCTCGGAGTCCAGGGTCCCGCCGGTGGCCAGGGTGTACTTGGAAAGAATGTTGTCGTACATGGTAAACGGCAGGTGGAGGCGGCTCACGTAGCCCTCGCCCCACAGGGCAGAGGTACCCACGGCGGTGCCATAGACGGCGATTTCGTTGGTCTCAAGGTAGCGCAGCACCTCCTTGAAGGTCGCCTTGCTGCCGTTTTCCTTGCCGTCAGAGATGACGTAGATAATGCGGCGGCGGCCCTTGGGGCGGGTGGACAGCTCCTTGGCCGCGGTCAGAATGGCGTCGTTGAGGGTGTGAATCTCTTTGGGGATGGTGATGACGCCGGCGGCGCTGCCGGTCGAGCGGCCGGGCTGCAGATTGGGGTCGACGCAATTGCCGTTTTCGCGGATGTTGCAGCCGGAAAGCGGACCGCTGTTGACCGGAACCAGCTCCTCGCTGCCGATCGCCTTGGCGAGGGCCAGCACCGCGGGCACGCGGTTGGTCTGAGCGCCGGTGAAACCGGTCCATTCCTTGGATCCGTTGCTGTATGAAAACACAGCAACTTCGTCATACGGGGTGAGTGCGCCCTGGATGGCGCCCAGGGAGTTGTTCACCTTGGCCATCACGTCGGAGGTCAGGCTCTGGTCGATGACAAAGGCGATGGAAAGCGGGGCGGGATCCACGGTGAACACACGCAACTGCATGCGCGTATCGTTCTCAAAGACCTTGAAGTCGCGGAAGGTGAGGCCGGCCACCAGCTTGGCCTTCGAATCCTTGACGGTTACCGGGATTTCGACGAAGTTCACGTTAATGGTGAGGATTCGCCCCAGAGCGGCCATTCCCTCTCCGGGCGGGGGCAACTCGGGCGGCGTGGTCTGGACCTCATCCTTGGTCTGAGCAGAGGGCGGCTGGCTGCTGGGCGCGGGTGCTGGAGCGGTCGAGGACGAAGTGGGCGCTGCTTCTTGCTCGGTTCCCTCGCCTTTGCCGGGTGTAATCGGACTGCCGTCCAGGCCAGTCAGCGGCGGGCGCGCCTGGGGCGTAGGAGCGTCCGGCACCGCGGGTTGCTGCTGTTGGGCCAGAGCCGCCGGACTGAGAATCGGGCTCAAGTTCAGAAGCGCCGCCAGCGTCATTGCTGTCAAACCATGCTTCACAGGTATTCTCCAGTGACAAAAATCATCGGTAAGAAGGGCTTCATCCGTCAGAGTATCAGACGCGGCAGAGCCGCGCAGGTTGCCTGCCAGCCGGGAAAGAGTTCAGGTATGCTCTCTACGGGGTTGGAATTCCGTCTAAGTGACCAGGATGAAGGTTCGAACGGGAATTGCCGCTTTGCTGATTGGCCTGCCGGCCCTGACGCCGGCTGCGTGGGCGCAGCTCGCTCCCTCGCCGGACGAGGCTCCGGTGAGCACCGCGCCGGCGCCGCCAGAGGAACCATCGGTGGCCACCTTTAAGCTTTCGGTCAATCTGGTGGACGTTTTCTTTACCGTCAAGGACAAAGCGGGGAACCTGGTTCCGCACCTGACCAAGGACGACTGCACCATTACGGAAGACAAAGAACCGCAGAAGCTGAAGAGCTTTATGGCTGAAACCCAGCAACCGCTGACGCTGGGGATTCTGCTCGACACTTCGGGTAGCCAGCAGCGCGTGCTGCCGCTGGAGCAAGAGGTGGGCAGCCAGTTCCTGGAGCGCGTGCTGCGCCAGAAGGATGAAGCGTTTCTTCTCTCCTTCGACGTGGACGTGGACCTGATGCAGGACTTCACCAACAGCGCCCGGCTGCTGACGCGGGCCATGAACAAGGCGGAGATCAACACCGCCGGCGGGAATGGAGCGGCGGGCATTCCGGGAGCTGGCGGGGGAACCGTTCCCACCATCGGAAATCCCAAAGGAACGGTGCTCTACGATGCGGTCTACCTGGCCTCGAACGTCAAGCTCAACCAGGAGTCGGGGCGAAAGGCGATGATCCTGCTGACCGACGGCGAGGACGAGGGCAGCAACCACAAGATCCAGGACGCGATCGCCGCGGCGCAAAAATCGAATGTGCTGGTCTACGTGATCTTGATCGCCGACCGGGGCTTCTACGGGGGCTTCGGCTATAGCGGATACTCGGCCATGAAAAGGTTGACCGAGGAGACCGGCGGCCGGCTGATCGACGTGGGCAACAACGGCAAGAAGCTCGAAGCGGCCTTCCAGCAGATCGAAGATGAGTTGCGCACCCAGTATGTGGCCAGCTATACGCCCAGCAACACCAAGCTGGACGGCGGATTCCGGAAGCTCGCGGTGGAATGCCGTGGGGATGGGATGAAGGTCCAGGTGCGCAAAGGCTATTACGCCACGCCGCCGCAGAACTAGGAACCTCAAGTAACCACGGGCGACAAGTGGGATAAGTTATGAAAAGGCGCGAACTGGGCGCATAACTGTCCTGTTTTCGGACAGTAGGTTACGTTCGATTCGCTCGACCGTAATCTGGCGCCCAAGATGAGTCTTCTCTAATATCGGCATAGACGGTAAAAACTTGAGGCCGCTCGTCAATTATTTTTTTGGCCTCCGGAATCCCCGCCGCGAGGAGCCTGCCATGATCACCAACTGCGCCGCCAATGAGAGCTTTGAAATCAGTCCCCGGTTTCAGCGCACGGTGGAGGAGCGGATCGCCCGGCTGGAGCGGGATGCCGAGCATGACGAGGCTCAGGTGGCGCAGCTCGTGGACGGCGACCATATCCGCAGGCAGATGCGGCTGGTGGCCATCCAGCGCTCCGAAGCGCTGCGCATGAGGCTGTTCCTGGACCGCTCGAAGACGCGGCTGCCGCGGCCGCTGATCGAAATCTGACGCCAAGCCGCTTCCCGCCGATCGAATTGGAGCGTCCGGATCAGGGCGCAGGGGTCAACTCGGGATGAAACTCGGCCTTGCCTCCGGGCTGCAGCACAATCTGGAACCGTCCCTCCTGCCGTTCGGTGAGCGTGGGGCCTTCAATCTGCACCGAGCGCTGCGTGCGGCTGCCGTCGCTGACCGTGTAGAGCACCTTGATGGGGCCGCTGCCCCGCAACTGGATGCGATAGTGGAAGACTCCGCCGGCGGCCAGGCTGTCGGCTCCGAAGCTGGCGCTTGGGTAGTCGACCTCGAGCAGTTGAATCGGCGCTCCGGTGCGGTTTACGACCGTGGTTTCCACGTGATAGGAGTGGCACCCGGCCGCCAGCATCAGCGCCGGCAGCGCGATTGCGGCCAAAACCCGGCCACGATTCACGATCCGATTCTTCATTCACGGCTCCCCGTTTCGTCCGGCGAGGCATGGGCCGCGACTCTCTTCTCCAGGCGGTCGAGGCGCTTGAGCAGCTCCGGCAGGCGCTGAAAGACGGCGACGGCGCGCAGCCAGACTCGGTTGTCGAAACCCGGCGAGCCGGAGATCGTCTTTCCCTGCGGCACATCGTGCGAGACCGCCGATTGCGCCGTCAGAATCACTCCGTCGCCCACGGCGCAGTGGCCGGCTATGCCCGTCTGCCCGGCGAGAATCACGTTGTTGCCCACCACCGACGAACCCGCCAGACCCGTTTGCGCGCAGAGCAGCGTGTTCTCGCCCACCCGCGAACCGTGGCCCACCTGAACCAGATTGTCCACCTTCGTTCCGTCGCCGATCTCGGTCGCGCCCACCGTGGCCCGGTCGATGCAGGCGTTGGCTTGAACGTCCACGCGGTTGCCCAGGCGCACCGGCCCCGACTGCGGAATCTTCTCCCATTGCCCGGCCTCGTTCTTGGCAAAGCCGAAGCCGTCGGCACCCACGATTGCGCCGTTTTCAAGGGTCACGTTGTCGCCCAGGACGCAGTTCTCGCGCACTACCGCATGGGCGTGGGCAAAGAAATGGCTGCCCGCCCGCACAGAGGGATAGAGGACGACATGGGGCAGCAGCGTGGCGTGGGGGCCAATCCGCACCCCCGGCCCGACCACGACATAAGCTCCGATGTGCGCCCCTTCGCCGATCTCGGCTGTCGAATCGATGACCGCCGTGGGGTGAATGCCGGGAGCGTAAGCCGGCGGCCGATAGAAAAGTCCCAGGGCGCGGGAGAAAGCCAGATAGGGGTTCTTGATTCGCAGGGTCGCCGCAGAGATCTCCTGAAATTCCGGCTCGACCAGGACCGCGGCGGCATTCGTCTTGCGCGCGAGGCCTGCGTAGCGGGGATTGGCCACGAAGGTGATCTCCGTCGGGCCCGCTTCCTCAATCCCTTTCACGCCAGTTACTTCCAGCTCCGCGTCGCCGCGCAGCCCAGCGCCCAGCCGGGTTGCCAATTCGCCTAGCTTCATCGCAAGAATTGTACCGGAATGACCGGCCTTGCCCGTCATCCCCGATTTTCCTTTGCTTTTGGTTGCCGCCGATTCTGCTCAAGAACCAAATTGATACCGCTAGGGAACCTCTGAAAAGCGCCGAGTTAGAAGAGTCCGTCGCCGGTATTTTTCTGCAAGGGCATGAAATCAGCGCATTTTCGTATGTCCGGCAGGTCGTTTAACCCGCCGGAAGCCGCCG
>JBEKDB010000037.1:0-63009 GCA_050014575.1 Occallatibacter sp. | reverse complement strand
CGCTGTGTGGTTCCTGCGGGGACGTCTGCTCATCCGTTCTCCTCTTCACAGCCATCGTAAGGCTGCGAGCGAGCAGAACTTCCACTTAAACCCTTGTCCGAATTTGCGCTACCGGCTCTCTACCTGAGGACGCAGAAGCGCCAGGGCCGATCCTCTAATGTTGTTTCTGGACAGCGTCAGGATCGCATATTGATGTTCAAGTGTTATTCCGGCATAGGCAAGGGCCAGCAAGTTCCTTGGGGTCTCTTGATAACGAGCCTTGTCCAACGTTGACAGGATGAACTGGTGGAAGTCGTAGTTGAATGTAAGTGCATTATCAAGAGACATTGTCATCGATTCACCCTTCCGCTTGCCGAGTACGGCAGACGATCGAATGCCTACCACCCTTTAACGAAGGTTGCCGTCAGCTTGCAATACACGGCATCTCTTTGCGTCGATAGAACCGGCGGCCCATTAAGGCTCGCCGTGCTGCCAGTTACCAAGAGAGTCGATACATTGACCTCGACTCCAAGTCCTAAACTACAGCGGTCGAACGACTCTTTGGATATCTTCCACTCTGCTCCATCGGTCATGTCTACAATCACGGTCTCGTCAGGTTCTGTCGCATATCTGACCACAACCGCATTCGCTGACGTGGAGCACTCAAATGTGTCTTCGCACACCTGTCCTGGGACCTCGAAGTCGGTCCTCAACAACTCCCCGACGCCGAATTCGTCGCGTAATCCGCTTTCCTTCTCCTCGTATGCAAACTCAATCGCGCGCAGCGGGAAGATATAGTACACCCTCAATGCTTGGCCTCCATTGTCTGTCCAGGGGGACCGAATTATAACTTGCCCGTCATACCCGGTGCTGTCGAACCAACTCCCGAAGGTAGGGGGCAGCTCTTCCTGTCGGCTCGCACCGAACAGCGCATTCATCAAATCCGCAAAGTCGACTGCGATATATATCCTCTTGTCCGTCGCCAGCATCACAGAGCATGATGGAAGCTCGGACTTAGTTGGATGCCCCAATTCCACAGTCCCAAGTAGCGTTCCGCCCTCCTTTGTGAGGCGGTCCTCCTGTCTCCGGGCAAACTCGGCACTATCCCTCTTCCGAGACGCGGCAATGTAATCTTCGCAGGCCCGTTTCCCCAATTGGGTCGCATTTTCCTTTGATCCTGGGTTGTCCGATTCCTTAAGTGTGAAGAGTCTCTGCCACCAAGCGACATACCAATGTTCGGAGAACTCAGCCGGGGCCGAGGGTGACCCACCTCGAAGGAAGGATACGCCGACTTTATCAAGAAAGGTTTTGTATCGCAAATTGTGTTGTGACATATACGCGTCGGCAATCGTCACGGCACAATCAGGCGTTGTCGAACACGCTCCATCCAATGACTTTTCCTCTGCCAGGTCTTCCAGAGTTTGGAAGAGCGCGGAGGACCACGCCCGTCGTGTGTCCCCTTCAAGGACATTATTGGGCGAGAATATGTTGATGAAATAACGCCCAGAAGTTCGTTCTTGATTGCCAGAGCAGAGCGTAGGCTGTTGGGGCAGAGCCGTTGTCATACGCCCTACGATGTACGCACAGACCGCCTGTGGGCTAGCAGCCGACTGATTCTGAGCCTTCTCACCGTGGGCTGGGATTGTGAGAGATAGGGCAGCAACAACCGAAAAGAGAACGGATATCTTCATTACGCCTTTCCTTTTCGACTCAACCATAGGCGAATATAGGGCGAATGTCAAGAGTTATCGCGATTGCCTCATATTTGTTCCACTACCGGCTCCCCGCGATCATCTGCGCCGCGTGCTGGAGGCTGGTTTCGGTCACCTTGGCCCCGCTTACCATGCGCGCCACCTCGTGCATACGCGCCCGGTCGTCGAGCAGCCGAACCTGCATCTTCGTGCGGCCGTCGGCCTCGCGCTTGTCGATGAGGAAGTGCTGGTCGGCGAAGGCGGCAATCTGCGGCAGGTGGGTTACGCACAGGACCTGCTGGCCGCGGCCCAGGGATTTGAGCTTCTGGCCGACGGCTTCGGCCGCGCGCCCGCCAATGCCGATATCGATCTCGTCGAAGACCAGGGTGCGGGGCGTGGGCGGCTTGCCCTTGGGCTTCGCCGCGCCCTCTTCCACGGTGACCTTGAGCGCCAGCATGACGCGGCTCATCTCACCGCCGGAGGCGATCTCGTCGAGCGCCTTGAGCGGCTCGCCGGGGTTGGTGGCGATGCGGTACTCGACCTGGTCCCAGCCGGAGGAGGTCCAATGGGCGGTCTCCGAAGAGCTTCCCTCAGGGGCTAAAGCCCGGTCCCCATTGTCGCCACTTTCGGCACGACTGAAGTCGTGCCCTGACACAAGACTCTGGTTGCCGAGATTGGTCCCGGCGTCACCGGCGGATTGGACGGCAATCTCGAAGCGCGCCTTCATGGCCAGCGAGTTGATCTGCGCCTCGGCCAGCTTGGCCAGCTTCCGCGCGGCAGCCTTGCGCTGGACGCTGAGGGCTGAGGCGGCCTCTCGATATTCCGCGGCGGACTTATCGAGAACGGCACGAAGTGCCTTGAGAATCTCGTCGCGATCTTCGACCTCGGCCAGCTTGCGCTCCACCTCTTCGCCAAAGGCGATTACCTCGGCAATCGTCTTGCCGTACTTGCGCTTGAGGCGGTCGAGCAGCGCCAGCCGGTCCTCAATCTCCGCCAGCCGCTCGGGCGAAGCATCGATCCCCTCGGCATAATCGCGCAGGCTGGCGCTCAGGTCGCCCAGGGTGGCCCGCGCCGACTCCAGTTGCTGCGCGGCTTCGGCGAATCGCCCATCGTAGCGGGCCAGCTCCTCCACATTCCGCGCCGCCGCGCGCAGCGCCACCTCGGCCGAAGCGCCGCCCTCGTAAAGCTGCTCGAAGGCTCCCATCGCCGCCGCGTAAAGCTTCTCCGCATTGGCCAGCACCCGCTTCTCCGTCTCCAGAGCCTCGTCCTCGCCGGCGATCAGCCGCGCCTCTGCGATCTCCTTCTGCTGGTAGCTCCACAGGTCCACCATACGCAGCCGGTCCTGCTCGCCCTCGATCATCGCGTCGAGCTTTGCCGCCGCCGAGCGCCAGCGCGCGTAGGCCTCGGCGACCGCCTCGGTCGAAAGCCCGCCAAAGCGGTCGAGCAGGATGCGCTGCTGGGCCTGGTCGAAGCTGGACAGGCTCTCGCTCTGCGCATGAACCAGCGCCAGCTCCGGCGCCAGCAGCTTGAGTACGGCCACGGTGGCCGGCTGGTTGTTCACAAAGACGCGCCCCTTGCCCGTGGCCAGAATCTCGCGGCGCAGAATGATCTCGCTGCCGTCGGCGTCGATGCCGTTCTCTTCAAGGATGGTCTCAGCCCCGGAGGTGGACTCGAAGACGCACGCAACAACGGCCTTGTCCGCGCCGTGGCGCACCACCTCCGCCGATGCCTTGCCGCCCATCAGCAGGGCCAGCGCGTCCACCAGAATCGACTTGCCCGCGCCCGTCTCGCCGGTGAGCAGGTTCAGGCCTGGGCCAAAAGCGGCGATGGCGTGATCGATGACGGCGTAGTTCTCAGCGCGCAACTCAACGAGCATTTTTGGCGAACCTCTTGGAAGTCAATCAATAACTGGGACAATAGTAGGCGAGCGCGTCCCCGGTGGCAATCCGAGCGCGGCATAGAGCGGCCTCCGCTCCCCTGCGCGTCGGCGCTCGAAGCCGCCCCCGCACCACGCCAATTACTTGGAAGCCGCCATCCCCTCTGATACCGTTGAAGATGAGGTGAATGCCGATTCTTACCGCTGCCTTGCTCTTTCTGGCCCAGGCTGACGTTGGCTCCGTCCCTTCCGACGTAGCGCCGTCTCCGGGGCCCGGCGCGCTCGTCGAACTATTGCGCAACATCGGCTATCCGGCCATGGCGGTGCTGGCGCTGCTGCTCATCGCCAGCCTCTACTCCTGGACCATCATCCTGAGCAAGGCCAGCAGCTTCCGCAAGGCCACCGAGCATAGCCGCCGATTCCTCCGCGGTTTCCGCACAGCGACTCGCCTACAGGAGATCTCCGAGCTGGCCGCCGGCTGCAATGCCAGCCCATTGGCCCAGGTCTTTGAAGATGTGTACGAGACCTACAAGCGCCAGACCGGAGGCTCCGGCCCGCCGCGCAACCCGATCCCGCTGGAACGTTCCGCGCTGACCGCGGCATCGGAGGCCGTCAGACTCCTGGAGCGCCGCATGACCTGGCTCGCCACCATCGCGTCCACCACGGTATACGTCGGCCTGTTTGGCACGGTTGTCGGCATCATCGACGCCTTCCACGGCCTGGGCACCGCCGGCGCGGCAACGCTGCGCGCCGTCGCGCCCGGCATCTCCGAAGCGCTTATCACCACCGCTGCCGGCCTCTTTGTGGCCATTCCGGCCCTCATCGCCTATAACCAGCTCACCGCGCGCATCCGGGTCTTTGCCACCGCTACCGACGACTTTTGCCGCGAATTGCTGAACTCGCTGGAAGAAATCCCCATGCGCGCGGCTCAGCCCACGCGCGCTGCCAGTTTCGCCGGCGGCGCCAGCCCCGAACCACCCCGGGAGGTGGACCGTGGCCTTTACAAGTAGCAGCGGCCGGACCCAATCCTCGCTGGCGGAGATCAACGTCACGCCGCTGGTGGACGTGGTCCTGGTGCTGCTCATCATCTTCATGATCAGCGCGCCGGTCTTGCAGTCGGGCATTGACGTCTCCGTGCCCAAGACCCGCACCGTCAAGGAGATCACCGAGCAGCGCCTGGTGCTGACCATCAATCGCAATCAGGAAGTCTTCCTCGGCGACCGGCCCGTCAACATTCACGAACTGGCCCAGAAGCTCCACCAGCAAGGAACCGATCCGGCGCATCAGGTGATTTATCTGCGCGCCGACGAGAACGTTCCCTTTGGCGCCTTCGCCAGCGTCATGGACGCCGTGAAGCAAGCCGGCATCACGAGAATCTCCATCGTCACCCAGCCGCTTGAAGCCAAGGCCTCCGCGGCCGGTGGAAGATAGCTTCCATGGAAACTCTGCTGGAGGGCGCCGAGCAACTCGAGCGGGAATTGACGCCGGACCGCATCGCCGCGCCGGCCGCAGGTTCGTTTGTACTTCACGGCGCACTGTTCGCGGGACTCCTCCTCTATGGATTTCTCAGTGGCTTCCTCCATCGCAACCCGTGGGGCAATCCGGGAGCGGGCGGCGCCATTCAGGTCAGCCTGGTATCGAGCGCCATCCCGCTGCCCTCCGACCAGCCACCCAATAACAACGTCCTCTCCACCGAGACCCCCAGCCAGGCTCCCGCCGAGCCCACTCCCAAAGCCAAGCAGGCAGTGGATGAGACCGCCATTCCCTTCTCAGGCAAGCAGGAGAAGCTCAAGCGAGAGGATGCGCGCAAGACCCAGCAGCACCAGCCTCAACCGGACAACCGCGCTCAGTTCGGCGAGCAGGCGGGCTCCATTCTGCCCCGCTCCACTATGGCCCAGCCCGGCTCGGCCAGCTCGCCGGTCAGCGTCAGCAACGGCGACTTCGGCAGCCGCTTCGGCTGGTACGTGGAGATCATCAAGCGCAAGGTCAGCCAGAACTGGAATCGTTACGAGGTCGATCCGCACACCGCCAAGGGCGCCATGGCGGAGATTTACTTCCGGGTCAATCGCCAGGGAGCGCCATCCAACTTCAAGATCAACACGGCGAGCGGCAGCCCCACGCTCGATCGATCATGCCTTTTGGCCACCCAGCGTGTCGATACCTTCGGCGACCTGCCCAGGGAATCCAACGATCAGTGGCTCGACGTAACCTATGATTGTACGTATTAGGGAATGCGGGCTTTAGCCTCTGAGCGAAAATCGGCTGTGCAAGGGCCTGCCCAGCGATTCCCAGGGTCAGCACAAACTGGTGTGGTGACCCGGAAGTTCGTTGCATGAATCCGGCGGTGGAACCGCAGGTCCTTCGACTGCGTCCGCCACGGCGGACTCCGCTCAGGATGACAGATTTGTTTTTCAATGAACTTTGGAGACAGAACACTCGGAAGGACCGATCAAACGCATGAAGACTCATCCCCCGCTTCTTCCCTTCTTCGCATCTCTCCTGGTTTGCCTCGCGGCTGCCCAACTGCCCGCCCAGGACTGGGTCCACACCGGCACTAACCTGGGCAACGACCGCATCCGCATCGCCGCCGCCGACTTCAAGCTGGCCGGCGCCGATCCGCAGACCCCGGCTCTGAAGGCAGCCTTCGACGCCACGCTCTACAGCGACCTAGCCAACGCCGGCATCTTCGACCTGGTCTCAAAGAGCCTTGCGCCGCAATCCACGCCCGGCTCGCCTCAGGAGATCAATCTGAGTGAGTGGTTTGCCGTCCCGGCCAACGCGGCCATGGTGGCCTTCGGAGCGTTCTCGGCCAATAACGGCCGCCTCATCGTCTACGGTTGGCTCTTCGACACACGAAACACCGTCAGCCCCCAGGTTCTGGGCAAGCAGTACAACGAAGTCGCCAGCCAGGACTCGGCGCGCACCGTTGCCCACAGGTTCGCCGACGAGATCATCCTGCGCCTCGGCGGCGGCATCAACGGCATTGCCGAAACCAAGATTTACTTCGTCAGCTCGCGCACCGGATCGAAAGAAATTTGGGTAATGGACTACGACGGGCAGAATCAGCGCCAGATCACCCATTTGGCGACCATCTCGAATTCGCCCCGCATCTCCCCGGACAACTCCCGCATCGCCTTTGCTTCGCTGGGCCACGACGGATGGGCCATCCGCATGTACTCACTGGACCTGGACCGCCTGGTCGCCTTTCCCAGCGGCACGGCGGGGGGAAGCAACTTTACGCCAGCCTGGTCCGCGGACGGCGCGAAGATTGCGTTCTCGTCGTCCCGCAGCGGCGATCCGGAGATCTGGGTCGCCGACTCGAACGGCGGCAACCTGCGTAAGGTGACCGACTTCCGCGGTCCCGACGTCGCGCCTACATGGAACCCGCGCACCAACGCCCAACTGGCTTGGGTCAGCGGGCGCACCGGCCTGCCGCAGATTTACATCATGGATCAGGACGGATCGAGCGTCCAGCGCATAACCGACGGCGGCTATGCCGTCTCGCCCTCCTGGTCGCCCAACGGGCAATTGCTCGCCTTCAGTTGGAATCGAAAGTACGGGCCTGGGGATCCGGGCGGCGTTGACATCCATGTGATCGACATCGCCAGCAAGAACTATCTTCAGCTCACCCACGAATCGGGCAGCAACGACTATCCCTCATGGGCGCCCGACGGCCGGCACATCGTCTTCGAGCGGGCAATCGGCGGCCATCACGACATCTGGGTCATGCTGGCCGACGGCACCGGGCAGCATCAGCTCACGCAAACGGGCAACAACTTTATGCCCAACTGGAGCTGGAAGTGAAGTTTCTGTTCGCAACGAAGGTACGCCGCGGCGCTTGTGACTCACAGCTTGCCGATTCTCTCGACTATCATATTTACGTTGGCAAAGTTTCCCGCCGCCTCGTTTTGGAAGGTGGTGGCGGATTGGCTCACCGGCTCCGCATCTTGTTCCCCAGCCCGGATGGGGCGCCGGATTTGACGACAACGCTTGCGTAAATGCAAAGGCTTGGATCGCCCGGTAGAAAATCCTGAGTTTTCAGAAGGAGTAATCCATTGAATCGACCGTTTCGCATTCTGGTACCTGTTGCCCTGCTAGTCGCCTTGGTTGCAGTTGCAGGTTGCAAAAAGAACGCAGCGCCAATTCCCGCAACGGAGACGGCGCCGGTTGCCGCGGCAGCCGCGCCCACCGCGCAAATCACTGCCACGCCCACCGTGATTTCGGCCGGGGATCAGGTCCAGCTCGCCTGGCGCACCTCCGACGCCACCAGCGTCTCCATTGACGGCATCGGCGACGTGCCCACCTCCGGCGTGAAGACCGTGACCCCAACCGAATCGACCAGCTACCACCTAGTTGCCCGGGGCGGGGGCGGCTCGGCGGACGCCACGGCTCGCGTAACAGTCAATGCGCCGCCTGCCGTAGTGGTGCCCGTAACTGCCGTAAGCTCGGAACAGGAGTTCAAGGCCAACGTTCAGGACGCCTTCTTCGATTACGACGCCTACGATATCCGCAGCGACGCCCAGGAAGTGCTCTCGCGCGACGCCTCCTGGCTGGCCGCCCATCCGGAAGTTCATATCGTCATCGGCGGCTACTGCGACGAGCGCGGCTCCAACGAGTACAACCTCGCCCTTGGCCAGAACCGCGCCGACGCCGCCAAGAATGCCCTGGTCACCGCCGGCGTGGCCGCAACCCGCATCCGCGTCATCAGCTTCGGCAAGGAGAAGCCTTTCTGCTCCGAGTCGACGGAAGAGTGCTGGCAACAAAATCGCCGCGCCGGATTCACCCTGGACCGCTAGGGTCTCTGGCCGTGCGATTTCGTAAGTTGAGGTTCGCGCTTTCCCACCCTAGGCGCAATAATCCGCCGCGGCGGACGCCGAGGGTGGGGCACCAGGAAATTGATCTCTGATCCCTGTTTTCATTGGTGAAATATGCTGAGGATACACAAGCTTCGTATGCGTCTCGCCGCCGCAGCCATCCTGGCTGCGGCTCTTTGCCCGCTTCCGGCCCGCGCCGCCTCGAAGGAGATCGTCGAGCTGCAAACGCAGGTGCAGCAACTGCTGGACATGGTGCAGCGTCTCCAGTCCACGCTCGACACGCGCCTCGGCGTGGTGCAGCATTTGGCCGAGCAGACTGCCGACGACGCCAACCGGATCAGCGCCACCGTCAGCGCCCTGCAGCAAAAGATCAATACGCAGAACGATGCGGGCAACGGCAAGCTGGACACTCTCTCCGGCCAGGTCCAGTCGTTGAACGACTCCGTCGACGAGCTGAAGTCCCGCATTGCCAAGCTGGATAAGACGGTTCAAGACATGCAGGCCCAGTTGCAGAGCGTCCAGAATCCGCCCCCCGGCGCAACGCCCTCTGCATTGAATCCCGGCGCCGCCGCACCGCAGGAGGCCGCTCCGGGAGCGTCGGCCGCCGCGCCTCTGTCCAGCGTGCCAGCGGCCAACTCCGCGCCGCCGCTCCAGGCAACCTTTCAGGCCGGCCTGCGCGACTACAACGCCGCCCGCTACGACGTGGCCGCGAGCGAGTTTCAGGACGTGATTCACTACTATCCGCTCGATGAACTGGCCGGCTCAGCCGAGTTTTATCTCGGCGACATCGCCTATCGCCGGCTGAAGTTCAGCGAAGCTGTCAAGGACTTCAACGCCGTCCTCGAAGGCTTCCCCGGCAGCCCCAAAGCCCCGGCCGCGCAACTGCGCAAGGGGTTGGCTCTGCTGGAGATGAAGGAAAAGAAGGATGCGGGCATCCGCGAGCTGCGCCTGCTCATCCAGCGCCATCCGCAGAGCCCTGAAGCCGCTCAGGCCCGCACCAAGCTCAACGCAATGGGCGTGAAGATCACACCGGCGCCGGGGCGCTGAGAAGGCTTCAGCGCGGAGAGAGAAGCCGGCGGAAGAAGCAACTAGGTCTCTGACTGCGTGATTTGGTGCGTGGCGATTGAGTGCCGTGTTATCCCACCCTAGCCGCAAGGACAAGACCGCGGCGAGGGTGGGGCACCCACATTACCGGAACTGTGAAAGCGCATTAGCGCACGGAGCTCAGGTCCAGCTTGAGCAGTTTGGCGGGGTCAAGATAAGCGCCCTGCCAGCGGACGGCCCAGTGCAGGTGCGGCCCGGTGACGCGGCCCGTGGCCCCGCTCAGGCCCAGGCGGTCGCCGGTGGTTACCCGTTGGCCTTCCTTCACATCGATGCGGCTCAGGTGCAGGTAGAGCGTGAAGAGGCCCAGGCCGTGGTCGATCGCCACGCAGTTGCCTTCGTAGTAGAGCGGCCGGGCCAGCGCCACCACTCCGCTGTTGCCGGCCCGCACCGGCGTCCCCGTCGCGGCGCGGAAGTCCATCCCCTTGTGAATGCTGGCCAGCTTGCCGTTGAAGGTGCGGCGGGTGCCGAAGCTGTCGGTGGGCGGTGCGGTCACAGGCGCGCGAAAGCTGGCCGACCATAGCGGCTCGGGTGCGCTCGCGGCGAATATCTTGTCCTTGAGCGCCTGCTCGGCTTTGATTTGCTGGAGCGCCTCCGGGCTTGGCTCGACGAACTTGGGCGCAACCGTAAGCGAACCGGTGCGGTAATGGGCGGAATGGATATCTATGGTGCGGCTAAGGTCGCGCGCGCCGCCTTCGGCAAGCCTGACACTAATCCGTAAGGTGGAAGGGCCAACGGCCCCCTCGACGTCTACGCCGGCCAACGCAAACCACGTCCGCCCATCGCGTCCGCGGAAGAATTGAAGCTTGCGGCCCAGCCACTCGCCGTCAATAGCGGCGGCATCGGCGGCCTGCACGCGAATCAATTCCGGCGAGCCTGCTACGACCACCGCGGGCGTGAGCGTAACGGCAGGAGCCTGCGAGTCGGCGTGGCCTGGCGCCAAGCCGAGGGCAAGCACACAAAGTACAGCAGCGAGCCGGCGGCGCGACGGATGAGGATGGAGAGAGCGCATCAAGAGACAGAATACCTGCCCCGGCGCTAGCGCGGATGAGCGGCCAGCCACGTGGCCACGCGCTCCTCCACGTCGGCCAGCTCGTCGGCGGTGATGTGGGTTCCGATCATCTGGCGATTGGCGGCGTACTTCTCCTGGTCCGGCCCCTTCACCGATGCGGCCAGGTCCAGCCAGTAGTAGGCTTCCACATCGCTGTGCGGAACGCCCTGGCCCATGGAGTAGAGCACGCCGAGCGTAGCCTGCGCGCCCACGTCGCCCTGCTCGGCGGCCTTGCGATACCATTCCGCCGCCTGCGCCATATCGCGCACAACGCCCTTGCCGTCGCGGTAGAGCGCGGCCAGGCGCAACTCGCCGGCAATAGAGCCCTGCTCGGCGGCCTTGCGATACCAACCGGCGGCCTGCCTGTAGTCCTCGGCGACCTGTTTCACGTTGCGCAGCAGGCCTCTGCCCGCCGCGTAGCCATCTCCCACCTGCACCTGCGAGGCCGCATCCCCGGCGTTGGCCTTGGCCAGCAGGGCTGCGTCAATAGCAGGGGTCTGCGCACCCGGCGCTTGCGCAAAGGCAGGTATCGATGCCCACGCGAAAAGCATGACCAGAGCCATTCGCTTCCGTTGGATTCTCAAAGGCGCCTCGATCCGCAATTCAAAAACCCTCGACGATACCAGTTTACCCAGCAAGCAGCGATTCGGGACGCCGAAAGGCAATGGAAGTCCGCTGCCAGCCTTCTCATCTGTGCAAAAGCGGGCGATCAACCGTGCGTTTTCGTCTGCCGGCGACGCCGGTGAGGACGCTAGAATTGTCCTATGACCGAACGCATGTCTCTCACCCTCGCCCAGGCCGATCCAGCTGTGGCCGCCGCCATTGACCACGAAACCCTCCGCCAGCACGAGGGGCTGGAGATGATTGCCAGCGAGAACTTCGTCTCCGAGGCGGTGCTGGAGGCTGCCGGCTCGATCTTCACCAACAAGTACGCCGAGGGCTACCCTGGACGGCGCTACTACGGCGGCTGCGAGTACGCCGACGTGGTGGAGAACCTGGCCCGCGACCGCGCGTTGCAGCTTTTTGGCGGCGAGCATGTGAACGTGCAGCCGCACTCCGGCTCGCAGGCCAACGCCTCGGCCTACGCGGCGGTTTTGCAGGCCAGCGACACGATTCTCGGCCTCGACCTGGCGCACGGCGGGCACCTGACCCACGGCCACAAGCTCAGCTTCAGCGGCAAACTCTACCGGCCCACCTTTTACCAGGTGCGGCGCGACACGGAGCTGATCGACTACGACGAGCTGGAGGCGATTGCCGAGCGCGAGCGGCCCAAGGCCATCATCGGCGGCGCGAGCGCCTATCCGAGGCTCTGGGACTTCGCGCGCATGAGGCAGATTGCCGACAAGGTGGGCGCGGTTTACATCTTCGACATGGCGCACATCGCCGGCCTGGTGGCGGGCGGAGTGCATCCTTCGCCCGTGCCCCATGCGCACATTACTACCACCACCACCCACAAGACGCTGCGCGGACCCCGCTCGGGAATGATTTTCTGTGGGGAAGAACTGGCCAAGGCCGTGGACAAGGCGGTCTTTCCCGGCCAGCAGGGAGGCCCGCTGGTACACATCGTTGCCGCCAAGGCGGTGGCCCTAGGCGAGGCGCTGCGGCCGGAGTTCAAGACCTATGCGGCGCAAGTAGTGGCCAACGCCAAGGTGCTGGCCGGCGCACTGCAAGAGGCCGGCTTCCGCATCGTCTCCGGCGGCACGGACAACCACCTGATGCTGGTGGACACGTTCGAGAAGGGCATTCTGGGCTCCGAGGCCGAGCTGGCGCTGGGCAAGGCCGGCATCACGGTGAACAAGAACGCCATCCCGTATGATACCAATCCGCCGCTCAAGCCGTCGGGCATTCGCGTGGGCACGCCCGCGCTGACCACCCGCGGCATGAAAGAGCCGGAGATGCGGCAGATTGCCGCCTGGATTACAAAGGCCCTCGACCTGCGCGGCGACGATGCGGCCCTCGAACGGATTCGCGGCGAGGTAGCGGAGCTGGCCAACCGGTTCCCGCTTTATGCGTGGCGGAGACTTGCCGTCTAGGCGTACGGCGCTTACGCGCCAGGAGGTTCGTGGTATCCCACCCATTTCGAAAAGGACGCGAAATGGATGGGGCACCCGGCAGCAGTGAAAACTGATCCATCCGGATTGGGAGGGAAGATGAATTCGACCCGCAATCCAGGGAGAGTCGCAGGACTTTGGTACCTACTCCTCATCGCACTCGGCCCGCTTCGCTTGATGTATATTCCCAACAAGCTTTTCGTGGGCGGGAACCCGGCCGCAACTGTCAACAACATCGCCGCTAACGAGGGGCTTTTCCGCATCGGCATCGCCGTCGACCTGCTCTGCGCAGTGGTCCTGATCTTCCTCGTGATGGCCTTTTACCGGCTCTTCAGGGGAGTGGACCAGCATCTCGCCGTGCTCGTGGCGATTCTGGGCGGAGTTATGCCGGCCGTCCTCTACATCGTGAATGCGGTCAGCGACCTGGGTGTGCTGACGATCATGCAACAAGCTTCCTCCCTGTCCGCATTCGACAAACCTCAGAGGGACTCCATCTCCATGCTGCTGCTCGATCTGCACGGCGATCTGAACACCGCTGCCGCAATCCTCTGGGGAGTATGGCTTTTCCCGCTGGCGATCCTTGTGTACCGGTCGCGTTTTCTGCCGCGGTTTCTGGGGGTGTGGCTTGCCCTCGGCGGTCTTTCCTGGGTGATCTGGTGCCTTACGGGCGTACTGCTTCCGGAGTACAGCGGCAGGGTCCTTGAGGTTTGCCAGCCCGCCATGCTGGGAGAGATTGCGCTAACACTCTGGCTCGTGATCAAGGGCGCCCGGCCAACGGAATCGGGAGCAGCGCGAACCTTGCCGGCGGCGGGCTAGGGTGGCTCTGCGCCGGAGGATGTGGCAAGGGGCGGTGCGGACGGCGCCGCCCGGCTGGGACTCCTTTGTAAGCGCAACTTGCGCAGGGGCGCGGGGTTGCAATTATTGTTATTGAGGATGACCCACCAAGGGGAAAAGGCAGCGGAAAATGGCTGTTCTCCCTAAGGGCATCGGGAGGAATCGATGAAGCCCATTCAGATGGCTTTTGCCGCTTTGCTCGTTCTCGCAGTCCCCGCGTTTACCCAGCATAACGACGCGAAAGGGGGCGCCCGTTCTGCGGGCGCCGCACCGCATCAAGCCATTCCGGCGCACGGGCCTTCGGCGTATAAAGGCGCGCCCCATGCGGCCGACCCCAAGCGCAACTACAGCGACCAGGCCGGCCACCCCAACGTCCCGCACGTGGATGGCAAGGTATGGGTCGGTCACGACACCGGCCGCGCCGACGTGAACTATCATCTGGACCATCCCTTTGAGCATGGCCGCTTCACCGGCGGCTTTGGCCGCAGCCATGTGTGGCATCTTGGCGGCGGCGGCCCAGGCCGCTTCTGGTTCAACGGCTGGTACTGGAGCGTTGCGCCCTTCGATGTGGCCTTTGTCGATGGCTGGCTTTGGGACTCCGACGACATCGTGATCTACGACGATCCGGACCACATCGGCTGGTACCTGGCATACAACGTGCGCCTCGGCACCTATGTGCATGTGGAGTATCTCGGGGGAATGTAGTCCGGCCTGAACAACCGGAAACGACCTGTGACAAAGGGGACAGCCCGCACGGTCTGTTCCCTTTTGGTGTTTGGCCTTTGTCCGCGTGCGCGGCCGATGCTAGGTCTCTGACCGCGTCATTTCGTGGGGGGCGATTGAGCGCCGCTGTATCCCACCCTAGGCGCAAAAACAGAAGCGCGCCGAGGGTGGGGCACCCGCATTTTCGGCCTGACTGTTTACGGTTCAAATTGAGATTTGTGCTCTCCCACCCTTGAATCAAAAAGCGATTCAAGGATGGGGCACCCAGCGTTTTGTTAACACTTGACCCGAAAATGCTCTAGCGCAACAGGGCTGAGGCGGCCCACAGAATCGGGGCCTGGCCGTGGAAGTCGCCGGTCATGCGGTGGCGTCCCAGGTAATAGTCAAGGTCGTTCAGCTTGTTGGTGCCTTGGCAGACGTTGGTTGTGTCGCCGTTCTGGTCGATGTATCCGGTGACGGCGAGCCATGCCTTGCGGGCGGCGGGGCCGTAGGTGGGGCCGTCGAGCCAGCCATTCTTTACGCCGGTAATCATGGCAAAGGTGAACATGGCGGAGCCGGAAGTCTCAGGCCAGGCTTCGTCGTGGTCGATGAGCTGCCGCCACATTCCGTCCTTTCCCTGGTACTTGAGCAGCGCGGCCATCATGGCCTGATAACCCTTGAGGATGCGCGCCCGCTGGGGATGATCGGCAGGCAGACTGCGCAGCATCTCCGCCATGCCCGCGGCTACCCATCCATCGCCGCGCCCCCAGAAGAATGGGACATCGGCGGCGTGGTAAAAGAGTCCGTTGGGCTGCTGGAGCTTATCGAGGTAGGAGACCATTTCAAGGGCATCGCGGTCGAGATACTTGCGGTCGCCGGTGGCGCGATAGGCCTCAAGCTGCAGGATGGTCAGCATATACATGTCGTCGATCCAATAGCGGGTTTCGGCGGAGAGGCCGTCGGGCTGGGGATTCTCCCATTGGCGGTCGGCCCACCATTGACCATAGGCGAGATACGCTTCGTCCTTGGTTTGAATGCCGATCTCCAGGGGGATGATGCCGAAGATGGAGTCGTCGACGTGACGGCGGACGGGGATCATGGAGGCCTCCGCGCCGCCGGGCATGATCGGGGTAAACTTGTCGATCAGGCGCTGGCGCAACGCGTCGTCGTGGGTAAGTTGGGCGACGGTGAGGGCGCCATACCAGGTGCCGCACTCGCCGTAGAAAATGGTTCTCATGCCTTGATGCGGCGAAGTGACGAAATGCTCGGCAAGGCGCTTGCCTACTTCCTGCGGAGAACTGCCGGCGGGCCAGTTTGTGAAGTAATCGGTTGGGGCGGAGGATGCGGTTGCCTGGGCCAAGGACGCAATTGCGGCGGCGGGGAGAAGGAGGGCAAGAGCTGCGGTTCTCAAAAGAGCGTTCATAGAAAGGGTCTCCAAACAGCGTAACCATTTTGCATCATGGGGCCGGACATAGGGAAGATGGGTACCTGCCGAGGCCGCCCCGCGTTTTTTCAAACACCTTATGGAAAGGGAATGGAGTAGAATGTGCGAAATGGCCGCCCCTCCAAAGCAAGCGCCAAGATCGATATGGCAACTGCTGGTTGTCGCCGCACTCATAGTCGTCGGTTACACCTGTATTCAAACGTTGCGTTTTACAGTCGAGGCGTTCAATTTCATCTTTGTCTGTGCGTTCTACTTAGTTCCGTTTCTTGCTATTCGACCCGTGCTGCGCATGCATCAGCGGCCCAGGATTTGGGGGTTGATACTCATGACCCCTTTGCTGTTGCTATCTTCGAGTCTTCTTCTGTTTACAGTTGCCTGTGAGGCGCTCGGTCGGCCAGGTGAACACACACTGCCGTTGCAAACCTCTCAGCTGGGAAGAAGCACGATTCAGCTTCAAGAATATGAAAACGGCGGCGCATTAGGAATCCACGGCTTGAATCTGGAGCAGCGGAGGCTCGTCGTCCCCGGCCTTTATTTGGTCAGATCAGTCGATTTCTTTGGCGATGCACGCGAGGGTACTCTCTCTGTGGAAGGACCTTACAGAGTGAGGGTGCATGCGAAAGGAAACTATCACAGCAACGATTATGAAGTCGACAAAGTCTATTCCCTGAAGCCTTGGATCTATTTCTAACGTTCACCTCTGACATCCTCCATTCAGTTCCGGACGGATAGTCGCCACTCTGAATGTGGTCCGGCCATCCCAATCACGAGATTTGTGCGGGCCAGACGCCTTCTCAAGACCAGATGTTTGAGGCGAGCGGACAAAACCAGATCCGGAGTTGCGCTTTTTCATGGGAAAAGCGATTCTAACTCGACGATCCGCGGGTCCCGGCAGGTACACTGTCTGCTGACAGGAGGTTTCACCCCATGCAAACCCGGATTCAGGGCACCACCATGCCCGTGCTCGATGTGCAGCTTGACCCTAACGAGAGCGTGTTCTCAGAGAGCGGCGAGCTCTCGTGGATGACCAGCTCGATACAGATGACGACGCACACGCAAATGGGCGGGGGCGGCGGGTTCTTCGGCGCGCTGAAGCGGGTGGCCGGCGGCGGCAGCCTCTTCATGACCGAGTACCGGGCCTACCAGTACCCCGGCGAAGTTTCGTTTGCCACCAAGGTGCCGGGGCACATTGTGCCGATACAGGTGGGCCCAGGGGCCGAGTTCATGGTTCACCGGCATGGGTTTCTGTGCGCCACGCCGCAGGTGACCATCGGGGTGGGCTTCCAGCAGTCGCTGGGGGCGGGCATCTTCGGCGGCAATGGCTTCCTGCTGCAGAAGGTGGCCGGCCAGGGCACGGCGTGGCTGGAACTCTCCGGCGAGCTGGTCTTGAAGAATCTTGCGCCGGGCGAAGTACTGCGGGTGCATCCGGGCCATGTGGGGGCCTTCCAGGCGACGGTAGGATTCAACATCACCACGGTCCCAGGAATCAAGAATGCGATCTTCGGCGGGGATGGTATCTTTCTGGCCGTACTGCAAGGGCCGGGAACGGTATGGCTGCAAACGCTGCCTATCTCGCGGCTGGCGCACCAGATCGGCGAGTATCTGCCGCGGGGCGAGAGCCGGCAGGCCGGACCCGCGGCAGGCGGGGCGATTGTGGGCGGAATCCTGGGATCGATGCTCGGCGGGGATGGCAGATAGCAGAGTGGGCATGATCGCCGGGTTGGCGGTGTGAGCGAGCCGGCTTGTCAGAGGACGACGAAACCCAGGTTCCAGAATCGGGACCTGGGAGAGCCGTACAACTGCCGCTCCAGTGTGTATACTTTTGCTATCTTTCAATCGACATTTGGAGAGGAATCTATGCTCGTCGCTCTTCGTTCGCTAATCCGGCTCCCATGGACCGGCCGGATCGCCGTCGTCCCGGTTTTCTTGGCCGTCTCCGTCTTCGCGCAAAGTTCGGCCGGCCCATCCGCGCAATCTTCGCCGGCGCCCGCGAATGAAGCCGCCCAGGCTCCATGTCCGCCCAAGGTCGCCATGGACCTTCCGGCTAATTTGACCTTTCAGGCCACAGTGAAGGGAGTGCTGGACTCCGGGCATCTGAAGGTGGGTAAGGAGATATGGGTGAATGTCCTTTCCCCACTGTCCTTTCCCGGATGCACGCTGAATGCGGGCTCCGCCCTCTACGCCCACGTAACCGCTGCCCTGGCGCAAAAGAATCCGAATGCCTCGGAACTGTCTCTGGCGTTCGATCATGCCGATTGCGAGGGCCATCCAAAGATGGCCGTGCCGCTGCGGCTGATTGGCCTGATCAGCGAGGAGGCGTCGGAAAAGATGCATGACCAGGTGCCCTCGGGCTTGCATGGCAGCGGGAGCCGGAATACCGTAGCCGCCGTGAGCGTCACGGCCGGCGCAGACGATGCGCTCAATCCCAACGGCCCGTTGCATACCGTGCGTCCAGGAATTGTGGTGGGCATGCCCAAGGTGAAGCTGGAGCCTGAGGGTGGACCGGGATGCAGCGACCGCATCTCGAGTACCAATCGTAGCGTTGAGCTGGACCCTGGGGCGAAACTTATCCTGATCATGCAAACCGCGCCGTAGGAGCTTTGGCAGGCGGGCGGAGCGTCCATCGCCTTGGTTGGATTGTCGAGATGCGTTGCGCCATCCGCACCGCAAGGGTTGCGCGACAGCTACTCCATCTTCATCTTCCTGCCCGTACCGCGGCGCTTGCCGCTGCCTTCATCATGCCACAATTAGAAAAGAAGCGGATAAGGCCCGAGGTGAGCGGTTCCCAGGTCTCTTCGTCGCGGCGGACGAGACCTGGGGCACCCAGCGAGGTCAGGGCAGGCTCTGGGGAACCGGGCGACCGGGCTGGCCCGCTGACGCCAGCCATTTTCAGCGGACCGGTACCCTGGGCATCGAGAATCAGCGCGGTGAGCTTGCGGGCCAAGTCCAGGTCGAAGCTCTCGGCGACAAAGACCAGCTTGCCGCGCGTAGTGATGACGACCGGGCCTTCGCTGGTGGAGTAGACCTCCTCTTCGGAGATGATCTCGGGCGATCCGGGCGACTGGTCCCCGGAAAAGGAACGCTGGGCTTGGAGGTCGGGCTTGAGACCGGAGTACGTGCGGCCGAGGCTATCCGCATAGAGGTGGGCAAAGGCCTGGGCGGAGGCGGCGTTCTTCCAGACGGAGAGGTAGAAGAGAGCGAGGGACTTTGTGCTGGCCTGCTCGGCTGGGGTTTTGGCGGAGCGCCGCTGGCCGGCCCAGTAGAGGCCGCCATTCCAGGCCGGGGTGAGGTCGCGGGCGGCCTCGTCGCCCCCGAAAAGCTCGGCGAGTATGTGCACGTCGAGCTCGCCTATCTGGCCGATGTCGTAGGGCTTGTAGAGCTTGTCGACGAGGGGATGAATGTCGGGCAGCAGCGGCACTGCGGGAGAGCGCCCGCGCTCGTATTCGCGGGGGTTATCGATCTCCCATGTGGAAGTGGGCGGGCGGTCGAGGGTTCCAGTGAAGGCGGCGGCCTGGCCCTGGTCCATCCACACGTCCTGCTCGAAGCTGAGGCCCTCGCGATAAGGGAAGAGCAGCGATTCGGAGAGCAGGAGCGGAGCGCGGGCGAGAACGGGAGAATTGTCCGAGGCGGCCATTTGCTGCTTGGCGAAGTCCATGATCTCGGGGTCCTTGACGAGGCTTTTGCCCATGGGCTTGAGGATGTAGTCCATCATGACGGCGGTGGCCTGGCCCTCGACGACGGCTTGGCGGGCGGTATCCATCTCATCCTTGGCCACGTGCTCCGTGTCGCCGGAGGCATTGAGGGAGACGTCGTCGGGGGTCTGGTCGCCCCACTTTTCGAGGTCGATGTGCTGGTCCTGGAGGGCGTGCGTCAGCTCGTGGGCGAGGACCGGCTTCTGCTCCTCGATGCCTATCCAGTCGAGCATGTTGACGGTCTTGGTTTTGGAGTCGTAGTAGGCTTCGATCTGCTCCTTGAGAAGCGCCAGGAGAAAGGGCTTGAGGTCGAAGTCGCGGTCCAGGAGCCCGAATTTCTTGAGGACGATTTCGCTCTTCTGGAGGCGTTTGGCGCCTTCGTCCTCGTTGAACTTCTCGCTCAGATAGCTTTCCACCTCGGCGCGCGTGGTAAGCTGGCGCTTGACGGCGCTCTTGATGGGCAAACCGGTCTCCTGCGAAGAGAACTTGAGCAGGTCGTCAACCAGAGCGAAGAGCTGCTTAGCCTGGTCCGGGGTGATGCGGGCCGCTGCCTGGCCGGAGGCCGGGGCTGCGCCGGGCTGGGGAGCGGCTGGCTGCTGCTGCGCCGGGGCTGCGATCGCCGCCGCAAGGCAAACCACTGCCGCCAGAGTCCACTTTTGCCAAGCTCGTCCCACCATGCGTTTCTGCTTGCTCATCCACTCTCCTCCGGCTCCGGTCGTGAGCCGGGGTTGCCAGGTTCTCTTCCAAGGCTATAATCAGGATGCGGCTTCGAGCGAAGTTTCCTCTGGAAAACTGCGCGAGTTCGCGGAAAAGCTCCCCAATGACTGAAACCGATCTTGCCTCGACGACCCAGCCCACTTTGCTCGCTGCGCTTTTGGCATCTGCGGCTATGCCGCATGAACTTACCGTCTATCGCGGTGTGCTGACTCCACAGGAGTTGGACGCGCCAGCCAGGGAAATAGCGGCGCTGGCGACAGGAGCCGCAGTTCACGACCTGGGCTGGCTGAACCGCGTGGCGGTGCGCGGAGAAGACCGCTTTCGCTGGCTGAGCGGCATGGTCACGAACATGGTGAACGAGCTGGAGCCCAACGCCGGAGCGTGGAACCTGGTTCTGAATGCGCAGGGGCGGATTCTGGGCGACCTGACGGTTTGGCGCGAGAAGGATGAGCTGGAGCTGGAGATTGCGTCCGATCAATTTGAACGGCTGATGGCTCATCTGGAACGCTTCATCGTCATGGACGATGTGGAGCTGGTTCCGCTCAATGAGGAAATGGCGCTGGGCTTGACCGGGCCGGCGAGTGACCAGGTTCTGGGCCGCCTGAGCCTGCCAACGCTGCCGGCGCCACTCACGGCAACGCGCGTGGAGTGGAACGGGGTGGATTTGAGGATTGCGCGCGGGTATGGCGCACTGGCCCCGCACTATGAGTTTTGGACGACGGAGACGGGCATCAAGAGAGTGTTGAAGGGGCTGCGGACGGCGGGGGCGATTCTGGCGGGAAGCGCGTCGGTGGATGGGTTTCGCATTGCCGAAGGGATTCCAGCGTATGGGATCGACATGACGGAGCGCGATTTGCCCCAGGAGACCTCGCAGATGCGGGCGCTCAACTTCAACAAGGGCTGCTATCTGGGCCAGGAGATTGTGGAGCGGATTCGATCGCGCGGGAGCGTTCACAAGCATCTGCGCCAGCTTGAGCTGACTGGGCCGGCGCCGGCGGGCGGGACCGAGCTGACAATGGACGGCGGAATCGCGGCCGGACAGATCACGAGCGCGGCAGAGTTGGCGCTCGCTGCCGGAACCCGCATATTCGCGCTGGGGATGATGCGCGTGGAAGCCGAGTTGAGCAACCAGCAATTGAGCTACACTGCAGGCGCAGCCACGGGAGTTGCCCGAATTCTGGCCGCGCCGCCCAGCCTGGAATAGCAAGCCGGAGTTATCGGAGTTGGCGGAGTTAGTTAGAGAGCGAGTTAGTCATTGAGACCGATCGGAAACCAGGAGCTATGAGCGAAACCCCCAAATTCACCGTGATCGACCGCCGCAAGTTCAAGGCGGAAGACGAACAAGAGAGCAGCCAGACGACAGCGCCCGAGCGGGAGGCTGCGGCGGGGTCTACCGCGAGGCCGGTTCAGCCGAGCGCTGGGCCGCAACTCGTGACCAATGAGAGCCGGCGCGAGTCTGAGCCTGAACCCAGTGCGGCGCAAGCTGCCGAGGGTGGATCGGAGCAGGAGGAGGAGCAGGAGTTGCCGCCCGCGCCCACCGCCGCGGAGAGCCGCCAGCAGAAGACTGCCTACGACGCCTCGGCGCAGCGGCTGGAAGACCTGATCCGGGCGCAGAATCCCGCTGTGGGCCCACAGCCGCCGATAGGGTTTGAGCAACTGGTGCAGCAGTTCTACGTTTCCGCCATGATCCAGATGGGAGCGGGAACGCAGGAGGGGCAGCGTCCGCGAGTCGATATCCTGGGCGCGCGCACCACCATCGACCTGCTGGGAGTGCTGGCGGACAAGACGCGTGGGAACCTGACCGAAGAGGAGAATCGCGTACTGGAGACGGTTCTCTTCGAGGCGCGGATGGCCTTTCTGGAACTGACCAGGATGATCACGCTGCAGAACATGCAGCCGCCGCCGCCACCGCCGCCGGGCAAGCGATAGCTGCAAGGGCTAGGGAATAGGGAATAGGGAATAGCTTCGACGCGAGCCTATGGACGGCCTTCTGACATTTCTGGGAACGGGAACCTCGATGGGGGTTCCGACTCTGGGGTGCGACTGCGCGGTTTGCACGTCGGCGGACCCGCGCGACCGGCGGTTGCGGCCCTCGGTGCTGGTGCGCTGGACCGAGCCTGATAAGGAGATTGGCGGCCGCCCAGCCTCTCCGCAAGAAGCCCCGGAAAAGACGGGGCGTGGGGCCTCCGCAGGGACCGGAAAGGACGGGGCGCGGGAGCGGGTGGTGGTAATCGATACCGGGCCGGACTTCCGCGAGCAGGCGCTGCGCAACGGGCTCAAGCGCGTGGACGCGGTCTTCTATACACACTCCCATGCCGACCATATTCTGGGGCTGGACGATCTGCGGCCACTGAGCTTCGCTGCCTTCCGCGAGGACGGGCCGATTCCGCTCTACGCCACACCGGAGACGAAGGCGGTGCTGGAACAGGTCTTCGAGTACACGTTTTCGCCGCGAGCTACCTATCCGACCCGGGCGCGCGTGCGTCTGGAGCCGCTGGCTGAGCGCAATCCGGTGCATGGGGTCGAGTTTCTGCGGGTTCCGGTGGTGCATGGGCAGATGGAGATTGCGGGCTTTCGCATGGGCCGGGTGGCCTACCTGACCGACGTGAGCGCCATTCCCGAGGAGAGCTTTGCCTTGCTTGAGGGTCTGGACCACGTGGTGCTCTCCGCGCTGCGCCACCAGCCCCACCCCAGCCACGCCACCGTGGAGCAGGCAGTGGGCTGGGCGCGGCGGATTGACGCCGGACAGACCTGGCTGACCCACATCGCCCATGAGCTGGGCCACGAGGTGACCAACCGCGCGCTGCCCGCCGGGATCAGCCTGGCTTACGACGGCCTCAGTCTGGCAGTGAGCCTATGAGCGATGGCCGTTCCAGCATGGTTTCCGGCTCCAGCACGATCCCCGTGTATTGTTCGGTTCAGGAGATACCGATCCGGTTTGGCCGCACGGTGGCCGTAATCGGGAACTTCGACGGAGTGCACCTGGGGCACCGGGAGATCCTATCCGCGGTGGCGGAGGAAGCGCGCGGGCGCGGCTTGCGCTCGGTCGCCATTACGTTCGATCCGCATCCGGAGCAGTTCCTGCGTCCGGCACAGGCTCCGCGGCTGCTGACGCCGATTGCGGAGCGGGCGCGGCTGCTGGCTTCGACGGGCATCGATGCGGTGGTGATGCTCAAGTTCGACGAGGCGCTGGCGGGATTGGCGGCGCGGGATTTCGTGCGCGAGATTCTTGTGGATGCTTTGGGAGTCTTCGCCCTGCACGAGGGCGGGAATTTCCGGTTTGGACATAACGCCGAGGCGGGGGTGGAGGAGCTCAGGGATCATGGCGCAGAATTCGGGTTTGCCGTGCGCGTTCATGCGCCGGTGCGGGTGAAGGGGCTGGAGGTTTCCAGTTCGGCGATTCGGGCATTGTTGGCCACGGGCGACGTGCGGCGGGCGCGCTGGATGCTGGGACGGCCCTTCGCGGTGCGCTCGACGCCGGCCAGGGGGCGCGGGATCGGGACGCGGTTGCTGGTGCCGACGGTGAATCTGGCGGCCTACGAGGGGCTGCTGCCCGCCTTTGGAGTCTACGTCACGCGGCTGACGGTTGGCGGGCGCTGCTTTCAGGCGGTGACCAACGTGGGCAACCGGCCGACGTTCGGCGAGGCGTCGTTCGCGGTCGAATCGCACATTCTGGACTTTGAACCAGTGGACCTGGATGTGGACACGCCGCTTGAACTTGAGTTTCTGTTGCGGCTGCGCGGAGAGATGGAGTGGCCCTCGCCGGAGGCGCTGAAGGCGCAGATACTGAAGGATGTGGCGCGAGCGAAGCGGTATTTCCGCCTTTTCAGGGGCTAAAACTGCCGGTTTTTGTTTACCGATCGGTTAACGGGTGGAACTCCTATCCTGCTGATTCGTAGCTACTTATAAGCATGCTCGGGCTGAAAAGAGGCCTCTGGAAGGGGAGGGGGGTGGGGTCATGCGGGATTTCGCGGCTTCGGTTCGCACTGGAGGGTGCTGAGCGCGACCTGCGCGGCGTAAAGGATGTGGCCGCTTTGCTGCGGGGGGATGGCGCCGATGAGTATGCCGTGAGCCGTGCAGGCGATGAAGTCGCGGATGCTTTCGTAGCTGGAAAGAAGGGGCATAGCGTTGCAGTAAGCCTTGTCCGCCTCGTGGGCCGCGAAGATTTTGTCCGTGCTGTCCCCATCGCTGCTCTCCATATAGGCATTGAAGGAGCGCCGCCAGGCGGCCAAGCAACGCTTGAGAGCAGGCCTGGCATCCGCGGAATCGGGGCGGAGTTTCGGGGCCGGCGCGCTTACGGGCTGCGACGCCGGGGCGGCCAGGATCAAGCTGAGTTCTGCCTTGGGTATTGCGGTCATAGGTGGATTCTCCCTATGGATAGTGTGCGCGGTTGGCAGTTAATTCTCTGCAACGGGAGCGCCTGCCGGCGGGTTGCGGCGCCGGCGCGGCCAGCGATTCAGAAGGGTCTCGGGCCTCTTGTGCGCCGGGTCGGCGAGTGAGCGGGGCTGTTGGCAACATCGGGGTTGGCGGGAGTGAGTCAGCAGACGCTGGGCGACTTCCGGGGAGTGATTTGTTCTCGGTGAGCGCATTGGCGATTTAGCACTCGCCGGAAAGTCGTCCCTCGGGTGGTATGCTGTCCGCAGCTCCCGGAGGACCTTATAATGGCCGCCGATACTCCGAAATACGACGTTGCTATCTCCTTTCTTACCCAAGACATCGGTCTGGCGAAGGCCCTTCACGACAAGCTCAAAGAAGGGCTCGAAGTGTTTTTCTTTCCTCGCAGCCAAGAAGAACTTGCCGGTACTGATGGACTAGAGTCTATGCGGGAAAAATTCCGACACGAATCTCGCCTAAATGTAGTCCTGTACCGTCCGAAATGGGGGAACACGCCCTGGACCGCCGTCGAGTGCGCTGCGATCATGGACAACTGCCTCCACAGTGCCTTTAAAAGCCTATTCTTCTTTGTCATCGAGCCGACCAAGGACCTGCCAACATGGCTGCCCGAGACTCACGTCCGTTTCAATTTCTCGGACTTCTCGCTGGATCAAGCCGTCGGCGCTATCAAAATGCGCGTACAGGAGCGGGGAGGGCAATACACGCCGCTCACGCCCGCACGGAAGGCTGAGCTTCTCAAGATCGAAGAGGAGTTCCGATGGGATAAGGCCGGAATGTCCTCGCCACAAGGGACGATGAAGATCTTCGGCAAGGTCAACGAGCTGTTCGAAGAGATCTGCCGGCAGTGCGATGAAGCAAACTCTGCGAGCCACTTACAGATTCGATACTCAACCAATATCAGACAAGGGAACGTCGAACAGATTTGCACCCTCTGCGAAGGCCGCGTCAGCTTGTTCGTCGTTTGGTACCAGCAGTCTTACAACTCGCTCGACAACGCTTTCCTCGGCGTCCGCGAGTTTGACGAGTGCTTGCTCATACCTCAGGGGTACATGCACCTTCGGAGGCCCGAGTTAATCGGCGAAAAGAAGTTCAGCCCAGATCTGTCGCCGGCGCGCGAGTACGGGTGGCGACTCAAAAACGGCCAAGGGGGGTTCATTTCTTCTAAGGAACTCGCAAATAAATGTGTTCTGCAGTTCCTGGAACTGATCGAAAAGGACGCAAGTGGCAGGGTAAGGAGAGAAGGATGAGATTGAGATGGCTCGCCCGGAGAGCGGGTGGCCCATCCTTTCTAAACGACGAATATGGGTGCCCCATCCTTGTCGCAGTCCTATCGCGGCAAGGGTGGGAGACCACGAACCATTACCGTCGTCTCTAGTCGGCCGTAATGTGATTCCCACCCTTCGCAGAGTACGCGAAGGAAGGGCACCCGAGGTTGTGGGCAGTCAACTGGTGGTAACAGCCCAATGCGCTCATCGAGCGCACTTTAGGGGACAGTAGTCGGATCAGTCCCCAAACGCCGATGTCGCCAGGCTTCCCGGTCTCCACAGAGTAGCTTCTTGCTCAGGGAGGGGTGGATGCCCCGCTGAATGGCAGGGCAATTGCGTGAACGGGGCTCCCTCCCATTACCAAGCTGCGATCCGCCCCTCCGGGGCTGTATCTTCCTCCTAAAACGCCTTCCCAGGGCTTCGCCCTGGGCTATTCTCCCTGCCTCCCTCCGGGAGGCGCGTGGGGAACCCGGAGGCGCGTGGGGAACCCGGGAGGCGCGTGGGGAACAGCCTGCGTGGAGGGGGAATGAAGCTTGCCCGGCAACGAGAAATGTTCATGCGAGTGCCTTGCGCGGAGTGGCTCACGCTAAGAGGAATTTCGTTCTACCGGGCTTCGGAGTGTCAGGGCTGGGGGGCGGTTCTTGATGCGGATTTGGCCGCAGGCACCGGGTTTGGCTGGAACGGGTTGCGCGGAATAAGGCCCGGGCCTAAAGGCCCCGCAATACTAGCGGGAAAAGCCCCCGGCTGTACCGGGGCGACTGGCGGTGTTTAACATTTGCGGGAGTCGCCCCCAGTTTGTGTTTTTCCATTCCTCTCGCACAAGCGCCAAAAAGGATGGATGCGATTGTCCTACGCCGTCCCTACGGGACTCCGGATGGATGATTGGTTGCCAACCCCACCCCACGCTGAAGCGCGGGGCTAACAACCACTGCGCCTACGGCGCGAGGCGGCTGGCTGCGGGCTGAGCTGGAGGCTTTGCGCCTGGGACCGACCCTCCTGGAGGTGCGGAGGGTTTAGGCGCGGCGCCGGTGGACGCCGGCTTGGCCGCGGCGTTGGTTGGGGCCGGCTTGGGCGTAGTGTTGGTTGGGGCCGGTTTGGGCGCGGCGCTGACGGACGCCGGCTTGGCCGCGGCGTTGGCGGACGCCGGCTTGGCCGCGGCGCTGGCGGACGCCGGCTTGGCCGCGGCGCTGGCTGGCGCAGGCTTGGCTGGCGGCTGCGCGGCGGCGCTTTGCAGAGGCTGGGTCTTCTCGTCCGCGGGGGTTTCCTGGTCACCCAGGAACTTTTCGTCGTCCTTGCCGGCGATGGCCACGCGCATCACGTTCATCCAGATGGGCAGGGCGGCTTTGGCGCCGGTCTCCTTGTCGCCCAGGGATTGGCGGCTGTCGTAGCCGACCCAGACGCCGCAGGTGACCGAGGGCGAGAAGCCGAGGAACCAGGCGTCGGTGTAGTCGCTGGTGGTTCCGGTTTTGCCTCCCAGTGGGTGCTTGAGCTGCGCGGCGGCTGCGCCGGTGCCGTACTGGGTGACGGCGCGAAGAAAGATCATCATGGTGCGCGCCGTCTGCTGATCGATGACATCATTCACCTCCGGGTTGTCTTCCCAGAGCGTCATGCCGTCGGCGTTGGTGACCTTGCGGATGAGGCGGGGGGTGACGCGCAGGCCGTCGTTGGGAAAGACGGCGTAGGAGGCGACCTGCTCCTGGAGCGTGATTTCGACCGCGCCGATGGCGATGGGCAGATAAGCGGGGATGTTGGTGGTGACGCCGAAGCGGTGGGCCATGTCGATGACTTTGTGAATGCCGACGCGGGCGGCCAGCTTGAGGGCAGGAATGTTGCGCGACTCGGCGAAGGCGGTGGTGAGGGTCATGGAGCCCTTGTAGTCGTTCTCGTAGTTGTGCGGGGTATAGCCGCCGAAGCTGACCGGGCCGTCGACGATGATGTCGCTTGGCTTGGCGCCGTCCTCGATGGCCGCGGTGTAGACGTAGGGCTTGAAGCTGGAGCCGGTCTGGCGCTCGGCCTGGGTGGCGCGATTGAACTGGGAGAGCGCGTAGTCGCGGCCGCCGACCATGGCCAGCACGTCGCCGGTGGTGTTGTCCATGACCATCAGGGAACCTTCGGCGCCGGAGTCCTGCTCCAGTGTGGCGCGGCGCGCCTTGCCCTCCGTGACGGCGCTCAGGTGGACGTAGATGACGTCGCCGGGCTTAACGAGGGCATCGGCGTAGCGCTGGCCGGTCCAGGCCCAGTCTTCGGGCTGGAGGAGTAGCTCATCGTCGCCAACACGGGCGTGAATCTCGAGGGGCAAGGTGCGGAGAACAAGGGCGTGAACATAGTCGCCGGGGTTGGACTTCATGGCCCAGTCGGGATGCCTGTAGTCGTCGAGCGCGATGCCGGCGGCGAGGACGTTTTCCAGCTTGCCGGGGCCGTCGTGACCGACCCAGCCATGGCGGCGCTCGTAGGTTGCAAGGCCATCGAGGACGGCGCGGTTGGCGGTTTGCTGGAGGTCGAGGTCGAGGGTGGTTTCAACCTTCAGGCCGGCCTCGTGGACCTGCTCCGTACCGAAGCGCTTCTCGAGCTCCTGTCGCGCCTCTTCCTCGAACCAGGGAGCGACGGACATCTCCGGCTGGGCGGTGTGCAGGCCGAGGGGGGCATTGCGGGCCGCTTCGGCCTGGGCATGCGTAATCGCCTTGTCATCCTCCATCTCGGTGAGGACCAGATTGCGTCGGCGCAGGGCCTTGTCGGGATTGAGCAGGGGCGAAAAGGCCGCGGGCGCCTTGGGAAGGCCGGCGAGCAGAGCCGCTTCGGTCAGGTTGAGATCGCGGGCGCGCTTGGAGAAGTAGAACTCCGAGGCAGCCTCGAAGCCATACATTCCATGGCCGAGATAGATCTGGTTGCCGTAGAGGGTGAATATCTGCTCCTTGGTGAAGGTGCGCTCGATTTGGATGGCCAGATAGGCCTCCTGGAGCTTGCGGGCGGCGGTGCGCTCGGAGGAGAGGAAGAGGTTGCGCGCCAACTGCATGGTGAGCGTGGATGCGCCCTGCGCGCGTCCGTGGTTGCGCAGGTCGTACCAGACGGCCCCCACGACGCGAAAGACATTGATGCCCCAATGGGACTCGAAGCTCTTGTCTTCAATGGAGATGACGGCCTGGCGCAGGACGGGGGCAAAGTCGTCGTAGCCGACTATCTCGCGGTGCTCCAGGGCAAAGGAGCCGATGATGCGGCCCTTGCGGTCATAGAGATCGGTGGTGGTGTTGGGGCGGTAATGCTCGAGATCGTTGATCTGAGGCAGATCGACGGAGTACACCAGCGTTAGCCCGGCCAGCGAACCGGTTACGACCGCCAGCAAGAGCAGGGTGGCGAGCGCAAACCTGCCGGCGATTTTGCGGCGGCGGTGGGCGGGGACCGTCTGTACTTGCCGGCGGCGAGGCCGGACAAGGTCGCGCGGTTCCAGACGCTGTGGGGGAAGGGCAGCCAAACGATTCAGGCCTCGTGGGCGCTTCCGCCGCAGTGTTGGCGAGAAGACGCCTCAGTTCAAGGCTAGCATTCCAGCGCTATGGGCGGTTGTGTTGACGTGCAGACAGGGACCAGACGAAGCAAGGGCGGGAAACGGCCGATTCGGTCAGCGGGAACGGACCCGCGATACAGGAAGAGGGATCGCCACTAGCCGTCCAGAGTCAGAAATTCATCCCATAAGTGAGGAACGCAACCGCAGGTCCTTCGACTGCGTTTGGAGCGAAAGACGCGCCAAACGCTGCTCAGGATGACAGCAGTATTTAATCATCGAACATTGGACTCAGGACGCTAGCCGTTCTTCGCCTTCAGCAGTTCGAGCGCCTTGTTGAGAGGCTCGTCGGTCTTGGCGGGGGGCGCTGCCTCTTCTTCTTCCTCGATGGCCGGACCCGCGGCCACGGTGGGGATTACGGCTTCGTCCTGGATCTTCTTGCCGGAGGGGCTCTCAAACTTGGCCACAGTCAGCAGCAGAGCGCCGCCGCTGGACAGCTCGATGGTCTTCTGGACCGAGCCTTCGCCGAAGCTGCGCACCCCCACCACATCGCCGCGCTTGGCGTCCTCGATGGCGGCGGCGGTCAGCTCGGCCGCGCCGTAGGTTCCGTTGTTGATGAGCACGGCGAGCGGCGCGTCGGTCAAGAACCTGGCCGGATCGGCGGTGAAGGTCTGGAGGGGATACTTCTGGCCTTCCAGCGTGGCCAGGGTTCCCTGCTTGAGGAAGAAGTTGGCCAGGCGCAGTCCCTGCTGGGGGTCGTCGCCGGAGCAGTCGCGCAGGTCGAGCAGCACCTTGCGGCTCTTGCCGGCGGACCTGAGCCGGGCGGCAATCTCGTCCACGCGGGCCGCGGTGAGCTGGCCGGGCTTGAGATAGAGGATGGTGGAGTTCTCGTATTGCTGCTCGCCGAGGGCGGGAGGGGCGGCCATGAATCGGGTGAGCGTCACCTTGTCGGGGTCTCCCTTGGGTGGGCGGACTACGGAGAGGGTGACGGTGGTTCCGGGCTTGCCTTCGAGCATGAGGCGAATCACCGCCAGCGACAGCTCCCTGGTGGACTGCTCGCCGATAGACTCGATGACGTCGCCGTCGCTCAGGTGCTCCTTATCGGCAGGCGAACCGGGCAAAACGCTGACCACGGTGGCGTATCCATAACGCTTGGAGACGACGATGCCCACCTGGGCAACGCCGGCCGCCGGGCGCTCCTTGTAGATCTTGTACTCGGTCGGGCTGAGGTAGCTGGAGTCGGCATCGAGGGATTCGAGCAGCCCGTGAAGCGCGCCGGTGGTGACGTCGTCGATGTTGGGCTCGGTGACGTAGTCGGTCTGGACCTTCTTGAGAATCTCGGCGTAGACGCGCATCTGGCGGTAAGCGCCATCCTGCTGGCCGCCGGCATGAACGCCAAAGAGGCCAAACTCGCCCAGAGCAAAGCCGAAGCCGAGGGCGGCGAAGATGGCCACGGAAAGCACGAAGACAAAACGCTGGAAGAATCGAGACACAATCACCACCGGGGCGGCCTTTGAGGGGAACCGGCCACTCACTCTATAGACGCAATGATAGCAAAAACAGAGATCAGGGGTCAGAGATCAGGGGTCAGGGATCAGAGATCAGGGATAAGGGGTCAGGGATCAGGGGTCAGGGATCAGAGATCAGGGATCAGGCTGAGCCCTCCCGGCTTTCGGCTACTGCTTGCCGAGGTCGTAGTTCATGTAGACGACGTGGGTCTGGAGGTACTCATCCAAGCCGTGCTTGCCGTCCGCGCCGCCGATGCCGGACTTGCGCCAGCCGGCGTGGAAGCCCTGCATGGCCTCAAAGTTCTCGCGATTCACGTAAGTCTCGCCGAACTTCAGCTCGTTCGAGGCGCGCATGGCCACATCGAGCGAGCGGGTGTAGATGGAGGAGGTCAGGCCGTATTCGCAGTCGTTGGCGTTGGCGATGGCTTCATCGAGGGTCTGGAAGGTAGCGATGGGCAAGACCGGGCCAAAGGTCTCGCGCTGCATGATGGCGGTCTTCTGGCGGCAATTGGTGAGAACCGTGGGCTGGAAGTAGTAGCCGGCCTTGGTGTCCGGCCTGCCGCCGCCGCATTCGAGCTTGGCGCCATCGTCTACCGCCTGCTGGACCGCCTCGCCGACCAGTTCGCGCTGGCGCTTGCTCACCAGGGGACCCATCTCGGTGGCGGGGTCGAGCGGGTCGCCGACGACGGTGAGGCGCATGGCCGCGGTGATCTTGACGGTGAACTTCTCCGCGACCGACTCGTGGACGTAGACGCGCTCGGCGCAGTTGCAGACCTGGCCGGTGTTGATGATGCGCGAGGCGCAGATGGCGCGGACGGCAAGGTCGATGTCGGCGTCGGCGGCGACGATGGCCGGAGCTTTTCCGCCCAGCTCCAGCGAGACCTTGGTAACGTTGGCGGCGGCGGCGCGCATGACGGCGATTCCGCCCTCGACGCTGCCGGTGAGCGAGACCATGCCAACCCTGGGGTGGCTGGCCAGGGCGTTGCCTATGAGCGCGCCAGGGCCGGAGACGAGGTTGAAGACGCCCTTGGGCAGCGACGACTGGGCAACCAAGCGCGCAAACTCGAAGGCGTTGTTGGGGGTCTCGCTGCTGGGCTTGACGACGATGGTGTTGCCGGTGACCAGCGCGGGCGCCATCTTGCGCACGATGAGGAAGAAGGGGAAGTTCCAGGGCAGGATGCCGGCGACGACGCCGATGGGCGCTTTGTAGAGAAGGATGTTTTCGCCGGGGCGGTCGCTCTGGATGATTTCGCCTTCGTAGCGGCGGGCAAACTCGGCCATGTAGTCGAGGTAATCGGCGGAGAAATCGACCTCGACCTGGGCGAGAGAGAGGATCTTGCCCTGCTCGGCGGTGATAACGCGGGCCAGGGATTCGCGATTGGCGCGGATGGCCGCGGCGATCTCGCGGAGGTGAGCGGCGCGGCGGATTGCGGGCAGCGCGGCCCAGGGCTTCTGCGCCCTTTCGGCGGCCAGGACGGCGCGGTCGACGTCTTCGACGGTGCCGCTGGGAACCTCGGAGATCACCTCTTCGGTTGCCGGGTTGACCACTTCGAGCGTCTTCGCCGAGGAGGCGAACTCGCCGCCGATCAGCATTTCATAGCGCTTGAGGACTGGCTGGGCTGTGCTCATGGAATCTCCCTTCGACCATGCACCTTCAACTGAGGGGGTCGGTGCGCTTACGCCGGAATTGCCATCCGCATCACCCGCGTGCGGGGTTCGGGAATAGGCAGGCCATCCTCGCGCATGCCTTCGATGTGCAGCTCAATTCCTTCGCGAAGAAGCCGCTTCGTCTCCTCGATCGTTGCCGCCGCTACGCCCAGACCCGGCAGGTCTGGAGCGTAGGCGCTCCAGCCGTTCGAGGTCTTCTCAAATACAGCCGCATATTCCTTCATTTCAATCCCGCCTGTTTGAGGATGTTGCTGTAAGTTCCCTTGTCCATCTCTTGCGACGGATGGCCGGCCACGGTGACCCGCCCCAGTTTCACAGGGTGCTTGAACTGACGGTGGCTTCCCTTCTGCGCAACCTGATACCAGCCGTCGTCCTCAATCAGTTTCAGCACGTCGCGAACCTTCATGCGAATTGCTCAATCCTTGGCGTGATTATAGCGCGAAGCAACCTCTCCATCATTCTGCCGCGCACGCGGAACGGCCCGGAATCTTGCCGATTCCGGGCCGTTCGCTGACTTGCTGGCTCGCTGACTTGCTTTACGCCGCCCTCGCCGCGGCCAGGAGAATCTTGCGGTCCAGCTCGATGCCGGCCTTCTTCAGCCCGCTGATGAACTGCGAGTAGCTGATCTGGTTGAGCTTGGCGGCGGCCGAGATGCGCACGATCCACAGCGAGCGGAACTGGCGCTTCTTCTGCTTGCGGCCGGTGTAGGCGAACTTGAGTCCGCGCTCGACGGCCTCCTGCGCTGCCTGGTAGAGCTTGGATTTGGTCAGGAAATAACCGCTTGCTCGCTCGAGAATCTTCTTGCGGCGGTCACTCCGCTTGGTACTGCGTTTTACGCGGGGCATTGGGTCTTCTCCATTTTGCGTTCGGTTATGCGGCTGGAGGCAGGAGGCCCATGCCGGTCGGGGCTGGGCGGTAAACCTCTTCACTCGCTGTTGCAAGCCTCAATCTCTCGGCAAGCTCAGGGCTCAAAAACCGCCCGGACTGCCGGGGGCCGCGCAACGCGTTGGCTGCGGCCCTGAAGCGCTGTCTCCGGGTTGGGGAGAAGGCGCAGCGATCAGGCGTAAGGGATCATGCGCGCCACCTTCGCGTAGTCGCCATCTGAAACCAGCAGGGTCCGGCCCAGCTTGCGCTTCACCTTTGGCGATTTCGACGTGAGGATGTGCCGCGTCTTGGTCTGGCCCCGCTTGATCTTGCCGGTTCCAGTCTTGCTGAAGCGCTTCTTCGCGCCCGTATGGGTCTTCAACTTGGGCATTGTTTTCTCGTTGTTCCGATTATCCGGCAGATCCGATCGCCCTGCCGCATGGCCCCGGAGACAGGGACTTCCCTGCCCTCTTGAGGCTTCAACCAGTATAGCGCAGCTCGCAGGTCCGCGCCATGCCGACTTCCGGGGCGCCGCATCAGCGATAGAAGACGATCTTGCAATGGCCCTGGCGGACTCGCGACGCTCTACCCTTCCAGCATCAGCAGCCTCGCGGGGTCGAGCTTGACCTCCCAGGGCTGGGGCTGCGTGCTCAGCGCGCGCCACAGCTCCTTGGGCACATCGGCTTGCAGGTGGGCCGCATCGCCCGGCCTCGGCATGGTATGGAGGCGCAGATAGAGCGTCATTTCATGCGGCGCCTCGCTGGTGCTGACCAGCCAGCACGAAAAGGTATTCGGGTCCTTCGAGGCGCGCTGGAAGACGATCTGATGCGAGCGAATCCCCACATGGGTCAGCGCGTGGGGAACCGGCTCGGCCGTTTCCAGTTCGCAGTTCCAGGCGCCCACGGCAACGCGATTCGCGCCCACGCGCCATGCATCGGCGATATTCTTGCAGCCGGTCAATTGGGCCGCGGCGACGGTTTGCGGGCGCTCGAAGAGCTGGTGCTTGGGCGCGCTGGCGACCACCCGGCCACTGTCCAGCACCAGCAGATCGGTACAGAACCGGAAGGCCTCCTCCATGTCGTGGGTTACAAAGATCACCGCGCCCCGGTAGCCGGCCAGGGTCTCGCGAAGCTGCTCTTCCATGCGCCGGCGCAGGTGCGGATCGAGCGCCGCGAAGGGCTCGTCGAAGAGCAGCGCCCTGGGCTCAGTGGCCATGCAGCGCGCAATGGCTACTCGCTGCCGCTGCCCGCCTGAAATCTCCTGCGGATAGCGGCCGGCCAACTCCGCAATGTGCATCGACTCCAGTTGCTTGGCGACGCGCTCCTGCCGCTCCTCCTCGTCCAGAGCGCTCAACCCGAAGCCGATGTTTTCGGCCACGGTCATATGGGGAAAGAGGGCATAATCCTGAAAGACGACGCCAATTCTCCGGCGCGCGGCGGAGATGTTCCGCCCGGCTGTGCTGTCGAACAGCACGCGGCCGTTGAGCACAATGCGCCCGCTATCCGGCCTATCGATGCCGGCAATCATGCGCAGCGTCATGGACTTCCCCGCTCCAGACGCGCCCAGCAGCCCAACCGCGCCTTGGCCGGTTTCAAAGGCCACCTGGAGGCTGAAGTTCTTGAGCTCCTTCTCCACGTCAATCTCGATGGTTGCGGAGGGTTCGGACTCCTCGGCCTGCCGCGGACGAGCCGGGGACTTCTCCAGCCCGGCGTCCGCGTGCTGTGCGACAGGAATTTCGGCAGGCGCCCGCTCCGGCCTTCCTGCACCGATCTGCCAGTTCAGCAGCCGTATGATGCCCACGGAAAGCGCAACGATCAGGCTCACCCAAACCAGGGCAACGAGCATATGGCCGTCCTCGACAGCGGAGAATATGGCCAAGGGCATGGTCTGCGTGCGGCCGGGTATATTGCCGGCCAGCATGAGCGTCGCCCCGAACTCCCCCAGCGAACGCGCAAAGGCCAGAACCGTTCCGGCGAGGACGCCCGGCGCGGCGAGCGGCAGAAGCACTCTGCGAAAGACCCGCGCCTCCGAGGCTCCCAGCGTGCGAGCCGCGTCCAGAAGCGTGGGATTCACCTGCTCAAACGCGCCCAGAGTGGTGCGATACATCAGCGGGAAGGCCACGGCGGTTGCCGCAATCACCGTCGCCGGCCAGGAGAAGACGATGGTGATGCCGATCTCCTGGAGGGCCTGGCCGATGAAGCTGTGCCGCCCGAAGATCACCAGGAGAAAGAAGCCGACCACGGTGGGCGGAAGAACCAGGGGCAGCGTGAGAATGCCGTCGATCCAGGCACGAAGGCTGCCCCGCAGGCCGAACATCTTCCTGGCCGCCAGCAGCCCCAGAAAGAACGTGGCGATAGTGGCCGCGCAGGTTGTGGCCAGCGAGATGAAAAGCGGCGATAGATCGATGGGCGGCATTAAGGTGAACCCATTGTAAACCCGTGCCTCACAAAGATCGCCTGAGCGGGGGTACTGTCAAGATACTCGACGAACTTCCGCGCCGGCTCTTCGCCGCGGCTCCCCTTGACCACCGCCGCCGGATAAACGATGGGGTCGTGCGCCGATTCGGGAGCAGCGGCCACTACGCGAACCTTCCCCGACGCCTGGGCGTCGGTCGCATACACCAGCCCCGCATCGGCGTTGCCGGTCTCAACAAAGGTGAGCACCTGGCGTACATCGCTTCCAAAGACGAACTTTGCTTTGAGCTTGTCGAGCAGATGAAGCGCCCCCAGGGTCTGGCGCGCATATTCGCCCGCCGGAACGCTGGCCGGGTCGCCGAGGGCGATGGACCGGATCGAGGGGTCAGCGAGACCCTGAAAGTCTCGCAGGCTGGAATCGGGCGGCGCAATCAGGACCAGCGTGTTGCGGAGCAGATTGCGGCGCGTGCCGGCGGCGATCAGTCCCTTGCTTTCCAGATCGTCCATCGGCTTGGCGGCGGCGGATAGAAACACATCCACGGGCGCGCCCTGGTCGATCTGCGCGGCCAGGGTTCCGGAGGAAGCGAAGTTATTCACGAATTCGATATTCGCGTGACTTTGCCTGTAAGCGGCCTCGGCCTCCGTGAGCGCATCTTTCAGGCTGGCGGCCGCTGAGACGGTCAGAGTAACTCGAGTCTGGGCGTAACCTGGCCCGAACAGGCCCGCAAGCAGAAACAGAACCGCGAATCGGCGGCAGCGCGAGCCATGCGCTCTCCTTTGTTGCGGCAATTCCAATTCAGATCTCCTTCCAAACGGCTGCCCGGCCTGCCGCGCACGAAGATCGATCACGCGGCTTCCGGCATCAACGGTAGCATATCCTCCGCGGATGCGCGGGGCTTTCCCTTCGGCCAAGCAGATTGCTTGCCGAGCGCTTGGGGCATCCGGATGGAGTAAGCTACTCCCATGGCAAATGCGCGTTCGGGGTCGATCCATCTGTTTCGCCTCGCCGGGGTCGATGTGTTTCTGCATTGGTCCTGGTTTCTCGTGGCAGCCTATGAAATCGAGAGCTGGCAAGGCCGGTACTCCTCGCTTGCCTGGAGCGCGCTGGAGTATCTGGCGCTGTTCCTGATTGTGCTGACGCATGAGTTTGGGCACTCCCTGGCGTGCCGGCAGGTGGGCGGAACGGCCAACCGGATTGTGCTGTGGCCCCTGGGCGGAGTGGCGTTTGTAAGACCGCCGCAGCGGCCGGGCGCCACGCTCTGGAGCATTGCCGCGGGACCGCTGGTGAATGTGGCGCTGCTGCCGATTTTTTACGCGGCGCTCCTGATGAGCCGGTCGATGGGATGGGCTGAGACCATGCCCGATGCCTACCATTTGGTGCGGGCGATCCTGTGGATCAACCTGTCTCTGCTGGTCTTCAATATGCTGCCCATCTATCCCCTGGATGGCGGCCAGATTCTCCGCTCTCTGCTGTGGTTTGTGCTGGGGCGCGCGCGCAGCCTGATGGTGGCCACAATTTTAGGCTTTGTGGGCATCGTCGGATTCTTCGGCCTTGCCGTGCTGTCGCATTCTTTCTGGATCGGCGCAATTGCCGTCTTCATGCTGCTGAATTGCTGGAGCGGCCTGCAACACGCGAGGGGACTGCTGCGTCTGGCCAAGTTGCCGCGGCGGCCAGGCTTTGCCTGCCCCAGCTGCCGGACGGCGCCGCCGATGGGAGCTTACTGGAAGTGCGGGAAGTGCGGGCAGCCCTTCGACACATTTGCAACCAGGGGCGTCTGTCCGCATTGCAGCGCCCAGTATGCCACGACCATGTGCCTGGACTGCCAGGAACAGCGTCCCATCAACGACTGGATTGTCGATCCTTACGCGGGCATGGGCGTGGTGAGCGCCAGCTTTCCGGCAAGATAGATCTCGCTTGGCCGCGCATTCCCAGGTCTTCCGCCGTGGCGGACCGCGGCGGACGAGACCTTGGGCACCCTGTCTATTTCGCTCAAGGCTGAGGTTTGGCGTCCGGCGGCAGCGGCTCCGGCGTGGCGGCGGTTTTGAAGTTGACGACGTGATAGACGGCCGGCCCGTCACCCACATTCTTCAGTCCGTGAAGCTGATTCGACCCGTTGAAGATCACCGAGCCGGGGCCGACCCGCTTCAGCTCGCCGTTGGACAGGACCTCCATGGTTCCCTGCTGAACGATGATCAGCTCCTCGTTCGGATGGCGATGGGGCGGATGCGGGGATTGCCCCGGATTGAGCGTGGTGACATGGACCTCCAGATTCTCGAGCGTTGCGGTCGGCGCGTTGAAGACGGCGCGGGTGGAACCGACGGCCGTGGGCTTGGCGGTCATGGCATTCCAGTCGAAGACGGCGGAGCCCATGACGGGCCGCTGGTCAGCCAGGGCGAATGCTCCGGCGGTGGCAGCGGCGGCGAACAAGGCTACGAACAAATCTCTGCGGGTGATCATTTCTTCCCTCTTCTGCCGAGAATCGGCCCTTCGTTGTTAGGAGCGGGGGTTCGAGCGGTTCTCCATGCGGCAAGAAAAAGCCGCGCAGGGAATTCGCTTCACTCCGCACTGACTGGAAAACCGCCTTGAAGGCAAGACACACGTTCGCGTCGAGGTTATTTATAGTTGAGCCAGTGGTTGCTGGCAAGTCTGCTCCCGCGAAAACGACCGGGGGCAAAGGCTCGTAAGGAGAATACGTGAAGGGCTGGAAGTTCTTCGTCATTACTACCCTGATCACGCTGACCATTGGCGGAATCTACCTGTTTTCCGTATGGAAACATCGCCAGGATCCCGGAGTCGTTGGCCGCACCGACGCGAACCAGACCCTGAGCGAGGACGACCTGGTGGTGATGCGCGCCTACTCCCCGGCGCATTTTGAGGACCTGCAGCGGTTTGAAGGCACAACCGTATGGATGAAGAACGGCTACATCATGCCGTACTTTTCCTTCGCCAGCGGGCACGTGGACTTCGTCAAGCGGAAGGGGCTGATTCCCGCGACGCAGAGGCTGGAGATCAAGAAGTTCGTGAAGGCGGCCGCGCCCGCGAAGGTGGACGACGGCATCGATCACGGCAGCCGTCAGGCCTTCGCGGTGTTTACACTGCCGGGAGGCAATGAGTTATTTGCCACCCCCGTCGGGGTCATGGAGGGCAATCAAGAGGCCTACTTCACCGACCTGCTGTTCTTTTACGACGACCCGCACGGGATCTACGATCACTGGCCCAAGGAAGTGTGGTCGGCGATCGACGCCCATCAGGTGAAGCCGGGTATGAGCGAGTTGCAGACGCGCCTGGCGATCGGGCAGAAGATGCACCCGGACAGCTCGGAAAAGGGCGACCGCACGGTGACTTACGACCAGAGCGAAACGCGCTGGACGGTTACATTCGTGAAGAACCGGGCTACGGCGATCAAGAGCGAATCGACCTGGCTGCTCCCGCCAAGCTAAGTTGAGAGCGGCCCCCAAAAAAGAAATCGGGCAGCCGCCGCGAGATGGGCAGCCACCCGAACGTCAGACCTCGAACGACTTGTTCAAGAGACGAATTCAAGAGGCATGTACAGAGTATCGGCAGGCGTGCGGCGTGTCTTGAGCTATTCGATGGAGGAATCAGCCCATCGATAGGTGGAGACTGGCGTAGGCCGTTGTGCGGTAGTCTGGTTCCACCCCGGCAAGTGAAGGCCGCCTTATGGGAACCTCGGCCGCGAGGATTTTGGCGGGCCGGCGTGCATGGCTTGAGGCTTCCCAATTACTGTGGAGCTGCGCGGCTTTTGCGCAGCCTGGAGTCTGCTTGAAGGAATATCCACCCGCTCCCGTGGCTCACCATCCTGCCAACTCGAAGGGTTTTGTGGACGAGGCCGCCCGCCGCTCGCCTGTCCGGCTTGGGCTCAACGTCTTGTTCGCCGCGTCGCTGCTGGGTTGGGCGCTTGCCGGCCTCGCGCTGGAGCCTTCGACGCCGCTGGCCAACTACGGCCGGCAGACCTGGGTGATGGAGAACGGGCTGCCGCAGAACACGGTGCAGGCGCTGGTTCAGACGCGGGATGGCTTTGTGTGGCTGGGCACCGAGGTGGGGCTGGTTCGCTTCGACGGCAACGGGTTCCAGGTCTTCAACCGCAACTCAAGCCCTGCGCTTCCAGGCAACGACGTGCGCTGCCTGCTGGAAACGAAGGACGGGGCGCTGTGGATTGGCACCAGCGAGGGGCTTGCGCGGTGGAAGGATGGGGTGCTTACGGCGTTCGGGGCAAAGGACGGGTTGCCGGGGAACAATACCCGAACGCTTGCGCAGACTGGCGATGGACTCATTTGGGCCTGGACCGACGGCGGACTGGCGCGGTTGAATGGAGATCACTTTGTTCCTGACTCGATCACCAACCAGGAAGTTGCTACCACTGCCGTTCTTCCTTACGGCGCTGGATTGTGGGTTGAGTCGGTGCTGAGGAAGGCCGTATACCAGAAAGGCAATTGGGGTTTTGTTCAGCATTACGCGGAGTTTCCTAAAGATGGCATCGCCTACCTCGATGATTTCCCCAAAGCTGGCTCGCTTTTCGGCAGCAAGAGCCTGATCGAGATTACGCGCGACAGCGTCTTTGTGACGCATCCCCAAGACGTGGTCGCTCGGCTTAGGGTTGGCTATGAGCTTCCTGGTAGCCGAGTTCAGGTAGAGCATGTGGACCGTGAAGGTACGCTGTGGATTGGCACGAATGCAGGGTTGGCGCGGTGGTCGAACGGCACGCTCGAACGGCTGCCAGTCACCGATCCGCTGGCCACGGCGAGTGTGCTGGCGCTGATGGAAGACCGCGAAGGCAACCTGTGGGTTGGGACCGAGACCGGCGGACTGCACATTCTGCGCGATCAGCGGTTCAGGACGATGGGCGTGCGCGAGGGACTCTCCTCCGATGCCACGACCACCGTGGTGGAGGATGCGGCGGGGACACTGTGGGTGGGAACCAACGGGGCTGGGCTGAATGCCATTTCTCCTCATGGCACTGAAAGTGCGGAAGCCCACCCTAGCGACAAGAGTACGGACCGCGGGTCCTTCGACTCCCCTTCCCCTTCGACAGGCTCAGGGTCAGGGTCGCTCAGGATGACAGCGGGGGTGGGGCACCCAGATTCATTGGGGGCCGGATCAAAGCTGCGCAACTACACGGTGAAGGACGGCCTCTTGAGCGACGTGATTCTGTCGCTGGCCGCCGCGCCCGACGGCGACTTTTGGGTGGGCACACCCGACGGTCTCAACCGGATTCGCGGCGGCAAGATCGATGCGTTTACCTCCGCCGATGGTTTGCCGGACGACTTCATCCGCTCGCTGCTGGCGGATGCCGATGGGTCGCTGTGGATTGGGACACGGCGCGGACTGACGCATTGGACCAAGCCTGGGAGCGGCATCGCGGGCGGGCAGATGCAGACTTTTACCCAGGCCAACGGGCTGGGCAGCGATCTGGTGGGCTCCATGGTTCGCTACTCGAGCGGCGACCTGTGGGTGGCCACCCTGGCCGGCCTCTCGCGGCTGCATGGCGGCAAGATATTGAATTACACAACCGCCGACGGTCTCTCCAGCAACGTGATTACGGCGCTGCTCGCACGGCCGAACGGGACGCTGCTGATCGGCACACAGGACCACGGGTGGAACCTGTGGGATGGGCGGAGATTCACAGCGGCACCGGGCAATGGACTGGAGCAGACGACCATCCACGCCATTCTGGACGACGGCGGCGGTCATCTGTGGTTCGCCACGGGCAACGGGATAGCGCGCTGCGACTGCGCCGGCATGAGCGGCGAGATGAGCGAGACCGGCCCGGCGAACGCTTGCGCGCATTGGATGGAGTTTGGCGCCGCCGATGGGCTGCGCAGCCGGGAGACGGCCACCAACAGCCATCCGTCGGCCTGGCGCTCCCGCGATGGACGCCTCTGGTTCGCCACCCCCAAGGGGCTGGTGGAGGTGGACGCGGCGCACTTCCCGGTGAATGCGGTTCCGCCGCCGGTTGTGATCGAGCGCTTTGCGGTGGACGACGCGGACCAGGCACTGCGTGCGGCAGACTCTCGGTTGAGAGTCGAGGCAGGACATGTGCACTTCGAGTTCGACTACGCCGGCTTGAGCTTTACCGCGCCGCAGAAGGTGCGCTACCGCTACATGCTGGAGGGCTTCGACCGGGACTGGATCGATGCTGGGACGCGGCGCAACGCCTACTACACGACCATTCCGCCGGGGAAGTATACCTTCCGCGCGCAGGCGGCCAACAACGACGGGCTTTGGAACACCGAGGGCGCGGCCCTCACCTTCGAACTGCGGCCGCATTTCTACCAGACGGTGTGGTTCTACGTGCTGATGGTTGCGCTGGCGGTGGGGATGGTGGTGGTGCTGCTGAGGCTGCGGCTACGGCGGGTGGAGGGCGAGTTCCGCGCCGTGCTGGGCGAGCGCAGCCGCATTGCGCGAGAGATTCACGACACCCTGGCGCAGGGTTACGTGGGCATCAGTGTGCAATTGGAGGTGCTGGCTGAACTGCTGCGCCAGCAAAAGACCGACGACGCGGCCAGACGCCTGGACCAGACCCGCAGCTACGTGCGCGAGGGGCTGGCCGATGCGCGGCAGTCGATCTGGGCGCTGCGCTCGCAGGACTCGGGCGAGACCACCCTGCCGGTCAGGCTGCGGCGCATGGCCGAGGTTGAGGGGGTCGTCGGGCTGGAGTCGCGATTCAGCATCTTCGGCGCTTATCGCCCGCTTCCGCCTGACACGGAGCGCGAGATTCTGCGCGTGGCGCAGGAGGCCATCCATAATGTGAAGAAGCACGCCGGGGCAAAGCATTTGTTTGTCCAGTTGGAGTATGGGCCGGGCGAGATCGCCCTCGAAGTGCGGGACGACGGACAGGGATTTGCGACCGGCGAGCCGCCAGCGCCGGGGCATTACGGGCTAACCGGGATGCGGGAGCGCGCGGCGGCCATTGGCGGGACGCTGGAGGTGACGAGCGATCCGGGCGGAGGAACAACGGTGAGGCTGCAAGCGCCGGCGGTTAGGGAGACACCGGGAGGTTGAGGGTTGCGGTATCCCAGGTCTCAAAGACGAGACCTGGGGCACCCAGTTTTGCGGGAGACACAAGGGTGGACGCACCCAGTTTTCGGGAGACACAAGGGCAGACGAAGGAGCAACAGTGGCCAAGGAATCGATTCGCGTGCTGGTTGTGGAGGATCACCACGTGGTGCGCCAGGGACTGGTTGCGCTACTCAACGTGGCGGAGGGCCTGGAGGTGGTGGGCGAAGCGGCGGACGGCGTTGAGGCCATCGCGCAGTTCCGCAAGCATCAGCCGGATATAACCCTGATGGACCTGCGGCTGCCGCGCATGAGCGGAGTGGACGCAATCCAGCGCATCCGCATGGAGTCGCCGCAGGCGCGGGTCGTGGTGCTCACCACCTACGACGGCGACGAGGACATCTATCGCGCCTTGCAGGCCGGAGCGCGAGCTTACCTCTTGAAGGGCATGACCTCGGAGGAGCTGATTGCCACCATTCGCGCGGTTCATGCGGGCAAGTCGCACATTCCGGCGGCGGTCGCCGAGAAGCTGGCCGAGCGCATGGGTACCGAGGAGCTGACGCCGCGGGAGTTCGACGTGCTGGAACAGATTGTGCATGGCAAGAGCAACAAGGAGATCGCCACCGAGCTGGAGATCACCGAGGCCACGGTGAAGACTCACATCAACAGCCTGCTGGGCAAACTCGGCGTGACCGACCGGACGCAGGCTGCCACGGCGGCTATTCAGCGCGGCCTGGTTCCGCTCGAATCCCTGAGAAAGCCGAAATGAGGAGTGTCTGATGAAGAAGGAACGCAAAGACACGAGCAGCCGTGAGCAGGCGACCGGGGAACCGGCTTCCCGGCTCATCGACCAGCGGATCAGCGACCTGGGGGGATGGCGCGGGGAGACCCTGGCCAACATGCGGGCGCTGATCCTGGAAGCCGACCCCGAGATCACCGAGGAGTGGAAGTGGCGCACTCCGGTCTGGTCGCACCATGGGATTGTCTGCACCGGGGAGGCGTACACCAAGGTCGTGAAGCTCACGTTCGCCCAAGGGGCCAGCGTCCCAGACCCATCGCGCCTCTTCAATTCCAGCTTGGAAGGCAACACGCGGAGGGCGATCGACATCCACGAAGGAGAGAAGGTCGACGCGGGCGCGTTCAAGGCGCTCGTGAAGGCCGCGGTGGCCCGGAATGTCCCGCCGGCGAAGGAACGGTAGACGCACATGACGATGAAAACGATGAAGCGCGCGATGCTATGCGGAGTTGTTCTATTGCTGCTGTCTCCGGCCATGCGGGCGCAGAAGCCTGCCTGGCGGCAGGCTACGGATGCGGAGCTGGCGTCGCTGCTGCCGGCGCGCGCGCCGGTGGAGAAGGAACACATCGAAACCGAGATGCGCACCGCCTCGGGCATCGTGAACAAGCGAGGGCATTTCATCGCCGGGGTGGTGCTGATTACGGCAGGTTACTCCGCCAACGGCAAGTATTCGCACTATCTCATCGTGCAGGCGCCTGTGCGCATCGGCGGCATCGCCTTCCAACCCGGCGAGTATGTCTTCGGATGGGATCGCTCAGGCGACACCGCGCTCAGCGTGCACTTCAATAAAGCTGCTACCGGCGAACTGGTGGGAACCACGGACGCGCATCTCATCGCCGCCTCCAGCCGGGTGACGAGCCTGCACATCTGGCCGCCGGGAGACAAGGCGATGATCCAGATCGGGCGGTTTGAGATTCCGTACGAGTTGGGAGACGAGTAGGGGTTAGGGATTAGGGGTTGCAGGTTGGCTGCTGGTTTGGCGCGGTTCCAGGTCGCATTCTGTGAAGTACGGCACGGATTTGGGTCACCCGCTCTAGTCAGCGCCGGTCCATGGATCCGCCGCCTACAATGCAAATCGGAACAAGCGAGTTATACGCTGTCACGTTCTTTATGTGGGGCTATACCGGATGGGCCGACGTTAGCCGGCCACTACCGGCGTGGACAGATTATTTCAATGTAAGAAACGCCACGCCGTAGCTATTGAGCGTAATGGAAATCCGCGGCGCGGCGGTAACAGAAGAAGCGGTCGGGCCCTTGGTTACATCGGTGCTTCCATCGATAACCAGCAGACTTGCCGAAGAGAAACTCCCGAGCGCCGACGTATCAACCTGCACCGTGCGCGGCGCGCCCGCTCCGTTCACGTCGCCCAGCGCATGGGCCGCGTAGTTGACGACCATCACGGTAACGCTGCCGTCGGGGTTCTGAACCGGAAGAATCTCGATGTCGGACGTGTCGGACGATGTATAGGCCAGCAGGGTGGCGCCGGGCGGCGAAGGGAACTCGCGAGCCAGCCAGTAGTCCACCCAGTAGCTGAGCCAAAGGAGACTTGCATTATTCTGGTCAACTTCTCCGTACTGGGGAATGGCGTTGAAGGTGAAGTGATAGAGCGCCTGGGATCCGGCTTTTCCCAGTTGCGAAAACATATAGGGTCTCCACGCCGCGAAGAAGGCACTCGACCCGCGCGGATCCACATCGAGGAGCGGGCCACCCGGCCCGTTGACGAGGTCGCAGTCAACGTTGTTTTCCGTGACCCACACCGGCACGGATGCCAATGCCGGATTCACAGCCATCTCCGAATAAAGATTCTGCACCTCGGTGGCAAATTCCGGCACTGTGCCAAACACCTGAACATCGGTCGATGTGGGATCCCAGACCGAATAGTAGTGAATGGCCATTACGTCCACCCGGGCGTTGACGCCACTTACGAAAGGCTGAACCCACTCGTCCGCACCCGGCGGCCACCAGTCATACCCCAGTTCCATGGCCACAAACTTCAGCGAGGGATCGGCCGCCTGCATCGCCGGCACAACGGTGTTGTACATCTGGACGTATTGCTGCGGTGTCAGGTTATTGTTGCCATTAGGCTCGTTGTAGATGCCCCACCAGGCGATCGTGTGGGTTGGATACGACGGCGAGATGTGAAACACGCCGTCGGAAGAGGTGAAGCCGCCCGTATTGTAATACTTCACAAGGTTCTGGGAGTACGTTGCAAACTGTTGGAAGGTCGGATCCAGGAAGCTCTGGGTATTGTCGCCGTTGACGTACATGAACGGGGGCGCTCCCCGGATTTGGAACTCCGGGCTTTGGTCGCCCACCGTGAGCACGGGCTGGGTGGTGGCGTCAAGGGTGGTGAAGTCCCAACTGCCGGCCGACATCTGCGGGATGCCATCCCCTGCTTCCTGCAATCGGATGTGCTGCGGCAAAAGGTTGCCGAGAATCTGGGTGGCCGTAGGGTTCTGAACAAAGAAATCCACGTCCCAGTCAGCGGGCAGAAGCGAGTCGGACATGAATTCATTGAACCTGCCCGTCTTCGTGCTGCCGATCTGCGCCACGGCGCCGATGGTGAGTGGAAGTATCGCCGATCCGGTGGCCGTGCCATCCGTTCCGGTTACAAGCAGGGAGATGGCGGCCGGGGCGGCGGTTCCCGTGGAGAAGGTAAGAGAACCCGTGTTGGACCCTCTAGGCGACTGGATGACAACCGACGCGCCTGTTGGCAGCCCCTGCACGCTGAGTGTGACACTGCCCGTCGATCCTCGGCGGACGAGGCTGACATTCACCGTAGCCGCAGCCTGCTCTGGAAAAACCAGTGCCGCGGCAGGGGCGACGGACAATGTCAGGCTCGGTGGCGGCGGAGGGGTGGACGTGCTTGCGCTGCCGCCGCACCCGGCAACGAAGGTCAGCATGGCTACACCGGCCATAGCCCAGACTCCGATCGCAAATCCTGGACCATATCTGCGGGCAGAATCGCGACCCGAGCAAGCGATAAGGGCGATGCGCCGCCGGTGCGCGAGCATCATGCGGAGATCCTCCCAGACCATTCGTGCGCGTTCTTCATCTGTAAGGCGCTCGATCGGAATGATTTGCGGACAGGCTATCGAATGCCGGCGGCGAGCGTCAAGAACGGAGTGAAACTCGACCGCTGGGGCGTGAGTTCTTACCTCGCAAGCTCGGCCTTGCGCAGGGCCGGTGGCCGAGGGTCCGATGAAGTGTCTTCAGCCCTCCGTTGCGGTCTTTGTGCCCTCGTCCAGCAGCCCTTCCACGAGCGCGTCCCATTCGGCTTCGAGCGTGGGCCGATGAAAGGTGCGCCCGGCGCGGCTGTACCAGTAGCCGGCGTTCGAGGCCTGGCCCTCCCTGCGGTGCAGGTAGGCGTGAACCGCCATGGCCTCGGCGTTTTCCAGCTCGTCCACCAGCGAATGCGCGCGCGCCCAATCCCCTTTCGCATCCCACCAAAGCGCGGCCAGAGGCGCCGGCAGGCCCTCAGGCGGCTCTTCGCGGGTCAGGGATGCGCGAAACTCCTCGATGTACATGAATCCCTTGTATCACTCACTTTCTTCTCTTCGCAACGGTCTTGCCGTGCGCGCAAGGTGATTTGGATCACATTTTGAGGTCTGTTTCGACTGATAGAAATGGCTTGTGGCTCCGATATTGGAAGCAGAGAGGCCGTGGGGATGGGAATACGCGAGGGGTTCGCGGCCGTTCGCGTTCGCCATGCGCCGCCCGGAGGCCGAGCCATGCGTGTGCGTCGAGCGGAATCGGACAAGAATGCTGTTTGCGGCCCAGCGGCCAGTGGCCGTATACTAAATTACGACCATTACGGTCGTAATTTAAGGCTGCTGGTTTTTGGGCGGCCCAGAGGAGTCCGGCAATTGACTGTGTTGAGCGAATTGAAGGTGGGCGAGAGCGGGGTTCTGGTGGCCCTGGATCTGCCTGAATCGGTGCAGAACCACCTGATGCATATGGGCTTTGTGCCGGATGCGCTGGTGACGGCCCTGCGCCGCGCGCCGGCCGGCGACCCAACCGTCTACGGCGTAGATGGGATGGAGATTGCCCTGCGCCACGAGACCGCGGAGGCCATGCGGATGCGGGCGCCGGATGCGGAAGCCGCGGAGAAGCCGGAAGGCTCCGGTCTCGCAGGCAGGCCTGAGATTCAGGAGCTGACCGAGGCGGCGCGATGAATGCTTGCTGTGAGACTCCGGCCTTCAAGCCGCCCGTTGCGCCCCCAGCCGCGACGCTCAAGACGGTGGTATTGATTGGACCGCCCAACTCCGGCAAATCCACTCTTTTCAACCGCTTGACCGGCCTGCGCCAGAAGGTTGCCAATTACCCTGGGGTCACCGTGGAGCAGCGCATGGGCTTGATGGCCGGCGTGGGGCGCCCCGACCTGACGCTGATCGACCTGCCCGGCGTTTACTCGCTCACGCCCTATTCCGAGGATGCGCGCGTCGCGGTGGACGTGCTGCGCGGCAAGATGCCGGGCACGCCCAAGCCGGATGCGGTGCTGCTGGTTCTGGATTCCCTGCACCTCAAGCGTCAGTTGATGCTAGCTGCGCCGGTGCTGGCGGTGGGACTGCCGACTCTTGTGCTGCTGAACATGAGCGACCTGATGGAGGCCCGCGGCGGCCAGATTGACCCGCTCAAGCTGGCGCGCGAGCTGGGCGCGCCGGTGGCCCAGATCAGCGCCGTGCGAGGCACCAGACTGGATGCCGTTCCGCTCTTTCTGCACCAGCAAACCGAACGCGCCGCCGCCAAGCCGCTGGCGCTGCCGGTGGTGGGCAACGCGGCCAGCGCTCACAGCTGGGCTGCCCAAATAAGCCGGCGCACGGGCTATCAGGCTCCGCTGTCGGTGGAAGGCACGCGCAAGATCGACAATGTGCTACTGCACCGCGTCTGGGGGCCGCTGCTGTTTCTGGTGGTGGTGGTGGGCGTCTTTGAGGTGGTTTTCTCGATCGGCCAGCCGCTTTCCGACGGCTTTGGCGACATTCTGGCGCGCATCGGCGGCCTGGCGCGCCCGCTGCTGCCCGCCGGATGGATTCAGTCGCTGGTGCTGGACGGCGCGTGGAAGGGCATCTCGTCGGTGCTGGTCTTTTTGCCCCAGATCCTGCTGCTGTTTCTCTTCATCGGGATTCTGGAGGACTCCGGTTACCTGTCGCGGGCGGCGCTGATCGCCGATCGCGTTATGCGCTCGACCGGGCTCAACGGCAAGGCGTTCATTCCGCTGCTGTCGGCTTACGCCTGCGCGGTTCCGGCGATCATGGCCACGCGCACCATTGAGAACCGGCGCGACCGGCTGGCGACGATCCTGGTAACGCCCTTCATGACCTGCTCGGCGCGGCTGCCGGTTTACATGCTGCTGATTGCCGCCTTCATCCCCAACGTCGTTTACCTGCACGGCCTTCTGGGCCTACGCACGCTGACGATGCTGGGGCTCTATCTGGCCGGTTTTGTGGGCGCGATGACCACCGCATGGCTACTGAAGAGCTCGATCCTCAAGTCCAGCGAGACGCCGTTCATTCTGGAGCTGCCGCAGTACCGCATGCCCACGCTGCGTTCGCTGGCGCTGCGCCTGGTAGACCGCGCGCGCATCTTCCTGCGCCAGGCGGGCACGATTATTCTTTGCGTCACGCTGGCGCTGTGGGTGCTGGCCCACCTGCCGGTAATTCAGGCTCCGGGGGGCGCCATTTCAGCGCCTGAGCTGGCCGACAGCCTGATCGGCCGCCTGGGCCACTTCATCGAGCCGGCCATTGCGCCGCTGGGCTTCAACTGGAAGATCGGCATCGGGCTGCTTTCGAGCGTGTTGGCGCGCGAGGTAATGGTGAGTACCATGGGCACCCTCTACGGCGCCGATCCAGCCACCCAGGCCATGCACCTGCAAACCGCTCTGCACCACGACATGACGATGGGCGGCGCGCTGGCGCTGATGATCTTCTTCGCCTTCGCCATGCAGTGTACCTCGACGATGGCCGTGGTGCGCCGCGAGACCAACAGTTGGAAGTGGCCGGCAGTGCAGTTTCTCTACATGCTGGCGCTGGCCTACGGCGCGGCCTTCCTGGTCAACCATGTGGTGATGGCGTTCTCTTGACGCCTAGCCTGCCGGGACTCATTCGCCGCTTTCTTCGCAGTTCGCCTCAGCCGCCCGCGGCGCGGTCCCGATCTATCTGCCGCAGCACTCCCTTGACCGAGCGATCGACCTGCGCGGCCTTTCGGCTGCGTGGCTCGATAAACTCGATTCACGCTCTGGTCTCGCGCTCGACGCGCCGGATTACATCGATGCAGCGGATGACGCCCGACCGCGCGAGAGTCACGCCGCGCACGTGCAATTCCACATCGACCTGGGCGCCGATCTGGGCCGGAATGGCGATGCCGAATTCGACCCCGCATCCCGATTCGCTCAGATCGAGCAGGACGCCAAGAACATCCGGCCCGTAGGGAAGAATACGGATCACGGCGGTTCCCGGCCAGAACAATCGCCGCAGAACACGACGCTCCGCGGGCCTGGAGGCAGGGTCCGGCGCACGGCATTCTGAGTTCGGAAGTGCAGCCATGGTTGGTTTATCGGAGGGTTTTCCGGTTTCAACCCGGCTTCCGGTCTTGAGTCCGCGCGAAGGTACTTTGAAAGGCTGGACCGATCTCAGCCAGATGGAGCCCAGTGACGACGCCCTCGCCGGGGGCGCGCGGCGCTTTGCCTATTTCCGTTGCGTTGTGCGCGACAGAGTCACCGCATGCTTTTGCGGAGCGGCCCAGGCCTGATAGCTGTTGAAGAGGAATTGGCCTCCCAGAATCAGCAGCCAGACGCAGAGCGCAAAGCGCAACTGCCGGCGTGGGACGCGAGTGCTGACGATGGTTCCGACAATGGCGCCGGCAACGCCTCCAATAATGAGGTGCAGCAGCAGTTCCGGGTTCGATGCGTGCGAGAACCAATGCGCGCCGCTGCCGATGAGCGAGACGACGAAGCCAAAGGCGATATCGGTGCCCACCACCTGCGCGGGCAGCAGAGGAGTCAGGCTCAGGAGCGCGGCACTGCCCAATGCGCCCGCTCCGGCCGATGAGAATCCAACTTCGGCGCCCACCGGCAGCATGAGCCATGCAAGCAGAGGACTGCGGTCGCGCAGGTCCGCATTCTGCTTCGGCGGACGCAGGAAGCTGAGTATCTGCCAGCTTGCCGTAGTGACGAGGATTGCGCCCAGCAGCGCGTTGAGCAGGTTCTGCGAACCTACATTGACCAGATGCTTCAGGAACAGCGAACCGACGATAACTCCCGGCACGCCGCCCGCAAGCATGAACCCAAGGGTGCGCCAGGCCACGTTGCGGCGGGCAATCTGCGCCGGGACGAGAATGAGTTTGACCGCGGTGGCGAACATGAGTCCGATGCCGACCGCGACCGGCGCGGGCACGCCGAGAAACAGCACCAGAACCGGAACGGTGACGGTGCCCGCGCCAACGCCCGTCAGCGCAATAAACAGTGCAATGAAGAATCCGATGATGTATTGCATAGACCTCCTTAAGTTCCAGCGCGCCTGTCTTACGCTCGCCTTGCCCTTGTCTTACGTTTGTCTTACCTCGCGGACGCCGCTTCGATGTGAATGCCGCACTCGACCTTGCGGCCGGCCCAGCGGCCCGACCGCGGATCGTTGGGATCCAGTGGAAGCGAGGTACATGGTTCGCAGCCGATCGAGGAGTATCCGCGCTCATAGAGCGGCAGCAGGGGAATCGAGAGCCGTTCGCAGGCGTACCACACGTCGCGCGCGGTCCACGCCGCCAGGGGCGCGAGTTTCAGCACTTGCTGGCCGCCGGGAAGCGCGAAGAGCGCCGCTTCTTCAAGCGCGGCGCGGCTCTTTGCCTGCTCGCGCCGCAAGCCCGTGAGCCAGACGCGATAACCGGCGACGGCCTTGAAGAGCGGTTCCACCTTGCGCAGCTTGCAGCACAGATCGGGCGCGGATCGATAGAGAACTCCATGCTCCGCCTCCTGCTCGGCGACCGTCTGTTCCGGCAGCAGGCTGATGAGGTTCAGCCGCCACTCACTTGCCATTCGGTCCCGATAGGCATAAGTCTCGGCAAAGTGATAACCCGTATCGAGAAACAGAACCGGTAACTTCGCATCGAACCCGATGGCCAGCTTTGCGAGCAGCATATCTTCGGCCTGGAAGCTGCACGTCAGGCACACATCGCCCCTGCCTGTAACTTCGTGCGCCAGGGTGGCGCTGAGAGCGTCGAGTTTGGCATTTACCTGCGCATGGATTTCAGCGGCACTCATCGAGCGGCCTCCGTTTCCGATCTATATCTCCCAATCCACATTTCCTCGCGACACAAGAATGCCGGCGCGGGCGAGCAGTTCATGAACGGCCGCGATTGCCTCGTCGGCGCCGCTTGCGTCGAGCGCGACTTGCTCGTTCCCGGCGCGCGCGGCCAAAGTACCGCCGCTATCTGGAGTTATGACCAATGCGACCACGCCGGATAACACCTTCGACGCGATAATCGCTTCGGCCATGCCCGCATTCAGCGCGCCGTCCGCTTCAATGCGCGCCGTGATCACGCCGCGCGCGAAGAGCGACCGCTCGATCCGATCTATCAACTCAGGCGGCCCATTCAATTCAAGAACGCCGCCGCGATGACCCCAGCGCGCGGCTCGCTCGTCGTCGGTCACGGGTCCGGATGCGTCCGCGCCAGCCGCGCTTTGACCCGATGCCGCGGTAATCATGCCAGCGGCGACGGTGGCATTGCTCTCCGGATCGATGAGGATGAAAGCTCCGGTGGAGCGGTTCTCCGCGTAGAGGTCGATGGCGATCGGACGCAGCAGAGTCAGCGTTGCCGCGCCAATGTCGTTCATGCGCAGCGTTTCGGCGGGCTCGCGCTCGAGCGTACCGACGTTGGTGCGATGGTCGATGGAAAAAACGAACGCCGGAACCGTCTGGCTGGTGTGCTTGAGCAGATAGCGGCGGCTGCGTTCGAGAGGCCGCTGGTCCATCCACACCAGCGCGGCCTTCACTTGCCTGGCAACGGTTGCCGGAGCATGAGAGGCGACCATCAGATCGCCGCGGCTGATATCGAGCTCGCGATTCAGCACCAGCGTCACCGACAGCGGCGCATAAGCCTCGGCGAGATCGCCATCCCAGGTGGCGATGCGTGCAACCTCCGCGCTCCTGCCCGAAGGAAGCACGGTGATTCTGTCGCCGGGACGAACGGTTCCCGAAGCAATCTGGCCGGCAAAGCCGCGAAAAGCACGGTCGGGCCTGATGACTCGCTGCACGGGAAAGCGGAAGGCATCGGCGCGGGTATCGAGCGACGAGGGCGTGGACTCGAGTAACTCCAGCAGCGATGGCCCCTGGTACCAGGGCATCGCTTGCGAACGATGAACGATGTTATCGCCGGCCAGCGCGCTGACTGGCACAAAGACCGGCTGGACAGGATTGCCGGTATCGGCCGCGATCTCGTTAAGCAGCAGCTTGAAGTCGCGCTCGATCGAGCGGAAGCGCAGTTCGTCGTAGCCAATCAGGTCCATCTTGTTGACGGCGACCAGAATGTGGCTAACGCGAAGCAGCGAGGCGATGTAGGCGTGGCGGCGCGACTGGATGAGCACGCCTTTTGAAGCGTCGATCAGCACCACCGCCGCATCGGCCGTCGAGGCTCCCGTGGCCATATTGCGCGTGTACTGCTCGTGGCCCGGCGTATCCGCGATGATGAACTTGCGCCGCGGCGTAGAGAAGTAGCGATAGGCCACGTCGATGGTGATGCCCTGCTCGCGTTCCGCGCGCAGGCCATCGATGAGCAGCGCGAAGTCGATCTGCCCCGGCTGGGTAGTTCCCTTCCCTTCGATCGAGCGCACCTGATCTTCATAAACGGACTGCGTGTCGTAGAGCAGGCGGCCGATGAGCGTGGATTTTCCATCGTCCACGCTGCCCGCGGTAGAGAAGCGCAGAATATCCTTCTCGCGCTCTTGCGCGAGAAACTCGTCGATCGAAAATAGGTTAGGAGCAGCCAAGGCAGCCATCTAGAAGTAGCCCTCCCGCTTCTTGATTTCCATCGACCCTTCCTGGTCGTGGTCGATGGCGCGGTGGGCGCGTTCCGAGGAGCGAAAGGAGACCAGCTCGGCAATGATCTTGGGAAGCGTATCCGCGTCGGAGCGAATGGCTCCGGTGCATGGGCTGCAACCCAGCGAACGCAGCCGCGACCTGACCATCTGCGGCTTCTCACCCAGGCGGGCAACGAAACTCTGCTCAATGGGAAGCAGCGCATCGCCGCGCACGTACATGGGCCGCTCCTTGGCGAAGTAGAGGTCCACAATCGGGATCTTTTCCTCACGGATGTATTGCCACACGTCCATCTCGGTCCAGTTGGAGAGCGGGAAGACGCGAATGGTTTCGCCGGGATGAATGCGCGCGTTGTAGAGGTTCCATAACTCGGGCCGCTGGTTCTTGGGGTCCCACTGGCCCGCGCTGTCGCGGAAGGAGTAGATTCGCTCCTTGGCTCGCGACTTCTCTTCATCGCGGCGAGCGCCGCCAAAGGCCGCATCGAAGTTGTAATGCTTCAGAGCGTCGAGCAGCGCCTGCGTCTTCAGCAGACCGCAGCAGCGCTTGGTATCGAGCGCGATGGGATTCGTGCCGGCCGCAATGGCGGCTTCATTGCGCCAGACCAGCAACTCCACGCCCACGGAGTGAGCCATCGCATCGCGAAACGCGAGCATCTCGGCGAACTTGAATCCCGTGTCCACGTGCAGCAGCGGGAACGGAATCGGGCCGGGATAGAAAGCCTTCTGCGCCAGGCGCAGCATCACCGAAGAATCCTTGCCGATCGAGTAGAGCATGACCGGCCGCTCGAATTCGGAGGCCACTTCGCGCAGGATGTGCAGGCTCTCGGCTTCAAGCAGGCGCAGATGGCTCAAGCGCCGCGCGGGAGCGGCGGGGGCTGGCAATGGGATTGCGGACGTATCGCTTTCAATGACCGGCATGGGACCTCTCGACTGGCTAACGGGAGGCTGAATGCCGGAGGGAAATGGAGACAGACCCGGCTATTCAGCTATCGGGTGCGTCTTCAGGATCAACTGTGCTGGGAGATCGGAGACTAGTTCGCACACCCGTCGAAGATTTTCGACAGGCGACAACAAGAACGGCTTAGGGAAGCGCGGACCATCTCTGGAGGAATAGTAACAGAATGGCGGGATCTGTACAACAAGGAGTCGCCGGGCCGCCTGCCGGATAGAATTCGCCGCTCAGGACCCGAAGTACGCGCTCAGCGTCAGCACCAGCAGAGTCAGTCCGATTAGGATGGCGATGGCCCCAACCACTCGGGAGAAGTCAGTCAGCCACTGGGCCGGAGGGTGCGAGAGCCTGGACTCCAGTTTGCCCTCGGCGGTAAGCCTCTCATACTCCTTGGGGCGCTTGGTCTTGAACTCCTCCTCGCTCTCCACGCCGGTGAAGATCACCATGTCCATGGGAAAACTGTCAGGGCGCAGATGGGTGTTGACGAAGTGGATGGAAAAGATGAAGAGAATGGCGAGCAGCGCTTCCTCGCTGTGAATCACGAGCACGGCGTTCAATGCCCAGCCGGGCAGGAACCGGGCGAAGAACGGAGCAAACCACATGGCGTAGCCCGAGAAGCCGATGACGATCATGCCCCAGAAGACCGCCCAGTAATCGAACTTCTCCCAGTAGGCGTAGCGCTCGAATTGCGGCTTGGGCCCCAGGCCCACCATCCAGCGAAGGTGCCCCAGGAGGTCCTTCACATCTTTCCAGTTGCCCACCATGGAGGTAGGTCCCCAGAAGATTCCTTTCTCGCGATTGACCACCCCGCGCTGGAAGACACCCTTCACATGGATGAGGAACGCCACGGTGAGGATCACGGCGAAGACTTTATGGAAGAAGAGGATGGCGCCGAATCCGCCTACGCTGCTGCCGAGCAGGCGCGCCCAGGCGCTTTGGCTGAATCGCATCGGCAGGCCTGTCGCAGCCAGTCCCAGAAACGTGGTGAGCAGGACGGCATGAAGGTATCTCTGGGCGCGCGTGAAGCGCACGAAATACCTCTCCCTCGCATCGATTTGCGCCCTGCCTTCCTCTGGCGCCTGCTCCAAATCAGCCATTCTTGCCTCCATTCGCCGCCCTTGTTTTGAACAGGTGGTAATGCGAGCGGATCAGCCACAGCACGGTATGGATCATGAAGAAGGTAAGCACGCTGGCGAGCAGCAGATTCATGAACAGGCGCACGAAGTAAAGCGCCGGATTCAGCTTGCGATTGCGGGCGTTGGCATGAGGCTGATACTGAACGAAGCTGCGGTTGGCGCTCGCATGACAGCGGCCGCAGGTGGCAACCAGATTGGCCTTGTTGATGGACGAGCGGGGATCGGATTCCGGCAGGATTTCATGCGCTTTGTGGCAGTCCCAGCAGAGCGCCGTCTCCACGTAGCCGCCGAGCGAGCTCAACTGGGAGTGGAAGGTATCCCGGTAGGTGCTGAACTTATCTTTGTGGCAGTTTCCGCAGACGGGTGTGGACTGTATGCGAAAGGCCGTAGCCGTGGGCTGCTCGATGGCATGGGCGGTGTGGCAATCCGAGCATACCGGCGCGTCCAGCTTGCCCGCCAGGAGGGCCTTTCCATGAACGCCGCCCATGTATTCCGCGGTGATTCCCGCATGGCAGTTTCCGCACGTTTTGGGAACATTGGCCTTGTAAGTGGGACTCTGCGGATCCTTGTGACTCAGAATGTGATGCGATCCATGGCAACTCTGGCAGTTTGCCGCCACCAGCAGGCCTTCCTTGCTGAGGGCAAAGCCGTGGATGGAGTCCAGATAGAGCGGATAGACGTTGTTCAGCCCATGCTTCTTGGCCATCGCGTCGTTCCCGTGGCAAGCGCCGCAGGTGCGCGGAACGTTGAGGGGATAGACCGCCGACTTGGGATCGGCTTTGGGAAAGATGGAATGGGCGTCGCCATGGCAACTGGTGCAGGGATGCTCGGCGCGGGAGGCGTGCACGCTGCCAACCAGGCCGGCCGCCTCATCGGCGTGACAGGTTTCGCACTGCACCGGCGTCACCTTGTCGGGATGGGGATACTCCTTGATGGCGGCGTGGCAATCGGAGCATTGCAGGCTGCCGTGGACGCTGGAATGGAACTTCGCTGCATCCACGGCGACGCTGTGGCCGGATGCATCTTGCGTACTCGCGTCCGCATGGCAGCCGAGGCAATCCGTTTGCGCCTCCACTTTGCGGGGCGCCGACAGAAGCAGAAGAGCGAATGCAGCCAAAGCCAGCGCGATGGAGGTACGGGTCTTCATTTCAACTCCGATGAAACCCGGCGCTTGCGGACCCCCTGGGCGCTTCCCGGCGCGGGATTTCCCGGTTCACGCCGCACGGTCAGGGCAATGCTCACGCGCCGCCTACTTCTGCAAGGTGCGAACGTATGAGACCAGGTCCTTTATCTGGGCATCGGTCAGTTTGCCCTTGTAGGCAGGCATCTTGCCTTTGCCGTTCGTGGTGGAGGCAATGAACTGGGCGTCTGTCGCCTTGACCATCGAGGGATCCTTGAAGGAGAGGATCTTCATGGTTTTACCCATCGGCGTGGCAGCCAGCCCGTCGGCGCCGTGGCACATGGCGCACTTGGCCTTGTAAAGGTCGGCACCGGGCGCCTGCGCCAAGGCTGGACCGGCCAGGGAAGCGGCCAGCAGAATCGCGGCCGCCGTTCTCAATGCTTGAATCATGGCGTTACTCCATTGCCGGATGTGGAGGGATTCTTCCGGTTAAGTACCTGTCATATCGGGTTTGCTTCGCCGCGGAAAGTGATGGCGATCACATCACGGTTGGACTATTGTACCGTTGCGCACCAACAATCCGCCGTATTTTGAGAAACGATCGCTTCCCTCCTCCGATTTGGCCGGCCTTGGGGGCCGGCACGTCCAGGTGACACGGGTCACATGCCGGAGCCAGCCCTTTCAAGCACAATATGACCGCTGCCAAAGGACAGAATCGATGACCACAGTTGCGGTATCGGAGACGAAGACCATGCTAACCCTCCCTGGGGATGCGGTGCGCCAGATCCAATGGCGGTTCGCCGACCGCTTCGACTTGCAGATGCTCGTTCAATCGGCGCGAGGCGTGGCACGGGGAACCGTGGCGCGCCTGGTGGCCGCCGGAGAGCGCAACACGCACGAGTGGACCGCCGGAAAGGGCGAGATGCTGGAGGCCTTCGACCGCGCCGGCCTTACCGCGGTCTTTATGGAGCCGGAAGAGGGCGGGTTCATCTCCGGCCCCAAGAACCTGGCGCTGGGACTGGCCGCCTTTGAGCTGGCCTGGGTAGACGGCGGCGCGGCCACCGCCAGCTTGGCCAGCTTTCTCGCTCTGTCACCCATTCACGAACGTGGCACCCAGGAGCAAGTCACCCGCTACAAGACGCTGGCCGCTCCGCCGCAGCATGGAGAGGACCGCAAGCCCTGGCGCGGCGCATTCGCCCTGACCGAACCGATCCCCTATGTGGGCGTGGATACCGGCATGTTGAGCGGCAAGGTTGGCGTTGCCGAGTGGAAGGACGGCGAGGAACCCTGGCTGCAAGTGGACAAGCGCGGCCGGTTCATCACCAATATCGCCTTCGCCAACTTCGTCACCGCGGCGGTCGGCTCCTGCGATCCGCGCATCAAGGGCAGTTGCGTGGTGATTATGGAGGACGGCGACGAGGGCACGTTCGACCGCGGAACCCCGACCAAGAAGCTCGTTCACCAGCTTTCGTCCACCGGCGATCCCATCTTCAGCCTCAAGGTTCCGGCCAGCCGCATCGTGGGCGGATACACAGTGAAGGACGGCGTGATCGTCCCCAACTTCAATCACGGCGAGATTATCGACGCGGTCTTCCGCCGCACCCGCGTGCCGGTGGGTCTGATGACGGCGGCCAAGCTGCTCTCGGCCATCGAGCCTGTGATTCGCTACCAGCGACAGCGCTTCCGCGGGGCCGAGGGCGCCAAGCCCGGCTCGATCCGCTATGAGCAGGGCATTCAGCAGCGCGAGGACGCGCTTCATCGGCTCGTGGACGTGTGGGCCACCGGCGAGGCCGCAACCTCGCTCGGCTTTGCCGCCGCGCGGCTCTTCGATACGCTCGACCCGCTGGAAAAGCTGAAGACGGCGATGCTGAAGGAGCGCGGCGTCCAGGGCGGGCGCGCGGAGTTGAGAGCCCTGAAGGAAAGCGAACAGCGGGCCATCGAGATGCTCTCGCTGCGGTCAAACGACCCGCGCTGCGCCGAACTGGAGGCCGATCCGCTGGTCGAGTTTGTGCTGCTGGACGCCGAGGCCAACGTGATCTGCCCCGCGACCAAGCTCTGGAATACAGGCCACGGCGCCAATATGCTGCGCGAGGCCGTAAGCCTGATGGGCGGCTACGGCATCACCGAGGATTGCCCCGGCTTCCTGGCCAACAAATGGATGGACGCGCAACTGGAAGCCACATACGAGGGACCGGAGGCGGTGCAGCGGCGGCAGTTGACGGTGACCATGACCAGCGAGGTCTTCCTGGCCCGGTTCCGCGCCTGGATCAGGCAGATGCGCGGCATCGCCAGCGAACGGCCGGGCACCGGCGCATGCACCCTGGCCTCGGCCATGACCCTGTGGCTGTGGACGATGAACCACTTGCAGAAGGCCACCGACCCCAGCGGCAGCAAGCTCTATCACGGGCAGCGCCAGGGCGTGACCTTTGCGCTGGCCGACGCGCTGTGCTGGCTGGTTGCCTCGCGCGCGCAGATTCTGGATGTGCTGGAACTGGAAGCCTGCGGCCCAAGCGATCCAGTCGCGGCCGAGGGTCTGGAAGGAACCGTGCAGTTCCTCAGCGACCTGTGCCACACGCAGGCGGCAGCGGCGGCGGGCGAGGTCTCGCGGATCTGCGGCGAACTGGTCTTCGGCTACAACCGGCATCCCGCCTGGGAAGAAGAGGAGCATCGGAACTGCTTCCTGGCCGCAGAACTGGAGGAGTACGAGGAGACCATGCCCGGCATCTCGGCCTTTGCCGTGGATGTGCTGGCCGCGGACGGAAGCCATCCGCAGAAGGCCGGCCCCTGCGCGGGCTGCGCCGGCTCCAGCGAATTCCTTCGCCTGCAAAGCAAGCTCACCACCTGCCTGAGCGGCAGCCGCCTGGCCAAGGACCGCGCCGCGGAGACGGTGGGAAAGGTCATGATTCCCGAAGCGCTGGATTACCCGGCATGAGGACAGTTGACAGTGGTCAGTGGTCAGTCGTCAGCGGTCAGTTGTCAGTTGTCAGCTTGATTGTGCTACTACAAACTGGGTGCCCCACCCTCGCCGCGTTCTTGTCTTTGCGGCTAGGGTGGGAAACCTCGAACCATGAAACTAGGCGCGCAATGTGATAAAGAAAGTGACCGGTTGGAGTGTTCGCCTCAGAAGGGAGCGCGGTATGGAGGTGAAGGTTTGGACCAACAGTCGCAAGGGCGCGGCCAACGCGATATTCGGCTTAGGTGTGTCAAGGTCCGACCGCGAACGATTCTTTAACGTCGCGGCACCCACTGTCTCGATTGAAGCCGACGATCACGTTATTACAAAGACGCTACCTGAGTGCTTTTGGAATAAATGCATGCACATATGCCATCCGGCAATTGGTGCGTTTGTCAAACGGCATGGATTCGCATCCTGGCCAAGTCGGAAGCCCCCTGTTCTCACTTTGCAACCTGTTTCAGAGGGACATTTCAAGCTTCTTACCAAGGAGGGCCGTTGAGTGTATTGTCCTGCATGCGGCACCGTGCTATACGTGGAAACGGTCTATTGCCACAAGTGCGGACGAAGAATTTCATGGCTTGAGCCGCCGACAACCTTCCACATTCCCACTCAGCAGCCAAGATTGAAACCGCGTAACGATAAGGAGCTAATTGAAGCACTGGACCGGGAGACTCTCCGGTACGATAGATGTCTCGTGTGTTCTGGGATTGATAATCTGGTTTTCATTGACTTTGGGCTTTCTAGGACCAAAAAGGGTAGGAAGTGGAACGAAACTATTGCCTCGGTCGTCGTTTCTGCAGTTTCGATCCCTTTGGGTGGATTTGGCCTGATCAGGTTGCCGGGAAAGACTTCCGAGACGATTATGTTTCCGATGCGATTTACAGCATGCAAAGCATGTGTTTCTGATGACTTGGACTATTCATTGCATCCTTGGTTCGATCTCCTTTGGGATTATGGGTTCAATCAATTCATCTGCCCTGAGGAAATGATTATTCACAAGGCCCAGCTGATTCGCGCCAAGGGTTAAGCCGGAAGTTTTCCGGATTGCTTTCGGCAAATGTGCCGATACTCGACAGGGTTAGCAAGTCCCTGCCAAACAGACAAGGAAAACTGAATGAGCGTTGAGACCACAGCCGGTTCGCCCATAATTGAGATCGACCGCCAGACGATGGAGGTCGATATCGCCTGCGCCGGCTTCGGTCCCGCGATGGGCGGCTTTCTGACCACGCTCACCCGCGAGTGGAGCGCGCATCCGGAAGATCCGGCCTTTCAGAGCAAGGCCGTCCCTGGAATGCCCTTGCAGGTGCTCTGCTACGAGCGCGCAGACGATCTTGCGGCGGGCGTCAGCGGCGTGGTCACGCGCGCCCAGGGCATCCGCGCCAGCTTTCCGCAGCTCAATCCAGCCGAGATTCCCATGGCCGCCGAGGTCAAGCAGGAGCGCGTCTTCTATCTGCTGGACCCCATCGGCGCCAGCCGGCGCTCGCTCGCTTTGCGCGCGGCGGATGCGGCGCTGCGCGGCCTGGGCCGGTTGGCCGACGTCCGCGACTGCGCCTTCGAGCTGCCCTGGACGCCCGGCTTCCTGCACAAGCACGGCGGCCTGGTGCTCTCCATCGGCCAGTTCAACCAGTGGGTTGGCGCGCAACTGATGGCTACCGGCCTGGTGCAGATCTGGCCGGGAAGCCCGGTGGCCGGGCCGCTGATGTCGGGCAAGAAAGTCGAAGGGCTGCGCCTCGCCGACCAGGGCGTGGACCGCTCCGGCGCGTGTGCCGAGGGCTTCATGGCCGGAATGGATGTGCGCGCGCAACTGACGGTGGTGGGCGACGGCCCGGTGGGCGCGGTGGGCCAGGCCCTCGACGAGCGCCTCGGCCTGCCCGAAGGGAACGCGCGGCGCGAGTGGGCGCTGGGCATGAAGTTCGTCCTCGAACTGCCCGAGGACTCCCCGCTGGAACCTGGAACCGTCTGGCACACCTTCGGCTATCCTGAGCCGGAGATCTTCGGCTTCCTCTATGTGCATCCGGAGCGGCTGGCCTCGGTGGGAATCTTCGTCCCCTCGTGGATGAGCGATCCCTCGCGCACTGCCTATCGCTATTTGCAGCACTACATTCAGCACCCCGCGCTGTGGCGCTACCTCAAGGACAGCGCCCTGCGGTCGTGGGGCGCAAAGTCGCTGGAGGAAAGCGGCAAGCACGGCGAACCGTATCTCTGCGGCGACGGCTTTGCCCGCATCGGCGAAGGCTCGGGCTCGACCAACATGCTCACCGGTTCGGGCATGGACGAGGCCTGGGCAACAGGCACGCAACTGGGCGAGTCGGTGATCGAGCTCCTGCGCGTCGGCAAGCCCTTCACGCGGGAGAACCTTGCGGCGACCTACGAAACCCGCCGCCGCGCAAGCTGGGTAGAGCAGGGTGCGCGCGAGGCCGAAGATGCCCGCAACGGCTTCCATGGCGGAATGGTAAGAGGCATGATCGGCATGGCTCTGGCCGGGCTGACCGGCGGACGGCTCTCGATGAGCGCGCATATTCCCCCGGCGCACAAGCAGATTCGCCCCTTCCCGGCGCGGTCGCCCGAAGGCCTAAAGCTGAAGGATGCCGTGGCGCTGGCCCTGGCCGATGGCCGCTCGCTGCACGATGCATTGCTCTCGGCGCGCGGCTGGCCGGAGATTCCCTTCGACGACATTCTGCTGGTCACTCACCAGGACGCGCTCTTGATGGGCGGCAAGGTGCAGGCCGTGCCGGGGTTCGCCGATCACGTGGTCTTCCGCGACGCGGGGCTGTGCATTGGGTGCGCGGAAAGGACCTGCATCGCCATGTGCTCCGGCCAGGCCATCACGCTGGGCGCGGACGGCATGCCCGCCTTCGAGCGCGAAAAGTGCGCTCACTGCGGCGCCTGCCTGTGGAACTGCTCCCAGTCGCCGGACGGAGTTCATTCGAATATCGAGTTCCGCGCCGGCGCCGGCGGGCTGCACTCGGCGGAAAACTGAGACCTTCAGCATTATGATGGAAGATAAGTGATCGTATCAACCAACACTCTGTCATCCTGAGCGAGCGAAGCGGAGTCGAAGGATCTGCGGTTGCTTTTCTTCTTTCTCCTGGCTAACACTTTGTTATCGATTCGGCCCGTCTGAACTGGGCCAATGCTGGATAAGTGCAAGAGCAGCCGCAGGTCCTTCGACTCCGGTCGCCGCGGCGACCTCCGCTCAGGATGACAACTATATCATAAATGATTATAAATAAACAACATATTATGTTATGATGTTCCATACAAAGCCTGCACAGCCACGAAGAATCAATGACTTGCACGGAAAATCTGCACGGAAACTGCACAGAACCGAATAAACAGCAGGAGGCAACATGGCGTTTCTTACCGAGAAAGAGGAACTGAAACCCGGCCTGATTCTCTTCCGGCGCGGCGACGTGGGGCACCGGATGTGGTATTGCCGCATGAAGATGCC
>JBEKDB010000036.1:0-33055 GCA_050014575.1 Occallatibacter sp. | reverse complement strand
TCTACTACAAGCTGCAGCGCTACGAGGTGGCCCGCGCCGAGGCGCCGGCAGCGCCCGCCCCCGGTGCGGCCAACCCCGCCGCGCCCGCTCAAACAGCGCCCGATCCTGGGGCGCAGCCGGGCACTGCTCCGGCCGCTGCTCCGCCCGCTGCTCCCGGCGCCGCTCCCGATGCTGCCGCTCCACCGCCTCCGCCCGCGGCGCAACCTGCCGCCGGCGACGCGGCGCAACAGCCGGCGCAAGCTGCGCCAAACCCACAGTAGAACAGGCTCCGAGCACCCTTGGCCGTTAGGCTCCGCACAGCTAATCCCGGCCAGGGGGCTCAGGAACGACTCGAATTGAGGTCCGCACCCGCAACTCAAATTCCCCGGATTGGACGTGCTTTGTGATTACGGCTTCTGTGACGATGAAACGAACGACACTTGCATCGATCCTGGCTCTCGTCTCCATCCTGTTTGCCGCGGGAGCCGCCCGCGCGCAAGTGGTTCCCTCAGCCACCAGTGGGCATATCTCCCTCACCGCCGGCGCCCTGGCCAGCGCCTTTCAGCCCGACTACGCGTGCTGCGCGGTTGCCGCAACCGCCCCCAACCGCCTTTACGGCGTGGGCGCCTTTGTGGACGTGAGGTTCACCCGCTGGGTTCAGGTTGAGGCCGAGGGCCGCTGGCTGCGCTTCAACGAGTACCAGGGGGTCAACGAGGATAACTACCTGGTCGGCCCGCGCCTGCCCATCCACCACTTCCGCTTCCTCGGCGCCACCCCTTACGCCAAGGCGCTGGTGGGCATGGGAAGGATGGACTTCGAGGACAACAATGCCTGGGGCCGCTATGCCGCCCTCGCCTATGGCGGCGGCGTCGACTTCCGCTTGACCAAGAGATTCATCGCGCGCGGCGACTTCGAGTACCAGCAGTGGCTCGGGTGGCCGAACCTCCCACCTGGATCTGGGATTGCGAACATGTCGTTCTTCCCCTACGGCGCCAGCGTCGGCGTCGGCTACAGAATCTTCTGAGAGCTCTCCGGCAAGGCGAAATCCTTTCCGCGTGCGCCTGGCTCGAATCATGGTAATATGGCATCTCCGGGACCGCGCAAACGCTGGCGTGCCTCCGGAATCCCTCGCGTAACTGGCGATTCAGGTGGGCCACCACCGGGGAGCGCGAGGCAGTCCTAAGCCGATCGCCTGGGCAATCCGTTTCATGTCCAGCGATACCCCTGAAAGGACTGCCCATGACCCGCTCACAGACCAGTTTCCGCGATTTCCTGTTCACATCCGATCCCGAGATCTTCGCGGCCATTGCCGGAGAAGAGCTTCGCCAACAGCAGGGAATCAACCTGATTCCTTCAGAAAACTACACCTACCCCGAGGTACTGGCCGCGCTCGGCTCGGTGCTGACCAACAAGTATTGCGAGGGCTACCCCGGCCGCAGGTACTACGCCGGGCAGGCCTTCGCGGACCGGGTGGAGAACGCCGCGCGGGAACGCGCCTGCCGGCTCTTTCGCGCCGAGCACGCCAACGTCCAGCCGCTCTCCGGTTCGCCCATGAATCAAGCGGCCTATCTGGCCTTCATGAAGCCGGGAGACACGATTCTGGGCATGGACCTCTCTCACGGAGGGCACCTGACTCACGGCGCTCCGGTCTCGCACATGGGCCAGCTCTTCAACTTCGTCCGCTACAAGACCAGGCCGGATCAGGCGGGCGGCATCGACTTCGACGAGGTGCGGAGGCTGGCGCGTGAGACGCGGCCGAAGATCGTCTTATGCGGCTACACCTCGTATCCACGCGAGTACGACTATGCGGCCTTCCGCTCCATCGCCACCGAAGTGGGAGCGCTGGCCATGGCCGATGTATCCCACGTGGCGGGCATGATCGCCGCCAACGTCCTGCCCAATCCGCTGGACGCGGGCTTCGACATAGTGACCACCACCACCCACAAAAGTTTGCGCGGCCCTCGCGGCGGCATGATTCTTTGCCGCAAGCAATACGCCCGGCAGATCGATAACTCGGTCTTCCCCGGATTGCAAGGCGGGCCGCATATGAACAGCATTGCCGCCGCCGCCATTGCCTTCCGCAAAGCCGAGGCGCCGGAGTTTCAGAGTTATGCGCGCCAGACGCTTGCCAATGCCAAGGCGCTTGCGGAAGAGCTATCCCGAGCGGGCGTAACGCTGGTTACCGGCGGCACGAGCAATCACATGATGGTGGCCGACACCATTGCGAGTTTCGGTCTCGACGGCAAGCAGGCGGAGCAGACCCTGGAGCAAATCGGCATCGCCACCAACAAGCAGGTGATTCCGGACGATCCCAACCCTCCGCTGCGGCCCAGCGGCATACGCATCGGCGCCCCGGCCTCCACCACGCGGGGAATGCGGGAAGAGGAGATGCGCCGCATCGCGGGTTGGATCGTGGACGCCCTGCGCCACCCCGCGGACGCTTCCCGGCTCTCGCTGCTGGCGGGCGAGGTGAGAGAGTTAAGCGCCGCCTACCCGATACCGGGCTTCGATTCGCTGCCATGGTAGCTGCTTGGGAAGGTCCGACTTACCGAAGAGCAAACCGAACGAACAAAAGCCCTCATGCTGGAGGTCCGGCATGAGGGCTTCTCCTTGAATTCAATTCCGTACTGAAGATCAGCCCGCCTTTTCCAGCAGGCAGAGCGACAGGTCGCGGCGCTCGACCATATCCTTGGTGATTTCCAGGTCGCGCACTCGCTTGTTGCTGGGCAGGTGATACATCAGGTCGAGCATCAGCTCTTCCAGGATCATGCGCAAGCCGCGCGCGCCCACCTTGCGGGCCAGGGCCTCGCGGGCCACGGCGCAGCAGGCTTCGTGGGTAAAGTGCAGGCGGACGTTTTCGTACTCGAAGAGGCGCTGGTACTGCTTGAGGATGGCGTTGCGGGGCTTGGTGAGTATCTCGATCAGCGCCGCCTCGTCCAGCTCGTCGAGGACGCCCATGACCGGCAGGCGGCCGACAAACTCGGGAATCAGGCCGTACTTGATGAGATCCTGCGGCTCGGTCTTGCGCAGGAGTTCGGTATCGCGATGAGAGCGCCCCGAAGCCTCGGCGTCGACATCCACAGCCTTGAAGCCCAGGGCCTTCTTGCCGACGCGGCGGCCCACCACGCGCTCCAGGCCCACAAATGCCCCACCGCAGATGAAGAGGATATTGGTGGTATCGACGGCGGTAAACTCCTGGTGGGGGTGCTTGCGCCCGCCCTGCGGCGGCACGTTGGCCACCGTGCCCTCAAGTATCTTGAGCAGAGCCTGCTGCACGCCCTCGCCGGAGACATCGCGGGTGATGGAGGGGTTCTCGTCCTTGCGGCCGATCTTGTCGATCTCGTCGATGTAGATGATTCCCTGCTGGGCGCGGACGACGTCACCGTCGGCGGCCTGAAGGAGCTTGAGGATGATGTTTTCAACGTCCTCGCCCACATAGCCTGCTTCCGTGAGAGTGGTCGCGTCCACGATGGCAAAGGGCACGTCGAGCATCTTGGCCAAGGTGTGGGCCAGCAGCGTTTTGCCGGTGCCGGTGGGGCCGATGAGCAGAATGTTGGACTTGGTCAGCTCGACTTCGTTGTTGCGCAGGCGATTCATCTGGATGCGCTTGTAGTGGTTGTAGACGGCGACGGCGAGCTTCTTCTTGGTCTGGTCCTGGCCGATCACGAAGTCGTCGAGAAAGTTCTTCACCTCCTGCGGCTTGGGCAGGTGGCCGGCGGTGGCGGCTGGAGCGGCATCGCCGCGGTCGTCCTCGAGGATCGAGTTACAAATAGCCACGCACTCGTCGCAGATATATGCGCGCGGGTAGTCGCTGGGCGACGAAATCAGCTTGGCCACGGCGTCCTGCGACTTGTGACAGAACGAGCAGCGCAGTGCTTCTTCGGGTCCCGTGCGCGTTTTCATTGAATGGCTCCCTCTTGGACGATGTTAGCGGTGCTAGCAGAGTTAGCTGAGTCAGCCCCGCCGGCCCGGTTATCGAGTTACGTGCGCGGCCGGTCGATAATCTCGTCGACGATGCCGTATTCCTTGGCTTGCTGCGAATTCATGATAAAGTCCCGCTCCACGTCGCGCTCGATGCGATCAAGGGGCTGGCCGGTGTGCTTGGCGATCAGGTTGTTGGTGATCTCGCGAATGCGCAGAATCTCGCGGGCGTGAATGTCGATGTCGGTGGCCTGGCCGCTCAGGCCGCCCATGGACGGCTGATGGATGAGAATGCGGGAGTTGGGCAGGGCGAAGCGCTTGCCCTTGGTACCCGCCAGCAGCAGGAAAGCCCCCATGCTGGCCGCTTGGCCGATGCAGTAGGTGACCACGTTGTTCTTGATGAACTGCATGGTGTCGTAGATGGCCAGGCCCGCGGTGATGGAGCCGCCGGGAGAATTGATATAAAGCTGCACGTCCTTCTCCGGATCTTCGCCAGAGAGGAAGAGCAACTGCGCCACGATCAGGTTGGCCACCTGGTCGTCGATGGGCGTGCCCAGAAAGATGATATTGTCGCGCAGCAGACGGGAGTAGATGTCGTAGGCGCGCTCGCCCCGGCTCGTCTGCTCAACTACCATGGGAACCAATGCCATTGAGTGTTCTTCTCGCTCTCCGGTTGGGGGCCGTTTCTCCCCGTTTCAAGGTGGCCGCGCGGCGTCTCCGCCGCGCGGCGCGTGTTCAAAGCCGCCGGCCCTACGCGGGCAAACGGTCGTACAGCAAACTTGCGGTCTTCTCCCGCCGCAATTGTTCCCGAATTCTAGCCAGCCCACCGTCCTCGGTCAATCGCACTTTTAGGGTATCGACCGGCTCGCGAGTCTCTACAGCAATCAAACGCAATTGCTGGTCCAGTTCCTCGTCGGTAACGGAAATCTTCTCCTCATCGGCGATGCGGTCCAGCAGGATGCCGGTTCTTACCTCGGCGGCGGCGCCGTCGCGCTGGGCGGCCCGAAGCCGTGCGAAGTCCAGCTTGCGCATCTGTTCGGTGTTCATGCCCTGGGCGGCCAGGGCGCGCAGGCCGCGATCCAGGCGCGTGTCAATCTGCTCCTGCACCAGCGACTCGGGAATCGCGAACGGGTAGAGCTCGCCGAGGGCCGCGAAGAGCCGGTTCTTGGTTTCGCCTTGGACGGCGCGGCGCTTGCGGATGGCCAGGTGCTCGCGGACGCCGGCTTCCAGTTCGGCATAGCTCTCGTATGCGCCGAGTTCCTTGGCGAAGTCGTCGTCCAGCTCCGGCACTGTGCGCTTCTTGATGGCCTTTACTTGCACTTCGTAGGCCACGGTCTTGCCGGCCAGCTTGGCCTCGGCGAAGTCGGCGGGGTAGATGACCTCAGCCTTCAGCTCCTGGCCAGGCTTGGCGCCGCGCAGGACGGTCGAGAAAGCCTCTACCGTGTCCTTGCCGCCTATTTCTACCAGCGTGTCCTCGCCGGCTATTGGGGCCGTCTCGGCGTCGCCGTCAATCTGTCCCTTGTAGGTGATTTGCGCCCAGTCGCCGTCCACCAGGGCGCGGTCCTCCTCGACCGGCTCAATGGTGGCGCGCGACTCGCGCAGTTGCCCAATCTCGTGCTTGAACTCTTCCTCGGTGACCTCGACCGGCGGCTTCTCCACAACGACGCTTTGGTAGCCCTCGATGGAGAAATCGGGAACGAACTCGAAGACGGCCTTGACGTGCAGCGGCGCGCCGTCCTCGACGGTCAACTCGGTCACCTGCGGCTGCCCGACGGGCTTGACGCCCAGGCCGGAGACAGCCTGGTTGAACCGCTCGGGCAGCAGGCCGTCAATCACTTCCTTGCGAATCTCGGCGGCAAAGCGGCGCTTGATGACCGTATCGGGCACCTTGCCCGCCCGGAAGCCGGGGATCTTGGCGTACTTGCGGTAGTTGCCCACCACTTCGCGATAGGCCTTCGAGACCTCTTCGGCGGGAATGTCCAGCACCAGTTCGCGGGTGCAGTCCGGGTTGGTCACCGGGCCGTGCCGGTGGCCGCTTCCTTCGTGATCGTGATCGTGGTCGTGGCCTTCGTGATCGCCGCCTTCGTGGGCGTGACCGTTCGCAATCTCGGCCGCACCGGGGGTGGAGTTGTTCTCAAGGGTGTCGGTAGAACTCAACGGTTTGCCTTCCAGGCTCGCCGCAGCGAGCCGATCGAACTGCCCATTTCGCTGTCAACCTGGTTTCTCACCAACTGTCGCTCAATGCGAAACCGGCTCCGCGCGGCCGGGAAATCTCTCATCCCATGGTAAGGGGGTTTGCTGGAAGGGTCAAACCGGCAAGCTCGATTCCGGCGTGGGGCGCACCGCGAAAGGCACGTTACTGTTCAGTGACCTGGGGCTTACGAACGTAAGGGAGGAAGCGGGGATGGGCCGCGCCGCATTGAGCGTAGTGCTCGCGGGCTTCCGTCAGGCTAAGGTCGCCGTTCACGGTCAGGCGCGTCTCGGCGGCGGTGTCGTCCTCCTGGCCATCGTCCTCCCACCAGCAGACCGGGCACAGCCCCAGCGCGCCGGCGGTCTCCAGCGTCTTGCAGCCGCAGCATGGGCAGCGAAAACGAGCCTCCAATACATCCCCCAGGTAATTTGGACGAGGAGGGAGGCGGGGAAGTTTACATGAAGGATGGTTTTCAGCCGGCAAGGGCGGCATTCAGCGGGAAGCTGCCCCTGACCCCTGATCTCTGATCTCTGATTCCTGACCCCTGTTTCGAGCGTCCCATTTCCCTTCCACGTCCATACGTTGTAGCATTTTGTCGGATGGGCCTTGCAGGTCCGGCCCGCTCCACGAGGCACTGAAACCCCATGAATAGCAGAATTTCGTTCTGTACCGGCTGGCGCGGAGGGCAAGGCTCACGCGCCCAAGACTCAAAATCGACCGGCGGCCGCGAGCTGTCCAACGGCTTTACGCTCATGGAGTTGCTGATCGTGATGGGCATCATTACCGTCTTGATGCTGATCGGCTTCCCGACTTACAAGAGCGTCATGAAGCACGTCCGCGAGCTGTCGGCCAAGAGGTCCATGCAGGTCATCCAACAGGCCGAGATGATGTACCAGAGCAATTACCCGAGCAAGGGATTTGCCTGCGATCTGAAATATCTGGGCGGCGAGTCCGCGCCGGGTACGCCGCCCTCCGCCACGGCCTCCCAGATGCTACCCGATGAGCTGGCCAGGGGCAACAAAGACGGCTACAACTTCATCATCACCAACTGCGCCAAGAATGCTCAAAGCGGCTCGGAACGGGTGGATGGATACATCCTTACCGCGACTCCCATGACGGTGGGCAAGACCGGAGATCTCGGCTTCTGCACCGACGAAGGCGGCGTTCTCAAGCAGGATCCACAGGGCGGGACAAACTGCACCGAACCGGTCCAGTGACGGCGTGCTCGTGCCAGCGGCGGACTCAGAGCTTACCGTAAATTGCTGATTCTGTAGCGCCGCTCTCTAGAGCGGCTGTCGCGCATCCGCCGCGGCGGACAGACCTGCACTCATCGCCACTGTCGGCTTGGAAGCCGCCAGTACAGCCGGTCTGGAGACCGGCGCTACAATTTGCGGATAGGCTCTTAGCCGATTGCTTCAGTACCCGCGGGGTAGCCTCGCGCGAAGCGGCCGAGCAAGGTGCGAGATGAATCCACCGGCAATTCAACTGGAATGGAACCCGCAATGAAGAGATGCCCCGCTTGTGGCGCCGAATACTCCAATGAGCAGACTTATTGCTCCGCGGATGGCGCGGCGCTTAGCCCGGCGCAGGAAACTGCGGCAGGTACGCCAGGCTCCTCAGCCCCGCCTGCAGGTTCCGCGCGGCGCGTTCCCATCTTTGTCTGGGTTCTAGTGGGGGTGGCGATCGTCCTTTCCCCCTTGGTCCTCATCTTGATGCTGATAGCAGTTCCCACTTCCCGCAGCATGGGGAAGCGGGCCAGCGAGACCTCGGCAATTCATTCGATCCGCACGATCCAGCAGGCGGAGTCGATGTACGAGTCCACCTACCCCGTCAACGGCTTCGCCTGCTCGCTGACGGCTTTGGGCGGCGACCCCAGCGCCGGCGCTCCGTCGCCTGCCACGGCGCAATTGCTCCAAGGGGACCTTGCCTCCGGCGAAAAATCCGGCTACATCTTCACCATCTCCTGCAAGGACAAGGTGACCACCAACGGCGCGGACCGCTATACCGGCTACACGGTGACGGCCGTTCCGCAGACGGTGGGCAAGACCGGGGATCGTGGCTTCTGCGGCGACCAGTTCGGCGACATCAAGTTTGACCCGGCGGGCGGCACTGACTGCACCCAGCCGCTGCAATGATGGCGCGCGGGGTTTTTAGCTTCGGCGGCTGTGTGTTAGCCGTCGCGCTGATCTCAACCTGCCTTTGCGCCCAGCAACGTTCGCCGTCCGCGAAGGACTCCGCGCAGGACTCCGCGCGCGAGCTTGCCCGGCGCGTTGACCGCCACTACAACCAGTTGCGCTCGCTCACGGCTGGATTCACCGAAAGCTATGAGGGGTTGGGAATCAAGCGCGCCGAGAGCGGGACGATGCTGCTGCTCAAGCCCGGCCGCATGAAGTGGGATTACAGCTCACCGGCAGGCAAGCTCTTCCTGCTCGACGGCAAGTACGCCTGGTTTTACTCCAGCGGCGACTCTCAGGTGCAGCGCATCCCCGCCAGGGAACTTGACGACCTGCGCTCTCCGCTGCGCTTCCTACTGGGCCACACAGAACTTGAAAAGGAATTGGACAATCTGACGCTTGCCGGAGCGCCCGGCGGCCTCTTCACGCTCTCCGGCCAGCCCAGGGGCGAGGAGAAGCGGGTGGCGCGACTTGCCCTGACCGTAACGGCCGATGGAACCATTACAGGTATCGAGGTCGAAGAGACCGACGGCGCGCTGACCCGATTCACCTTCGCCGGCGAAGCAGACAACGCTCCGGTCTCCCCGGATACTTTCCGTTTCAAGCCGCCCGCCGGCATTCCGGTGGTCGATGCCCTGCCGCCGGTGTAGTTAGAAGGACTTGCTGTTGGCCCGGTTCGGTCATGATCCGCGGCAAGATATGACCGTTCACAGAACAAGGATGCGGCGGGGCGCAGCGCACGGCGTATACTTTTGCTGATTCCCACGAATGAGAAGAGGTTTGATTCCCGACGCCCGATTCCGATCCTTTCTTGTGGCGAAAGCGCAGGTCGATACTCGGCTTTGCGGTCGCGGCATGCATGATGGTGACGTCAGAGTGGTTTTCAGTCAACCGAATGTGGCTTCAACCTGGGGCGCACCCCTATCCGGAGGCGCTGCGGTATATTGTCCTTCTCGCCCAAACAAGTCCATTTGTCCTGGCCCTGTTGCTCCGTCTCCAAATCGGAAGATGGGCAATTTCCGGTGACGTCAATCCAAATGCTGCCTGGAAGATCGATACGGACTTGATTGCCATTCTCATTGGGGCCTATGTGAGTATCGTGATGATTATCCTCGTGACTTAGCGCAATGCCACTTTCTCTTTCAAAGCGCTTTGCACGATGTAGGAGGAGCGGGTGAGGCCCCGAGCGCGGGCGCGGCGGTCGATCTCGGCAATCTGGCTTTGGCGGGCGGTTATGTTGATGCGGATGGTTCTCTCCGGCTCGCGGAGTTCAGCCAGGAAAGCTACCGCGCCCTTCATGGCCGGATCGCTTCGCAGATCGTCGAGGGTGGAAGGCTCGGGAATCTCTTCTCCGTCCTCGCGCATTCCGGCAACATGGAGCGCGAGAGCTTCGGCGGCCATGGCGCGCGCCTCCTCCAGCGTGGAACCGGCGGTGATGCAGCCTGGAAAATCGGGAAAGCTGACGCCGTAGTCCGAGTTCTCGTCCTTGTGAAGGTAGGCGATATACTCCATGGTTGCTCCTTTACATGAGCTTGAGGCCAGATTGTTTTTCGATGCTCCTGAGAGTTCCTTCAGGAACATCTTTTTGGGGGTAAACAACCGTGACCCGGCCCGGCTTGACCGGATGCTTGAATTGCTTGTGGCTGCCGGATTGCGCAACCTCGAACCAGCCGTTCTGTCGGAGCTTGCGGATGACCTCCCGGCTGTTCATATTGGTGCGCCCTTCCATACCAAGAATACACATTTCGTGTACACTCATCAATGACCGGAAATACCTCCTGAAGGAATCCCGATGATGGCGCACAGCAGATGGAAGCACTGCCCGGCCGAGAGCGACCCAAGGATTGCGGCGGAGATCGACGGCGAGATCGTTTGCCCGGAAGGCGAGGCCAAACCATGAACAGGCAGGTGGTTGTCAGCTTCTTCCAGATCGGCTCCCTGGTGATGCTGCTGGTGGCGGTCGCGCTGCTGTCGGCTGTCATCACGATGCATTTTGCCATTCACGGCGCGGAGGTGCAGGTGCCCGCGCTGACGGGAATGACGGTGGCCGATGCGCGCAGCGAGACCGCCGGGCTGGGGCTCAACCTGGTGGTGGACAACCGCTACTATTCGGGAGACATGGCCGCGGGGCACATTCTGACGCAGATGCCGTCGGCGGGCACGGTGGTGCGCCGGGAGTGGCGGGTGCGCGTGGCCGAGAGCCTGGGACCGCAGAAGGTGGAAGTCCCGGATATGGTGGGGCGCGAGGAGCGGGTGGCGGCGCTCACCCTGCGGCGGGTGGGTCTGGAGGTGGGCGCGACGGCGCGGCTGCCCTATGCCAAGGCGGCGGAAGGAACGGTGCTGGCGCAGGATCCGCCCGGCCACGCACAAGGCATTGCCCGGCCCACCGTCACCCTGTTGGTGGCCGCGCCGGGCGATGCGCCTGACGGCTTTGTGATGCCAGACATGATTGGATGGCCGGTGGTGACCGCGCAGGAAGCGTTGACCAGGATGGGCATCAAGGCGCTGCCGCCCAGCTTTGTGGATGCTCCCGTAACGCCGGTGGGCAGCGGAGACGCGCCGCCCAAGCCTCCGGTGAAGCCGGGAGCGGTGATGGCGCAGGTTCCGGCAGCCGGTTCGCGCGTGGACCAGAACACGGCGGTGAGGCTGTTGGCGGCAAAGTAAGCGGCGCGACGAGCGGATGAGCCTGTCGGTCGCCCAACGCCTGGGACGAAACCTAGTTCGTCGGCTGCGCCGGAGCGGCTGCGGCCGGTGGCGGCGCACCTGCGGGCTGCGCCGGAGCGGCTTCTGGCTGAGTCGGAGCCGCGTCGGGCGGTGGCGGAGCCGCCTCGGGCTGGGGCGGAGCGGCCGCCGGCTGCCCCTTGGGCAAGTTGCGAATGTAGATGATGAGGTTCCACACCTCGTCGTTCTTGGCGCGGCCCACGTCCTCGGGAGGCATCTTGTCGCCCTTGCCCTTGCGAATGGTATTGAAGAGTTCCTGGTCCGACTTGGCGGCCAGCGCCTTCGCCTGGGTCCAGTCGTCGAGCGTCACCGACATGCTGGCGGCAACGTCGGTCTTGCCGTTTCCATTGTCCCCGTGGCACAACGCGCAGTCGCGCGCAAAGAGGCCCTTCGCCTTTTCCTGCGATGCGGCAGTCGGTTTCACCGGATTGGTGCTGGCGGGGGCGGACTCCTGCGCGCGCCCCGCGGCGGAGGTGGAAACGAGCACCAACAGGATCACCGCGGAAGACAGCAGAAAGGGCTTCAACATGGTAGCCTCCCCGGTTGCGGACGCCGGGAATTCGCGTCTCGCGACCGATTGAATGGAACGCCCGAATTATAAGCCAATTGCACGGGTCTTTGTTCAGTCGATCCCCTTAAGTTGCAGATTCGGAACAAAACCTTGCACGGAACCGCATCGTTCCGCAAACAGGACAACCGCGAATCGCGCATCGGCAAGGGAGTACTAGATCAAGCCGAGTTCGCCGGCCAGGCGCTCGAGCCGGGCGCGGGTGGCGGCGGTGGGCGGGACCAGCGGCAGGCGAACGTGATCGGTGGTGCGGCCCATCAGGCTAAGCACCGTCTTCACCGGTCCCGGATTAGACTCCCAGAAGTTGGCGTCAAGCAGAACCGCGTACTTGCGCTCGATCTCCCGGGCTTCGGCCCAACGATTGCCGAGGGCGAAGCGGATCATGCGGCCCATCTCCTCCGGAATCTCATTCGAGGCAACGCTGATCAACCCGTGAGCACCCACGCCGATCGACCCCAGCGCCATGTTGTCGTCGCCTGAGAATATCTTGAACTCGCGCGGCAGGATGTGAGCCAGATGGGCGATCTGGGGCAGCTTGCCGCTGGACTCCTTGATAGCCTGAATATTCGGGGCAGCCTCGGCGAGGCGGAGAACGGTCTCCGGGTCGAGATTCACGCCGGTGCGGCCGGGGATGTTGTAAACGGTCACCGGCAGCGGATCGACGGCCTTGGCCAGGGCCAGGAAGTGCTGGAACTGCCCCTCCTGCGAGGGCTTGTTGTAGTAGGGATTGGCCGAAAGCACGGCGTCCACGCCGCCCAACCTGAGGAGACGGCCGGCCTGGCGCAGCAGGGTGCGAGTCGAGTTGTGCGTGCAGCCCGCCCACACCGGCACCCGGCCCGCCGCGGCTTCGACCACAAGGCCCACCGCCAGCAGCCACTCGTCTTCATCGAGCGTGGCCGCCTCGCCCGTTGACCCGCAGGCCACCAGAAAGTCGATTCCCGAGTCGATCTGCCAGTTCACCAACTCCTGAAGCGCCTGTTCATCGATCGATCCATTGGCCCGAAAGGGCGTAACGATAGCTGTGCCGCAACCTGTGGTTTCCATAACCAAGAAGTTTATAACGAAAGGGGGCGCGCGCGTGACTCCCCGCCGAAACTCCCGCCCGGAATCCGTCGGCCTTCCGTTCACCAGCGCATTTTTCGCGGATAATGCAATGTCCTGGGTGCCCCACCCTCGCCGCGTCTTTGCTGTTGCGGCTAGGGTGGGATAGCGCGATGCGGGTTGCAGAAACTGTGAAAGTCGCTTAGCGTGCGCCGAGGCGGTTGCGGGCGGCGCGCTTCTGTGCCTGCCATTTGAGGGAAAGCCAGGCCACATAGCCCAGTTGGATGGCCCAGGTAATGGCGTAGGCGGCAACGGTGAACTGGTGATCGAGAATCGCTCTTTGATCCATGGTCTTGTCCTTCTGAAGCAAATCCGCGCCGCGGAATCAGGCGTCGAGGGCGTCCTGAGCTTCCTGGGCGGCGAGTTTCTGGTGCTGGCGCTCAACGTGGTAGCGCAGAGCGAGGATGAGCAGACCCCAGGCCAGCCAGGCGACGACGTTCCAGCCGAAGGCGGCCAGCATGGCGGGGTCCTTGATGCCGGAATCAGGACCGCCGCCAAAGACGGGCGCCGGATGCTGGGTGCGCCACCAGCGATTGGACATATAGACGATAGGCACGTCGAGCGCGCCGAAGATGCCCAGGACGGCGGCCAGGGTTTGCACCTGCGGGCCGGCGGCAAAGCGGCGCAGAAGCAGGTAGCTGACGTAGATGAGCCAGAGAACCAGCGTGGTGGTCAGGCGGGCGTCCCAGGTCCACCAGATGCCCCAGGCGCGGCGGCCCCAGATGGGCCCGGTGATGAGGACGACGGTGCAGAAGACGACGCCGACCTCGGCCCCAGCCAGCGCCCATGCGTCGGAGATCTGCGCCCACTCCGCGCGGCCGCGGCGGAAGGCAAGGAAGGCGACGGAGCCGGCCAGCGAGATGGCGAAGAAGAGGAAGGCGACCATGGCCGAGGGCACGTGGTAGTAAAAGATGCGCTGCACCTCGTGCATGGTCTGCTCTTCCGGGGCGACGTAGATGGCCTGGTAGAAGGCCCAGCCGAGCAGGGCGACGGTGACGGCGGCGTAGATACCGATGGCGAGCTTCTTCATGGGGATTCCTGATGCGACTCGTCCAGTTTACGACGGCGGGGGCGGTCCCAATGGCGGAATCCGGGGCGCGCGCCCTATCGCGAATGGGGACTGTCCCACGCATCCTCAGGGGATGGAAGCGGACGAAAACGCCTACGCGCCCACCGGCCAGCGATAATGCCCAGCCGCGCGGTGCATGAAGAAGGCCTCGATGGGGCTCTCTTCTGCCCCGCGGCCAATGTTATGCACCACACTTGTGTGCGCGCCGGCGCTGACCACAATCCCCACGTGCGGCAGGCGGGCATCCAGCAGCCAGGTGACAATGTCGCCCACCTCCAGCGGCGGAGGAAAGGCGTCGCCCGCCACCGGCCCCGGAGCCGCCCACAGCCGCGCCCCGGCCCGCGTCCAATACGTCTCCAAATTCAGCACCCGCCGGTGGTCGATACTGGCGTCCGGCCCGCGCGATCCCCACGCCTGGCGCGCCGGATAGGCGGCGAAGTGCTTCACCATGTCCTCATGCACCAGCTCTTGCAGGTCCAGCCCCAACCCGTCGCGCGCCGCGCGAATCACCACGTCCGCGCAGACGCCCGTCGACCGCGGCACATCGCCGCCCGGATAGCTCAGATGCGTCCAGACTGGGTCGTAACCCACCGTCACGCCCACCTGCGCCCGCGCCGCTTCGGCGAGCCGCTGGCCGCTGGCGGCGGCAGCCCGCCCGGCGTCTGCCCCAGGTTCGCCGAATGCCCGCCCCGTTCGAAGCCAAAACGGTCCACCGGCAACCCAAACCGCCGCCAAACCGCCTAGAAAGTTTCGCCGCCGCACCGTTCCGTCCCTCGCCCGCAACCCGCCTATTTGACCTGGAAGACCGCGCTTCCGTGAGCCGGCAAGGTCACGCTCACTTCCTTCGATTCCTTGCTCGGGCTATCGGTCCACAGATTCTGGGCCTGATGCTTGGCGCCGTCCAGGCCAAGCTGCTTCCAGGTGGCGCGCAGCGTTACCGGCTGGTCGTCCAGGTTGAAGAAGGCAAAGAACTCCGTGTAGTTTCTCGCGCCCGGCGAGTCGATCGTCGCCCGCCACACCCGTGCGTGCTCAAAACCGGCCGGCAGGCTGGCTGCATCCACCGGATGGCTGTAGGTCACGTTCTGGTTCATGAACAGCATCGCCTGGTTGGTAATCAGCCCGCGCGTGAAGTCGTCCAGCCGGGTCAGGTTGGCGCCCAGAATCAGCGGCGACCGCGCAATGGCCCACAGCGCGAACTCGGTGCGCTGCTCGTCCTGGGTCTCGCGCGACTGCCTGGGCTCGCCCCACCCCGGATGCGGCCCCAGCCAGCCCCAGGGCAGCATGTCCTCATCCGGCCAGTTGCCCGCCTTCACATACGGAAACCACTTGGCCAGGCGGTCGAAGGCGTCGCGCACGCCAAAGGGAAACTCGCCGTCGCCGGGCTTATGGGTGAAGGTCCATCCGTCCCAGTGGTCGTCGGAGATGCGCCATAGCTGCGCGTATTCGCCCACCTCGGCCGCGTGTTCCAGTTGCGTCGGCCCCGGCGAAAGGCTCAGCACGATCGGCCGCCCCGTCTTCCGGATCGCCGCCGCAATCTGTTTGATCTCCGTGATCCGGTAGGGATGGTCGCTGATGCAATCCACCTTGATGTAGTCCAGGCCCCACGCGGCATACAGCTTCATCATCGAGTCGTAGTACGCCTGTCCGGCGGCATTGTCGGCGACGCCCCAGTTGCCCTCGTCCCACGGGCAGGGCGAGCTCTTGTCGGCGGCGTCGGCGGCGTGAAAGCTCGACCCCGCGATGGGCAGATTCTCCTCCACCACCTGGCGCGGAATCCCGCGCACAATATGGATGCCGAACTTCAGCCCCTGAGCATGAACCCAGTCGGCCAGAGGCTTGAAGCCCGCCCCTTCCTCCGCTGACGGAAACCGGCTTATAGCCGGAATCAGAATCCCGTTTCCATCCCACACATACTTCCTGGTCTCTACCTTGTCGCCGAAGGGATTCTCCATATACCACCCCTCGTCGATCACCGCATACTCCCACCCGTACGGTCTCAGCCCCTTGAGCACCGTGGCGTTGGCGCGGAAGTCGGCCTCATCGATGGTGAGCCCATAGGCATCCCAACTGTTCCAGCCCATCGGCGGCGAGAAAGCAGGGTTCTGCGCGTGGATTGAAACGGCGGAGAAGGCCGGAACGGCAAGAACAGCGAGGAGGAAAACACTGCGAAAGGTCATGCGGAAACGTATACCACAAATGCCGGGGTCTCGACACGGCGGACGGTTGAAGCGGGGCGGGGTGCAAAGCCCCGCCCGCGCACCGACCGATCTCAGTAAGTTGCAAGCGTGACGCGAAGCACCTCGGGTTGCAGCGAAAAGTCGAGTCCCCAGTCCGTTTGATCGCCATTCAGAATGCGAATGGGCTTGAATGCGCCGTTCTCATAGGCGCCTTCTTCCACGCGCAGAAACTGCCGATGCTGCCACTTGCCATCGATCAGCGCCGAAGGCGTCTGCCCGGTTCCGTTCACGATCTGCTGCGACTTCCGCTGCTGCTCGGTGCCGGCCGGCCGGAAGTCCACGCGGGATAGCATTCCAGTTACCAGAAACTCATTGTCCTTGAGTTGAGCTACCAGCGCGCGCCCCACAGGCTCGGAGTTTCCCTTGGCTGGGCCGCTGCGACCAACTCCATAAGAAACCACCGCGTCCCAATCTCCAAAATGCAGCGTCTGCGTGGGCTTGCCTTCTTCTTCCGCCACCGCCTGAAGCTTGCCCTGGAAGTTAAGGCGAGCAATTTCGCGCCTCATCGGAGCTATCAGCCGGTAGTTACGCGCCGTCGCTTCCAGAAAGCCATTCGGCGTGTCGGCTTCGCCCTTTTGCGGCGCATGTTCCCGCGTGAAATCCAGGCCGAAGGGCGAGTAGCCGATGCCCTGATGGCCGAGGACCGTGAATAGATAGCGCGCCGGATTGCCCGAACCGCCGGTCTCAGGAACGAACAATGCATTGTCCGGCCGATGATAGAGGTCCACCACCTTCAGATACGATGGGCTGTCCAGCAGATAGATATCCGGCGCCTCGATATCGATTGCGGGTGCCTCCGCCTTCCAGATGGAAATCACGTTGTCGGTGGGGCCTCCGCTTTCATAACTGCCCGGCGCGCCCGGCTTGAGCGGATCGCGCAGTGCGGCGTTGACATAAAGCGGCAACGGATAAACTGCCTTGCCCGCGGCGGCGATCTGCCCAACGTATTTGGCGATGGCCCAGGCATGGAAGTTCACGTCGGCCTCGTCGCCGAAGGCCTCCCGCCAATTCGGAGCGGGCGTGGATGCCGATTTGTTCATCGCCTTCATAACTTCAGGCGGGACTGGACCTTCAAAGAGCTTCTCCGCGGCCGGAGAGTAATCGCGCAGCGTTCCCCAGGTGCCGGTTTCGTTCTCAACCTGCACCATGATCACGGTTCGATCCGGGTCGGCAGTCTTGAGATGCCGCATGAACGCGGTGAATGCGCGCGCGTCGGCATAGAGAGACGCACTGGCAAACGGCGACGGCGAGTCGACAAATTCCCCGTTCTTATTGGTAACGTGGAGGTAAAGCTCCGGCTGTAACTTCATCCATTCCGGCATATAGTGCTGGCTGCCGTTCTTCCAGGTGCCAAACCAGAGCAGGACCAGGCGAACGTGATGCGCGCGGGCCTGAGCGAGAACCGTGTCTATCTCCGAGTAATCGTAGTGACCCGGTTTCGGCTCGAACTGCTCCCAGTAAATGGGCGTTTCGAGCGTGTTGGCATGAAGATATTCGACCGCGGACCACACTTTGGGAAGCAAGGCCGGCCAGTCGCTGGAGTTATTCGACTGGACGCCCAGCATCAGAAAGGGCGCGCCGTCAACCAGCAGGGCATAGCGGCCATCGCTCTGCACGAGGCGCGGCACAGGGCGCTCCTTCACCTGAGCCTGCAATGCGAATCCTGCGCCCATCGCTGCCAGAGTTACCGCGATCATGAAGTTCTTCATCGTTTGTAGTCCTCATTTCTCCCACGTTCCGCTCGCGGGTTTTGAATAGGCCCTAACTCCTGGGAGCCGCATCCGCAGCCATCATTGCGAAGCGATCTCGATCTCCGCCGGGGCAAGCCCTGGCGATGCTGCCGTCAGCTTCATCGCGCCCGCTTGCCTCGTGGATTGGACGATGACCTGCGCCAGCCCGTTGAAGGCACTGCGCTTCCATTGCGGGGCCGGCGTCACGACTTGCACCGCCGCGGGGCCTGGGCCGTCCCAGCGGAACAATTGGTCAGCCTTGTTGGTGAAGCGCGTGGCAAAGATCGTGACCACGTTGCGTCCCGGTTGCAGCAGGCCGCGGTCGAGCGCGTAAGTGTAACCCACCGGATCGCGCCGCAGGTTCAGCCCCAGCGCGTGGCCGTTCACATAGATAGACTGAGTCTCTCCCACGCTGCGCAGCACCAGAGCGATGGCCGCATCCTGCGAGTCCGCGGGCAGGTTGAACGCGCCTCGGTATACGCTGGCCGGCGGATCGATGCGACGCTCATCCCAGCGGGGATCGCGCGCCTTCTCCCATGAGGAATCGTCGAAGGCGGGATTGGTCTCGGGGCCGTCAGCACGCGCATCGATCGAGCGCGTGCGCCACTTCGCAACCGGAATCGCGCGCACTGTCTCGATGTACTTGTCCGGTTCGTGCGAAGCGGGATCGCCGTTGCCCACGCCTATGATTCTTCCAGGGCCGGTCAGGCTGAAGGAGACGAGATTTCCGGCGTCCGGCACGATGCGCCCGGCTGCATCGTTGATGCGCACCGCGACCACCGAGACCGATTCGCCGTCGGCGCCGACCTTGGCCACGTTGGGAATGAGCTCGATGGCAGCCGCCGGGCCGGCTGTTTCCACCGTGTCGCTCGCGACCTCGCGGCCGGCGGCGTTGTATCCGCGGGCCACGAGCATGCCCGGCTCGTAGGCAACCTTCCATTCCAGATGCGAGTTGCGCGGCATCGGCTTGCGGCCCAGACTCTTGCCATTGATGAAGAGTTCGATCGCATCGGCGTTGCTGTAAACGCGCACATCGATGGGCTGGCCCTCCTTGCTGGACCAGTTCCAGTGGGGCAGCAGGTGGACCATCGGCTTTTCCGTCCACCAGGACTGGAGCAGATAGGCGTTGTCTTTGAAGAAGCCGCAGGTGTCGATCATGCCGAATTGCGAGCTGATGGCCGGCCACTCGAACGGTGTAGTCTCTCCGCGATAGTCGAAGCCGGTCCAGTAGAAGAGGCCCGCGGCAAAGGGGCGCGCGAGGTAGTAGCGCCAGCCTTCTTCAACCGAAACGTGGTGGCCGCCGGCCTCGAAGTCGTAAGCCACTAGATGCTGATGCGCGAGGTCGTCGGCATAGATGCCGCGCGTGTGTTCCGACGAAGACTCCTCGGTGCCGACGATGGGCTTCAAAGGAAAGCGGGCGTGCATCTCGTCGATGTGGTGCTGCACGTAGTAGTTGAATCCGAGCACATCGGCCGAGAGCGAGTTGCCCGCGCCGGAGCCGCTGAGGGCGACGGTGAACGGGCGCGTGGGATCGAGCCGCTTGCCAAACACCTGCATATCGCGGGTGATGCGCTCGCCAGATGCCGTCCATTCGAGCGACCACTCCTCATTGCCGATGGACCAGAGAACGACGCTGGGATGGTTGCGGTCGCGCGCGATCAAGCGCCGGAACTGGCCGTAGTCTTCGGGCGTAACGCCCATCGCCCGGTTCTCATCGAGCACCAGCATGCCTAGCCGGTCGCAGGCATCCAGCAGTTCGGGCGTGGGCGGATTGTGCGAGGTGCGGATGGCGTTCGAGCCCATGGCCTTGAGCCGTTCGACGCGGAAGACGTTGAGCGTGTCGGGCACGGCGACGCCCACTCCGGCGTGGTCCTGATGGTCATCCGTGCCCTTGATTTCAACGTGCTTGCCGTTGAGGAAGAAGCCATGGTCCGCATCGAAGCGGATGGTGCGGATGCCGAAGCTGGTCTCGTAGCGGTCCACCACCTTGTCCCCGCTCTTGATGGTGGTGATCAGCTTGTAGAGATAAGGGTCTTCGAGCGACCAGAGATGGGCATCGTGCACGGGAATCGTGGTGGAGTAGTCGCTGCTGCTTGCTGCCGATGCGCCGGCGTCGAACGCTATGGACTGCGCCACAAACTGTCCGGCAGCGTCCTCGATCTCCTCTCCGATGGTGAAGCGGGCGCTGGAGTCTCCGTCGTTACGCACCGTGACCTGCGCTGTCACCTGCGCCTCGGGATGCGCGGCGGCTGGATCGGTCACTTCTGCTGTAACAAATGTACCGTCGTGCGCCACGTGCAGCGGGCTGGTCTTGGTGAGCCACACATGACGGTAGATTCCGGCGCCCTCGTAGAACCAACCCTCTTCGAGGGTGGCGTTCGCGCGCACCACGATCACATTCGTGCCGCCGTAGTTGAGGTAGTCGGTCATGTCGTAGTGGAAGCCGCTGTAACCGCTGGGCTCGGTCCCGAGATAGAAGCCGTTCACCCAGACCTGAGAGTCCCGGTATACGCCATCGAAGTCGATGCCGATGCGGCGGCCGAGGTCTTCGGCGGGAATAGTGAAGCTCTCGCGGTACCAGCCGACGCTGTTCTCAGGAAAGTTGCGGCCGATGGCCTTCGAACCGTGATTGCCGTCGCCGCGCCGATCGAAGGGCAGCTCGACGGCCCAGTCGTGCGGTAGGTTGACGACGCGCCAGGTCCGGTCGTCGAACTTGGGCGAGGCCGGACCGTCGCCGTAACCCGCCTTGGCAAAGAAGAACGGAATCGTCGCAAAGTCGAAGTCCTTGTGCTGGTCGGCGGCATTGCCAAGAGCGAAATGCCACCCGGCGTCCATCGGGATTCTCTCTCTGACGTTTGCGGCGTCTGTCTGCGCAGGCTGCGCGTGGCCCTGCAGGGTGAAGGCGGCGAAAGCAAAGAGTGCAAGCATCAACTTGAAGGGAGAACGAGCGATCATTCCGGTGGCTCCGGGTCGTATAGTTTGGCTGTTGAATCGATTCTCGCAGACCGAGCGTTAAAGCGTGTTGCGGCCGCACACCAATCATAGCCCCGCAAGATGAAAACTGGCCGGCGGGGATGGGTTTCAGCCCATCCGTCTATTCCCTGGCGGGATTGCCGGCGCCGCGACAGATATGATCAGCGGCTCCCTGGGTGCCCACCCCCGGCCGCGAGGCGTACAATCGCTCACAATCGGAAAGCAGCCGGAGATTCGCGCCTGAAAGCGCCTTCGGCGCGAACTGGAAGCGCCTTGACGGCGAATTCAGCCGGACCACCCAAATGGAGTTATCGATGCGAATGAGTCGAATGTTTTTCGCTTGCATGCTATCTGCCGCTTGTGCGGCGGGTTTGAGCCAGGCGCAGTCCGTTGCCGGCGCTCCACATCTGCAAAAGCAGGGCAACGCCACGCAACTGGTCGTGGACGGCAAGCCGTTCCTGATCCTCTCCGGAGAACTTACCAACAATGCGGCCACGGCTCTCGAGCCCATGGAGCCTATCTGGCCCAAACTTGTCGCCGGCAATCTGAACACCGTGCTCGTTGGCGTATCCTGGGCACAGTTCGAGCCGGAAGAAGGCAAGTTCAATTACACCCTGGTCGATGGAGTTATCGCCAAGGCCCGCGAAAACCACATGCACCTGGTCTTTATCTGGTTCGGCTGCTGGAAGAACGGCACCTCCAGTTTTCCGCCTTATTGGGTCAAGAAGGACTATCAACGCTTTCCGCGCATTCAGATCGGCGAAGGCAAGACAGTCTCCATCTCCGGCCCCGTCGAGCTGCTCAGCACTTTAAGCGATGCCACGCGCGACGCCGATGCGGCCGCATTCGCCGCGCTCATGCGCCATATCAAGAAAGTGGACGGCGTCCAGCACACCGTGCTCATGATGCAGGTGGAAAACGAAGTCGGCGTCCTGCGCGATTCGCGCGACCGTTCCTTCGCCGCCAACCGCGCCTTCGCTGGCCCGGTGCCCGCGGAGCTTATGAGTTATCTTCAAGCGCACAAGGACAATCTCATTCCCGAGTTTCGCGAGGTCTGGGCCGAGAACGGTTTCAAGACTTCGGGAACCTGGGAAGATGTCTTCGGCCCCGGCAAGCCGGCAACCCTGGAGATACCCATTCAGACCTTCGCCTCAATACTCGGCCCGCTAGAGCATGAGAATAGCTGGCAGCATCTCCATTGGCCCTCGGATGAGATATTCATGGCCTGGAACTACGCCCGCTTCCTTGAGAAGGTGGTGCAGGCGGGCAAGGCAGAATATAACATTCCCATGTATGTGAACGCCTGGCTCCAGCAGCCCAATCATGCCTGGCCGGGAACTTATCCCAGCGGCGGTCCGCTGCCGCAGGTCCACGATATCTGGCGCGCCGGCGCTCCCGACATCGATATTCTCGCTCCCGATCTCTACCTGGAGTTCTTCGACAATGTTTGCGAGCGCTTCAGCCGCAACGGCAACCCGCTCTTCATTCCCGAGACCAGCACCAATCCCGCCAATGCCATTATGGCCGTCGGCAAGTACAATACCATCGGCTTTTCGCCCTTCGGCATCGACGGAAACAGGCCCATTCCGCCGGACCTTGCCACCACTTACAGCATTCTCAACCAGTTATCGCCCATGATTCTGGCTCACCAGGGCACCGACTCCATCACCGCCGTGCGGCTCAACCAGGGTGATCCGCCCAAGCAAGTCAAGCTGGGTAACTACACACTGACATTGACTTACACGGGCCGCAGCGCGCACGTTCCTCCGCAAGCGAAGGGACAGGTCGTAGCTTCGCCAGACCCGTCGCCGGCGGCAGCCAACTCCGAACCGCCGCTCGAAGCCGCCGCCATCCTCATCGCCACCGGCCCCGACGAGTATTACTTCGCCGGAGGCGGCATGAGGATCGACTTCACGCCCAACACACCCGGCCCGCAAAATGTCGGCCTCGGCGACGTGCAACTGGGTAACTTCGTCGATGGAAAGTGGAAGGTAACCCGCCAGATCGCCGGCGACGACGACGCGCAAGGAGAGATCCTGATCTTGCGCCCGTTCACAATCCTGCGCACGACGGTCTACCGCTTCCCATAGGCCGCGGGCGCCGGCTCCGAATAGGGACCTGCACGATGCTCGGCCTTGTTTTCACGAGGCAAGCAGCGGGTCCCTATTCCTTATCCTCCGCCAGCCAGCGGCGGGAGTCGATGAGCTGGCGGTTGTCGAGAGCCCAGACCTTTCCGGTCAGCTCGCCGGGGCCTTTGCCTTCGCGGATTGACTTGTCGAATTCGCCTTGAATGGCTTGCATCTTGGCGTCCAGGTCGTCGAGGAAGTTGAGGACCAGGGCTTCGGGAATCATGGGCAGCTTAGGGGAGCCGAACTCCAGTTTCCCGTGATGGCTGAGGATCATGTGCAGGACAAGGATCTTCAACCTGGGCGGGAAGTTGGGCAGGCTGTCCATGGCGCGCTCGGCGAGGGCGGCGCCGATCTGGATGTGGCCCAGCAGCACGCCTTCGACGGTGTACTCGAAGCCGATCTCCCGGCTCAGCTCGCGCACCTTGCCGATGTCGTGGAGGAGGACGCCGGTGAGCAGCAGGTCGCGGTCGAGGATGGGGTAATGGGGGGCGACGCGGTCGGCGAGGGTGAGCAGGCTGACCACGTGCTCCAGCAATCCGCCCAGCCAGGCGTGATGGAGCTGCTTGGCGGCGGGGGCTTCGCGATAGGCCTCGGCCAGGGCCGGATCGGCGAGCAGAACGGCGAGCAGTCGCTTGAGGTCGGGGTTGGCGAAGCTCTCGACAAAGCCCATCAGATGGCGCCAGAGGTCGGCCACGTCGCAGGTGGTGGAGGGCAGCAGGTCGGATTTGTCCACCTCGCCGGGCGCGGCCTTGCGGAGCTGGTCGATCTTCATCTGCAGGCGGTCGTCGAAGCGGGAGGCGCTGCCGCGGGCCTTCACGACGTCGCCCCGGTCGAAGTCTTTGGCGATGCGCGGGTCGCCCGGTTCCCAAACGCGGCCCTCAAGCTGGCCGGTCTTGTCGCCCAGGATCAGGTTGAGGTAGGGTTTGTTGGTCTTCGTGGTGCGCTGCTGCTTGAGGAGAACCAGGAAGAAGCCGTCGAAGAGCTTGCCTTCTTCAAAAGCGGCCAGATCGGCAATGTAAATGTCTTTCATTCTGTCGAGAATCTTAACGCATTGGGGGTGAATTCCCCGCAGCTTCGGGCTTGCTATCATTCCCCTATGACCACGGTGGAGATTCTCTTTCGCTGCGCCGCGCCGCCCACGGAGCGGGTCTCCCTGGCGCTGGCAAGCATCAAGGACGTATACGGCATCCGCCGTCTCAGCTTCGACCACGCCGCGCGCGCGCTGCGCGTGGAGTACGACGCCACGCGCCTTGACCCCGCCGCCGTCGCCAAGCTCGTCCGCCAGGCCGGCCTTGAGATCGCCCTCGAAACCTCCGCTGCCGCGCCGCAGATTCCGCCGCCGTCGCCCGCGGCCTGAATCCAGCCCTTGAACCGGCCTGTGGCCGATTGCGCCGCCCGATGAACCCTGATAATCTGTCTATGGTCGCAGCCGCGACCGCGCGTGTGCGCCCGTAGCTCAGCTGGATAGAGCGACTGACTACGAATCAGTAGGTCGGGAGTTCGAATCTCTCCGGGCGCACCATCTAACCCATAATTCATCTATCACGTGCGGCCATTGCGCCGCTTTTGCTTTTTGTGGGCAATTCCGGCGTGTGCCCAGTTTTGCGCCCGCCTGAAAGGTTCGATCGGCCTGCGAGGGCGGGCATTTGGGATTATGAAAGCAACTCGCGCGGGCGCACGCAAGCGGAGACGTGGACACGCCCGACTGGGTTGAGCAATTGAAAAGCCTAGGGAACTGCCGGAGCCTCGGTCCCGCCGCCAATCCCCTCGCCGGTGACCACCAGCTCGACGCGGCGATTCTTCGCCCGGCCTTCGGGCGTGTCGTTCGTTGCCACCGGCTGCGTCATGCCGAATCCGCGCGAGGTCACCGAGGACTCGGGCAGGCCCTGCTGCACCAGGAACTCCTGCACCGCGGCGGCGCGCTGCTCGGAGAGCAACTGGTTGAATTCGGCGCTGCCCACATTGTCCGTGTGGCCCTCAACTTCGAGGTTCAGTCCCGGATGCGCCAGCACGATCCCAGAGATCTTGGCCAGCTTCTCGCGGGCGGCAGCCTGGAGCGTGTATTTGCCCGTATCGAAGAGCACATCCGACATGTTGACGATCAGTCCCCGCGCCGTATCCTGCGTCTGCAAGACCGAATTGAGCTGGTCCAGCAGGCGCTTTCGCAGCTCGCCCTTTTCCGCCTCCGCCTGCTTCCGCGCGCGCTCCGCATCTTCGGCCTCCCTGCGCGCGTCGTCGGCCTGTTTGCGCGCGCGATCGGCGTCGGCCTGAGCCGCTTGCTGCTGCGCCTCGGCGGCTGCGCGGGCCGCTTCCGCCTCCGCCTTCTCCCGAGCCGCATGCTCAGCGGCAAGCTGCGCTTCCAGGCGCGCCTTTTCGGATGCTTCCGCCTGCGCCTTGGCCTGCGCCTCCCGGTCCGCCGCCGCCTGGCGCTCCTGCGCCAGCCGCTCCTCTTCGCGCCGCTTCACGGTGATGATGCGCGCGTCCTCCGCCGTCTGGACCGCTTCCCTGGCCGCCGTGTCGATCTCCTTCTTATCGCCCTTCTGAGTCAGGTAGCTCTCGGCCATCTTCAGCAATTCGGCGGCTTTCTGGAAGCTCGCCGCGGCATATTTCTCACCGCCGGCGGCCTTGACGATCTCCATCGCGTTCCGCGCCTCCAGCAGGCTGAGCGGAATCCGCGAGCTGACCGCGGGCGCCTCGTAGCCGGCCTGAACCGTGGTCTCGTATTGTCCGCGTTGGAGCAGGTCGAACTTGGCGTCCATCTCCTCGACGCTGCCCACCGTGTCCGGCCGCACCACGTTTTCCATCACCACCACCTCGCTCGGCTGCGACACGGCGAAGTACGGCTCGGCGGTCACGATCATCGCGAAAGCCTGCATCGGCTCGGTGACATCCATCTTGCTCTTCTGGCCGTCGAGCATCAGCTCGCCCAGGTTGTCCGCGCGTCCTTCGGGCGAGACGGCCCACAGCACATAGGTGAGGAATCCCGAGCCGAAGCGCGACGCGGGCTCTAGTTTTTCGAATTGCGCCTGAATTCGCACCGCTCCCCGCCTGCTCTCGACCCGGGCTTCCCCGTGGGCCTGCGATTGCAGAACCGTGCCGCGAAAATCGATCCGCGTCGGTCCGCTCAGGTGGCGATAGTTGATGGCCTTGGTGGTGCGAACCACCAGCGTGACTCGCGACAGCGGACCCGACTCCTGTGCCGTCAAAGCCAATGCCAACCCGGTTACTGCGAGAAACATCGCTGCCAGCTTCACGTGAGACTTCCTCCCTCAGCAGTTTCCGCCAATGATACACCCCCGGTACGTTTCAGCACATCCTCATCCGCTCGACAAACACTTCCTGGAACTTCGGCTTCCCCGACAGCTCGACATGGCGCGTCTATCGCGGCGCGAGAACTCATAAGCGCAGACTTTAACGGGTAGGGATGGGTTGAGCAAAGGGGAAGCCCGCACGCCGGGGCTGGTTCGCGCTGCCTCCGCCTTACGGTTCTCAGAAGAGGTCCATATCCGAGTAGATGAATCCCTTTTCGGCCAGTGCGCCCCTCCGCTCCGCGTAACACTCCGTGGCTTCCCTGAGCGTCAGGAATTGTGCGTTGTAAACCTGATCCCGCGCTGGCTGCCCGCTGTCCTCATCCCACCTGGCGCGGGCCTCTTGCACGCAAAAGACAGGCTCTCCGGCGCAATCCGAATCGTAGAGGCGCAACTCGTAAAACTCCTGTCCGCGCAAGGGAGCCTTTGGATCGACGGTTCTTGAAAGAATCTCTTGCATCGCAGAGCGATCCTTTTACAGCACGCGAAAACGTGCCCAGGTCAAAACCATTTAGCACTCCCCATAATAGGGCCTACCTCCCAGCCATCGGCGCGGGTGCAGATTCCGCTTCCGTCCAGGGGCGGAATGGGAGAACGGAAGCCGTCGTTTTCGGCTCCACCAGATCCTTTGCCCAATGGAGGCTTGCACCGGTTCGTATCGGCTCCGATAGCCCAAACGGATCATCCAATGAATCCATGCGCATACAAACTCCGGCAAGTTCCGCTAAGCTGCTGATTCTACGCTGGGGTTGAACTACGAATCAACCGGCAGCGAGTTCGTCCGCCGGGGCGGATCTCCGGGTCGCGCCATAAAAGGATCGCTCAACCCGCGTAGCTCCTGCCCTTCCAGCTTACCTGCTTCAGGATTCGATGGTGGAACCAGCTGCGGCAAAGCAGCGCCACAAACAGCGGCAGCCCCAGCGGCGAAAGAGCGCAATCCAGAACCGAGAAGTTGGACTTGGCCACCCGCGCGTAGAACCGGAATAGGGTCCGCACCCACAGCAGCGCCAGCACCCACCCCGCGCCCAGCCATTGGAGCGAATGCGGTGCCAGGCGAGCATTCCACAGCTCGACAGCGAGCACCGGCAGCCCGAACAGCAGCACAAAGTCCAGCGCGCGCCATGCCGCCAGCGCCAGCGCGTTATTGAACGCCAGCGCCAAATTCTTCGTCCAGCCTTCGATCATGGCGGCCGCCGACCGGTACATTCGCGTGGATAGCGCGTCGTCCGCATAGCGCAGCCGCAGCCCCACCCCGCGCCGCTTGGCCAGAACGGCCAATTCCACGTCTTCCAGCACCTTATCGGCCACTGCGGCATGGCCGCCGATACGCCGGTAAGCCTCCCGCTCCACCAGCAGAAACTGCCCGTTGGCCGCGGCAATCCGCTGGTTCGGGTCCGAGACCTTGGCCCACGGGTAGGCCAGCGCCAGCTCGCTGAAGACCAGCGGCATCAGCGTCCGCTGCGCCAGCCCGGTCACAATCTGCCGTGCCGAGTAGCTCAGCATCCCAAGCTTGTGCCGCTGAGCCTCGTGGAGGGCGCGGCGCAGATTGCCGGGCAGATGAATCGTGTCCGCATCGGTAAACAGCAGCCACCGCCCGCGCGCCTTCCGCGCCGCCGTCCAGATCGCATTCGCCTTGCCCGTCCAGCCCTGCTCCAGCGAGGCGGCTTGCAGCACCGTTACCCCGGCAAACCCGCGCGCTATCTCGGCTGTCCGGTCGGTCGAGTGGTCGTCCACCACCACCAAGTCCCAGTCCTTGCCCAGCTCGAAGATCTCCTCCGACTGGCTAACCAGCGACTGAAGGCAAGCGCCCAGGCAATCCTCTTCGTTCCGCGCCGGAACCACGACCGAAAGCTCGATCAGCTCCTCCGGCTCCGGCTGGTCGAAGACGGTTCCGACGGCCCACCCCCATCGTCCCGGTACGGCAACGTGCGTTCCGGGCTCGCCGGCAAGCCCGAGCACCGGCTCGTATCCGTCCGCTCCAGCCGGCTCGTTCTCCCCAGGCCTCTCCTTGCCCATGATGCGCAACCCTTTCGTTGGGGCCTTTCGCTCGTATTATAAGGATGTGCGCTTCCCTCGCTTACTCACTGTTGCTCTGCTCATTCCGTTCGCTCTCGTGAACGCCTGCGACCGCGGCGCGCATCCTGTCCAGACCGGCCAAGTGGCCCCCGACTTTACCGTCTCCGATGGAAGCACCTCCATTCATCTGGCCAGCTACCGGGGCCGCGTGGTCCTGCTCAGCTTCTGGGCCACCTGGTGCGAGCCCTGCGTGGTGGAAATGCCCTCGCTCCTCGATCTTCACCACGACCAGCCCGATCTGGCCATCCTCGCCGTCAGCGTCGACGAGGACCCCGACGCTTACAAGAGCTTCCTCACCCGCCGCCACGTGGACCTGATTTCGGTCCGCGACCCCGCCCAGACTGCGGCCAAACTCTACAACTCCAAGGCCTGGCCCGAGACCTACGTCATCGACCGCCAGGGCGTTATCCGGCGCAAGTTCATCGGCGCTGAGGACTGGTCCAGCCCGGAGGTCCGCGCCTACCTCAAGAGCCTGTAGGCATTACTGCCCTGAAACGCATCGCCGCTGGTCCGGCAGGCGCCTCCGGAATGGGACGATCCGAATCCGTCCCTGCTTTCCACACTCCCCCAAATGCGAATCCCATGCGACAATGGAGGCATCCGTGATGAACAACGCCTCTTCTGCAGTCGTTCCCTCGCCGGTTGCGGTTACACCGCAGTTGCTCTCCACGCACGGCATCACCGCGGACGAGTACAGCCGCATCCTGGCTGCTCTGGGCCGCGTTCCCTCGCTTACCGAGCTGGGCATCTACAGCGTGATGTGGAGCGAACACTGCTCCTACAAGTCCAGCCGCGTGCATCTCAAGCGGCTGCCCACCAAGAGCGACCGCGTCGTCCAGGGGCCGGGGGAGAACGCCGGCATCATCGACGTGGGCGACGGCTGGGCCTGCGCCTTCAAGATCGAGTCCCACAACCACCCCAGCTATATCGAGCCCTTTCAGGGCGCGGCCACCGGCGTCGGCGGCATTCTCCGCGACATCTTCACCATGGGCGCGCGGCCGCTGGCGGTGATGGATTCGCTGCGCTTCGGGCCCATCGCTGAAGAGGCCGATTCCAAAGCCGATCCGGACAAACCGGATGAGGAGCGGCAGCTCATCGTCCGCAACCACTCGATCGTGGAAGGCGTGGTCAGCGGCATTGCCGCCTACGGCAACTGCTTCGGCGTGCCCAACCTGGGCGGCGAAACCAAATTCGAGGCCTGCTACAGCGGCAATCCGCTGGTGAACGCCTTCGCCCTGGGCCTGGTCCGCATCGACGAGATCTTCTACGGCAAGGCTAGCGGCGCAGGCAACCCCGTGATCTACGTCGGCGCAAAGACCGGCCGCGACGGCATCCACGGCGCAACCATGGCCAGCGAGGAGTTCAAGGAAGGCTCCGAGCAGAAGCGCCCCAACGTCCAGGTGGGCGACCCCTTCATGGAAAAGCTGCTGCTTGAAGCCTGCCTGGAGGCCATGCGCACCGGCGCCATCGTCGGCATTCAGGATATGGGCGCGGCGGGGCTGACCTGCTCCACCTGCGAAATGGGCGGCCGCGGCGGCGTCGGGCTGGACGTCGAGCTGGACCTCGTTCCGCAGCGCGAAACCGGCATGAGCGCTTACGAGATCATGCTCAGTGAGAGCCAGGAGCGGATGCTGCTGGTGGCCACCAAGGGCCGCGAGGACGAAGTCCTCCGCGTCTTCGCGAAGTGGGGATTGGACGCCGTCATTGTCGGCACGGTCCAGCCCGAGTCACGCCTGCGCATCCGCCACCACGGCGAGCTGGTAGCAGATATTCCCAACAAGTCCCTCACCGACGACGCCCCGCTCTATAACCGCCCCGTCGGCACCTGGAAGGCTCCTGTTCCGGCTGACCCGCCCGAAGAGATTCTCACCCAACTCGCCAAGGACCGCGACTATACTGCCGACCTCAAGAAGCTGCTGGCCAGCGCCAACGTCTGCTCCAAGCGATGGGTTCACGAGCAGTACGACACCATGGTCCAGACCAACACGGTGATCGGCCCCGGCGGCGAAGCCGGCGTGATGCGCATCAAAGGCACGGCAAGGCCAGACGCTTTGGAAGGGCCGATCGGAGAGATCGGCCTGGCCATGGCTCTGGACGGCAACGGCCGCTGGGCCTACCTCGATCCCAAACTGGGCGCGATGCACGCCGTAGCCGAGTGTGCGCGCAAGGTTGCCATGACCGGCGCGAAGCCCGTGGCCGCCACCAACTGCCTCAACTTCGGCAACCCCGAAAAGCCGGAGATCATGGCCCAGCTCTCGGCGGCCATCGACGGCATAGCCGAAGCCTGCACCGCTCTCGGCACGCCCGTCACCGGCGGCAACGTTTCGCTTTACAACGAAACCCGCGGCGAAGGCATCTATCCCACACCCGTCCTGGGCATCGTTGGCATTCTCGACGACGTGACCAAGGCCGTCCCGGCGGAGTTCCAGAAGGCGGGCGACGCGATTCTGCTGCTTTGGCCGGTTCCGAGGGGCGAAGAATCAAATCCGGAGCTTGAGGTTCCCTTCAAGCCATTACCGATGAGCCCATACGTAATGCTTCCCGTCACCCTGCCTCCGCCCTTTCCCATCGCATCTCCCCTCTCCGACCCAGTTCCCGACGTTCTGGAAGACACCACGGAAACTCCCGCCATGGAAGTTGCGGCATTCGGCAGCTCGGAGTACGCCAAAGTGGTTCTCGGCGGCCTCTGGGGCACGCCTCCCGCGCTCGATCTCGACGCCGAAGCCAGCCTGCATTCCCTTCTGGGTGTCCTCGCCGAGCGAAAGCTGCTTCGTTCCGCGCGCGACATCTCCGATGGCGGCATCGCTGTCGCTCTGGCCCAGGCCGCCTTTCCCAAGGGAATCGGCGCAACCATCGAGCAGGAGCAATCGCTCATGATTCATCCGCTCTTCGGCCTCTTTGCCGAACCGGCCTCCACCGTGTTCGTCACCACTCACCCATCGAACGTCTCCGCAATCGAAAAGCTGGCTGGAAAATACAACTTCCTCGCTGCCCGCATCGGAAGCACTGGCGGACAGCGCCTTGAGATCTCCGTCGATGGCGAACCTTTCATCTCGGCTCCTCTGGCCTCTCTTCGCAAGCCATGGGCCTCGGCTCTCGAAGCCACTCTTCATGGCGAGGTAACCGCATGATCCGGCGGCTCTACCAGGGCGTCGAAGGCATAACAGGCGCATCAGCCGCCATCCACCCTGAGAATCTGGGTGCCCCATCCTTTCGCTTTCTTTCTGGCGAAAGGGTGGGAAGCCAAAATACTCTCGAATATGCCTGTCATCCTGAGCGAGTCCGCAGCGGCGGACGAGTCGAAGGACCTGCGTCTAGGGCATTTTCGCCTCAACAAGATCTCGACGACCCAAAGCTCCGCGAGGAGTGCGGCGTCGTCGCCATCCACGGCCATCCCGACGCCGCCCGCCAGGCTTATCTCGGCCTCTACGCCCTCCAGCACCGCGGCCAGGAGTCGGCCGGCATCGCCACCGCCGACGGCTTCCATCTGGCCAACATCAAGGGCATGGGCCTGGTCTCGGAGATCTTCACCGACGACATTCTCGCCAAGCTCCCCGGCCAGATGGCCATTGGCCACACCCGCTACTCCACCACGGGCGACTCGGCCCTGCTCAACGCCCAGCCCATCCGCGTCGACTCGGTCAAAGGCCTCATCGCCATCGCTCACAACGGCAATCTGGTCAACCTGGGCAGTGTGCGCGCCCGTCTGGAGCGCGACGGCGCCTACTTCCAGACCACCTCCGACTCCGAGATCATCGTCCAGCTCATCGCCCACTCCCGCGCCGGCTCGCTCGTTGACGCCATCGCCGACTCGCTCTCTCAGGTCGAGGGCGCATTCTCCATTGTCATGATGACCCGCGACCGCATCTTCGCCGCCCGCGACCCGCGCGGCTTCCGTCCGCTCTCCATGGGCCGCATGACCAACCCCGACGGCCCCGACACCATCGTCTTCGCCAGCGAGACCTGCGCCTTCGACCTGCTCCGCGCCGAATACATTCGCGACGTCCTTCCCGGCGAGCTGGTCATGGTCACCGACGACGGCGTCACCAGCCGCCAATACGCGACCGGCGTCCCGCAGTCCAGTTGCATCTTTGAGCACGTCTACTTTGCGCGTCCGGATAGCCGCATCTTCGGCCGCTGGGTGCAGGAGAGCCGCGACCAAATGGGCCGCCAGCTGGCCCGCGAATCCGCCGTGCCCGCCGACCTCGTCGTTCCCGTCCCCGATTCCGGAGTTACCGCGGCGATGGGATACGCGGAAGAGGCGCGCCTGCCCTTCCGCATGGGCCTCATCCGCAACCACTACGTGGGCCGCACCTTCATTGAGCCCGAGCAGCGCGTCCGCGACTTCGGCGTCCGCCTCAAGCTCAATCCCGTCCGCAACCTGCTCGAAGACAAGCGCGTCATCCTTATCGACGACTCCATCATCCGTGGGACAACTTCCCGCAAGATCGTCCGCATGGTCCGCGGCGCGGGCGCAAAAGAAGTCCATCTCCGTATCAGTTGCCCGCCGACCATCTCCCCCTGCTTTTACGGCGTGGATACTCCCAGCAAGCGCGACTTGATTGCCGCCAACAAATCCATCGAAGAGATCCGCCAATTCATCGAAGCCGACTCATTGGCCTACTTATCTCTGGAGGGCCTGCTGAAATCCTGCGAAGGCATCGAGCACAACGGCTACTGCACCGCCTGCTACACCGGCAACTACCCCACCCAGTGGGTCGATGTGGAAGAAATACTGCCCGCGGCGGTGAGCATTTAGGGAACCTCTGAAAAGCGCCGAGTTAGAAGAGTCCGTCGCCGGTATTTTTCTGCAAGGGCATGAAATCAGCGCATTTTCGTATGTCCGGCAGGTCGTTTAACCCGCCGGAAGCCGCCGTG
>JBEKDB010000035.1:0-34194 GCA_050014575.1 Occallatibacter sp. | reverse complement strand
TGTTCGCGCCTGATCAGGTCCATCTTGTCCTTGGGCTTGGCCTCGGCCAAAAAGTCGTCCACGCCGGCCTCGCGGGCAATCACGGCGGCGGTCAGCGGGTTGTCGCCGGTAATCATGATGGTGCGGATGCCCATGGCGCGCAGGCGCGCAAGGCGCTCCTTGAGGCCGCCCTTAACGATGTCCTTGAGGTAGATGACGCCCAGGGCGGCGGCGTTTTCCGCCACCACCAGCGGCGTGCCGCCGGCGCGCGCAATCTCTTCCACCTGTTCGCGGACCTTCTGGGGCAGTTGCGATCCCTGCTCTTCGAGGAAACGGGCGATGGCGTCCACCGAACCTTTGCGAATGCGGGTGCCGGGCAGGTTGACGCCGCTCATGCGGGTCTGGGCGGTGAAGGGAACGAACTCGGCGTGAATGCCGGCCAGGTCGCGGCCGCGCAGGTTGTACTTCTCCTTGGCCAGGACGACGATTGACCGGCCCTCGGGGGTTTCGTCGGAGAGCGAGGCCAGTTGCGCCGCGTTGGCCATGCGCTCCTGGCTGACGTCGGGGGCGGGATAAAACTCGGTTGCCTGGCGGTTGCCCAGGGTAATGGTGCCGGTCTTGTCGAGTAGAAGTGTGTTCACGTCGCCGGCAGCCTCGACGGCGCGCCCGCTCATGGCGAGTACGTTGTACTGCACGAGCCGGTCCATGCCGGCGATGCCGATAGCCGAAAGCAGGCCGCCAATGGTGGTGGGAATGAGGCAGACCAGCAGCGAGACCAGCACGAAGACGGATTGCGGAGCCTTGGAGTAGATGGCGAAGGGCTGCAAGGTGACCACGGCGAGCAGAAAGACGATGGTCAGGCCGGAGAGGAGGATGCTGAGGGCGATCTCATTGGGGGTCTTTTGGCGGGAGGCGCCTTCGACCAGGGCGATCATGCGGTCCAGGAAGGTTTCGCCGGGGTTGGCAGTGATGCGGACTTTGATCCAGTCGGAGAGAACCTTCGTCCCGCCGGTGACGGCGGAGCGGTCGCCACCGGCCTCGCGGATGACGGGCGCCGACTCGCCGGTGATGGCCGACTCGTCCACTGACGCTACGCCCTCGATGACCTCGCCGTCGCCGGCGATGTATTGTCCGGCCGCAACGTAGATGACGTCGCCCATGCGGAGCAGGCCGCTTACGACCTCTTCAAAGTTGCCGTCGGCGGTGTAACGCTTGGCGATGGTCTCGCCCTTGGCTTTGCGCAGCGTGTCGGCCTGGGCCTTACCGCGGCCTTCGGCCATGGCCTCGGCAAAGTTGGCGAAGAGCACCGTGACCCACAGCCAGAGGGTGATCTGGAGGTTGAAGCCGAAGCCGGGGCGATGGTGGACAACGTTGTCGATGAGCAGCGCCGTGGTAAGCACGCTGCCCACTTCCACCACAAACATCACCGGGTTCTTGACCATCCAGCGGGGATCGAGCTTGCGCACCGAATCCAAAAGCGCCTGACCGATGATTTCCGTATTCCAGAGACTCTTCTTTTCAGCCATGACAGTCCGTTTCGTCTTTTCCTGATGCGGTGTGGGTATCGGTTAGAAGACCTGCCCTGTCTTGAGCAGCAGATGTTCCAATATGGGTCCCAGGCTGAGGGCCGGGAAGAAGGTGAGGGCGCCCAGAATGAGGATCACGCCGACCAGCAGTATGGCAAACAGGCCTGTGTTCACCTGGAAGGTGCCGGCCGAGGGCGGTATGCTCTTCTTGCTTGCCAGGTTGCCGGCCAGGGCCAGTACTGGAATAAGCATGAGTAAGCGTCCGGCGAGCATGTCCCAGCCCAGCGCCACGTTGTACCACCAAGTGTTGGCGTTGAGTCCGGCAAAGGCCGACCCGTTGTTGCCTGCCCCGGAGGTGTATGCATAGAGAATCTCAGTGAGTCCGTGGGGCCCCTGGTTGTTCAGGCTGGAGAGTCCTATGGTGGGCGACAGGATGAAGGCCGCGGTGAGCGAGAGGATGATGAGCGGGAAGATGAGCACGTAAAGCATGGACATCTTCACGTCGTAAGACTCGATCTTCTTGCCCAGGTACTCGGGCGTGCGGCCCACCATGAGGCCGGCGATGAAGACAGCCTGCACAACGAAGATGAGGATGCCGTACAAGCCCGAGCCGACGCCTCCAAAGATGACTTCGCCGAGCATGATGTTGGTGAGCACTACCATACCGCCCAGCGGAGTGAGCGAGTCGTGCATGGTATTGACGGCGCCGCAACTGGCATCGGTGGTGATGGTGGAGAAGAGCGAGCTTGCGGCGATGCCGTTGCGCACCTCTTTGCCCTCCATGTTGCCGGCCGGTGCGGTTGCGGTGCCGGTCTGCGCGGCGCCGTGAATGAGCAGGTGGGGCTGCGACTCGGCCCAGTAGACGGTGGTAAATCCGGCCGTAAAGAGTACGAACATGGCGGCAAACACCGCCCATCCGTGGCCCGGCGAGCCGGTCATGCGCCCTAGCGTATAGGTCAGGCCGGCAGGGATGATGAAGATGGAGAGCATTTGGAGCAGGTTTGAGAGGGGAGTCGGGTTCTCGAAGGGGTGGGCGCTGTTGGCATTGAAGAATCCGCCGCCGTTGGTGCCCAGCATCTTGATGGCTTCCTGGGACGCCACCGGCCCTTGCCCGATGGTCTGGACTTGAGCGGGCTGCTCAAGCGGATGGGCCGTGGTATAGGCATTCAGGTTCTGCGGAACGCCCTGGCCGACCAGCAGCAGCGCATAGATGAGACAAGCCGGAGCCAGCACATAGAGGTAGGTGCGGGTCATGTCTACCCAGAAGTTGCCGATGGTGCCTGAGGTTGTCCGCTTGATGCCGCGGATCAATGCCACGGCCACCGCGATGCCTACCGCCGCGCTGCCGAAGTTGTGATACGCCAGCCCCACCATCTCCGTCAGATAGCTCATTGTGGTCTCGGGCGTATACGACTGCCAGTTGGTGTTGGTGGTGAAGCTGGCGGCTGTGTTCCAGGCCAGGTCGGGGCCGACGGCGGCAAGGCCTTGCGGGTTCCACGGCAAGTGGTTCTGCAGGCGCTCGATGGCGTAGGTCATCAACATGCTAACCGCCGAGAAGCCCAGCACCGCAAAGGCATACTCGCGCCAGTTCATCTCCTCTGCCGCATTCACGCCGGAGAGTCTGTAGATGAGACGTTCCAAAGGACGGAGCACCGGATCCAGCCAGGTGCGTTCCCCCTCCAGCACGCGGACCAGATAGACGCCCACTGGACGAACGCATGCCAAGAGGATCAGGGAGAAGAGGGCAAACTGCAACCAGCCGTTGGCGGTCATGTCAGAACTTCTCCGGGAAAAGCAGGGTGAGGGTCAGGTAACCCAGCAACAGGACGGACAGAACCAACGCAACTGCCGTGTAGATGTCAATTTGCATGGGGCTACCTCAACTTCTGGCAGGCCGCGACGTATAGAAACGCCAGGGCGAAGAAGACTGCCGTGAACAGCAACATCACCACATCTTGCATTGCGGGTCTCACAGTTCCGGCCAGCTTGAAGCCGGCCAGGCTCAGTACGGGATATGCCGTCCAGCTTGGACCCCGGAGCGGCTGTTTGCCAGCAAACCGGAATCGCCGCACAAGAACGATTCTGGTTCACGCCTCGTTTGAGTATCGAAAAGGTTTCCTAAAAAAGGCGTAAGGGCATTGAAGGAGATGAAGAAGCATCCTCGAAACCCATGAAGAACCGGATTCCACAGGGCCGAGGGGCAAGGCGATTCGTGCCTGGGCGTCATTCCTCGTTGCCACTCCAGCCCTCGGGGATGAAGCGGTAGCCGACCCAGGGCTCGGTTTGAATGTACTGCTTGCCGGTTTCGGCCTCGAGCTTCTTGCGCAACTGGCCGACAAAGACGCGCAGATACTCCGGCTGGTGGGCCGACTGCGCTCCCCAAACCGTGGTGAGCAGGGCGCGATGGGTCATGACCTTTCCCGCGTGGCGGGCCAGGTGGAGCAGCAGGTCGAATTCCTTGGGGGTGAGGTGGACGGGTTTGCCCAGAACGGCGATGGTGTGAGCGGTGGAGTCGATCACAAAGTCGCCGGCCTCGATGGCCGCCGTGGTGCGCTCCGGGGCGCGGCGCAGGTGGGCGCGGACGCGGGCCAGCAGCTCCTGAATGCCGAAGGGCTTGGTGACGTAGTCGTCGGCGCCGGCGTCCAGAGCCTCGACCTTTGACCTCTCATGCTCGCGGACAGAGAGGATGAGCACCGGCGTCGCGCCACGGCTCCGGATGGCGCGGCACACCTCAATACCGGAGATGCCGGGCATCATGAGGTCGGTCACAACCAGGTCGGGCGCCCAATCCCGGAAGACCTGCAGGCCCTCCTCGGGGTCGTTGGCCGTGCGTACGTCATAGCCCTGCGCTGAGAGCGCGGCGCGCAGCACCCGCGTGATCTGCGGTTCGTCGTCGATAACCAGAATTCGGCCCGGCATATGGTTTTTCTTCCATCGAAAGATTACATCATCCGGCTGGCCCGCTATGATTTCTTTGATGAAGATCACGGGCGGGCTCTCCGATTCGCGAGGGATTCTTCACTGGCTGGTGGGAACGCTGATGGCGGCGCTGGCCACTTGGCTGCTGGTCTCCCTGGGAGCCAATTCGACAGCGGCGGGCATGGTCTTTCTGGTGCTCGTGGTTTGGTCGTCCACCCAGGCGGGGTTTTGGCTTTCACTCTATATCGCGGTACTTTGCGCGGTATCGTTCGACTATTTCTTTCTGCCTCCCTTCCGCACCTTCCGGCTGGCCGGAATTCAGGAATGGACGGCGATGCTTGCGTTCCTGGCCTGCTGCCTGGTGGTGGGCCGGGTGGCGGAGCAGGCCCGGCGCCAGACCCGGCAGGCCGAACAGCGGCGCGAAGACGTGGAACGGCTTTACGCGCTGAGCCAGGAAGTGATGTTGCACGAGGACGCCATAGGGCTGATTCACGATCTGCCCCGGCTAATCGATCGCATCTTCGCCTTGGATGGCGTGGCGCTCTACGTCTGCGATCGGGACGAGTTCCATGCATCGACGGCTGACCTGCCGGAGAGCGTGAAGGAAACCTTGCGGGTGTTGACCCAGGGGCCGAATCCCACCATCATTCCGCAGTCCGGCTTCTTTACCACCGCGCTGATGCTCGGGATGCGGCCGGTGGGGGCTCTGGGCTGGCGACCGGCGCGGCTCTCCCGCCAGGTTGCCACGGCCGTCAGCGCCCAGGTGGCCATCGTGCTGGCGCGGGCCATCGCCATCGAGGCCTCGGCGCGCATGGAGGCGGCGCGCGAGGGAGAGCGGCTGCGCACGGCGCTGATCGATTCTCTGACCCACGAACTGCGCACGCCGCTGACCTCCATTCGCGCCGCCGCCACTACGCTGCTTCAGGCTGAGGGTCTGGACGAAGCTGGCCGGTTGGATCTGGCGGCCATCGTCGATGAGGAGGCCTCGCGGCTGGATTTCCTGATCGGCGAGGCGGTCGAGATGGCCCAGATCGACGCCAACGTCGTCAAGGTTGACCTGGTGCCGCAGCATCCCCGCGCGCTGCTCGATCAGGCCGTCGAGGAGTCGCGCAAGGCTCTGGCTTCGCGCCGGGTCACAATCAATGTGGAGGGACCCGACGATCCCGCCTGGTTCGATCCCCACCTGCTGGGGCGGGTCTTGCGCCATCTGCTGGAAAACGCCGCCACGTACACTCCGCCTGCCAGCCGCATCACGCTCGGCAGCCGCAGGGCGGGCGACCGGCTGGAGTTCTCGGTCGAAGACAATGGTCCCGGCATCGACGCCCTCGATCTGCCGCTGATATTCGAGAAGTTTTACCGCGGCAAGCGGGGCGCAATTCAAGGCAAGGGATCGGGCATGGGCCTGGCAATTACTCGCGCCATTCTGGCCGCGCACGGCGGAGCCATCGAGGCCTCCAGCGTTCCCGGCAAGGGAGCCAGCTTCCGCTTCTGGGTGCCCCTGGTGGAGAAGGAGCCGGCGAATGCCTCCCACGCGCTGAAGGTGAGCGACGCTCCGCCGGAGGCGATGGACTGCCCCTAGCCGCTATCCCTGCCACTTCGGCTCCTGACTCCAGTCGCAGGCAATTTCGCGGCGCTCTGCGGAGCTTTCCGCGGCCCACTCCAGCAAGCGGGCCACGCGCCATGCGGCCACGGACGGCACCGGAGCGGGAGCCTTGCCCAGCAGCGCGTCGCGGACGCCTGCATAGTAGAGGCGGTAGTCGCCGGGGATGGGCGCGACAGGGCGTGTGACGATGGCGCCGTCCACGTCAACGCTCAATGTGCCCCAGCCGGCGGGCGTTTCCTGGCCCCAGGCCGGATCTTCAATGCGGGTGATCTTGTCGAGCGCGGCCTCCTGCGGGTCGAGACCCAGCTTGCAGTAGTTGCCCTGGTCGCCGCGCAAATGGAAGCGTGGACCCGGAGGCGAGGAGAGGCTGTTGGCGCCCAGGACGACCGATAGGCCGGGATAGCGGAGGCGGAGGGTGAAGGCGTCGCTGGCACGCGCCCAACCGCGCTCACAGAGAACCTCGGCGGCGACCGATTCAGGCTTGCCGAAGAGCGCCAGCGCCTGGTCGGCCAGATGGGTTCCCAGGTCGAGCAGGACGCCGCCGCCGGCGGATGGGTCTTCCTTCCAGAGGCGGTCGGAGGGCGGGTTGGGCCGCCAGCGATCGAAGCGGGACTCAAGGTAAACCAGGCGTCCCAGAGAGCCGCCTCGCAGCAGCTCCCGTACTGTCTGGAAGTCGCCGTCCCAACGGCGGTTGAAGAATGGAATAAGCAGCACGCCGCGGGCCGCGGCCAACTCCATCAATTGGGCAACTTCGGAGGAGACGACGGCCACCGGCTTGTCCACGACGACGTTCCTGCCGGCTTCGAGAATCTGCCGTGCGACCTGGAAGTGCGTTCCGCTGGGTGTGGCCACGACGAAGAGGTCGAGCGACGAGTCGGCCAGCATGGCTTCGAGAGAACGGTAGGTCGTAATGCCGGGATAGCGCTCGGCGGCATTGCTGGAGCTGCGCTCGACCACTGCGGCCAGTTCGAGGCCCTCGACGGAGGAGATGAGCGGCGCGTGAAAGACGCGCCCCGCCATGCCGAAACCTACCAAGCCTACGCGAATCATGAGGACCTCTCCAGTGGTCAGTGCTCAGTGGTCAGTTTAACCGGCTCTTCTCCTGAGGCAGAAGCGATTCAAGGACGGAAAATCTTGCACAAAAGGCTCAAAGAAGGCTGAATTCCGGCCCCAGATGCGGCATTCTTGGTCCAAAGAAGAGGCAAAATCAGCCGCTTGTGTTTACCGGTCAGTTAATGGGTAGAAATTACAACCTGTTGATTGCGCGAGAGTTGTGTCCATTCCGAGGCCCATAAACAGGGCTCCACAGGGGGAGGGGGGTGGGGGTCCCTTCGGGTGGTACGGACCGGGTACATCCCTGACAGATTGAACCGGGGGAACGCGGACGCAACTTCCACAGCTGCGGCAACTTCTTTCATGGGTTTCTCTATCCCCATTGTGCGCCGGCGGAGGGTTATTATCGGCAACAGGCGAACTGAACGATACGGGTACGTGTTCCGTTGGCGGGTGAGGAATCCCGGGGCTCGGGGGTGAGCCGCCCCCCTTCGACAGGCTCAGGGCAGACTCTCCACTCCACTGACGAAGACCCGTCTGTGGGGCGCCCGGCACATTACGAACACGCGCGTCGCGGTAGTGGCACAATCTACGCCGATCTGGGGCACCAGTTTCGATACCGCATTGAAGGCCACATCGCACAGGCGGGATGTGGAGCGAAGGGAGTTTCCTTCGACTAAAGCTGCGATGATTCGGGCGCGTTCGGACGTGCTTAAGCGGTTCATGCAATTATTATGCATTAGCCGCTCAAGCACGTCAATTAGAAAATGTTGTGGCGCAACCGCCTAAAAGCCGGGGCACAACTCGGACGATCCTCCGTGTCCTCGTTTTGGCGGATTTCTCTCTTCGATTCAGGGGTATCCAACTCATACGTCGAACGTCGCACTGTGCCGGTTCGGTGAAGGCTCTTTAGAGCCTCTTCGCCTTTCTTGAATTCCTCAAGATCAACGTCTGGGTTATCGGCGATGATCTTGTCCAGATCCAATTGTGAGGGCATCGTCAATAGCTCCTTTCTCAGCGTAGCGGCGTAAACTGCTCGCGGGTTTGTACTACCCAGGAATGTTGAACGGTTGAAAGATAATCTTGCAACAACCGGTGATAGTCTTTGATGCAATCGTTGAGGGTGACGTTATTCCCAAAGTCATGGATGAGCAGCTTGAGATCCTTGCGTAAGACGGCCATGTGGATTCCGCGCCCGTGGGAGTTCCACTTGTCGATCTTGTTCAATAGCTTCGCAATTTCTTCGGCCCTGGCAACGCGCATCGCCTTTGTTACCCTAAGTTTTCTCGTCGCCGTTGTCTTCCAGTTCTTGAACTTGTACTTAACCAGCCATTCCTTCAGCAAAGAGATGGAAAGCTCTCTAGCCTGCTCGTACATGTAGAGTTCTGCGGGATCGAATCGGTTGATCAAGAAGGCAAGCTCCGCCGTGGTCAACTTTCCATCCCTCGACTTCTTAATGAGCCGTTCGTACTGTTCAAGATAGCCAAGGGCTGGCACCATTTTGTCGTCCTTGTTCAATTGTGGATCAATCGGCCCCAGCACAGAGAAGTAGTCCATGTAAATCTCATCTCCGGACATTGCGAGAACCGTTCCGGCCGAATAGGCGCAGTTTGGGATGATGAAATCTACCACCCGATAATAGTGCCTGAGCGTCTGCGCGATTCGCTGGGTTGTCTCAATAAAACCTCCCCCTGTCTCCAAAAGGACGCTGAGTTTACGCTTCTTGTGAGGCAACCCGTCAATCGCTTCTCTAACGATCACGTCCAGACCAAAGCGAATCGGGGAGCAGAGCACCAAAACGTCGCCACCTGTGGCCTTTTCCACGGCGCACAGCCTCTCCTTTAGCTGGTCAATGATGATGATGTTGGAACTAGTTCTCAGGGACATTACGGCTTTCCTTCCACCGAGCCTCGGCCGCCAGACGAGCGATTTCTGACCTGCGCTCAGAGGATAGGCTCGTAGCGCGGGCTTTGCCGCCCTTTATACCACCTTTTCGGCCAATTGTCGCCAAGTATTGTGAGATGACACTCACGCTCTCTGGTGACGCCTGTGGTTCCTCCGTTGCAAGTCTCACCGTCAAGGCGGCAGCCTGGTTCGGATCGGATGGCGTTTTGCTTAAGCGCCTCATGCAACCAGTATCCCACCATTGCCCATAATTCTGCAAGCATAAGCGGCTCAAGCAAAATGAGCCACTACCCAAGGGTTGCCTTACTTGAAATTCTCTTGTTCCTCAACCTTCGAGCTTATAGCGGGTTTCGGCCAGCCGGTAGAGGCGCCGCCAGACGAGGCGGTTCATGGTGACCACCATGACGGAGATGAAAATGGTGGCCAGCAGCAGGATGGGAAAGCGGCCGCTGTCGGTGGCGGCGTCGATCTGCGCGCCCAGGCCGATGGTTTGCAGGGTTCGGTCGGCGAGGTGGGAGTACTCGGCAAAGACCGAGGCGTTCCATGCGCCGCCGGAGGCCGTGACCATGCCGGTGATGAGGTAGGGGAAGATTCCCGGAAGAATCAGCTTGGTCCATCGCTGCCAGCGGGTGAAGCGGTAGACTGCCGCGGCCTCTTTCAAATCGGAGGGAATGGAGATGGCTCCGGCGATGACGTTGAAGAGGATATACCACTGCGTTCCCAGCAGCATGAGGGCGATGGAGCCGATGCCCAGGCCGCCGCCGATCTTGACCAGGCCGATGAGCAGGATGGGAAAGAAGGCCGTCGCCGGAATCGACGCCAGGACTTGCGCCACCGGCTGGACAACCCGGGCCAGCCTGGGATTGAGGCCGATGGCGACGCCGACGGGGATGGTCCACAGGGCGGAGATGGCGAGCGCCGCGTTGACGCGCAGAAAGGTTGCGCCCGCGCCCTCCAGCAGCAGGCGCAGGTCGGGCCAGGTCACTGTCCTGAGCATGAGGATGGCCTGCACGGCTCCCCAGCCGATGACAGCGACGGCCGCCGCGGCCAGTGTCCAGAGCGCGGCGGAGGCCTTGCGGGGCTGGCCTTCGTCCAGCGGCTGCACGACGCGGCACTCCTTGCTGCGCGCCATGCGGCGGTAGACAGGCTCTTCGACGCGGGCCCAGATGCGGCCGGGAAGCGAAGTGAAAAGCGATGAGCGCCTGAGCAGTTCAAGGATGGGAGAGGTGACGCGGTCAGCGGACTCGACCTGCTCGAACTTGAACTTGTCGCTCCAGGCGATCAGCGGACGCCAGACGAGCTGATCGGTGGCGACGACGATGAGAATCACGACGGCGAAACCAGCCACCAGCGCCCGAACGTCGCCGGATTCCGCGGCGGTTTGCAGGTAGCTGCCCAGGCCGGGCAACTGGAAGTTTTTGGCGCCCATGGTGAACATCTCGCAGGCAATGAGGGCAAACCATCCGCCGGCGACAGAGACTATGGAGTTCCAGACCAGACCGATGGCGGAGTAGGGCATCTCAAGCTGCCAGAAGCGCTGCCAGGCCGAGTAGCGGTAGATACGCGAGGCCTCTATCATCTCGCGGGGAATGCTCTTGAGCGAGGAGTAGAAGCTGAAGGCCAGATTCCAGACCTGGCCGGTGAAGATGAGCAGGATAACGCCCATCTCGATGCCCATCTGGCGGCCGGGAACGAGAGCCACCATGGCTAGGACTACGGGAGGCAGAAAGCTGAGCACCGGAATGGATTGCAGAATATCCAGGACCGCGATCATCCACGGCTCGACCCTCGGGTTATACGCGGCAATGTAACCGTAGGAGACGGCGAAAACCAGGCTCAGCAGGTAGGCGATGGCGATGCGGACGACGGAGTAGAAGGCGTAGGCCGGCAAGGCGCCGATGGAGTGGGCGATGGGCACCACGGGAATCGGCTTGCCCATCCAATACGCGCCGGTGCTGACCAGGGCGAAAAACATGGCCAGCGCGCAGCCGGCCACCGCCATATCGATGAGGAACGGCCAAGTGCGGGCGGTGACCGGGGTTCGCGCAAGCGGGGGGTGAGTGTTCACTTGGCATCCTCGGCAGCGGCAATCTCTTCTTCCTGAGCATCTGGCAGCACGAAGCGGCGGCGGCCGGCGTCATAGTCGAAGAGTTCGGCATAGCGGCCCCAGGCGACGGCGGTCTCCATCTGGCGCAGGCATTCCTCCTCGCTGAACTGCTCGTCGAGCATGTCGAGAAAGAAGTCCTCGGGCACGGTGTGGTCGCTCTTGGATTCGAGGGCGCGGCGAATCTGGCGCAGCAGGAGCACGTTGGCCAGGGCGGCGTCGCGAAAGAGTTCCTTCTGGCGGAGAATCTCGGAGTTGGCAAACTCCGTACCGCTCTCGGTGATGGCCGCGTCGCCTTCCTCGATCTTCAGGAAGCCGAGCAGTTGCGCGGCGTCCACAATGGGCAGCAGATCGTCGATCTCGAAGCTCAGATCGTCGGCCAGGCGGTAGATGTCGTCGCGGCCGCCCTTGTCGAGCAGGAGTTCGAGCAGGCCGGCCATGCCGCCGGGACGCGAATGGGGCAGCATCTGGTAGTGCATCTGGCGCTGGTCGCGGACCCTGGGGCCGGCTTGCTGCTCGGGCGCCTCGGCGGGAGCCAGATCGGGCTTGGTCAGCACCTTGTAGATGTAATCCACCAACTGCGTAAAAGGTTCGGATTTGCGGTCGCGGGGCTGCGCGAGTTGCACGCGGAAATCGGTGCGGATGTGGCCGGGGTTGCGCCCCAGTACAACGATGCGGTCGGCCAGCAGCACCGCTTCCTCGATGTTGTGGGTGACCAGGAAGATGGCCTTGGTGGGCATGGCCTTGTTGGTCCACAGCTCCAGCAGTTCGCTGCGCAGGTTTTCGGCGGTCAGCACGTCCAGCGCGGAGAAGGGCTCGTCCATGAAGAGCACCTCCGGCTCGACCACCAGCGCGCGGGCAAAACCGACCCTTTGCTTCATTCCACCCGATAGCTCTTTGGGGTATGCAACTTCAAAGCCGTCCAGGCCGACCGTGTCCAGCATCTTCATGCTGCGGCCGCGGCGCTCCTCGGGGCTTACGCCGCGGGCCTGGAGCGGGGCTTCGACGTTTTGAAGAACCGTAAGCCAGGGAAAGAGGGCGAAGCTTTGGAAGACGATGGAGACGTTGATCTCGGCTTCGGCAATGGGCGTCTGGTGCCAGTAGACCTGGCCGGCCGTGGGCGTCGAGAGCCCGGTCAACATGCGCAGCATGGTGGATTTGCCGGAGCCCGAGGGTCCGAGCAGGGCCAGAATCTCACCGGGCAGGATCTCAAGGTCGGTGGCCGAGATGACCTGAATGCGGTTCTGGCTGGGCTGCGCGTAGTATTTCTCGATCCCGACGGCGCGAATGATCGGTTCCACGGCTGGGGCCGGGGCAGCTTCGAGAACCGGGGCCGGGGTCTGGTTGGGGATGCCCGCTTCAGGCATGAGTGGTTCTCCAGTGGGGGTTCGCCTGCTTGAGCCGCGGGCGGTAGCTGTTGCAAGTATATGTTTTGCCGGTTGCTCGCGGATGAATGGGCGCCGCATTCGGCCGCCAAACTGGATCGCGCTTGGCACACTAACCGGGAAAACCCAAGACCGGGCGTATGATTCTTGAAAAGAGGTTTCGTTTCTCAGGAAAAGCGCTTCATGTGGCGCGTGAATCTTCATGGATCGCCGTTGGGCGGTTCCAAGGGGTTGCGCGGCAGAGCGCGAACATTTTGGCTGTTCGCGCGTCAAGGAGAGTATGCCCGGTAATGCTGCCAAACCCAGAGTCCTGGTTGCCGACGACGAGCCGGTGATCGCCGACACGCTGGCTATGATTTTGAACCAAAGCGGCTTTGAGGCTCGCGCCGTTTACTCCGGCGAGCGGGCGCTTGAGCTGGCCGCCACATTTGCGCCGGAGATGCTCATCTCCGACGTGATCATGGCCGACCTGAACGGGATCGACGCGGCGATTCGCATCCAGGCCCTGCTGCCGGGGATCAAGATCCTGCTCTTCAGTGGCCAGGCCGCCACGGCCGATCTGCTGGAGAAGGCGCGCGCCAGGGGCTACGAATTTGAAATCCTGGCCAAGCCCGTCCATCCCCAGGATTTGCTGAAGAAGCTGCGCGGGTAATCGAGTCCGTTGAATGCCGGTTTCGTCCGGAACGAAAGAGGCTTTCAATCCGTATAACCTCCCAAATGAACGCCACCGCTGAATTGCCCGGCTCATCGGCCGACTTCCTCTCCAGCCGGCTTTTCGGCCTCACGAGCCGGATTGAGGAGATTGACCCGCAGTTGTCGCGAGTTCTGGTTCCGTGGGTCGCGCGGCATCCGCGCTACCTTCCAGGATTCCTCCGCCTGGCGCGGACGATTGGGCAGTCGAGGCGCACGCGAGCTAGCGAGCTTGCCGGCGGAGTGCGAGTGCCTCCCTTTCTGGTTCTCAGCGTCACTTCCAAATGCAATCTGCGCTGCGTTGGCTGCTTCGCCGGAGCCGTGGGGACCGTCACGCGCGCGCCGGCCCAGCCGGGACTCGGCCTCAGCGACTGGTACGGAATCGTGGACGAAGCGGTTCGACTGGGTGTGATGGCGTTCATGATCGCCGGTGGAGAACCATTCCTGCTGCCGGGCATTGCGAACCTGTTCCGAGACCATCCCGATCGGCTCTTCCTGGTCTTTACCAACGGCACCGCTCTCGCACCCGGCGATTACCGGATCTTGAAGAATTGCTCCAACACGGTGGTCGTGGTCAGCCTGGAGGGCGATCGCGATTTGACCGACCTGCGCAGGGGCCATGGCGTCTACGAGAAGGCTCTCGGCTCTCTCGACCGGCTACGGGAGGCAGGTGTCTTGACGGGAATTGCGGTGACCGTGGGATCGGCGAACATCGAGTACTGGTCCGATCCGCGCAACATCGACGCACTGATTGCCCACAGCGGGCCATTGGCAATGTTCATCGAGCAGATTCCCACCGGGCAAGTTCCCACTGGTAGCTGCGAGAGCAGCGCGCTGCCGACGCCGGAGCAGCGGGCGCGCTTCCGGGAAACGGTCGTCCAGTACCGGGATCGCGCGACCGGAGGCGCTTACATCATCCATTCGCCGGGCGATGAAGAGACGCTAGGGGGTTGCGTCTCCGCCGGACGCGGCTTCGCACACGTGAATCCGAGCGGCGATGTGACCGCCTGTCCCGTTTCGGCGCTGGCGACGCACAACGTGAGAACCTCAAATCTGCGCGAGGCCCTGGCCAGTCCGTTCTTCGCAATGATCCGCGACAATGGGCATCTGCTCGAGACGGCGGGGCATCCGTGCGGGCTGTCAGCGCACGCGGAGGAGTTGGAGAGCATGGCGAAAGGCCTGGGCGCTTACCGCACCGGAGCGCCTGAATCCGCGGCTTGGGAAAAGGAATGGCCGGTCGCGATCCGCTGACCGGACGCAAGCCAGATGGATATTCATCGCGAGAGGAAAGCTGCCGTGGAAGCCAGGTCTGCGACCGCTTGATTTTGTACCATCTCCATGCCGCGTCCCTTCGTCCGCCGCAGCGGATTCCAATTTTGTTTTGTTGCATTTGCAGCACGGCTAAAGTCGTGCCCTAAGAAAAAACACGAGCGTAAGTTGTTGAAAAACAAGAAAGGCATCCGACTCTGTGCTAGCCCACCCTAGCGGCAAAAACAAAGACGCCGCGAGGGTGGGGCACCCAAAGTTTCATCCCACCGCGGGTCGGCGAAGCCGGAGGACGACTGTTACAAGGCGGGCTCAATCGGAGGTTCCTTCGATTTACATGCCGCCTTTGCCGAGCAGGATGCCGATGCCGTAGGTCACCGCGCCTTCGAGCGCGCCGACGACGGTCATCTCGATGCCGGAGGACCACCAGGAGCGGACGGTGATGAGCGACTTGGCCGCGCCGACGGCGAAGTGGGCGGCGAGCGAGATGATGGCGGCGACTATGACCGCATTGACCCCGCTCATCCAGAAAAAGGGAACTATGGGGATGGAAGCGCCGATGGCCGTGGAGAGCGCGCCGGAGCCGGCGGAGATGAGGGGATTGGCGAGCGCCTCCTCGGACGAGCCGAGCCGCTCGCTGGCCAGGGCGCGGAGCAACTGCTCGGGGTCGCTGGCGATGTGGTTGACCATGTGCTGCGCATCTTCCTCGGGCAGACCCTTCACCTGGTAGTAGAGGGCGAGAAGTTCGCGGGCCTCGGGGCCGTTCATCTGGATGGCTTCGCGCTCGCGGATGACCTCGGCGTGGTAGATTTCGCGCTCGCTCTTGGCGGCCAGATAAGCCCCGGAGCCCATGCTGAGGGCCGAGGCGATCATGCCGGAGAGTCCGGCAAGGAGAACGTATTTGCTGTCGCCGGCGGTGGCGCCGGAGACGCCGGAGACTATGCCGAAGATGGCGCCCAGGCCGTCGTTGACGCCGTAGATGGCGTCGCCGATCCAACTGCCGGGCTGCTTGCGGCCCTGGTTGCGCTTGGCCAGCATCTCTTCAAGAACGGCCTGGGCGTCGATCTTGTGCGTGCCGGCGGGGGCGGGATAGTGGCCGCGCAAGAGCGATCCCAGCTCGCGGTAATGATCCTTTTCATCCTCGATGACGTGCTCGAGGATGGCGTTGGACTCCTCGTCTCCGAGACCTTTGAGCTGCTCGCCGTAGCTGGCGATGGCACGGCTCTCCTCGATCTCTAGGCGGCGCAGGGCCATGCGGATGCCGCCGGCGCGGTTGGCCAGCGAGTCGGCCTCGCCGCCGGGCTTGCCGCTGTAGACGGGCTCGGGGCCGTTCAGCTCGGCGATGCGCCCGTGCCAGAGCGCGGCGTGCTCCCACTCGGCGCCAGCCAGATGGCGCAGCACCTGCGCGCGCACCGGGTCGCTATCGCGCTCGGCCAGGGCCTGATAGGTGTGGTAGCCCTCCATCTCGGCCTGCCAGTTGCCCTCAAGGGCCGCCAGAACCTTTTTCAGCTTGGCGCCACTCATCGCTTCCTTGGCCATTTGTCTCTCCCGACGTATCTATGAGGATACGGCATTCTTGCCGCATGCGGGAGCGTTGCCGGCCCAACGTCGCTGTGTCTGTGGATTGGAAAGCGGCTACTCCTTGCCCTGCCCCAGCCGCCAGGCCTTGATGAACTTCCAGTGGATGTAGACGGAGTGGTTGAGGTGTAGCAGGAGTCCCTCGCGGCCATCGAGAAAGCCGAGACGGAAGAAGTAGTTATAAAGGAAAGTTGCGGCGGGATTCGCGACCGCGTTCCAGAGGAAGGCCGGCAGGGATTTGCTGTCGCGGCCCTTGTCATGGAGTAACTTGGCTATCTCGGAGCTATAGCGGTCCATGTGTTCGAGATAGACGTTCATGCTGGGGTAGGCGTAGTGGAGCAGGTCGTGCTTCAGCTTGCCGCGCGGGCCCGTGAACTGCGGCGTGGAGTGCGGGCCGACGCCCTCGCTGAGCCGGGCTGCTCCGCGGCGGAAAAGGCGAAGCTTGCGGTCGGGATAGAAGCCTCCGTGGCGCATCCAGCGGCCGAAGATCAGGTTCAGGCGGGGAATCCAGTAGGCGGCGTAGCGAGGCTCGACTCCGTCTTCGCAGGCCAGCAGCCGGCGAATCTCGTCCTGCAGGCCGGGAGTGAGAACCTCATCGGCGTCGATGAGGAGAATCCAGTCGGAGGCACAATGGTCTAGGGCGACGTTCTTCTGCTCGCCGTGGCCGCGGATTTCGTGAAACAAGGTCTTGGCGCCGAAGGAATGGGCGATCTCCAGGGTGCGGTCCTTCGAGCCGGAGTCGACGATGACGATCTCGTCGGCCCAGCGAACGCTCTCCAGCGTGCGCGGCAGGTTCGCCTCCTCGTTCATGGCGATCATGGCGATGGATAGAGTCTTACGCATCGAAGAAAGGATAAACCGGCGGGGCGGCGCTGTGCCGTTATGACCCTGACGGCTTGGCCAGGCGCGCCGCCGAGAACGCGAAGGCGGGAAACGTCAGGTAGGCGAGGCCGATCTCAGAATAGTAGGCCAGCGCGGTCATCTTCATGGGGCCGAAGGCGAACATCGGGTAATCGAAGATGAGATTCATGACGAACCAAATCGCTCCCACGATCAGGGCTTCGTGAATCAGCACCGGACGGTCGCGAAAGTAGTGGGTGAGCAAGGCACCCGCCGTCAGCAAAACGACGAGGTACATCAGGGTGCTGAAGAGGGGAGCATCGGCCTTCTTCAAGGGCAATCCCGGGAATGAGATGACGAATGGAATCAGCCAGCTGAGGAGTCCGAGCAATACGGCGCGCTTCCAAAGAACCATGGTTGCCTCCATTGGCTAAGAGTTTATCCGCAGTATAAAGGAGCTGGGCGAGGTTGCTGCGATCTGGTTGTGTCGAGGCCACAAGTCGACCGGCTGAGACATGGTGAACTCTCTTGCGGCCGTGCTGGAGATCAGTGTTTGTCCGCCGGTGAGTCCATTTGAATGCTTCCGCGGTAGGACTTCGCAAACTCGTGAAAGAGCTGCAGCGTTCGTGCAAAGGCATCGGCATTCTTCGCGGTAAGGTCGAGGATCAGCACGCGGCCAGCGTCTTCAATGTAAATGACCTGTTCAAAGGAGTTCTTAGCATCCCCACTTTGAAATGAGTAGACTGTGGCATGTTGCTTGACCTGCGAAAGGAGTAAATCCTCTTCTTTGCGCACGATGGCATTCTTGAATTGATGCTTGAAACCAGCGATATCGGACTGGATGTAGGAACCCATGTCCTTGTCCTCTTCATTCGGGCCGACAGGCGCGTAGTTTATATAAATCCAGACGTCAGATGTCTCTCGGTCAAAACCCTTTGGCAGGAAGAAGGCCAGCCCTGGTCCCTCACTCTGCTCCCATCCCTTAGGTGTGTCGATAGCCAGAAAGCCCGCCGGCGTCACCAGCATCTCATGCATCTCGGAAGAGCTTTCCGCCGGTTTTTGAGCCGTGCATAGGCACGAAGCCCAAAGTGCCAGCATCGCGCCTATCAACACCAAGCCAAGCCTGCCTGGCATCTTCTGAGAAACTGAGTTCATTTCCCGCCCCTTTTCTGATTCATTGAGTCTTGACCAGTCATTCTACTCCGCATTGGCAAGAGGCGAGGCCGCCAAATTCAGCATTTTGGGTATCCGCCAGGTCTTCCGCACCGCGTATCATGGCCGTTATGAACCTCGAAGCGATTCAGGCGGCAATCTGCGAGGCCGGCTTTGACGGCTGGCTGTTTTACGACCACCATCACCGCGACCCCATCGGCGGGCGCATCTTGGGGCTGGACGAGAAGGCGCACGTCACGCGCCGCTGGTACTACTTTGTGCCTGCCGTGGGCGAGCCGCGTAAGCTGGCGCATCGCATCGAGCAGGGGCGGCTGGATTCGCTGCCCGGCGAAAAGGGGCTATATTCGAGCTGGCGGGAGCTGGCGGCGGGCCTGGAGGCGATGCTCTTCGACGCGCGGCGGATCGCCATGCAGTACTCGCCCAACAACGCGATTATGTACGTCTCGATGGTGGATGCCGGGACGGTGGAGTTTCTGCGCGGGCTGGGCAAGGAGATCGTGAGTTCCGCCGACCTGGTAAGCCGGTTCGAGGCGGTGCTGAGCGAGGAGCAGGCGGCCAGCCACGGTGCGGCGCAGCAGGCCATCGACGCGATTCTGGCCGAAGGGTGGAAGGAGATTCGCCGGCGGCTGCGGCCAAGCCGGCGCCGGACGGGCGAGGTGACGGAGTTCGAGCTTGTTGAATGGCTGAGTGAGGCCATGCGCCGCGAAGGCCTGGTGTGGGAGAACGGGCCCAACGTGAGCGCCAACGCCAACAGCTCCGACTCGCACTATGAGCCCACGGAGGAGAGATCGGCGCCGATCCGCGAGGGCGATTTTGTGCTGATCGATATTTGGGGACGGCTGGAGAAGCCGGGCAGTATCTTCTACGACATTACCTGGACCGGGGTGGTGGGGCGCGAGCCGACGGAGCGCGAGCAGTCGATCTTTGAGACGGTGCGCAACGCGCGCGACGCGGCCATCGCCACTGTGGAGCAGGCCTTTGCGGCGGGCCGCGCGATCCGCGGTTACGAGGCCGACGACGCGGCGCGCGCGGTGATCCGGGCGGCCGGCTTCGGCGAGTTCTTCACCCATCGCACCGGCCACAACATCGCCCAGGAACTGCACGGAGCGGGCGCGCACCTTGACAATCTGGAGACCCACGACGAGCGGCTCCTGCTGCCGCATACCTGCTTCTCGGTCGAGCCGGGAATCTATCTGCCGGAGTTTGGGGTGCGCAGCGAGGTGGATATGCTGACCGCTCCCGGCAGGGCGTGGGTGACGGGACGGATTCAAACCGAGTTGGTGCGAATCTGAAAAACAGAGATCAGGGATCAGGGGTCAGAGATCAGAAAATAACCCGGCTGCGGTGCGGTATATTCAAGAAGGAATGGCTACAGCACAGAACAACAACGCCGCCACGCGGCAAGGCAAGGAACAGGAGTCCAGGCAGGGGTTTGTGTACCTGCCTCTGTTAGTGGGCTGGCTGGTACCCGGAGCAGGGCACTTTCTGTTACGCAAGTGGGGCCGGGGAGCGTTCTTGTCGGCGTCGATCGTGGGCATGTTCGCAGTGGGGCTGGCCATGCAGGGCATGCTCTTCACCGGCGTGCACCAGATTCTGGACGTTCTGGGACTGGCCGGCGATCTTGGAAATGGGCTACTCTACGTGGCCGCCCAGCTTCTGGGCCTAGGCGCGGACCAGGTGCGGGTGACCACCGCCGATTACGGCACGCGCTTCATCGTGGTGGCCGGGCTGCTGAACGTGATTGCCGCCGTGGACGCGCACAATCTTCGCACCGGGAGGAAATCCTAAGTGTTCAAGCCCTCTCACTTTGCGGCGGTTGTGCTCTTTGCCCTTTTCGCTTCGGTGGTCTTCGGCATTACCATGCGCGAGACGCCGCGGCGGATGCTTCACTACGGGATTTACTGCTTTGTGCTGTTTGTCGGTTCGGCGGTGGCGCTGAGCTGGGTTATGTTCTTTATCGCGCGATAACTGGAGCCACGTGTCCCGCGAATCTCTCTTTCGCATTCTCGCGGTTCTGTTCGCGGGCGCGGCGGTTTACCATGCCGCGGCCTTCTTCCATCCTGCATTCAGCAACGGCGGAGCGCATTGGCGGCATGCGTCTTTCTGCGCAATCGATCTTCTCTTTGCCTGGTATATTCTCCGGCGGCCGCGATGGTTTGTGTGGGCGTTTGGCCTGCTCACTCTTGAAACGCTATGGAGCCATGGCTCCCATGCGTGGAGGCTGTGGAGCACGGAAGGGCGGCCGGATTGGCTCTCCTTCGTGGTCCTGATCGTCGTGCCTTGTACGCTGGCGCTGCTAATGCGAGACGCCTTGGACCGGCGATCCCGGCCAATGGCTTGAGGCAATTCGCGCGATCAGCGGTCATACTCAATGCATTGCCGGCGCGTTGACAGAAAGAGACTACAACGCTTCTTAGGCTGTGGCCAGATATTCCCTCAAGCAATGCCTCTCCGCTGCCAGACGGCGGCGTCGAAGCTGTGCGGGCAGGCGTAACTCTCAGCGCGGTAAAGATCGATGGCCTGGGAGTTGGATTCGGTGACGGTAAGGGAGATCTCGGTGACGCCCAGGCGCTTGAAATGGAAGGCAGCCAGGGAGAGCAGCAAGCGGGCCAGGCCGCGGCGGCGGTAGTCGGGATGAACGCAGACCTGGGTGATATGGCCGCTGTCAGGGCCTACGCAAGAGCCCAGCACCAGGGCCGCTACTTCGCGGTTGGAGCGGTGGACGATGACAAACGAGACCTGTGCGGAGAATGTGCCGCAGCCGGAGTAGCGGACGATGTTGTGGAGAAATCGCAGTGAGCCTTGGGAGGAGCGGTACTGGTCGTTGATCACGGCGTCCGGATGATCGCGATAGGCCTCGTAGATGAGGCGGCTGGCGGAGACCATATCCTCGTCGCGCCATGGGCGCAGTTCCAGGCCGCCGGGCAGCTCCACGCGGGGCTGGCTCAAGAGACCTTGAAGAGAATGCACCATGAAGAGGCGGCGGAAGACCTGGAATCCCGCCTGGCGAAAGAACTCGGCGTGGGTGCCTGAAGGGTGCAGAAGCAGTTGGGATTCAATGCGGTCGACTTGCGGCGAGTTCTGGAGCAATTCAAAGAGATGCCGGAGCAGAGTCTGTTCGACTTCGATGGCGAAGGCGGGAACCTGGCTGTCAGAGTCCGGCTCCGCGGAAGAAGGCGCCAGGGAGCCGGCTGGAGGGTTGGCCATTGCAAAGACATTTCCGATGACGGCCTTGGTCTCCTCGTACACGCAGAAGGCATAGCCGGTGACCTGGCCCGCGTCCAGAGCTGCGTAGCCGGGCAGCATGTGGCTGTCGAGGTACTGCATGAGGAGCTTTGTGGAGGTGCGGTAGTCCCAGTGCAGGCGCTGCTTCCACAACTCGCCTTCGACCTCGAGCACAGGGCGGAGCATGGGCGCCGCGAAGTGCCGCAGGTCGAGGATCTCGATGGAAACGCCCGTTGCCATGGTTCTCCCCCCTGGAAGTGGGCCGGCCGCGGCCGCCCCGGAAGGCGGTTCAGGCCTGGATCGGGTGAGGCCTCAGCGGAGCCGCGCGGCAAATTGCGCCTTCTGGCCACTTTGCCACGATTTGCGGCCAAGTACAAACTGATGCTCAGCTTATCAGCTTACCGGCTGCCAACCAGATAAACTACCAGTCCTTGCTCGGGCCAGGTGAAGAGTTGCTCGTAATGCCGGCCTTCGAGGTACTCTGCCAAGTCGGCTGAGGTGCGCAAGTCCACACCTCGGGGACCAGTTTCGCGTACCACCAGCAGGTGCTGCCCGTCGGGCACGCCGGTCTGTTCGTAGTTGACAACCTCGGAATTGCGATAGAAGGCGAGGCCATACTCCACATCGCGGCGCACGCGGAAGACCGCGACAGTCTCGCCGGCGGGGGCCTGGGCAGCCAGCCGATCGGCCAGCGGCCGCGCGGAGTAGGTGCGGTCCAGGAGCTGAACGACGCGCTTGGTCTTGGCAACCTCCGGAATGCCGAAGAAGGGCCCTACGCCATAAAGAAACAGAAGCAGCACGGCCAGCACGGCGGTGGTGACCAGCCGAAGCCTTGCCACGCCGAAGCCCTTGACCACGATGAGAATCAGCAGCGCGGCGCCGGTAGCGGCGAGCAGGGCGGCAGTGAGCGCGCGAGCGGGGGGCAGACTGCCGGGGTGGGCCACAAACCAGGGCAAAAGCAGAACGGAGATGGTCATGATGCCGGAGAGCACCGCGTGGCCCAGAAGTACCCAGCGGTTGAGGACCGGATTGCGGCGGCGGTAGAGGTAGTCTCCGGTGAGGATAGCGATGGGCGGAATGGAGGGCAGAATGTAACCCGGCAGCTTGGACCGGGAGAAGGAGAAGAATACGATGGGAATGAGCGCCCAGATCACCAGAAACTCCGGGAAGGCGTCGCCGGGACGGTTGGCGCAACGCTTGCAATCGCTGGAATGGCGCAGGCGCCACTCGCAGACTGAGGTCTGGATGCCGTCGACGAGGGCGCGGACCGCGATCACGGTCCAGGGCATCATGGCCAGCAGCACCACCGGCAGGTAATACCAGAAGGGCTCCACATGCTGATAGAGGTCGGTGGTAAAGCGCTCGATGTTGTGCTCGAGAAAGAACTCGCGGAAGAAGGTGGGGTTCTGATGCTGGACGGCGATGAACCAGGGCAGGACCATGGCGAAGTACAGGACCAATCCCGGCCACCAGAGAGAGCGGCGGAGGATGGACCACTCGCGGCGCAAGAAAGCAAAAGCGACGATGATGACGATGGCCAGAAAGGGCGCGACCGGACCCTTGGCCAGGGTGGCCAGGCCGGTGAAGAAGTAAATATCGTAGAGCCAGAACTTGGAATCGGTCTCATACCAGGCGTACCAGCCGAGAAGCCCGATGGCCAGAGGCGCCGCCATCTGCATATCGGTGGAAGCGCCGCGCGCGAAGCCGATGATGCCCGCGCAGGCGACGGTGATGAGGGCGGCATCCAGATGGCCTCCGGGCCGGAAGCGCCGCATGTGCAGGTAAATAAGGCCGACCATGATGAAGGCGAAGGTGGTCGAGGGTAGGCGGGCGCTCCAGTCGTGGACGCCGAAATCCTGAAAGAGGAACATCGCGCGCCAGTAGTAAAGAGCCGGCTTCTCAAGCCAGGGACGGCCGTAGAGGTAAGGAGTGACGCAGGCGCCGAGTTTGTCTCCGAACGTGTGGGCGGAGTCGAACCGGACCAGCATCTCGTGCGCGATCTGCGCATAGCGGGGCTCGTCGGCGCCCACCAGGCCCAGCCCATCGCCGCCCAGCAGCGGAGTCAGCCCATATACAAGAAAAAAGACGGTGAAAAGAAGAAAGACGGTTAGTTCGCGGACGGCGGCCCAACTGGGCAGCCGTTTGCGCGGGCGTTCGGGCGATTCCGGAGCGGAGGATTCCAGAGTTGTTTCCACTTCCAGCGCTTCTCCAGTCCCAGTGTTTCTTTCGGCGGGCACACTCAAGGCGTTCCGCGCACAAAATCGATGCCGGCTTTGGTCGCAGCGCGCGGCGGAGCCGGCCTGGCCAGATTACGATCCGCGCCCAACAGAAGCGCGGAGGTTTCGCTATAGATTCAACAGGGACAAGGCTAACAGATTGGCGCGGAATCTCAAGCGATTTCAGGCTTCTTCCGCGCTGAAAGAGACGGTGCCACGGCGCAATTCCGCCAGAATCTCGTCGAGCGCGCGATGCAAAGGCCCCTGGATGGTGCAGCCGGCCAGGTTCTCATGGCCTCCGCCGCCCAACCGTCCGGCAATCGCGGCCACGTTCACCTTGCCTTTGCCGCGCAGGCTCAGCCGAATGCTCCCTTCGGGAAGCTCGCGCAGGAAAACCGCAGCCTCCACGCCGGAGATGCAGACTGCAAAGTTCACAATGCCGTCGCAGTCCTCCTCGACGGCGCCGGTGCGGAGCATATCGTCGTGCGTGACCCAGAGCCAGACCAGCGGGCCCTCGCGGTTCAGATTGCCGAGCGCCGCGCCCAGCAAGAGCATCTTGGAGGTAGACGTGGAGAAGCACACGTCCTGGGCGATGCGGATGGGATCGGCCCCGGCCAGGGCGAGGTTCCGGGCCAGGTCGAATGTCGAAGCCTGGATGGAGCCGAAGCAGAAGCCCGCGGTGTCGGTGAGCACGGTTGCATAGAGGCAGGTGGCCATCTGCGGCGTGACTGTGGCGCCGGCGGCCTTGACCAGCTTGTAGATCAGCTCGCCCACGCTGGTCGCATCCGGGTCGATCCAGTTCAAGTGGGCAAAGGCGCGGCCGCTGACGTGGTGGTCGATGTTGATGAGGAAAAAGTCTTCCAGTCCGGGCAGCTTGGCGCGGGCCAGGCCGTCGCATTCGAGCAGAATCGCCGCGTCATAGGTCCCTTTGACGCGCACCTGGGAGCGGATGGCGTCCACTCCGGGCAGAGCGCGGCAGTTGGCCGGAATCCGATCGGCAGTGACCAGGTCGACCTGCTTGCCCATCTGCTCGAGCAGCATTCCGATGGCTATCATGCTGCCCACCGCATCACCGTCGGGCCAGGAATGCGAACAGACCAGGAACCGCTCGCCCCGGCGGAGGACCTTGAGAATGGCGGCGATCGGATCTTCGCGCGGGTTTGCCTGGAGAGTGGACTTCCATGCATCGCGCGTGTCGGCAGGCGTCTCCCACGGCGTGGCCGGGGATTCTTGGAGAGCCGAGTTCGAGGGAATCAGATTCATGCGTGGCTACTCCGGGGCCGCAGGCTGTTCAGCGGCAGGCTTCTGGTCCGGAAGAGGCGCTTGCTCCGCCGAAACCTTTTGCCGCTTGCGCGATCTGTCCATCAACTGCTGAATGCGCGCCTGGAACCGGCCCGAGCGGTCGGCTAGAAAGCTGAGCTCAGGCACGTGGCGCACACCCATCCGCTCCTTCAACTCATAGCGGATGTAGCCCTTGGCGGCCTCCAGGCCGGCAATCGTATCCACCTCGGCCTGGGCGATGTCTTTGACCGCGTTGTCGACGGCCACGTAGACGCGCGCCGACTTTCCGCCGGGATTGAGCGAGACTTCGGTCACATAGCAGAAGTGGATGCGCGGGTCGACGAGTTCGCCCTCGATCATGGCGCCGATCTCCAGGCGCAGCGTCTCCGCCACCCGATCCTGATGATGCTTGCGACCTCTGTGCTCCGGCATTACCGCTCGCTCCTGGGAGACGTAAACGCTTAAGGATAGCAGAGATACACGGCGGAAAGGACGGTCAGGCGTGCGCCTAGCAGGGGAGACGCATCAAACTTTTGTGGCAGCGAATGACGGGGCGGGGGCTTCACGGGCTGCGGTGAAGCCGTTGGACGACTGACACAGCTTCTGCCACTGGAGGAGTTCTGAAACGGGCTGCCAAGGCCGTGCTCTTTCAAAAAGCACGGCCTCCGGCCGCGTCTACTGTTTGACTTCCTGCTTGACGATTTCCAGCTCGATGGTCAGCTTGACGTCGTCGCCCACCAGGGCTGAGGGGAAGGTGGCTCCAATTCCGTAGGCCGTCCGGCTGATGGTGGTGGTGGCGGAAAAGCCGGAGTGCGTCTTGTGGTCCATCATGCTCTCCACCGGTGTGCTGGGGCCTTCCACATCCAGGACCACCGGCTTGGTGACGCCGTGCAGGGTAAAGTTGCCGGACACCGACAGCTTGTTGCCGTTTTTCGCCACATTGGTGCTGGTAAAGGTGGCGGTGGGGAACTTGGCAACGTCAAGGAAACTGTCGTTTTTGAGGTCGGCGTCGCGGAGCGCCACGCCGGTGTCCACTGTGCTGACGTCGATGGTGGCGGTCACGGTGGACTTGGTCACGTCCGCCTCGTTGTACACAAGTGTGGCCGCAACGCCGCCAAAGCGCCCATGCACGTTGGAGACTCCGCCGTGCCGGATGCTGAAGTCGACCTCGCTGTGGGCCGGATCGGAGGCCCAGGTGGAGTATTGCGCCATCGCCATGGGAGCCGCGAGCGCCAGAATGCCTGTTACGAGTGCCAAACGCTTCATAGGTCAATTTCCTTTCAGTGCCGGCCGCAGGGCCGCTTTTGGGTTGGGGAAGAGAGCAGCGCTCTCGCCGGATGCGCGCGGAGGGGAACAACCTGCCGGGCACCGCGCTGAATCGTCTGATGCACAAATGAGATGCGGCGGGGATTCGTTGGTGGCAACAAATAATCTAGAATTGTTCGAATTGCTCCGCGCTTGGGGTCAAAAGAACGCTCTTCCGGGGCGCGGATTCCGCCGAAACGGGAAGCAAGCCGAGAGGCCAGCGGCCGGTCCGGATGGCGAATACCGTCAGGGATCGTTGTCCGCAGCCGCGGAGTTGCCGATCATGCCGGTGAGGTAATCTATGGCGGTGGAAAGGGAAGTTGCCGGAGCGGGCGTGAGTAGCAGATTGAAAGTCCGCGGTAAAGGTTTGCTTCCGCTGCCCAAAGCCGCCGGGGAGCAGTCGCCGTTCGAAGCTGGTTCCATGGAGGGACGATGACCCCAAAATCCAAGTCGTTTTCACGATGGATATCGATTGTTCTTGTAGCCGTCTCGGTTGGCGGATGGGTTCTCGGCGGAAGGTTTGCGCAGGGTGGGCAGCCGGCGAAAAGACAAGGCGTCGGCGAGGAGCCGATCCACATTGAAGTGCGGGATGGCCAGGGGGCGAGAATTGCAAGCACTCCCATCGATGCCCCGCCATCCATGGGATCGTCCGCGGCCCTTTCCTTCGATCGCGAGTATCGGCCCGGCGATCGCATCGTCCTCAGCAGATCGCGGCGAATGGCGGTACGGTTGGACGAGAGCATGCCCGATTGCCTGCTCTATCTGCCCGATCCCTCTCGCGGGAGCTTCTCTTATGAGATTCCCTATGGCCGGGAGGAGCGGCAGACGGGGAGCGCCTATGCGCCGGAGAGCTTCGCCGGCAACTCCCATCGCGTGGTCGCTCGCGCCTTCAACCAGGAAGAACTTGCCGGCTACCGCAACCTGGCGCTGAACCCCTGCGATCTGCTTCAACCGGAAGACGGGCCTGCGCAGGCTTATCCCCATGCCAGCACCAACAGCTATGCCAGAAGCCTGTACGACTTTGCAGCCCGAAATGCCATTGACGGGAACGCGCAAAACGGCCATCACGGGGTATGGCCCTACGAGTCGTGGGGACCGGAGTTGCGCCTGGACCTGTGGTGGAAGCTCGATTTTGGCCGCCCTGTCGAGCTGGACAAGATCCGCCTGATGGTCCGCTCCGATTTCCCTCACGATAGCTATTGGAAGAGCGCGGACGTGGAGTTTTCCGATGGAAGCCGGCTTCCCATCCGGATCGGTCCGTCCGCCGAATTCCAGGAGTTTCCATTTCCGAAGCGCAAGGTTACCTGGCTGCGGATAACCAATCTTGTGCCCTCCGATCCGTCAAGGTGGTGCAGCTTCATCGAGGTGGAGGCATGGGGGCATGACCTGCCGTAATTTGTTGCGGCGGCCTGCTCATCCCCCTGGCGCAAAGTGGTAATATTCTCACGACCTTCCAAACAGTGGAAATCGCTCTCCCGGCAGCGAAAGGAGCTCTCATGACTCTGCCGCACCTGTACGGAACCACGTTGGCGCTCACGATTCTGACCATGCTCTGCTGGGGCTCCTGGGCCAACGTGCTCAAGATCGCCAAGGGCTGGCGCTTTGAACTTCTCTACTACGACTACTCCATCGGCGTGGCGCTGGCCGCCGGCCTGGCTGGGCTGACCTTCGGCACCTGGGGGTCGGACGGCATCGGCTTCACGGCCGATCTGGCGCGCGCGGGCGCTATGAATATCCTCTGCGGCTTCGCGGGCGGCGTTGTCTTCAACCTGTCCAACATCCTGGTGGTGGGAGCAATCTCCGTGGCCGGAATGGGGGTGGGCTTTCCCATCGGCGTGGGGCTGGCTCTCATCGTAGGGGTGATCTGGAACTACACCGTGAACCCTCAGGGGAATCCCTGGCTGTTGTGCCTGGGTGTGGCCCTGATTGTGGGAGCCATCATCGTGGACGCTATCGCCTACCGCGCCCACGCCGTCAGCCGCAGCGCTCCCGGCGACAAGGCGGATGCCGCCGCCAAGCGCGCCGCTACATGGAAGGGGATCAAGCTGAGCGTCGTCGGCGGCATCTTGATGGGGACGTTTTACCCGCTGGTCGAGATCGGCAAGACAGGCCCGAAAGGACTTGGTCCCTACGCGGTCGCGTTCGTCTTTGGCCTGGGCGTACTGGTTTCGGTCTTTGTCTACAATCTCTATTTCTTGAGATTCCCCATCGAAGGCCCGCGGCTGAGTTTTGCGGATTACCTGAAAGGCAGCTCCTGGTTTCATTTTCTCGGCATCCTTGGCGGCGCAATGTGGATGACCGGTTCGCTGTCGAACTTTGTGGCCGCCAGCGCTCCGCGCGCGTTGCAGGTGGGGCCAGCGATCAGCTACGCCATCGGGCAAGGCTCGACGATGGTGGGGGCGCTTTGGGGCGTCCTCGTGTGGAAGGAGTTCGCCGGGGGCGGCGCGCGCGTCAACCGGCTCCTGGTATTGATGTTTGTGCTTTTTGTGACTGGCCTTGGGGTGGTCTCGATTGCGCCACTCTATGTGGGCCGCTGAGACCGCCGGCGAAAGGGTAACGTGGAACCGCTGCTGCTCGGCATCGATGCCGGAACCAGTTCGGTAAAGGCCGTCCTGCTGGACCTGCGGGGAAATCTCCGCGCCGTCTGCCAAGCCGAGTATCCGCTTCATCACCTGCGCGCGGCGTGGGTGGAGCAGGATCCCGAAGACTGGTGGCAGGCAACCTGCAAGGCCATTCGCGAGGCTCTGGGGAAGGTCGAGCATGGGCGGGAAAGGGTTTTGGGGCTGGCCATCAGTTCCCAGGCGCCCACTCTGCTGCCGCTGGACCACTCCGGCAGGCCCCTGCGCCCGGCGATGATATGGATGGACCGCCGCGCCGAGGCCGAAGCGGTGAGCCTGACCGAACTGCTGGGCGCGGAGGAGATACATCGCATAACCGGCAACCGACCGGACGCTTTCTACGTGGCCGCGCGGCTGCTGTGGCTGCGCAATCACGAACCCGAGATCCTCAAGCGGACCTGGAAGTTCGTCCAAGTGAACGGGTACCTCAACTACCAGCTTACCGGGCGGCTGGGCATGGACCCGGCGCACGCCGTGCTGTTGCAGATGCGCAACTACGCGACGGGAGAGTGGTCCCAGGCGCTTTGCTCCGCCTGTGGAGTGGACCCGGCGCAGTTTCCGGAGGTCATTGAAGGACGCGACATTCAGGGCGAGGTCACCGCCGATTCCGCCGAGGCAACCGGCCTCAGGGCCGGTACTCCGGTGATGGCCGGGAACGTCGATAGCCCCGCCGCGGCGCTGGAAGCAGGCGTGGCCGAGCCGGGCATCGCCGTCGAAATGACGGGCACCTCCACCGTCGTCATCATCCCCAACGACCGCGGCTTGACGGAGCCGGCGCTGATCGCCATGCCCCACGCCCTGCCGGGAATTCACCTGCTGCTCGGCGCCATGGTCTCCTCGGGCGGGTGCCTGCGCTGGTTCCAGGATCAGTTTGGGCAGACGGGAACCCAGGCCGCCTCCGAGAGCAGCGCCGACGCATACGATCTGATCACGCGCCAGGCAGCCGCCGTCGAGCCGGGCAGCGGTGGGGTTATCTTCCTTCCTTACATGATGGGGGAGCGTTCGCCGATTTGGCATACCAACGCCCGCGGAGTCTTCTTCGGCCTCTCGCTGGCCACCCCCAAAGCGGCGCTGGTGCGCGCCATTCTGGAGGGCGCAGCCTTTGCCCTCCGCCACAACGTCGAGACGGCCCTGCGCGCCGGAGCAGAAGTCCGCGAGATGAGAAGCGTGGGCGGCTGCAGCCGCAACGATCTCTGGAATCAGATCAAGGCCGACGTTCTGGGGATGCCGGTGCTGCTGCCGCGCGCCTCGGTCGGCTCTCCCTACGGCGCAGCCATAATCGCGGGCATGGGGGCCGGAGTCTTTCCCGACGTCCGCAAATCGCTATCGGAGATGGTGCATCTTGACCGGCGCCTCGAACCGGACCAGGCCAATCACGAAAAGTACACAGGGTACTACCGTGTGTATCGCGACATCTATGAGCACCTGAAGACCGACTTCGATCACTTGGCCAAAATCACCGCGTGAACCCTCCGGAATAGTTGGACGGTGCGCTCGATCTCGGCCGCGGTCTTCTCCGCCGGCCACTGGAGAACCGACGCCACGACAGCGGCCAGTTCCTCGAGCAAGGGCCGGTTCACCTCGCCCAGCAAGCCCATCAGCGTTCGCCTCATGATCAGATCGTCGAGGTGGACGACGCGCTCGTTCAGCGCGATGTACTCGATCTCCCGGCGGGAGTAGCCGGCGTGGCAGGCAAGCGGCGCATCCCCGCCCGAAAGCAGATATGCGGCCACCTTGTCCGCGCCCGTGCCATAGCGCTCCGAGAGAGTTGCGAGCCGTTCCTGGGGCAATCCCGTGCCCTCCGGCAGCCTGGGATAGCCTTTGCCGCCGCCGATGGGAAGATCGGCCGAACTGCGCACTCGCGGCCGGCCCAGCACGCGCAGAATCTCGTTCCCAACCTGCTCGGCAAGCGCGCGGAAGGTGGTCCACTTCCCGCCCACCAGCGAGTAGATGGGGAAGTCGATTCCATTGCCCGCTGCCAGCACCGGAAAGCTGTGGTCGCGGCTGATCTGGCCCGGCGTGAGAGCATTGCTGCGCGGCAGAGGTCGCACGCCGCAGAAGCGAAAGACCACATGCGACCGGCCCACGCGAATCGATGGGAAGGCCTGCCGCAGGGACTCGAGAAGATAGTCCACCTCGCCTTCGTCGCAGGCAGCATCGGGATCTTGTGTGGGAATATCCGTGGCGCCGGCTATCACTTTGCCATCGACCACATAGAAGATGCAGATGCGGGCGTCGCGGTTGACGAAGTAGATCATATCTTCCCCGGTCGCCGCCACCAGTTCTGGGTGGTCGAGCACGATGTGGGAGCCCTTGGTGCCGCCGATAAACCCGCTCTCGCGACCGATATCGCGATTGGTGAAGTCGATCCACGCCCCCGTGGCATTGACGACCACCTTCGGCCTAACTTCGCAGCTCTCGCCGGAGACCTCGTCGCGCAGCGTGACGGCGCCGCCCGACGCGCTCTCCGCCCGGACGTAATTCACCGCGTGCGCCCCAGAATGCGCGGCCTCGGCGTCCTGCACCAGCTCCAGGCACAGCCGCTCCGGATAGGTGATCTTGGCATCGTAGTAAGTTGCGGTGCAGATTACCTCGGGATTCAAAGTGGGCCGCAGCGCGAGCGCCGCGCGCCTGGAGCGGAACCGATGGCGCGGCATCGGAGACTTGCGGCCGGCCAGAAAGTCATACATCGTCAGCCCGGTCTTGATAAGCAGCGCTCCGCGATTGGCGGGCTTGGTGGGCCATCCCAGCACATTCCGGATGGCGGGAACCATCCCCGACATCCAATTGAAGATCGGAATCGTCGTAGGCAGGGGCTTGACGCAGTGGGGCGCGTTTCTGAGCAGGCGGTTTCGTTCCCGGAGGGACTCGCGCACCAGGCGGAACTCCGCGTTCTCCAAGTAGCGGAGGCCGCCGTGAATGATCCGCGTCATGCCGGAACTGGCGCCGGCGCAGAAATCTGTCTTCTCGACCAGCAGCACATCGATTCCCTGCAGCGCCAGTTCGTTGAACAAGCCGATTCCGTTGATGCCGCCGCCGATGATCAGAACGGAAACATCGGGGCTATTGCGAAGCGTGGCAAACTCTGGTCGCGTCAATTCCGGTCGCATCCTTGTCTTTGGGTTTCTAAAACTCTATCACGCGACTCCCTTTGCCGTCCGCGCCACGCAGACCCGGAAGCCTCATCTCCGCGAATCATTTCAAGGGCTCTCCGAAGGTGTGTTTGGCCTCGCGGTTCTCCAGGAATGCCTGACTCTGCTCGATATCCTCTTCCAGCAGCCCGCTCCCTACGGACAGATGCATTTGCATCGCGCCGAGCTTCTCCGCCAAGGCGCTGGCCTGCTCCCTGGTGACCTTGCCGGATTGGCTCGAATGAATATCGTATTTTGCTATCAGGCCGTTGATGGCGGCGACATCTTCAACCGGTTTGTCCTCCAGCGCCACCAGCGCGGCCTGCGCCTGGTAAATCGCGGTATATCGCTGCGCTTCCTCATAGGGCATGTAGGCCAGCGCGCCGGTAGACTGCGCCGTTCTCCACGCCGTGTCGGACATGCTGACGACGCTGAAACTCAGCGCCATGGTGGCGTGCTGATTCTTCATGTCTTCAGGATGCTCCTGAATGCGCTCCATCAACGCCAGGTCGGCATCGATCTGGCCGCGCCACTCCTTCAGCCCCGGCTGCATCCGCTTCAGGTCGTTCAGGTTGCTTTGGATCTCGGCGTGTAGCGACTGGCGCGCCTCCTCGGCCACATGAACATGATGCCGCCACTCCATGCAGCTCTCGATTTGGGTGGCAATCAGCAGGCCCACGGTGATCGTGAACAGGTGAATAAAGAACTCCCAAAACCCGTGAATACCCTTATGGGGCAGATGAACGTCGAGCATCGGAAGGCAAACCTCATGCGTGAACTTCCGCCCACCCTGTGCGGTCAAGGCCGAAAACGAGGCTTGGCCTCTGGACTTCGCCCCAGGGAAGGGGAGACAAGCACCTTATATCACGAACCGGGCCTGAACTTATATGGCAGCCATTTAACTTTGGGACACAAGCGCCGTAAGATCCAGGAACTGAAATCCGCCACGCCCTGGAGTCGATTGTCACGGGCCGGCCGGCCACGAAGAAATCCGCCCAGGAGACAGGACAGGCCGAGGGGTACCCACAGTAGTCTCCACAGTCGTTTGGGGTGAACCCCTTCGTTGAGACAGTTTTCTATTGCTACACCGGCAGTATTGTCGATTCTGAACCCTTCACATGATACAGTTCGGGGTTCACACAGGTTGAGACGCGGTTCGGTCTTGGAGGTCATGTCATTGATTCTCCAAGCCGGGTAGGGATGTGGGGAAGGGACGGCGTTTGAGTCCCTTCCCCTACCAGCGCTGTTGAAGCTTTCTGCCGTGTTCCGGCGAAGAATCGCAGTGTAGCAGAATTTAACTCTGCTTCGCTCTGGCCGCGCGTTTGAGCTTCGAACTCCTCCGGCGTTTGGTAACCAAGAGCGGAATGCAGTCGCTTCTGGTTGTAGTAGCAGTCGATGAACTCCTCGATGTGACCGTGCAAATCCACCAGGTCTCGGTATTCGTTCGCGTAGATTTCCTCGCGTTTGAGCGTCTTGATGAAGCTCTCGCAGCTGGCGTTGTCGTATGGGTTCGCGGGCCGGTTCATGCTCGAGACGATTGCATACTGCTTGAGAATTGCCACGTAGTCGGCTGAGGCATACTGCACGCCGCGATCAGAATGATGCACCAGGCCCGGCATGGGGCTTCGCAGGGCAATGGCTTGCTGCAAGGCATCGACCGCCAGACGGGAAGTAAGGGTGCGATCCAGCCTCCATCCCTGCCCAGAGGGCGCCCACTTGCGCGAGTAACCATCCAGAATCACCGCCAGGTACACGAATTCGGCTTGCAGCCGGATGTAAGTGATGTCGGCTACCCAACTCTTCCGCCAATGCAGACACGCTGGGACAGTCCTTCATCCGCTCAATCGCCATCTGCCGGAACGACAGAGGGTATTTGCCGACTCGTCTCTTCGCCACTTGCAGCTCCTCTCCCTGCCAAGTGTCGCACAAATTCCTGTCTCATTTTGTGGGGTCAGTCCACAATCAGGGAACGGACATTAAAACGGTTCAAGGGCTTTAACGCCATGCCACCGTCTCGACCACGCTCGGGCTGTGCGCTCACCGGGTGAATTCGTCGATGTTGGCCGCGCAGGACTCAATGATGCGGGCGTTGCAACCTGGATCGCAAACCGTTCAATAGGGCGTAGGGACCGCGAAAACGGAAGCAGGTGAGGTTTCACAGGTGAAACATTCAGAGCCTTCCAGCTATGTTGTTGATAAATATGGTAGGCACGACTGGATTCGTATCACACTGCAACTATTGACAAATGAGCGCGTTACGGATTGCTTGTATGCATGTACCCCCATATCTACCCCCATTCAGCAGCTTGCGTCCAGTTTCGTCTATAGGGGTCCGTCGCTCTAGGTGGAGAGGAATTCATGTCTTCACACAAGTCGTTGTATATAAACTAGATACAA
>JBEKDB010000034.1:0-35513 GCA_050014575.1 Occallatibacter sp. | reverse complement strand
ATCGGTTCTGTGTGCCGTGTCCGCCAGTCCGGAATGCCTAATGAACCGCGGAGGGCTCCGCCGTCTTAGGACGGGTTCACCAGCGCATTGCCCACGGCCCCGCGGGCCGGATTCTACCTTCCACTCGCCTGTTGGTCTATTCTGACTCAGGTGCATCCCGTCCTCTTCCAGATCGGATCGATCCTCATTCCGGCCTACGGCGCACTGGCCGCGCTGGGCGTGTTGCTGGCGCTGTTTCTGGCGCAGCGAACGGCGCGGATTGCCGGTGTCGATGCCGCGCGGGTGTGGAATCTCTCCGTGCTGGCGTTGTTTGCGGCCCTCCTCAGTCAGCGGCTGTTGCTGGTGCTGGCCAACTGGAGCGACCTGCGCCGTCATCCCTCCTGGCTGCTGGGGCTGGGGATGATTCATCATCCGCTGACGGGAGCGGCCGGGGCGCTGGCCGGCGTGGGGTCCGCTGTGCTCTATGCGCGCTGGAAGCGGCTACCGTTCATGACCACGGCCGATGCGCTGGCCGCGCCCGTGGCGCTGGGATTGGCCTTTGAACAACTGGGCGCGCTGCTGGCCGGGTCGGGTTACGGGACGGAAGCTGCCGTTCGCTGGGCCGTGACCTATACCGATCCCCTGGCCGCGCGCTGGAGCGGGACGCCGCTGGGGATCCCGCTGCATCCGGTGCAAGCCTACGCGGCGCTGGCATTCTTGACCCTGTCGATTTTATTATTGGTGGGTTTGCCGGCGAGGCGCCAAGAGGGCGATGCGTTCGGGCTGGCTCTGCTGGGCATCGGCGTGGCTGTCTTCATCACTGAGTTCTGGCGCGACCCCGAGGGCCGCGGCGCGCTGCTGGGCGGCGCGCTGGATGGGCCGCAGGCGGCGGCGGTGCTGCTGGTGCTTGCGGGAGGGTTGGCGCTGCTGGAACGGAAGGGCAACCGCGCAAAGAACGAGGCTGAACATGGCTGACGCGGGAAGTGCTGAACTGCGCACCATCGATGTGCCCGCGGAGGCAGCCGGTCAGCGGCTGGACCAGTTCGTCGCCGCGCAACTGGAGGGCGTGAGCCGTTCCCGCGTTCAGCTTCTGATGGCCCAGGGCGATGTGCTGGTGAATGGCGAGCGGGAGAAGCCTTCCTTCAAGCTGCGCGGCGGCGAGCGGATCGACCTAACCGGAGAGCCGCATCCCGCGCCGTTGAAGGCGACGCCGGAAGAGATTCCGCTGGACGTGGTTTATGAGGACGCCGACTTGGCGGTGGTGAATAAGCCGGCCGGCATGATGGTCCACGCCGGGTCGGGGCAGAACGAGGACGCGCGCAACCGAGGCACGCTGGTGAATGCGCTGCTCTACCGGTTCCAGGCGCTCTCTTCGACTGGCGGCGAACTGCGGCCCGGCATCGTTCACCGGCTGGACAAGGACACCAGCGGCCTGATCGTAGTGGCCAAGAACGACCGGGCGCACGCGGCGCTGGGAGAGATGTTCTCGAGCCGCCGCATCAAGAAGACCTATATCGCGCTGGTGCAAGGTTCCGTGGAGCGCCAGAGAGGCACCATCAACGCCGGGGTGGGCCGCGATCCGGTGCGGCGGACGCGCATGACCGCGCAGCCGCAACAGAACGCGCGTTCGGCGGTTACGCATTACGAGGTGGTGCGGCGGCTCGACAATCGCTTTGGCAAGTTCACGCTGCTGCGGGTGCGCATTGAGACCGGCCGGACGCATCAGATTCGAGTCCACATGGCGTCGATCGGCCACCCGGTGGTGGGCGATACGGTTTATGGCGGCGCGGGCCAACTGACGGATCAGGCAGCCTCGCAGGCCGCGCCCTCCAAGGCCGCGCGGCGGAAGGCGGAGCCGGAGAAGCTCAGGCTGGGACGGAACTTTCTTCACGCGGCGCGGCTCGAATTCGCGCACCCTACCACGGGAAAGCTGCTGGAGCTGGAAGCTCCGCTGCCGGAGGAGTTGGTGAATTTCCTGGACAGGCTGGAAGGGGCCAGCAGTTCTTCCGGCAAGGGTAAGCGTAACGAAACGGATTCGCGGGAATGCAAATTGCCCGCTACGATTGCTAAAATGGGGAAGGTATGACCAGACATCTATTAGTCCTTGTGCTCGCGATCGCCTCTCCGGCCGTCACATTGCGGGCGTGTCAACCCGTGGCGCCGTCAGCAACCTCGCCGGCAGTTCAGGCAGCGTCGGCTCCCGCAACCCAGACGGCGCAATCTCTCGCGGCCGCATTGCCCGCACAGCAACCCGCGGCTACGCCCGCAGCAGCGCAGGCCGCCCAGCCCGCACAGGCTCAGGCTGCCCAGCAGTCGCCGGCCCAGGCCGCGGAACCGGCGGCGGATGTGAATGCGCCGACGATAGTGATTCCCGTGAATGAGGTCAACCTCATCTTCACCGTCACCGACAAGCACGGGCATTACATCCCCAATTTGCGACAGAGCGACTTTGCGCTGCTGGACGACCAGAAGGCGCCGGAGCATGTGCGCTCTTTCCACCAGCAGATCAATCTGCCTCTGCGCGTGGGCATCGTCATCGACTCCAGCACATCGATTCGGACCCGGTTTCAGTTCGAGCAGCAGTCGGCCATCGAGTTCCTGCTCCAGGTACTCAAGGCGAGGAGCGACCGCGCCTTCGTGATGGATTTTGCTCAGACCCCCACGATCGATCAGGACTGGACCAACGATATCGATAAGCTGGAGACGGGAGTGAATCGGATACGCCCCATCGGCGGCACGGCGCTCTTCGACGCGGTCTATACGGCCTGCCGCGACAAGCTGCTCGACGTTTCGCGCGGCCAGGAACCGGTGCGCAAGGCGATAGTGCTGCTCTCGGATGGCGACGACAACCAGAGCCGCGTCCGTCCGGAAGAGGCGATCAAGGAGTGCGAGCGGGCGGAGACCATCATCTACGCCATCAGCACCAACTGGACGCCGAGCCGCGGCAAAGGCGACGACGTGCTGAAACAGTTGGCCGAGGAAACCGGTGGGCAGGTATACTTCCCGCCCTCGGTCGACGAGCTTTCCGTAAGCTTCAAGTCCATTGAAGAAGAGCTGCGCAGCCAGTACGCTTTGACCTATACGCCGGCTGACTTCAAGGCCAACGGAGCCTTTCGGCCAATCTATCTCTATTGCAACGACCGGCGGTACCAGGTGCGAGCGCGCAAGGGATACTTCGCGCCGCGGCAGTAAGGCCAGGACAAAGACGATAGGCTCGGTTGGCCGCGGCAGTCTCCGCAAAGAGGGGGCGGGATTCTGCCCAGGACGGAATCCCGACCTGCCAGCCGCGGGTATTCATCCCCGCGGGCCTTCCTGTAGCGCGGCAGGCTGAGGTTAGCCCTCGAAGCGGGATTGTTGACAACTTCAAATTGTTTCTGTTCCTTCTTCAATCGAAGCGGAGGATGTGTTCCGTTTCAGGACGATTGCGGAACCTTCTGTCCAGATTTGACCCGCTGCAATCTTTCTCTTCCTCTTTTCTCACCCATTCCCACGGTCAGGCGATGAAATAGAGCAGGGACGATTCCGCGAATTCTCCCACCGGGTTGCCGGTGCGGCTCGCGTGTAAGCGAGTCTCTCCGCCTTACAGGGACGGGAAAAGAAGCATGGAATCGACAAAGCCGCGGAACGGCTGTGCGGACTGAGGGAGATGCGGTGATCCGGCAGGCAATATCGTGCGACATCTGCGGAACCGAGAAGAAGCAGACCAACCACTGGTATGTGGCCTATGACCAGGGCGGAGAGCTGCGGGTGAGCGGGTTGGACGCGCGCAACCGGCTGCGTCCGGGGGCCAAGCATCTCTGCGGCCAGACCTGCCTGCATAAACTAATGGACGAATTCATGGCCAGGCGCTTGGAAGATAGGTCGCAGCCGGGCGTCGCGGCGGAGGCTGAAGTGGAAGCGCCGGCCATGGTCACCGATACCAGCCTGACCTCGAAGGCGGCGCATGGGCAGGCAGAGCCCTCCGCGCGGCTGCTGACGCCGCCCACGCCGATCGTGCCGAAGCGGCCGCCGTTCCTGGCGCAGCCGGAACTGGTTGCGATGCCGGGAAGATTCCAAGCCGAGGAGCATTCACCGGAGTCCGACGATCCGCCCCGCTTTGCCTCGCGCAACTGGCGCGCGGACGCTTGGGACCGGGAACGGGAGCGCGCCGCCGAGCGGCATCCGGACAGGGCCGCCCGCCGCCGCTCCGGTTGATCCTTGGAACCCAGGAGAATGGGGGCTGCGGTGTGGATGGATCTGTTGTTGATTCTCGTTGCTCTATCGCTGTTCTTGGCCTGGAGCCCGCATCGCCGGGAGGATTCCGGAGGCATTCGTCCTGAAGGCGGGTGAAGGGCCTGTCAGTTCGCCATCGGCCCGGCTTCGAGCAGCGCCAGCAGTCCGGCTTCGTCCAGCACCGGAACCTTGAGTTGATGCGCCCTTTTGAGCTTGGAACCAGCTTCCTCGCCCGCCACTACATAGTTTGTCTTCTTGCTGACCGAACCGGCGGTCTTGCCGCCGGCGGCTTCGATCTTCGCTTTGGCCTCATCGCGGGTGAGCGTGGGCAGCGTGCCGGTGAGCACGAAGGTCAATCCCGCAAGTTGAGCCGAGCGCTGCTTCTTCTCCGCCGTCATCTCCACCCCGGCGTCCTTCAGGCTTTGGATCAAAGCCTGGTTCGCGGGCTGCGCAAAGAACTCCAGAATCGCTTGCGAGATGCGCGGGCCGACCTCTTCCACACGCTCCAGTTCTTCGGCGGTTGCCGCGGACAGTGCGTCCATCGAACCGAACTCCTGGGCCAGCAGCTCGGCGGTGCGCTCGCCGACGAAGCGGATGCCCAGGCCCATCAGCACGCGGGCCAGGCCGGCGCGCTTCGAGCCTTCGATCTCGGCAACCAGGGCGCGGGCGGACTTTTCCGCAAAGCGGTCCAGCGCCGCTAACTGCACTTCGGTCAGCTTGTAGAGATCGGCAACGCTGCGCACTAGCCCGCGATCGAGCAACTGCTGCACGACGGCCTCGCCCAGCCCTTCGATATTCATGACCTCGCGGCGGCCGAAGTGGAGCAGGCTCTCTCGCAATTTGGCAGGGCAGTCGGCGTTGACGCAGCGATAGTCCACCTCGCCCTCGACGCGGACGACGGCGCTCTGGCATTCGGGGCAAACCAGAGGGAAGACGAAGCGGTCCTTCCCGCGCGGGCGGCCGGCGTCTTCAATGACTTCGACGACTTTGGGAATGACGTCGCCGCCGCGCTCGACCCGCACCCAATCGCCGACCAGCAAGCCCAGGCGCTCGATGAAGTCGGCGTTGTGCAGCGTGGCGCGGCTCACCGTGGTGCCGCCGATGAAGACCGGCGCCAGTTCGGCCACCGGCGTCAGCTTGCCGGTGCGGCCCACCTGCACGGTGATGGCATTGACCTGCGTGACGCCCGACTTGGCGGTGAACTTGTAAGCGATGGCCCAGCGCGGGGCGCGGCCGGTGTAGCCGAGGCGCTGCTGAGTGGCGTGGGAGTCCACCTTGAGAACCACGCCGTCGATTTCGTAGCCGAGCGTGGAGCGCTCAGCCTCGGCCCGATCGATGAAGCGGGTCATGGCCGCGACCGAATCGACCAGCTCGCGATGGGGATTGACACGGAAGCCGAGCGCGGCCAGCGCATCGAGCGTGGCGCGCTGGCCTCGCGGCCAGTAATCGCCGTCTACCAAAAGAAAATAGGCATAAAAGTCCAGGCGGCGATTGGCGACGATGCCGGGCTCCAGCGTGCGCAGGGTTCCGGCGGCGGCGTTGCGGGGATTTACGGCTGGCGGCAATCCCTCCCGCTCGCGCTCTTCGTTGAGGCGCAGAAAGGCGGGTTTAGGCATGACCGCCTCGCCGCGGACTTCAAAGGTGGGTGGCAGCCCGGCAGCCTTCAGTTGGGCCGAAGAGACGCTGAGTGGCACGCTGCGGATAGTGCGGATGTTCGAGGTCACGTCCTCGCCGGTCTGGCCGTCGCCGCGGGTGATGCCTGTCGTTAGCCGTGAACCGCCGCCGGTCGCCGGCTCGTAGCGGAGCGCCACACTCAGGCCGTCGAGCTTGAGCTCGGCCACATATTCGACCGGCAGCGGTCCGGCCAAATCGCGTACGCGGGCGTCACAGGCGGCCAGCTCCTCGGCCGAGTAGGCGTTGTCCAGGCTGAGCATGGGCCGCGAGTGGGGCGCCTTTTTGAAGCCCTCGGCCGGCTTGCCTCCAACGCGCTGGGTGGGCGAGTCGGGCGTGAGCAGCTCCGGGTGCGCGGCCTCGATGCGCTTGAGCTCGTTCATCAGCGCGTCGTAAGCGGCGTCCGTGATCTCCGGAGCGTCGAGGACGTAGTATAGGTGCTCGTGGCGGCGCAGTTCGGCGCGCAACTCGGCCGCGCGGATTTCTTCGGGGCGCTGGGCCGGAGATGAGTCTGTGTTGGTGGGTTCGCCCATGGGGAGAATTATAGGAGGTCACTGGCAGGGTAGTTTGGTTAGCAAATGGAAAACTCGCTCAAGACCCCACGACCCCGTGTTTGCCTGGCTTTGTCGAGTCTTGCATGAAGAACTCGAACTTAAAAACTCGTCGATGAGTCGGAGAATAACGATAGGAAAAGAAAAATCGAGGGCGCTATGGAAGCAACGGCTATGATCGGCGTTACGACCCATAAAACCCATCTTCCGCTGCCACGGGCATGCCAAGCGTAGGCAACCGAGGCGATCAAGAGAAGATCGGCGAGGGAGAGCAAAGTCACGAGGAGCACAGGGTGTTCTGGCCAGAACCCAAAGTTAATTGGATGGTTTGGACCGATTGGTGAACCGGTTAGGGCTTGGTCGGCCAGACCGCAAATCCAGAAAACCGTGCACCCGGCGGTCAACAACGCTCGCGCCCTGACTGAGCAGTGGCTGCCTCTGGTCAAGATGCCCCCGTCGTCGTACTCCGGCTCAACGTATATCCAACTCAGCCAGACAGCAATGCCCCCTACCACCAAGAGCGGCCAGAGATAGAACAGTACGAATACGTTGATGAAGAACGAATTGTCCAGCATTCGCTATCACCTTCTTTCGTGGATTGTGGGATGAGTTGTTTTGTTCATGCTTGCACCTCCAGAACACTTTGTAAAATGGTTTGCAGGCTGCAATGGAACCCATCACCCACTTTCTCGTCGGCGCCTGCATTGGCCGGGCGGGGCTGAATCGCAAGACGGCTTACGCTACGCTGGCCGCCGTGCTGGCCGCAGAGGCCGCCGACATCGACATTCTCTGGTCGCTGGCTGGGCCGGTCGAGGAACTGAAGCACCACCGCGGCATTACCCACACATTGATCGCCGTGCCGGTGGTTGCCGGGGCGGCGGTGGGACTGGTGTGGCTATACGATCGCTGGCGAGAGGGGAGGCGTGCCAGAGGAATTAGCAGGCTCAACCAAAGCGTAAGAGCGCCCTCGGCGCAGCCCGTGCATTGGGGCTGGCTCTACGCGACGGCGTTGATTGCCGCGCTCAGCCATCTGCTGCTGGACTGGACCAACAACTACGGGCTGCGGCCGTTTTTCCCCTTTAATCCGCACTGGTATGCGGGCAGTTTTGTCTTTATCGCCGAGCCGGTGCTGTGGGTGATTTTCTTCCTGGCTCTGGTCTTGCCTTGGTTGTTCGGTCTGGCGGATCGGGAGATCGGCGCGAAGCGGCAGGCCTTTCGCGGGCGGGGCTGGGCGATCTTCGCGCTGAGTGCAATGGTGGTTTTGTGGGGCTGGAGGTGGTCGGAACATGCGCAGGCGCGGGCGCTGCTCGATAACGTGCAGATCACATCCGCGCCGGTCCTGCGCATCGGGCTCGAGCCTTATCCCGTCAGCCCCTTCCGCTGGCACGCGATTCTGGAGACGGCGGAGTATTACCAGACCGCCGAAGTCGATACTCGCACCGGCTCCATCGACAGCGACCCGCGGCGGGACGTGATCTTCAAGCCCGCCGCGACCGCGGCCACCGAAGCTGCCAAACGCACTCCGCTGGGCCAGGTCTATCTGGACTGGGGCAGGTGGGCGGTGGTGCGCGACATTGGACCAGTCGCGGCGCCAGGTTTGGCCCCACCGCAGGTGGCCGCCAACCGCCAGTGGACCACGGTCGAGTTCACCGATCTGCGCTGGGACTACTCCTACCTGGGCGCGGGCAGGGCCCCAACTCGGAACCCGCTCGCCGGCTGGGTCTACATTGTGGACGGCCGCGACGACGCCGGCGAGGGGATGAACGGGCGGGAGCAGCGGTAGGGTGCCGCTCCCGTTGGCCGTGGCCCAGCGGGATTAGTATTCGACGGTAACCTGACCTCCCGCGATCGTCACCTTGGGAAGACGATAATTCTCAATGCCGACGCTGGCTTGCGTGCGCCGAACCACGCTGTATTGGACAAAGTCGATGGGCGTGCCTGGGCACAGAATTCGAGGTTTGTTGTTAAAATAACCACCGTTCGAAAGCCACATGGGTAAATGCTCGATGGGGGAAATGCCGAGTTCCGCGGGTGCGCGGTCGAGCGATCCGACCCATGCGCTTGCGTCCTTGCTTGGGCTAGGCAGGGCTTGCAAGTCAGAGCACGACGATTCCGACCATGTTGTTCGGATGTAGGTGAGTGTCGGCGGACGCAAGGCAGAAAAACAACTGATTCCGGTAATTTCCGTGGAGGCAACGCTCCAACGGATTTGCGGCTTGCAAAAGCCGAAGTCGGGAATGGAGAAGTTTCCCACGGGTAGCGGGATGCTTGTTGCCTCGGCTACCTTGGCCTGGGTGATGGCAAGGGTAAGATGCACACTAAGCGGCATGGAGCGGAACTTATTGTAGACCGCGAGGGGCATTAGGAAGGTCGCGTTGGAGCGGTTATTCCTGGAGAAAATGCTCTGCATTTGGGCTGGCTGCCACGCAGAGTCCCACTGGGAGCCGTCGGGAGCTTTGACTTCGGCTCGGATACTGTCGACGACGACTAAATTTTCCTCCGAGACGCCGGACTCTGCCATTGGAATCCTGATCCAAATTCTGGTTTTCGGCGTGGTTGGGTATGTGTCCCTGCCCCCATACCCTGGTAGGTTTGGGCTGTACGACAACTGAACCGGCGCGCCGGCCTGGGCGGCTGGCGGGGGATAGGCCCGGTCAATCAGAGACTGATTGGATCGGACTTCTCCCAAGCAAAGGGATAGGACTGGAGTTGCAATTAGCAAGAGACGAACTAGCCTTGTTTTTCTAGTGGCATACTGCGCTACAACAGCCGCAGCAAATAGGCAAAGGGCAATGGCGACAAGGAGGTGACCTTGGTTGGGGATGGATGGATCTAGAGAATTCGCGAGATACGCTAAAGCGAAGATGCCAGCCAGACAGATGTAGATGGCGAGAAGAGTGAGCGTCGTCCGGGCAAAGCTCGAAGTGACGGCAGCAATAGCCATGACGGGCAAAACGAGGACAACGGTGATGAGGAGCAGCTTGTAGAACAGTCCCGGGAGATAGGCGAGCGGATGAAATCCCGCTTCGGCCAGCAAAAGACATTGGGCGATGAAAATGGGCACGTAAAGAAAGACCGCGAGGAAGAGCATCTTTGCGCCGAGCAGCCGCTTCCAGTCATAAGGGCGCGTAAGCCAGAACTGCGTGTCGCCGACGAGCCGTTCCGCATGAGTGACGCGGGTGATGAGAATCCACCAGGTCACGGGAACAAGGTTGACAATAAGACCGGCTAGAGCTCTAAACATATTGCTGTGAAGATCATCGTTAGACAACCACTCGATGGGGCAAACCCAAACGAAAACAGCTATGACGGCCAGCGATACGAGGATCTCGGGCCAGAAATGGCGCGTGTCTTTGGCAAAGATATGCAGGATCAGTTTCATGCTGCGTTCCCCTTGACGGTGGTGGAATCTTGTTGCGAAGAAGCGCGGGAGCGCCCGGATTTGGCGACGGCCAGAAAGATCGCTCGCAGCGGCATGGGATCGAAAGCGATGTTGCGCGCTGAAGGAAATCTCTCTGCCAGCTCGCGCGGAGTGCGTTCCTCGTCAAAGTCGCTGTGGACGAAGCGAAGAACGCAGTCGGCGGTCTGCGGTTGCAGCCAGGTGGGCGGAAGATTCCCCGGCGGCGGCGAAGGGCTGTCGAGGGTGACCGTAACCTCGCGGAAACGATCCGAAAGCACGGACATTTCTTCGGAAAAGAGCAGGCGGCCTTGCTCCAGATAGCCGACGTGGCTGGAAAAGCTTTCAATTTCGGCCAGGTCGTGCGAGGAGAGAAAGATTGTGGTCTCCGGCGCGCGCTCGATGAGGCCTTCGATGAGTTCGTCGCGCACCAGCGGATCGAGGCCGGTAAACGGCTCATCGAGAACGATGAGGGAGGGGCGATAGGCGAGCGAACTCAAGAAGGCGGCCTTCATCCTCATGCCGCGCGAGAGGTGCTTGAGCTTGCGCTTGAGCGGGAGATCGAACTGGCGGACCAATTGCTGCTCGAGCGCGCGATCCCACGTGGGATAGAAGGGGCGGTAGTAATCGAGCATGGAGCCGGCGGTCATCCAGTCGGGCATCTCCTGATTCTCAGAGACATAGCCGATGCGGCTGAAGGCCTTGCCGGCGAGCTTGCTGGAATCGATGCCCAGCACCTCGGCGCGGCCCGCCGTGGGAGGAAAGATGTTCATCAACAGCTTGATGATGGTGGTCTTGCCCGCGCCATTGGGGCCAACCATGGCATAGATGGCTCCTTCGGGCACGGCGAGATCGAGGCCGTCGACGGCTGCGGTGCGGCCAAATCGTTTACTGAGACCATGTGTGTGGATTGCGGAGTTCATCGTTCCTTGCTGCCTCCATCCTTGGGGCTAGTTTCGATCTTGTCTGCGGAGCGATTGGCGCGAGTTGGATCGTCCGTGCTGAGGCGCTGCCAATGAGCGGAGAATGACGAGAGCATCTCGTCCAATTCGATTCCCAGGCGCTTGGCCTCCACAACCAGTTCCTCGATCTCATGGCCCAGCAGTTGGGTGCGCTCCTTGCGGCTGGACTCGGGCAGAACGGCCACCACGGTGCCAATGCCGGGACGGGTTTCAAGCAGGCCATCATTCACCAGCTGGGTGACAATCTTGTGGGCCGTGTTGGGATTGATCTTGAGTTCCTTGCTCAGGGCGCGTACGGAGGGAAACGGATCGCCCGGGCGCAGTTGGCCTGAGACGATGGCTTTTTTCGACGCGTAGACGACCTGCTCGAAGAGCGAGATGCCGGCGCGGAATGGAACTCGGAAGGGAATCACACGTGTACTATAACAGATAGTACACTAATTGCAAGAGGAATCTTTTGGATCGCAGGCAGGATCGGCATGTTCTCCCGTGGGAAAGGCTTCTAATGCTGAGAAAAACCTTTGGAATGAGGAAGTTTGAAGAGAGGGTCCCGGAGTTCGACGCGACGTGGATTTAGCTATTGCGCACTCTCCATCGCGACAATTGCCGTTCCTGTGCAAAACCTCATGCCGTCGTGGCGCACGGTACTTAGAATGAGACGAGTCTGCATTCCGGAAACTCAGCCCGGAGTCCTGGAATTCGAGGTGGTCATGTCCGCCGACCCGCTTATGAAGAGCTCGCAACCCAGCTTCGTGTCTTTGGCTGCCAAGACCGCTGTCTGCCATACACTCACGTATTTCCTTATGGGGGCGCTTGCTTATCACTTCCTGAACTATGCGGAACTGATAGCCAAGCCTTGCTCCGGCATGCGTCCGATGACCGACCCGCTGGTGATGGCCGGGCCGCTCCTCCAGCCGCTGCGCGGAGTGCTCTTTGCGCTGGTTTTCTATCCGCTCAGGGAGCTGCTATTTGGTCGCAAGTATGGCTGGCTGCTGATGGGCTGGATACTGATCGCCGTGGGAATCCTGGGAACCTTTGCCGCGCCTCCCGGATCGCTGGAAGGCTTGATCTACACCACGGTTCCGGTTTTGATGCAGCTCCGCGGCTGGCTGGAGATTGTGCCCCAGGCGCTGCTGCTCTCCGCGCTGCTCTGCTATTGGGTGAACAACGCCGGCAAGAAGTGGCTCACCTGGCTGCTTGTCGCCCCTTTCTGCATCTTGGTGGCGTTCTATGTCTTTGTTCTGGTCGTGCACCCGATCCCGAGGTAGAAACGGGCATCCGCACGGCCGAGAAGAGGGCGGTCTCGGCCAGAGACTGGTGGGTGAGTAGTGCAGCTTTGTCCTTGACAAAAAAGATTGTTCGCCGCGTGAAAACCCTCCGGTTGACCCAGCGGCGTACGGCCCGCAGAATGAGTAGAACGCGTTTTTGATCGCCTCAGCGGCGAGGAACGTCGCTGGGAGCCCGGTTCGCTGCCGGAATCCTTGCCCCTGCTCTGGGAATCAATCTAAGGAAGAGAAGAAACCGAGGTCGTCATGCCTGCTTATCTGTTGTTGCTGGTTGCCGTTTTGAGCCGTGTCATGCCCCATGCGGGGTGGATGAACTTTACCGCTGTGGGCGGCGCTCTGCTCTACTTTGGCGCGCGGCGCTCGTGGCGCGAGATGCTGGCGCCCCTGGCTGTGCTGATGGCCACCGATTACTACCTGACCGTCTATGCCTACCATTACAGCTTCCGCTGGGAGTGGTACGCAATGACCTGGGCTTGGTACGTGGCGGCGATGGCGCTGGGCCAGATTCTGCTGCGCAGCCGGACGACGGTTCTGCGCGCGGGCGCGGCGGCGCTGCTGGGGCCGACCTCGTTCTTTCTGCTCTCGAACTATGCGACTTGGTTGAGCGGCCTTGCGTATCCATATCCGCGCACGCTGGGCGGATTGGGGGCCTGTTACGTTGCGGGGCTGCCGTTCTATCGCAACGATCTGATCTCGACCGCGATCGTTGTGGGAGTGGCGTTCGGGGCTCCGGTGCTGGTGCGGCGGCTGAGCGCGGCGCCGGGGCAGGCGGCGCTGGCGGGGAAATAGCTGGTCGGCGTTCCGAAGAAGGGCTTCAAGGGCACGGCCGCAATGCACATTACGAACCTATCCGCCGAGCCATTGGGGAGACTGCATTCATGGGTGCCCCATGATCTGGATGCGGATCAGATTGTCTTTCTGCCCGATGCCTGTCCTGGCAAATCGCCACTCCCGACGGGCACGGCCGTGCGCACCCGCCAGCGGGATTGGCGGCGTTTTGCCGTTTCCGATTGCGGATGCGGAATGAGGTTGGTGCGCTCGACAGTGGATGTGAAGAATCTGGACCTGCGGCGATAGAATGCTGTTGCCGATCATCTGAGGGCCAATAAAGGCACCCTTGGCGATCTTGGCGGAGGCAATCACTTCCTGGATGCAATCGCACCTTATGAAGACGGGCCGTTGCACTTCTTGATTCACACAGGATCAAGGAACGAATCGGGTCATGTCGACGCATTGATCGATCATCCAGCGGAATTCGATGAGACGTTTGGCAAAGTAGTTCAGTGGGCTACGGACAACCGTGCCGTGATCCACGAACGCCTTGAGCGGGTTTTCGGCAAGACGGAGCTGATACTTGACCTGCCTCACAATACATACGAACAGCTCGAAGACGGGACAGTCATTATCCGCAAAGGTTCCGTGCGAATGCTGCCCGGCGAACTCTCCGCTCTCCCTTCCCACATGGCGGGCGATGTGGTCCTGATTCAGGCCAAGGATAAGATAGCTGAGATACTCAACTCGATGAGCCACGGAACAGGCCGCACCATGTCGCGCAGCAACTCCAAGTCCTTTGCAGACTCATTTGACTATGCGGGGCTTAGACGTTCGATTCTGATTCCGGAGGGCATTGAAGATTCCTCGCTTCGCACCGATGGTCCATTTGCCTATCGCGATCTGGATGAGTGTCTCGATCTGATTCGCGATTATGTCACCGTCATCGGCAGATTTGGGGTCGTCGGTTATATGGGGCATCTTGGTTGAGAAAGACGCGACCGCTGCTTAATCCTGGAGCAGCTTGCCGGCGCGCTTCTTCCGCATCCACCACCAGGCAAAGCCAACCACCGCCAGGCCGCACACGACGGCGACCAGCGGCAAGGCGTGGGCCTTCACCACCTCGACCGCGCCCGGCCCCAGCTTGAGCACTAGCAGCGAGAGCACCAGCCAGCGGACCATGCGGCCGCAGAAGACGGACAGCATGAAGGGCGCGACCCGCATCTCAAAGACGCCCGCGGCAAAGACGAAGGCCTTCCACGGAGTGGGCGGGGGCAGCATGGAGGGAATCATCATGGCCAGGAACTCCTGGCGCTCGAAGCGGGCGCGCATCTTCTCGTAACGCTCGCGGTTGACCCGCTTGAGCAAGAAGAGCTCCCCGCCGGCGCGGCCCAGGCCGTAAGGAAGTAGACCGCCCAGAGCGGAGCCGGCGGAAGCCATCAGGCAATAGAGCCAGAAATGGCCCTTGTCGTTCCATGCATAGAGGGCCAGTATCGCGTCCATGGGAACGGGAATGGTGGAAGAATCCAGCAGCGCCACCAGGCCCACGCCCCAAATGCCGAATTTGGCGAGAAAGGGCAGCAGCACGAGGTTCCACTTGGCCATGATTCGAACAAGAAACGACTTCAAACAGAGTCCCCTTCCGCCCGCTGATCCGTCTTAACTATCAGGAACCATTGTACGGGCCCTGGCGGTGCGCACGGGTTTCGGCGGAATGAGAGAATAGACAGGAAGGACACCAAGCGGAGCCGGTGGGCGGCGTGTGTGCCCGGCGCGGCTCCCTAGGAACGAATGCCCCCCAGCGAAGCGCCAAACGATGTGATCGAGCCCAGCAGCGAACCCGAGGCGAGCCCCGCGTCGCAGCCGGATGCGAGCGTGCGGACGAGTGGGCAATCCGGCAGCGCCGCGCCCGCGCCTGAGCCCGAGCCTGAATCGGGGCCTCGGGTCGTCCGGGGTTCGCGCTGGGTGGACTACGACACCCACGAATTGCTGGAGATGATCGGCGAGCTCGAGGATGAGCGGCGGTGGGCGCGGTTGCGCGAAGGGTTCTGGCTGGCAATTCTCTTCCATCTGGCGCTGCTCTCGGCGCTCACCTGGCTTCCGAAGTATGTCTTCAAGGTGCCGCTGGTCGTTGATCGGAACCAGGCCATCAACCAGCACAAGGACTTTACCTATCTGGATTCGCCTCCGGAGGCTTTGCATCCGGTGCAACCCAAGGTGAAGATCAATCCTGTTCCCGAAAAGCCGCCGGTCATCGACAAGCAGACGCTGGAGGCAATGAACCGGGCCACACCGCAGCCCGCGCCGGCTCCCGCGCCCCCGCCGCCGGCTCCCGCTCAGCCCGCGCCACCGGTTCCGTCCGCGCCGGAGTCGCAGGTTGAGGCGCCTCGTCCGGCAGCGGTGCCGGCCCGGCCAAACTTTGCCATGGGCTCCCAGAACCCCGCCGACCAGTTGCGGGAAGATATGAGGAACGCGGCGCGCAATCGTGGGCAGGGCAGCGCGGGCAACCTCGGCTCGGGCGGACTTCCGCGACATCCCGGCGCCGGCTCGGGCGGGATAGAGGTTCTGTCGGACACGCAGGGCGTGGATTTCAACTCCTGGCTGCAACGCTGGCATTGGGAGACAGAGCGCACCTGGGATCCGCTGATTCCCGACGAGGTCAATCCGCCGATTCTGAAGTCGGGGATGGTGGCGATCCGCTTCAAGGTGCTGCCCAACGGGCGGTTGATGGATGGAAGCCTGGTGCTCGAAGGCCGCTCCGGCGATACGGCTCTGGACCGGGCGGCCTGGGGCGCGCTGACCGGCTCGAACTATCCGCCGCTGCCCAGGGATTTTCACGGTCCATACCTGGAGTTGCGGGCATTCTTTCTTTACAACATGGAGCCGTCGCGGTAGGTGAGCGGGGTAGGAGTTGTTGGCGGCGTGGGTGGTGTCCGACCCTCGGTAAGAGACGGAATGCACTTCGCGTAAACTGTCTCCATGGCATCTCTGGCAACCGCCGAACTCCAACCGGAAATGAGCTGGCGGACGGCTCTGCGGTCGCGCTGGGCCGCAAGTCTTCACGAGCGCGAGGAGCAGATATTCCTTCTCCTTTCGCTGCTGATCGGAGCGCTCACCGGACTTGCCGTGGTCGCGTTCATCGTGCTCACAGAACGGCTGGGAATGCGACTTTATCCGGTGGGCGGCGCCGCGTGGAGGCGTGTACTGGTGCCGGTGGCGGGATCGCTGGCCATGGGCTACCTTCTCTATCGCTATTTTCCCTACGCTCGCGGCAGCGGCGTGCCGCAGACCAAGGCCGCGCTCTTTGCCAGGGACGGATTCATCTCTCTGCGCACGGTTCTGGGCAAGTTCTTCTGCACGGCGACCACCCTGGCTTGTGGAATTCCGCTGGGCCGCGAGGGACCGTCTGTCCAGGTTGGCGCGGGAATCGCCTCCGTGCTTGGCCGCGGGCTCGGCCTGCGTCCGGACAGGGTGAAAGCCCTGATTCCCGTGGGAGCGGCCGCCGCCATTGCCGCGGCCTTCAATACTCCCATGGCGGCGGTGCTATTCGCCCTCGAAGAGGTGATGGGCGATATGAACGCGCCCATTCTGGGCTCCGTGGTGCTGGCCAGTGCCACCTCATGGGCGGTGCTGCGCCTGATACTGGGCAATAACCCGCTGTTTCAAGTGCCGCAGTACACGTTGGTTCATCCGCTGGAACTCGGCATCTACGCCTTGCTGGGCATCGCCGGCGGATTCTTGTCGGTGGCCTTCACCAAGCTCTTGCTGGGAATGCGCAAGTTCTTTCTGAGTTTGCCTAGGAGGACGCGCTGGTGGCATCCGGTGGTGGGCGGCGTGACGGTCGGCCTGATGGGCTGGCTCGTGCCTCAGGTGCTGGGCGTGGGCTACACCTACGTCGGCGACGCTCTCAACGGATCGATGGCCCTCAAATTGATGCTGCTGCTGGTGGCGCTCAAACTCGTCGGCGTTACGGTCAGCTATGCCTCCGGCAACGCCGGCGGAATCTTTGGCCCCAGCTTGTTTCTCGGCGCCATGCTGGGAGGCGCGGTCGGCGCCGTTGCCCATCACTTGCTGCCGGGATACACGGCAACGCCTGGCGCCTACGCACTGGTTGGCATGGGAGCGGTCTTTGCGGGCATCGTGCGCGTTCCCATGACCTCGGTGCTGATGATCTTTGAAATGACGAGGGATTACGCCGTCATTGTGCCCTTGATGATCGCCAACTTGACCAGCCTTTTCATCTCCCGGCGGTTTCAGAAGCAGCCGATTTACGAGGCATTGGCCTTACAGGACGGCATTCATCTGCCCAGCCATGCTACGCTTCACCAAACCAGCCAGCGCACGGTGGCTCAGGTCATACGCCGATCTCCGCAGGTCCTCTCCGCGCGGATGAGCGTCCAGGATGCGATTGAGCGAACTCGCTCTGGGCAACCGCGCATCTGGCCGGTGACCGATGGGCAGTACTTTCTGGGCATGTTGAATGTGGAGACTCTGGAACGGGCCTTTGCCGATGGCAGAAACGACCTGTTGTTGACCAACCTTATGGAGACAACCCGCGTTCCGCATGTCCACATGGATCATCCTCTGCATCTGGCCCTCGAACGCATGAGCGCGTACCATCTCGATGTCTTGCCCGTCGTTCACCGGGCGGATATTCACAAGCTGGAGGGCATCGTTACGCTTGGCGATGTGCTTGACTCGTATGGCGTCAACAACATGGACTCCGCGCAGTTGTGAGGGTTGCGGAATTCAAAGTGGCGGAACGGGTGCGGCTTTCGGTCTCGCCGGCGGCTTGATTCCTTTTGCCGCCGCTATTTCCAATCGCGACCGCATCGCGTTAGAATTTGCTTGAAACCATGCGCATCCGCAACGACATTCCGGTCAAAGGAACGCCCAGGCTCAGACGCTTTCGTCGCGGCCGGCGCGACCGTGGACGGCTTCCCTCCCGCTGAGTCATCTATCCAGTTGAGAATCGTTTAGGATTGGCGTGGACAGTGCGCCGCGCAATCCGGCGGAATCTCCGCTCGGCGGAGCTTCCGATGCGAAGTTGAGTCTCCATCCGCCGCTGCGCGGATAGAAAGGCGCTTCCAAGATGAACAGCTTCCAGAGCAAGACCACGCTCCACTCCGGCAACCGTACCTATACCTTCCATAGCCTGCCGGCGCTCGCGGCGCGCGGCTTCAACCTGAGCCGCCTGCCTTTCAGCCTGAAGATTCTGCTTGAGAACCTGCTGCGCCGCGAGGACGGCGTGAACGTGACCGCCGCAGAGATCGAGTTTCTGGCCAACTGGGATGCCAAGGGCGAGCCCAGCCGCGAGATTGCCTACATGCCGGCGCGGGTGCTGATGCAGGACTTCACCGGAGTGCCCGCGATCGTCGATCTGGCCGCCATGCGCGACGCCATCAAGACGCTGGGCGGCGATCCCGAGCGTGTGAATCCGCTCATCGCCTCCGAGCTGGTCATCGACCACTCCGTGCAGGTGGACGAGTTCGGCGCCGTGGGCGCTCTTGCGGCAAATACTCTTTTGGAATTTCAAAGAAACCGCGAGCGCTATGCATTCTTGAAGTGGGGGCAGACGGCTTTCCGCAACTTCTCGGCCGTTCCGCCGGGGATGGGCATCTGCCACCAGGTAAATCTGGAATACCTGGCGCGGGTGGTCTTTACCACGGAGGCTGACGGCGAACTTGTTGCATATCCCGATACATTGGTGGGTACCGATTCGCATACCACCATGATCAACGGGCTGGGTGTGCTGGGATGGGGCGTGGGCGGCATCGAGGCCGAGGCGGCGATGCTGGGGCAGGCGGTAAGCATGCTGGTGCCGCAGGTGGTGGGCTTCAAGCTGACCGGCAAGTTGCGCGAGGGCGCGACGGCTACCGACCTGGTGCTCACCGTGACCCAGGCGTTGCGCAAGCTGGGCGTAGTGGGCAAGTTTGTCGAGTTCTACGGACCCGGCGTCGCCGCGCTGTCGCTTGCCGACCGCGCGACGATCGCCAATATGGCTCCCGAGTATGGGGCCACCTGCGGCATCTTCCCGGTGGATGCCGAGACGCTGCGCTACTTGCGCCTGACTGGCCGCGGCGACGAGCAGATTGCCCTGGTCGAGGACTACTACAAGGCGCAGGGCCTCTTTCACACCGCCGGCTCGCGGGAGGCCGAGTACAGCGAGACGCTGGAGCTGGATCTGAGCGTGGTCGAGCCCAGCGTGGCCGGCCCCAGGCGTCCCCAGGATCGAGTGGCGCTCAAGGATGCGGCGGCCAGCTTCGCCGAGCAACTGCCCAGCCTGCTCGGGCCCACGGCCAAGCCGCTGGGGTCGCGGACCTCGGCTGCCTGGAAGCGCGGGGCGGTGACCGATGCTTGCGTGGGAGGCGAAGCAACCGCAGGTCCTTCGACTCCGTCCGCCGCGGCGAACTCCGCTCAGGATGACATTTCATTGAAAGCAGCCGCCACCGTCAAGGCCCGGTTCGGCGTCGACCCGGACCGGTATCTCGATCATGGCTCGGTGGTGATTGCGGCCATTACCAGCTGCACCAATACCTCGAACCCCTCGGTGATGGTGGCGGCAGGAATCCTGGCCAAGAAGGCCGTCGAGAAGGGACTGACCGTGCCGCCATGGGTGAAGACCTCGCTGGCGCCGGGTTCGCGGGTGGTCACGGATTACTACGCCAAGGCCGGCCTGTTGCCCTATCTTGAGAAGCTGCGCTTCAACGTGGTGGGCTACGGCTGCACCACCTGTATCGGCAACTCCGGCCCGCTGCCCGCCGATGTTTCAAGGAGCATCGACGAGCATGGGCTTGTCGCGGTCAGCGTGCTCAGCGGCAATCGCAACTTCGAGGGCCGGGTGAACGTGGACGTGCGCGCCAATTACCTGATGAGCCCGCCGCTGGTGGTGGCCTACGCGCTTGCCGGCAGGATCGGCCACAACTTCGAGACCGATCCACTCGGCACGGACCAAGCCGGGCAGCCCGTTTATCTCAAGGACATCTGGCCCACGCAGGCGGAGGTGGCCGAGGCCATTGATAAGGGATTGTCCAGCGAGAGCTTCCGCCGCGAGTACGCGAGGGTGAGCCTGGGCGACGCCAACTGGCAGGGGCTGCGCTTCCCAACCGGCGACGTTTACCAGTGGGAGCCGGATTCGACCTATATTCGCCGAGCGCCGTACTTCGAGGGGATCACGAAGACGCCCGCGCCGGTTGCCGAGATTGCTGGCGCGCGCGTGCTGGCTGTGCTGGGCGACTCGGTGACCACCGACCACATCTCCCCGGCGGGGTCCATCAAGGCCAACGGCCCCGCGGGTAAGTATCTTGCGGATCGCGGTGTAAAGCCGGCGGACTTCAACAGCTACGGATCGCGGCGCGGCAATCACGAAGTGATGGTCCGCGGCACCTTTGCCAATGTGCGGCTCAGGAACAAGCTCGCGCCGGGAACCGAGGGCGGCGTCACGCGGTTGCTGCCCGAGGGCGAGCAAATGTCCATCTTCGACGCCAGCTTGAAGTATGCCGAGCGCGGCGTGCCGCTGATCATTCTGGCAGGGAAGGAGTACGGCTCCGGCTCCTCGCGCGACTGGGCGGCCAAGGGGCCCAAGCTGCTGGGCGTGTGCGCGGTTATTGCCGAAAGCTTCGAGCGCATTCACCGGTCGAACCTTGTGGGAATGGGGATTTTGCCCTTGCAGTTCGAGGATGGCGAGAACGCCGCCTCGCTCGGACTCATTGGCGAAGAGGTATTCGACTTTCCGGGGCTGGCGGCGTTGCTGGCCTCCAGGCTTGCGGGCAGCCGAACCCTGGAAGTGAAGGCCACAGCAGCCGGCGGACAAGTGAAGCAGTTCACCGCCAAGGTCCGCATCGATACCCCGCGGGAGATCGAGTACTTCGAGCACGGCGGCATCTTGCAGTACGTGCTGCGGCAGTTGGCGGCGAATCGATAGCCAGGTTCGCAACCAAGCGCAATGCGCTCTTGTAGTTTCCTCTCGGAAGCGATTCTCGGTGCGAATGCCGGGGAAAGGGCTCACAGGCCGGCAGACTCCGAATCGGACTGGCCGGCGGCGGAAAGTTGCGCCTGGCGGTCACGAAAGAGTGCGCCGTTCAGCTCCGCGCCGATGAGCACGCTGAAGGCGGTGATATAGAGCCAAACCAGCGTGGCGATGCCGGCGCCAAAGGAGCCGTAAAACATGGAGTAGTCGGCAACGCGCGTGACATACCAGCCGAAGGCCAGGGTTGCCGGGAACCAGAGCAGCGTGCCGGTGACCGCGCCGGGAGCGACCCACAGCCAATGCTCCTTTCGCCGGGTGCCGAAATGGTAGAGAACAGTCAGGACGGCGGTGCTGGTGACCAATGCGATGGACCACCGGACCATGCGCCAGAAGAAGATCACGATATGGCGCAACTCGTGGCCGGCATTGTCGATCATCCAGCCCTCAATCTGGTGACCGAAGACCACCACCACGGTGGCCGCCGACAGGGGAACCAGCGCGATGGGGACCAGCAGCAGGGCTCGCATGCGGCGTCCCCAGAAGCCCCAATCGCCGAGCGGGAGCCGGTAGGCGCGGCGAAAGCCCTCCATCAGCGACAGCATCACGCCCAGGCCGGCAAAAATGCTGAGGCTGGTGGCGGAGAGAATCACCTGGCCGGAGTGGATGCGGCTGGTGAGGACGTAAGACTGAAGGAGGTCCAGGGTGTCGGCGGGCAGCAGTTGCTCGAAGGTGGCGCGGAGCGCGCCCACGAGTGTGTTGCCCTCGGGAACCTGGGCCACCAGCGTGGTCATCACCAGCAGGGCGGGAAACATCATGAGCATGCCGGAGTAGGCCACCGCCTTGGCCGTGTTGATCACGTCGTGGTCCAGGGACTGGCCTACGGCATCCCGAAGCTTGGCAAGAAACTTGATCATGGGCCTCACTGGCAAGATTAGTGCATTGCGGGTGCTTTGGGCGAGAGGTCTTGTTGCGGGCTCGGATCGGTTTCTAAGCAGCCGCCAACCCGGAAGTCGACTCAAGGCGCGATACGACCGCGCTTCCAAGATCTCGGTACCTGCATTTCCCCTTGATCCGCAGGGCGCACGGAGAGAAATGGAGTTGCGGCAGGCTCATGGATTCGCAAGGATCGCCGATAGGCAATCCAGCAGAGGAGCCTGGGACATGCGTGAAATCCGAACCCTGATCGTCGACGATTCCTCGGTAATGCGGAAGATTGTGGAGCGTTCTCTCCGTCAGGCGGGCCTTGACCAGATGGTAGTGTACGAGGCCGGCAACGGTGCCGAGGGGCTGGACCTGTTGAAGTCCAAGCCGGTGGACCTGATTCTCTCCGATATCAATATGCCCTCGATGGATGGGCTGGAGTTTCTGCGCCAGATACGGGCGCAGAACCTGGCTCCGGGCGTTCCCGTGGTGATGATTACCACGGAGTCGAGCGAGGAGCATGTGAAGCAGGCTATCCTGGCCGGGGCGCGGGGATATATCCGCAAACCGTTCACGGCCGAGCAGGTGAAGGAACGGGTGCTGCCGCTGGTGAACGCGGCGTAGCCGGAAGGGATTCGAATGCTGTTGAACGGCGAGCGAACAGCCGCTCTCGTGCGAGCGCGCGGAGGCGGCACAGACGAAATGGAGCGTACGATGGCAGTCTCGTTGCGTGAATCCGTGCAGCTGGTCTCCGATCCCCGGAACCTGGATGAGAGTGTGGAAGAGGTCTTCAGACTGATGCTCGGCGTCAACTGTTGGCGTGTCCCGGGACCGATTGTTCAAGAGCAGGAGTCGGTGACCGCGGTGGTGGGCTTTGGCGGGGTGCTGAGCGGGGCTTGCGTGTTCAAGAGCGGCAGTTCGACGGCCATCAAGATCGCCGCGCACATGACGGGGATGGAATTCTCCGAGGTTGACGACACGGTCAAGGATGGCATCGGCGAACTCTGCAACATGCTGGCTGGAGCGTGGAAGGGAAAGGTTCCGGAGCTGGCCGCCAACTGCGGGCTGAGCGTGCCGGCCGTCATCACCGGCCGGGATTATCACCTTCACGTGCAGGCTCCGGAGTTCAAGCTGGATCACGCCTACCGCTTCGACGATGCCGGCTTTGCGGTGACCATCATCTGCGACGGGTTGCAATAAGGCAGGGGTCAGGGGTCAGCTAAAAGCTGAAAGCCGGCAGTTCGAGGCTGCCGCCCGCCCGGTTCTCCGATGCCTGATTCCTGACCCCTGCCCTTCAATTCTGATGTTGTTCTAATCGCTTCCGAGTCACTTCCGGTCCTCTACCTGCACGCTTCTCAAGCGGCAGGAGGCGGGCTCGATGGACAGCGGATACTATGCGGCGTTGACCGGGCTGGTGGCTCGAACCCAGGCTCTGGATACGGCGGCCGCCAATCTGGCCAATGCGCAAACTCCCGGCTACCGGGCAGAGCGGGAGTACTTCCGCTCCGTGCTGCTGGGTCCGGATGCCTTCGATTCGCAACTTGGCCAGACGGTGAACAACTATGGATTGCTGGGCGGCGACCGGCTGAGCATGGCCCAGGGCGCGCTTCAGCAGACCGGCAATCCCCTCGATCTGGCTGTCGAGGGCGAGGGATTCTTTCAGGTCCAGACCGCAAACGGCATTCGCTATACCCGCGACGGCGGCTTTCACCGCGCCCAGAACGGGCAACTGGTCACCTCCGCTGGCGAGCCGGTGCTGTCGGCCGCGGGCCAGCCGATTCCGGTTCCGCCGGGCGAGGTGAGCGTGGGAGTGGACGGTGTGCTCTCGGTGGCGGGCGGCGTGGTGGCCACGGTGGGGGTCTTCACCTTTCCCGCCAGCTCGCAGTTGACGCCTGAGGGAGCCAATCGCTACATCGCGCCCAACGGGGCGACGCCGGTGCTTTCAACAAACGCTGAAATCCATCAGGGAGCGATCGAAACCGCCAACCAGGACGTAGTTCAGGGATCGCTGAACCTGATCGTGATGCAGCGCCAGGCGGAGATGATGCAGAAGGCGCTCACCATCTTCCACACCGAGTTCAACAAGACCGCCAGCGAGGATCTGCCGCGAGTGTGACGGTGGGGATTAGGGGTTAGGGGTTAGGGAACAAAAACAGCTTGGCGGGCAGCCGGAAGTAGTCGATCGCGAAAAGTCAATGCCAAGAGACGGGAAGTTGCAAGAAGTGACCGAGGGAAAGGCAATGACCATCAATGGGCAGTGTTTTTCTAACCCCTAACCCCTAACCCCTAACCCCTAATCCCTAACCCCTCAAGGAGGAAGAACATGATTCGAGCCTTGTATACAGCCGCCAGCGGCATGAGCGCGCAGCAGATGAACCTGGACACCATTGCCAACAACCTGGCCAACTCCTCGACCACCGGATTCCGGCAGTTGCGCCTGGAGTTTCAGGACATGGTCTACCAGAACCTGGTGACGCCGGGGGCGGCGCAGAGCCAGTCCACGGTCTCGGCCGGGTTGCAAATCGGGCTGGGCACCAAATCGGCGGCCACCGAGGTGATCATGACCCAGGGATCGCTGAACCAGACCTCGAACCCGCTGGATGTGGCCATCGAGGGAACCGGCTTCTTTCAGGTGCAGCGGCCCGACGGCACCATCGCCTACACCCGCGCCGGGCAGTTTCAGTTGAACAATCAGGGAACCCTGGTGACCACCGACGGCGACCCGGTGATTCCCACCATCACCATTCCCTCCAATGCCACGGCCGTCACCATCACCCAATACGGAGTGGTGAACGCGACCCTGGCGGGACAGCAGAATCCCTCGCAACTGGGGCAACTGCAATTGGCTACCTTTCCCAACCCTGGCGGCCTCGAAAGCATGGGATCGAACCTGTTGCAGACCACGCTCAGCTCCGGCGACCCGGTGCTGGGCAACCCCGGCGGAACGGAAGGGTTGGGCACGTTGCAGCAGGGCTACCTGGAGAACTCGAATGTGGACGTGGTGACCATGTTTGTGCAGATGGTGCTGGCCCAGCGAGCCTACGAATCGAATTCCAAGGTCATCAAGGCAGCAGATGATATGTACTCCCAAGTCAATAACATGACAAGGTAGATAGAAAGCGATACATGAAGTAGGGGAACGGCGAGGGCTAGATGGGAACGGGACATAAGATGCGGTGGGGCGCGGCGCTACTGGTCATGGCGGCGGCATCCGGGGCCTACGGGCAGACGGCAGCCACGACTGGCCCCGGCATGCGGATTTTGATCTCGCCGCCGGGGTTTGCCCAGGCACAGGCCGGGGGTGAAATCGTCCGCGAGATCGACGACCCGCACAGCGGAGCCCGGTGGCTACTGATGCGGAATTCCGATCATCCGGGCGGGCCGGGACTCCTGGTGCTGGCGGAGGGCGGCCGCAATACGGGTCGACAGGACAAGGCAAGGTTCGAGCCGTCCGGGGTAGACCCCCGAACGGTCATTCGCGCTGGAGAGCGGCTGATTGTCGAAGAGAATACGCCGGTGGTTGAGGCGCGCCTGGAAGCGGTTGCACTGGGCCCGGCGGTCATCGGCTCGGTTCTCGATGCGCGGCTGAAGATCGGCGGCAGAGTCGTGCGGGCCGTAGCTCTGGGGCCGGGCCGGGTAGAGCTTCAACCCGAAGCGGAGGCGCGGCCATGAAGCCGGGATCTCTTTGCGTTCTGATTCTTTTCGCATCGATCGCTCTGTTGCCGGGGACGCCAATTCGCGGCCTGGAGGGGCGGAGGATTCCGTTCATGCCGGCAGCCAAGCCTACGCCGCCGGAGGCAGCTCTGCACGCTTATGTGGAGCGGGTGCGTGCGCAGCAGGCGGCGGAGGTGAAGACGCCGGGCTCGATCTGGACCTCCGAGGGCCGGCTGGTCCGGCTGGGCACCGACGCCAAGGCGGTCCGTCTGCACGACGTGGTGGCGATCGTGGTGACGGAGAGCCTGGCGGCCTCGACCGACGGCCAGGTCAAGAACTCCCGGGCCTCGAGCGCCAACTCCGGCCTGACCTCGTTGTTCGGCAAGTTGAAGGCTTCGAATGCCCTGCAAAACCTGATCGGCATGACAGCCTCCTCGGGGCTGACGGCGCAGGGCCAGAGCACGACCAACTCCAGCCTGGCAACCACCTTCGGCGCCGAAGTGGTGGACGTGTTGCCCAACGGAATGCTGGTGGTGCAGGCCACCCGGCAGTTGACCTTCTCGCAGCAGACGCAGCTGATCAAGCTGCGCGGACTGGTGCGCCCGGAGGACGTGAGTTCACAGAACCAGGTGCTGTCAACGGCCATGACCGACCTTGAATTGGAGGTCACCGGCAAAGGCATTGTCAACGACTCCACCTATCGGCAGAACCCGCTGGTGCGCTTCCTGGAGAGGCTGTTGATCTTCTAGGGACTAGGGAATAGGGAATGGAAACTGCCGGTCGGGGATCGCCGGGGCGAGAGACGAGAGCCATGCGGGATACGAGGGAGAGAACGGCGCGGGAGCGGCTGGGAAGATCCATCCAGTGCTGGATTGCGCTGGCGGCGGCTTTCGCGCTGGCGGCCGCGGCGGCCCGTGCCGAGTCCGCGCCGAAGCTGGCGCGGATCAAGGATGTGGCTACCATCGAGGGGATTCGGGACAACCAGCTGGTGGGCTATGGGCTGGTGGTGGGGTTGCGCGGCACTGGCGACAGTTCGCAGACGGTCTTTCCGGCGCAGACTCTGATCTCCGCGCTGGAGCGGATGGGCATCACCGTACCCCAAACCGGGTCCAACAGCGCCAGCAACATGCAGGTGAAGAACATGGCCGGGGTCTTTGTGGTGGCTACGCTGCCGCCTTTCAGCCGGCCGGGCTACAAGATGGACATCACCGTCTCCTCGGCCGGGGACGCGCGGTCGCTCGAGGGGGGCATTCTGCTGATGACTCCGCTCTACGGGCCGGACGGGCAGATCTACGCGCAGGCTCAAGGGGCACTGGTGCTGGGCGGCTATATGGCCACGTCGGGGGGCAACTCGAAGCAACTCAACCACCCCACCACCGCGCGCATCCCCGGCGGAGCATTGGTGGAGCGAACGGTTCCCTTCGACCTGAAGCAGATGCACACCGTCAGCGTGGTGTTGAACGACGCCGATTTCCATACCGCCGAGCGGATGGCCGCGGCCATCGATCTTGCTCTGGGTTCGGAGCGAGCCCACGCCGTCGACAGCCGGCGGGTGGAGATTGCCGCGGCTCCGGACGAGGACATAGCGGCGTTGCTGGACCGGGTGGAGGCCGTCGAAGTCGAGGTCTACCCGCAGGCCCGAGTGGTGGTGAACGAGCGGACCGGGACAGTCGTCATCGGAGGCACGGTTCGACTGCAGCCGGTTTCCATTCTGCACGGAGGCCTGTCGGTGAATGTGATCTCCCAGACGCTGGTCTCGCAGCCTGGTCCTCTCAGCTCGGGAACCACGCAGGTGGTGCAGCAGACTGCGGTGCAGGCCCAGGACAAGCCGGTTAACCGCATCGACCTGAAAGAAGGTGCGACGGTGGAGGATTTGGTTCAGGAATTGCAGCGGACAGGGGCAGGCGCGCGGGATGTGATTTCGATCCTGCAAGCGATGAAGGCGGCCGGAGCGCTGGAGGCCGATTTGGAGGTTCTCTGATGCAATCGATAGCGGCGGCGGCAGCCGTCACGGGAGACGCGGCTGCTCCGCAGCCCAGGCTGGTGCGGGCGGCGCACGAGTTCGAGGCGCAGATGATGGAGGAGCTGATGAAGCCCATGACGCGCGGCAGCTCGCTGACGGGGGAAGACGAGGACTCGGACAGCGGTTCCGGAAGCGGCGGCGCGCTGGGGGAGTACGCATCCGAGGCTCTGGGCAGGGCGCTGAGCGAGCGGGGAGGGTTTGGAATTGCGACCCAAATCGTCAAGGATCTCTCCCATTCCGGTAACCGGGGCATAACTGGGAAGGTAACCTGAACTTCGCACGGCAATACCGTCATGAGAGTCGCTGAATGACTAGAGTGATTAGCAGACGCGCCGATAGGCCCATTAAGGAGCAAGACGTATGGACATTCGCAGCAGTCTCGATGGATTGAAGTCGCTCTTGGGAGTGACGCCGCCGGATCCGGCTGCCCCCCAAGCCAAAGGCAATATCGCAGCCGGTGGAAGCGGCTTGGGCAGCGACCGGGCGACGCTCAGCAGCGCGGGGAGCGAGGTTTCGCTCACCGCCGGCGAGCCGGATGTGCGCGCGGAAAAGGTGGCCGGCGTTCAGGCGGCGATGGCGGCGGGAACCTACAATGTGCCGACATCGGCGGTGGCGTCCAAGGTAGTGGACTTCATGCTTGGCGCGGGACAGTAATGCGGCCGGTGGGATGGGGTTGAGCCGGAGGCCGGGTGCCCCAGCCCGGAGGCGCGGCGGTGGTTGAACGCGCGACCTGGGCCGGTTGGATGGGCGCGAGAGCGATGGGAATGTGAGCATCCCGGCGGCAAGGAGAGGAAAGCGGGTCATGCGGGAGATTGCGGAGCGCCGGGAGGATCGAGAGCTGAAGGGGCTGGTGGTGGAGGCCTCGCGGGCGCTGGCCCGGTTGGATGCGGACCGGCTGGAGGAACTGGCGCTATCATGCCAGGCGCTGAACCGGGAGTTGGCGCCGGTCAGCGCCGGGGAGTGCGCTGCGCTGGTCAGCGAGGCTCGGGAGGCCATGGGAGAGATGGCGGTATTCGCCAGAGTGCTGGAGGCGACGCGGGCCAATCTGAATGTAATGAACCGCTTGCGGGAGTTGCGCTCGGGCCGGTTGGAGTACCGGGAACCGCCGGCGCAGGGATGGGCGGGGACGGAGAGCGGCCATGGGGACAATTAGCTCCGCATTCAGCATGATATCGGGGGCGCTTGACGCCGATCAGTCGGCGCTCAGCATTTTGGCCAACAACGTGGCCAACGCCAACACGCCTGGATATACGGAAGAGAATCCCAACTGGCGGGAGAACCCGCCGGTTGAAATCAATGGAGCCTCCTATGGGTCGGGGGTCACGGAGACGGGCGCAACTTCGTTGCGAGACCGGGTGCTGGAGGAGCGGCTGGACCAGCAGCAGCAGTTGGCGTCGGCCTCGAGCGCGCGGCTGACGGCGCTGAACAGCGTGCAGGCGTTGTTCACGCCGGACTCGGGCTCGGCCAGCGCGACGGCCGGAGACATTGGCAGCGACATCACCGGCTTCTTCAACTCCTTCTCATCGCTGGAGGCCAATCCCACCGACAATGCGCTCCGCCAGCAGGTACTTTCCTCGGCGTCAACCCTGGCCGGCGATGTCTCCAACGCGGCGGCCAGCCTGAATGAGCAGCGGTCGGCACTGGACCAGGAGGCGAGCGGCGTCACCAGCCAGGTGAACTCGCTGACGGGAGCGATCGCCCAGTTGAACCTGCAGATTCAGTCCACCTCGCCCAACGCCGATGCGGGCATCCTTGAGGACGATCGCCAGCAGGACTTGAGCAAGCTTTCGCAGCTGATCGGGATCAACCAGATCACGACCGAGAATAACGGCCTTTCGATTACCACCACCTCCGGCCAGTTGCTGGTCTCCGAGGGGTCGAGCTTCCAGTTGACGACCGGTTCGGTGGGTGGCGTCACGCAATTCTATTTAGGGACGTCGAACCTGACAGCGCAACTGGCCAGCGGCGGCGGAGAGTTGGGAGGGTATCTGACGGCGCGCGACCAGAACATTCCCAGCGTGATGGGTTCGCTCGACCAATTGGCTTACAGCGTCTCAACGAACGTAAACGCGCTGAACAACACGGGAACGGATCTGAATGGAGTCACAGGGACAACGGCCAATCCTCTCTATATCTTCAATCAGCCCACCGGCGTGGCTGGCAGCGCGGCCAACATGAGCGTCACGATGACCGATCCCAACCAGATCGCCGCCGCCGGATTGGGGCAGGGAACCGGCGACAATTCAAATGCCATCGCCATGGCGAACCTCGCCAATCGATCGCTCATGCTGCCATCGGCGACAACCGCTTTCAGCATGACCCAGACGCTGGACGCAACCACACCGTTGGGCGGCGCCACGACCGGCACAGTGAAGGTCTACGATTCGCTGGGCAACGGCTATAACGCCACGGTGACCTACACGAACGAGGGCGGCAACGCCTGGGCTTACAGCGTCTCGATGCCGGATGCGGTGACGCCCAACAAGAGCGTTGCCAACCAGGTGAGCTACAGCTTCGGCGCGGGAGAAACGGTGAATCCCGGAACGAATTTGACGATTACCGGCAACACTGCTTTGGGCACGGCTACGATCATCGCGCCGCCGGTGACGGCCGGCGAGGCGGTAGGCGCAGCCGGTCCGCCGGCGACCGGCTACGTGGCGGCGCTGGATGCCGCGCTGACGACAGCGGGAATCACCGGCGTCACAGTCTCGAACACCAACGGCGTACTGACGATCGCGGGCGCGACGGGAACCGCCGGCAGCGTGATTGCAGATCCGGTGACGTCGGCAAATGCGACCGGAACGCTGAGCTTCAATCTGGCCGGGAATCTGGTCACCCCAGCCGCGAATGTGAGCGGAATGACCTTCACGGGGCTCTCCGATGGAGCAGCGGCGTTGAACCTCGATTGGGACCTCTTTGGCTCTGGCGGCATGGCGAGCATCAGCCAGACCGCGGCTGCTTCCTCACAATCGGCACAGAGCCAGAACGGCTTTGCAGGCGTGAACAACGGCCAGACGCCGACCGATTACTACTCGAACTTCGTCTCCACGCTGGGTTCCACCGTCTCCAGCGTGCAGACGGAGAATACGGCTCAGAACGCCTCGGTGACGCAGTTGCAGACTCAGAACAGCGCGCTCTCCAGCGTCAATCTGGACGACGAAGCTTCGTCAATGAGCACGCTGGAGCGCAGCTATCAGGCTGCTTCGCAGGTATTCACGATGCTGAATACGATCATGGCCTCGGCCTTGAACCTGGGCGAGCAGGCAACGGTTTCCTAAAGCGCCAAGAGGCGCGGCAAGGGAGCCGGCCGGACCGATGGAGGGATCGAATGCGGGTAGACCCAAGTTACGTTTCGAATCTTGCGGGCTCGCTCGACCAGAGCCAGGTGAGCGAGCAACAGTTGACGGCCGAGCTGTCGAGCGGCGTGAGCATTACTTCTATCAGCCAGAACCCGACGGCCTCGGGGCAGAATGTGCTGCTGCTCAACCAGATTCAGCAGGACGATTCCTTCACGCAAAGCTCGAATCTGGTAACCGGCCAGTTGCAGGTGGCCGACTCGACCCTGGGCAGCGTGGTTTCCCAGCTCACGGAGGCCATTTCGCTGGCCACGGCCGCCAATAATGGCACCATGAATTCCAGCGATGTGAAGTCCATCGGGAGTCAGATCTCCGGCATTCTCAACGAGGTGCAGTCGCTGGCCAATACCAATTACCAGGGCCAGTACATCTTTGCCGGCGGCCAGACTTCCACAAGTCCCTTCGCTACCTCAACGGGCGCGTCGCCGGCCACCACCAACTACAGCGGCGACAGCGACATCAACTATCTCGAGACGCCCAACGGCCAGAAGATACAGTTGAATGTGCCGGGCAATCAGATCTTCTCGGCTACCGGCGCGAACAGCGTCTTTGGGGCCCTGAACGACCTGGTGGCCGACTACTCCACCGGCACGGTCGACACCGACCAGGCCGTTAGCGATACCGAGGCGCTGGGCACCGCCATGAACTACGTCTCGCAGCAGCGCGTGACCATCGACAACTCCATTACCCAGCTCACCGCGGCTTCCGACGCCGTAACCAGCGATCAGACCCAGCTGACCGGCGCTCAGACCAATCTGATGCAGGCCGATGTGGCGCAGGTATCGACACAGCTCTCTCTCGCCGAGATGCAGCAGACCGCGCTGGAGGATGTGATTGCGCAACTCGATTCGAGTTCGAACAGCCTGTTCAGCAAGCTGGGGCCGTAGGCGTTCCACCCTTGAATCCCCCGCCTGGAGCGCAGGATCGTCTGCCCTGCCGGGCGTTCGGTCTTGCCGTTTCCGCCTCTGGACGGCCGCGGAGATGCGCGCCGGGAGCGAATCCGTCTATACTTCAATCAGAAGGATCCTCATTGCTCGCTCCTGTTCGATTCATGTGGAATGCGACTCGCGGCCATCGGCTGGCTCCCTGGCGGAGCGAATACATGCGCTGGCGGGTAGAGACCTACTCCGGCATGCCCGCCGAGACGTTGACGATGTGTAAGATACTGGGCTTTTTCTGGGTCTCGCGCTGGGAGTTCCTGAGCTACCTGGCTTGGATGGACCGCCTTGACCGCGAAGTGCACAGGCGGGCGTAAACCGAGGTCCGGGTCCGCCGATGCCGCAGCCGGGTTGGAAGCTTCCCGAAACAAGAACTCTCGGGGTTGGCGAAATGAGTTGGCCAGGAGCAAAGCCCGTGGGTGGAGAGGTGCGTTCGGGCGACTTGGAGAATCGGAGAAACGGAACTGACCTTGAGAGCAGGTCAGTCTGGCCGAATTGCTGGGCAAGGTCCTGAACCGGCCGCGTTGGGAATGCAAGAAGTTGCCAGGTAAGGCAAGCCCGTTCTTGGCCCGCGAACCTCTACGCTGCGACCGAGCGTTGGAGCTCGCGAGGGGATTGTCTCCCATCCGTCAGGCTTCGCAACATAGATCAACTCCGTACCGTCCGGTTGCGGCAGGTGAGCGAGGGCGGGGACAGGAGGATTCAAAACAATAATCTGAAGACTCTTCTTTCCTGTGCCGCATCGATAGACTTCGGCCACGCGGTACTGGCCGGGAAGTCCCGACGTGCGCAGTGCTTCCAGGACATGGGCCGCCACTGCATTCGCTCCCGCTTCATTAAGCCATTGAGGTCCTGAGCTAAAAGCACGCGGCGGTTTCGCAGCACTTGCACCTGAACTGGCTGGTATCACAAAAGCGACGGTGAGTTCCTGATTGTTCGTCAGAAGGTCAAAAACGGGGGATGGCAGGACGATTGCCAGCAGGCAGAGCATCGTCACGGCCACCAGGACAATTGGCTTTCTGCGGGTAAATGTCACCAGCATCGCCGACGCGCCCGCGGCGATCAGCCAGGCGGCGGCTTGAAGCTCGAAGGCAAGCGGGAGGCGAGCACCCAGGAGGAATCCCCAACCGAAGTGCAAATTGCTTAGACCACTTAGCAGGATCATCCATCCTGGGAACACCAGGCAGCACAAGCACCCAACAACCGCACCAACCGCCGCCACGATGAAAGCGCTGCCACGGGGGGAAAGCCATCGACGCGGATAAGCGGCGGCGGCGATGCCAACGGCAAGTGCAAAAGGCACGATGAGCCTGACCTCCGTTTCGGCCCATTGTATTTGGTAGCCCGGAAACATGCGGGCGGCATACGTAATACCGAGAATGATGCCGGATAGTACGAGGGCTGCGATGCTTGCCAACCCAAATCGCAGAAACCGACTTACGGGCTTCACGCTTGCCTCAGCCGGACGGTCCTGTTTCAGTTCGGATTCCATGACCAACAGTATAGATCGATCCCGCCGGGCCGAACATTATCGGTTTTGACCTGCAAATCAGGCACAGGCTCCAAATCGGCCTGGCGTGTTGCCTGGCGACGATTGAGTTCTCATCCGCCGCACTCCGGTTGAACGACCGCCGAGCCGGAAGCTGCGCCGCGATCAAAGCCGGCGGCCGCCGCATCTTATAATGAAGAATGGCCGTTTGCGCCCTGAGCCTCGCTGAGGGGACAGGGATGCGGCCGGACAACTTCTTCGCGGTGCCTTCCCTTTGAATGACTCCATCACCATCCGCGGCGCGCGGACTCACAACCTGAAGAACATCTCCTGCGAGATTCCCCATGGGATGCTGACGGTGATCAGCGGGGTCTCGGGGTCGGGGAAGAGTTCGCTGGCCTTCGACACCATCTACGCCGAGGGGCAGCGGCGCTATGTGGAGTCGCTCTCGGCCTATGCGCGGCAGTTTCTGGAGCGGATCGAGAAGCCGGATGTGGACCTGATCGACGGGCTGGCGCCGGCCATCGCCATCAAGCAGAAGAATTCGACCCGCAACCCGCGCTCGACGGTAGCGACGGCCACCGAGATCTACGATTACCTGCGCCTGCTCTACGCGCGTTGCGGGACGGTTCATTGCGTCTTCTGCGACGGCCTCGTGAACCGCGACTCGATGGACGAGATCGCCGAAGCGACGCTGGGGCTGGGGGAGGGAACGCGGCTGCAGGCGCTGTTTCCGGTGGCCGGCGCGATGCCTGATGCGGAGGCTTCAGCGAGGCCGGTTAAGACTGCTGCGCGGACAGCGAAGACGGCCGCGAAGTCGAGGCCGGTAGTGAGCGGAGGCGACTCGCCGCACACCGAGACACTGAAGGCGCGGCTCGCCGAGTTGCGCTCGAGCGGCTTCAACCGGCTCTATCAGCAGGGCCGGATCGTCGAGTTCTCGACGCCGGAGTCGCTGCTCGACCTGGACTTTACGCTGCCCGTCTTCGTCCTCTTGGACAGGATTGTGGTGAGTGCGGAGAGCCGTGCGCGGATTGTGGACGCGGCGGAGATTGCCTACCGCGAGTCGGGCGAGGTGATCTTCGAGGAGGTTCCGCGGGAAGAAGGAGCGGAGCGCAAGCGGCATCGCTTCAGTGGCGCTTACGAGTGCAAGAGCTGCCATCGGCCTGGCAGGGAGCCGGAGCCGCGGCTGTTCAGCTTCAACAACCCCTTTGGGGCCTGCCCGCGCTGCCAGGGCTTCGGCAATACGGTGGACTTCGACCTGAACCTGGTGATTCCGGATAAGAAGCTGACCCTGAACGAGGGCGCCATCGACCCCTGGAACCGGCCCAAGTACCGGCCGTGGTTCACCGACCTGCGCAAGCACGCGGAGGCGCTCCAGATTCCCATGGACGTGTCCTGGCGCGACCTGCCCGATGCGGCGCGCGAAACGGTGCTGCGCGGCAAGGGCAGCTTCGTGGGGGTTTGGGGCTTCTTTGCGCAGATGGAGCGCAAGAAGTACAAGCTGCACGTGCGGGTAATGCTGAGCAAGTATCGCGGCTACGCCGAGTGCCCGGACTGCCGCGGGCAGCGGCTGCGCGCCGAGGCCCGGTCGGTGCGGATCAATGGGCAGAACATCTGCCAGGCGACGGCGCTGACCATCGCGCAGGCCAAGGAGTTCTTTGCGGCGCTCAAGCTGACGCCGATGCAGGAAGAGATTGCCGGATCGATTCTGGAAGAGGTGCGCCAGCGGCTGAGTTTTCTGGATGCTGTCGGTCTCGAATACCTGACCCTGGACCGGCTGGCTTCGTCGCTGTCGGGCGGCGAGGCGCAGCGAATTCAACTGGCCACTTCGCTGGGGTCGCGGCTGGTGGGCGCGCTGTACGTGCTGGACGAGCCGTCGATCGGGCTGCATACGCGGGATACGGCGCGGCTGATTCGCATCCTGAAGGAGTTGCGTGACCTGGGGAACACAATTCTGGTGGTGGAGCACGATGCGGATGTGCTGCGAGCCGCCGACCATTTGCTCGATTTGGGGCCGGGGGCAGGGGAGTTTGGCGGCAAGCTGCTGGCCGAAGGGGTTCTGGCGGAGATCGAGGCCAATCCCAACTCGCTGACTGGGCGGTATCTATCCGGGCAGGTTGCGATTCCGGTGCCCACGCGACGGCGCGCTCCGGGGCGGGAACGGCTGGTGCTGCGCGGGGCCCAGGCGAATAACCTGCACGGGCTGGACGTGGAGATTCCGCTGGGAATGCTGGTGGCCATCACCGGGGTTTCAGGGTCGGGCAAGTCCACGCTGGTCCATCAGGTGCTGTACCGGGCCGTGGCGCGCGCGCTGGGCCAGAGCGACGGCGCCGA
>JBEKDB010000033.1:0-35749 GCA_050014575.1 Occallatibacter sp. | reverse complement strand
AACGACGGCGTCGGCCTCCAGTTTGTGTTTCAGGATGGCAAGGATCTCGGCCGAGGCCTGGAACAAGTGGTTGGTGGCATCACCAAGAAGCAACTCGACCAATTCCTGCAGCCGTTCAGAGATAGCCAAGTCTAGTAATTGTGAATGAACGCCATCTGAAACGCCTGATGAGCGAGGACGTCCGGTATTATCACGACGACCGGGCTCACCTTGTGCTGTCGAAGGGAACGCCTTCGGGCCGCAGGGCAGCGAAGAATCCCGGTGTTGTTCGTAGGATTGCTTCGATGCCAAGGCTCGGCGGTCTGCATCATCGCTTCGATCTGGCCGCCTGAGTCGCGGTCGCGAAGGTCGTGCATCACAGTCGAAGAAGCATCGCGGGAGACGTGCGCCCGACTACCTCTCGCCGCGCACTTGAAAAATGTCTTCTTGAATGTTCGTGGACAACAAACTTCCCTTGCGTCCGTTCAAAATCCATCGCAAGACTGCCGACGAATTCGAGATCCTTCCCTCATTCCGTTCGGACGACATTTTGGCGAGGACAGCCCAACTTAGCCGGGGAACAGCATTCGCCATGGCCGGCAGCGAGTCGCAGAAGTCCAGTTCGCGGCCTACTCCGCCGGATCGTCGGCGGTGAACGGCGAGCAGCAGGGCTTTTCCGTGGCGTGGAAGTTCATCAGCTCCAGGCGGACGCCGTCGGGGTCGTAGAGATTGAACTGGCCCTTGCCGTCCTTGCCGATTTGAGTATGAGCATCGTGTACGCCGCCGAGGCGGTTGCCTTCTTCAAGGGTCTTGTAAGCGGCGTCAACGGAGTCTTCGCCAATGGAGAGATGATCGAGGACGCCGAGATCGTGCTGCGAGATGGTAGCCGGGATGCCCGACCCCGAAGGGCCGCTGGTGAGCATGTATTCCAGCCAGTCGTGGCTGTCGGGGGCCTGCTGGCTCACCCAGTCGAGCCTGCCCTCCACCATGCCGCCGAACCAGTATGGACGGAAGCCGAGGAGGTCGCGGTAAAAGGTGTCTTCGACGGCTCGGCTGTGGACCAGGAAGCCGACGTGGATGATGCGATGGCCGATCACATCGGGAGCGGCGACCGGCTTGGGTTGATCGGGCGGCTGCACAAACTGGACCCTGTTACCCTCCGGGTCCTTGACAGCGAACCAGCGGCTGCCGTCGGAGCCCTTTTCCACCTGGCCCGGCACCTTCCACGACTTGGAGCCGAGCCAGCGGCGCAGGGCTTCAGCATCGCTGGTATTCCACGCAACGTGGTCCAGGCGGTTGATGCCGGCGTCCTCGGGCAGCGGCAGCACCTCAATGAACTGGGTCGCGCTCAGGGCGTAGCGGACGCCCTTGGGATTCTCCGGATCGGGAAGTTTGGCCGCGCCCACGATCTCCCGATAGAAGTGGTCTGTGGCTGCGGGGTTCGAGGTGTAGACGGCGATGTGCGAAATGCCGGTAATCTTCGGACGCATGAGGGGCTTATCGGGCATTTGAGCGGCGGCGGTGAAGGACAAGGCAGCGAGAGAAGCTGCAATCATGAACCTGAATTGCACATTGCACCTCGAGGAGTGTCGTTGCACCACGATAAATCGGATTCCGGCGGGGTGCAAACGCAGGCTACCCGCGCACCGGAGCGTTTGCCGGATGGAAATTTGCCGGACGACGGCGGTAGAACGCTGATTTAGCTCCTATGCGGAGGCCAGAACCGGTTCCTCGGAATAAGCCTCTGAAGGACCGGCAACCGCGTCCCCGCTCAAACTCAGCAGCGACTGGATCACATCCGCCGCGCCGTACGACTCGCGGCCCGGAGCCAGGAACTGGGCCACGGTATTCAGGTCGTCGCCCACGGTCACCAGCGCCGGCTCGATCATCCCATCCTTGCGCGTCTGCTGATGTCCGATGTTGGCCATTAGCGCATTGCACAGGCACTTTCTGCCCACCGTTTCCTCGATCTTGCCGCCCTTGGACACGTAAACGTCCACCGGTTCGGCCGAGCAGCGGTAGCCGATATTTCCGCTCGGCGCGACGTACGGCTCCCGCAAATAGCCCAGATCGCAGACCCGCTTGCGAGCCGCGGCAACCTCCGCGTCGGAATAACTGCCTTGCAGTTGCGCCACCTTGAAGGGAAATCCCGTCGGCGATGCCAGGGGATCGGTAAACACCTCGCCCGTGCCGGTCATCGCATGGGCCAGAAGCCTCTTCTTCAGGTCGGAACGCAGGCCGGATTCCCGGCTGAACGCAAAGGCCGTTCCCACCTGCACGCCCGCCGCGCCCTGTTCCAGCGCTTCGCGCACCTTCTTCGCATTCCCATATCCGCCCGCCAGCCAGAAGGGTACGCCCAGCGCCACCAAATCCTGAATATTGACCCGATCCCGCTCGCCGTAAACCGGCTCTCCGGCCGCATTGAGTTGGAGCTTGCCGCGAGGCGGAGCGTTGTGCCCGCCCGCCGTCGGGCTTTCAATCACCAGTCCGTCCACCCGCCCGCTAGCCCGCCTCAGCATGGTGGTGGCCAGCGTGTTGGACGAGACGATGGCCAAAAACCGCGGCCGATGGAGCAATGGAATCGGGCCCTCGGCGAAGTCCGCCGGATCGAGGCGCATCTGCGTATCCTGGCCCGGCAAAGCGCCCGCCACCGCCAGCTTGTACTCCGCCGGCTGATGCAGCGCAAACGCGTCCAGCACGCCGGGAATGTGCAACGGAATCCCCGCGCCCATCAATACATAACCCACCCCGGCCAGCATCGCCCCGTAGATCGACGACAGGTGCGGCATCTGCACCTTCTCGAGAAAATTGATCCCCACCGGATTCTTGTGGCCTTCGCGGGCCAGAAAAACCTCGACAAAGTTGCTCACCATGCACAGCTCCACCAGCTTGGGCGTATCCTTCCGCTGGTGCATGGGCACGGTGGGATACGGCGCTCCGCTCGGCTTGCCGCCGGGAACGAAGTACTCCTGCCAGATGCGCCGGGCCATCTCGGGAAAGGGAAAGGCGTCCACTCCGCGGCGCATATCGCCGCCCTGGTCGCCATCGGCGAGCCGGCGCACAAAAACCTGATCGAGCGCCGTGCCGGAAACCACACCGAGTTGGCCGAGCTTTGAAACCGCCTGGGCCAGACGCCAGTTCGAGACCCCCACGCCCATGCCGCCCTGAATGATTTTTGGAAACTCCATCATCATTGGATTCTTTCACAAATCCGGAAAATTCCGGGAATTTTCTCGCAGCATAGGCGCATCGCCGGAACAGAACTGAGCAATTTTGCTCAGAAATGCACCAAATGGGCCATGGCTTTCCGCCGTTGGGCGCAATCCCGGCGGCTATTCCGATTCCAGGAATGCCGTACCTCGCAGCCGGTCCCCTCAATGGGCTCCATTGCCGGTGGCCGGCCCGCCGCCCGGTTCATTCCCCAATCGCCGAGGCATCGCCCCCAAACGCAACGGCGGCCTGAGCGCATTGCCCAGGCCGTCGCCGGTGATCTGTGGGTATTGGACTAAGGCCATCGCGCTTCCGCGAGTGCCCAAGCGTTTTCACCTCAGCATTCTTGCCTCTCCGCGACCGCTCGCATGGCAATACCCGCTTAAGCGGACTCCATGGCGACTGACGAAGTCGCTCGCATGGAAGAATCCCCATCTTGCGCATCGGATCGAGGGTTGCATTGCAAGTGAAAAAGCAGTAGCGTCCTGTGCGGTCAAAATCTTCCCCGCCGGAGCAACCTTGGGGCATGGGGCGCGATGCCCTAGGCCTCAGTCACCTCACGTACGAAACATCTGAAAGAGTTTTTCTGCATCTTTTGGACCTACCTCCTTTCCCGTGTTCCGTTAATGTACCCCTTCATTCACGTGGCGTCAACAGGAGTCTTTGCCACTATCGGATCATTCGCCGCCGGGGGTTCCCAACTCCGCACCCCCCTTTGCCGCCTCGACTCCTGCCCCCCAACCCCTGATCTCTGATCCCTGTCACCGCTGTAGAACCGTCACAATTTCGTGGGTGGGAATGGCGCCTTCGCGCAGAACCGCCCAGCGGCCGGGGCCGAGCGAAAGATCGACTATGGTGGTGGGCTGAGTATGGCCGGTAGGCCCGCCATCGACGATCAGCGGAATGCGGTCGCCTATCTGGTCGAGGACGCATCCCGCATGGGTACACTCGGGAGCTCCCTGCAGGTTGGCCGAGGTCGCCGTGATGGGCAACCCGAACCGCTCCACCACGGCGCGCGGAATGGCCGCATCCGGCACGCGCAAGGCTACGTTGCCGGTATTGGCCGTGGAGCGCAGGGGCAGCTTGCAGCCGGCGCGGACGATGATAGTGAGCGGGCCGGGCCAGAACCGGTCCGCCAGCTTGTCGAGCATGGGGTCGGTATCGCGCGCCAGTTCGTAGGCCTGGGAGACGGAGGCGATCAGCAGCGAGAGCGGCTTGTGCTTTTGCCGGGTCTTAATCTTGTAAATCTGCTCGACAGCAAAGAGATTGACGGGGTCCACCGCCAGGCCGTAGAAGGTGTCGGTAGGCATGGCAACCACACCGCCCTTGCGCAGGCAGGAGACGATATAGTCGATCCGGTCAGGCTGGGGTTCATCGGGATGGACGCGCAAGATCTCCGCGGACAAGAAGGTCTACCTCAATTCCCGAGTTGCGGATGCCACAGAAACGGAAGCTATCACAGCCTGCCGCGGCGGGCAAGTCGAGCCGGCTCATACACCTGCCCGCCGTCCGCGAAAACGGCATAGAATCGGTTCAGCGTTGAAGGGTTTCCTACCGATGCCTGTTCGCATTGTACAGAGTAAGCAGAATGCGCGCTTGAAGGAACTCAGGCGCGCGCTGGCGCAACCGCTCCGCGAGTTCAGCCGCGACGGGCGAGCCTTGGCCGGAATCGAAGGTCCGAATCTCATCGCGGAGGCCCTGCGCGCCGGTCTGCGCCTGGCCTGCGTCTTTGTGGCCGAGGGCGCCGAAGGCCTGCTCGAAGCCCTGCCTCTTCCGCCGCAGACTGAGATACTGTTGCTGCCGTTGGCCTTGCTGAACTCGGCGCTGGCCACCGAAGCGCCGCAGCCGATTGCAGCCCTCGTCGCCCCGCCGGATTGGACCTGGACTGACCTGCTTGGCGGCCGACATGGGACCGCGCCGCTGGTGGTGGTGCTGGCCGGCCTCCAGGATCCCGGCAACCTGGGCGCAATTCTCCGTTCCGCCGAGGCCTTCGGGGCCCACGGCGTCCTCAGCCTGCCCGGAACCGTGAGCGCATGGAATCCCAAAGCGGTGCGCGCCTCGGCCGGCAGCGCCTTTCGGGTTCCGCTGCTCGCCGTGAGCGCGGAAGACTGCTTTGCACGCCTGCGAGAGGCCGGCGTAACGATCTGGACGACCTGCGCAAGTGCCGCGCGTGGGGCGCAACCCGTGGGCCGCGTCAACCTGGCCGGGCCGGTGGCGCTGGTCATCGGCAATGAGGGCAACGGCGTGCCCGAGGCTCTGGCCGCACAGGCGGATGGCGCAGTGACGATCTCCTGCCCCGGCGCGGTCGAGAGCCTGAACGCCGCCGTCGCCGCCGGCGTACTGCTCTATGAAGCGTCGCGGCAAAGAAGTGGGGACGGTGCGATGCTTTCCCACCCTAGCCGCAAGAACAAGAGCGCGGCGAGGGTGGGGCACCCAGATTCTTCATTCGGGGGTCCGCGATGAGCCTCTTCGACGGCGAGCCGGAAGGACCCAAAGGCACGCTTCGCACCGCGCCCCTGGCCGAGCGCATGCGCCCGCGCAGCCTGGAGGAGTTCAGCGGCCAGGAGCATCTGGTCGGCCCCGGCAAGCCGCTGCGTGTGCAGATTGAGCGCGAAGCGGCTGACCCGGCCAGTTCTGGCTCCGCGAACACCGGCTCCATGATCCTCTGGGGTCCGCCGGGAGTGGGCAAGACCACCTTGGCCAAGATCGTCGCAGAGACCACCCGCGCCAGTTTCATCGAGTTCTCCGCCGTGATGAGCGGCATCAAGGAGATCAAGCAAGTGATGGCCGCGGCAGCGCAGGCCTCCCAAATGCACTCGCGCACCATCCTCTTCGTCGATGAGATTCACCGCTTCAACAAGGCGCAGCAGGACGCTTTTCTGCCCTACGTCGAGCGCGGCACCATCCGGCTGATCGGCGCTACCACGGAGAATCCATCCTTCGAGATCATCTCCGCGCTTCTCTCTCGCTGTCGCGTCTATGTGCTGGAGCCGCTGAGCGAGGAACAGATCGCTGCTCTCCTGCGCCGGGCTCTGGAAGATAAGGAACGCGGCCTGGGTGCGCTCGGGCTGACCGCGGACGACGATGCGATTGAGTTGATTGCGAGCTACTCCAGCGGCGACTGCCGCAACGCATACAACACTCTCGAGGTGGCCGCGCAACTGGCGCAGGAACCGGCTGCTGCAGATCGCAATTCGGAGGGAGGCGGGGGTTTCAACCCCCGCATAGTGCGGACAGAATCGACGGGGGCTTTAGCCCCGGAGGCGCCCCGCAAAGCCAGGCACATCGACAAGGCGCTGGCCGCCACCGCCGTGCAGCAGCGCGTGCTGCTCTACGACAAGTCCGGCGAGGAGCACTACAACCTGATCTCCGCGTTGCACAAGAGCGTGCGCAACTCGGACCCGGACGCGGCGCTCTACTGGCTGGCGCGCATGTTTGCCGCCGGCGAGGACCCGCTCTATCTGGCGCGCCGCGTAGTGCGCATGGCCGTCGAAGACATAGGCTTGGCTGCGCCCGAGGCGCTCAATCTGACTCTCTCGGCCAAGGAGGCCATCGACTTCCTCGGCTCGCCGGAAGGCGACCTGGCGCTGGCCGAGGCGGTCGTCTACCTGTCTCTCGCGCCCAAATCGAATTCGGTCTACACGGCCTACGGCGCCGTGCAGCGAGAGGTCGAAGAGACCCGTCAGGAACCGGTTCCGCTGCACCTGCGCAACGCCCCCACCCGCCTGATGAAGGAACTGGAGTACGGCAAGGGCTACCGCTACGCCCACAACGAAGAGGGCCGCATAGCTGACATGGATTGCCTGCCCGACTCACTGCGCGGCCGCAGCTACTACCACCCCACCCAGGAGGGCCGCGAAAAACTCCTCGCCCAGCGCATGGAAGAGATTCGGCGGATCAGAGCCGGAAAAGAGGGGAAAGCGTGAGAATCGCTAAAACATTGCCGGCTCAATTCCACATTGAATTTTCCCGCATTTAGCCGTATGATGACCATGCAGACGAATTTGTCCGCCATGGGTGCCGTGAGTGTGCCGGCTGGCGGAGAGAGGAGTGGGCTTACAGCCCACTTTTTATTTGGGCAAGACTTTGGGGCAGCGTTATGAGGCCAAGACCCTCAGAGAGCCGCCAATCGGTCGGGGTGCTTGAACGGGGCGTTTGAGCGGCGTGGGAACGGGGCCCCCAGCGAATGACTCTTGTTCGCTGGGGTGATGAGAACGATGGCAGTCAAGCTGGACGAAATCCGGGCAGCGGCGGCAAGAGTGGCCGCCTCGCATGGGCTGGACGTGGTGGACGCGGAGTTCATCGGCCCGCGAGGAGAGCGCATCCTCCGCATCTTCCTGGAGAAGAACGCCGAGGGCCGCGCCCAACTCAAGGCGGCGATCGCGGCGGGCGTCGCGGGGCTTCCGGAGCGGCTGATGGAAGGCAGGTTGAGCGTGGAGCAGTTGTCGGGCGTTACCCACGAGAATTGCGCCGCGTTCAGCCGGGATTTCGGAGTTTTGCTGGATGTGGAAGACCTGATTCCCGGCGCGGAGTACACGCTGGAAGCAAGTTCTCCGGGCCTGGATCGCAAGCTGTCCAAGCCGGAGGAGTTTCAAAGATTTCGGGGAAGCCTGGTCAAGATTCAGACCTTTGAGCCGATCCGCAACAACCGGCACTGGCAGGGACGATTGATAGGCGGAGCTCAAGCGGAAGGCGGAACAACCATCACGCTCGACCTGAACGCGGTCAAACAGAACAGCAAGACGAAGAAGACAGGCGCGAGCACGGTGGAGATTGCGCTGGGCAACATCGAGAAGGCGCAACTGGTAGCGGAAATCTGAAGCGAGTTGCTCCACGGGGTGGGAAGCCAGCACCCTTCAAATCAATCAACAGAACCGGCCCTGGGACTTGAACCGCATCCCGCGCCGAGCGGCAAATGAGAGAGCAAGCAAAGTATGGCCACCAGCGTTTTGTACCAGAGCATCGAGCTCCTGAGCCAGGAGAAGGGCATTGACCCCGCCATCGTGGTGGGCGCGGTCGAGGAGGCCATCGCCCTGGCCACGCGCAAGTTTTACAAGACCCAGGAGAACATGCGCGGCGAGCTGAACAAAGAGACCGGCGCGATCACGGCCTACATCTACAAGACGGTGGTGGCAGACGCGGACGCGGTCGAGGATCCGCTCAACCAGATTACGCTTGAGGAGGCCGGCCAACTGGCCCCCGGCGTTGAAGTGGGCAGCGAGATCCGGCTCTATCGCGACACCAGTCCCCTGGGCCGCATCGCCGCCCAACTGGCCAAGCAGGTCATCTTCCAGAAGGTGCGCGAAGCCGAACGCGACACGGTCTTCAACGAGTACGCCCACCGCGAAAATGAAGTCCTCAACGCCACCGTGAAGCGGCTCGAGGGTCAGGACGTCATCTTCGACCTGGGCAAGGCCGAAGCCCGCTGCCCCAAGCGCGAGCAGTCGCGCCTGGAGCAGTTCTCCATCGGAGAGCGCGTCCGCGTTGTCCTGCTGAAGGTGGACCGCGCCGCCAAAGGCCCGCAGGTCATCGTCTCGCGCGCCGCCCCGGAGCTGGTATCCAATCTCTTTCAATCGGAAGTCCCCGAGATTTACGACAACACCGTGACCATCCGCAACATTGCCCGCGAGGCTGGCGAGCGCACCAAGATCGCCGTCCAGAGCCGCGACAAGGACGTTGATCCCGTGGGCGCCTGCGTCGGCATGAAGGGCATGCGCGTGCAGTCCATCATCCGCGAGCTCCGCGGCGAGAAGATCGACATCATCGAGTTCAGCGACGAGATCACCACCTTCGCCCAGAAAGCCCTCCAGCCGGCCAAGGTCAGCCGCGTCTCGGTCTCCAATCTCGCCGAAAAGCAGCTGGAAGTGATCGTCGACGACACGCAACTGTCCCTGGCCATCGGAAAAAAGGGCCAGAATGTCCGCCTGGCGGCCAAGTTGTTGGGCTGGAAGATCGACATCAAGAGCGAAGAGGAGAAGCGCCAGGAGGTCGAGCAGCAGATGCAGGCCCTCTCCGGCGGTCCCGCCACGCCCATCGAGCAGGTCTCCGAGCTGGGAGACGGCATCATTCAGAAGCTCGTCGCGGCCGGCATCACCACCGTCGAAACCCTGGCCGACATGACCCCCGAGCAGCTCGAAGAGATTCCCGGAATCGGCGAAAAGACCCTGGAGCGCATCAGCGTGGCGGTGCGCCACTACTTTGGCCACTTTGAAGAGGGCGAAGCCCCGGAGGCTGAAGCCGCCGAATCGGAAGAGTCGGAGGAAGCGCGCGAAGCGGTTCTGGATACAGACCAGGCAGAAGCCGAGAACGACGCCGCGGTCATCACCGAAGCAGAGAACGTCCGCGCCGACGAAGAAGAAACCGAGTCCCGAACCGGGGCCGAGGCGGCAATCGAAGAGATTCCCGACGAGGCGGAAGTCGAGACTTTTGAGGACCGGCCGGCCGAAGCGCTGGAGCAGGATGCGCAAAGCGCGGAAGAGCCGCTGCTGGAAGAGATTGAAACCGAAGAAGCAACATCGGACGAACGGGCAGACAAAGAGGGCGGCGCGTAACATGCGCGTCCTTCAAAGCCGGCCCGGCAACAAGCGGATTCTCAACGACAGCCATTGCCATGAGGTAGCTATGAGCGACTAAGGGCGGTGCGGATCGCATTTTGAAAAGAGGCGGATGAGTAAGGTTCGTATCAACGATCTCGCGCGCGAGATGGAAGTCAAGAGCAAGCAGATTCTTGACGTATTGGCGGAACTCGGCCTGGATAGCGGCAAGACCCACTCCAGTTCCCTGGAGGAACACGAGGCGGAGAAGGTTCGCGCGCAATTCGAGCGTGGATCGCGATCCAGCGGTCAGAGCGCCGCCGCGCCCTCGCGCGCCTCTCAGGTCGTCACGCCCAAGATCGATCTCTCCCACGTCTCCAAGCCCGGCGACGCCCTCAAGGCCGTTCTGGCCGCCAAGCAAAAGGAAGAGCAAGCGGCGCGCCAGAGCCGTGTGCCTGTTGCCCCGGCGCGGACGCCGCCCCCGCCCGCTCCGGCTCGGCCTCCTGCACCCCCCCCAGCAGCGGCCGCCGCGCCGCAGCCGGCCCGGCCGGAACCGCGCCGGGTCGTGCCTCAGCCGCGTTCCGCGCCGCCCATTGTCGTTCCTCCGGCTCCCCCCGCCATCGCCTCACGCCCGCCCGCCGGTCCGGTGGTCGCCAGTCCGCCGCGGCGGACGGCAGGCGCGGTTGCTCCGGCCCGCGCGGTCGTCGTAGTTGCGCCACCGGCAGCCGTCGCGGTCAAACCGCCCCCGGCTCCAGCCGCACCCCCAACTCCCGTTTCAGCCCCCCACGAAGAGCCGCCAGCCGCCGCCAAGCCGCCGGCCGTTGCCGCCGCGCCTCCCGCGGCAGCTTCAGTCGCCCCTGAGCTTGCCGCTTCCGCTGCCTCCGCTCCGCCGCCTGCGCCTGACGTCGAGGCTGCGCTTCTCATTCCTGCGGTGGAGTCCGCTGCCGTAGCCGATCCGGCCCAGGCCGAAGCCCTCTCCGCGGCGGCGGAGTTACTTGAGCCAATCCCCGCTGTTGCAGGCGAAGACGAGCCTGCTGCCCCGCCCGCCCCTGGTCAGGGGCGTCGCGCCCAGGGCCATGTTCACTCCCCGTCGCCCACACCGGCATTGCCGGCCCGCCGCATGGTCATGCCCCAAACCGGCCCGCGCCCTGTCTACACGGCGCCCAAACTGGCTCCCACCGAGGCCCTTGCCTCGGGCACCGGCAACCAGGCTCCTGGCGCGGGCATTCAGCGCGGCAAGCCCATCTTCGACCGCAGCAGGCCGTCCAGCGGTCCGGGCGGCTATCCCCAACGCGCTCCCGGCGGCCCACTTGCGCCCGGCGGCCAAACCCCAGGCGGCCCACGCCCCAAGCATCCTACGCGCACCACCGCAGGCGGCTACGCCGGCGCCGGCGCTCCCGGTGCTCCCGGCGCTCGTCCCGGCTTTGCCGCGCGTTCTGGCTTTGGAGCGCCCCGTCCCGGCGGCTTCGGCGGTCCTCCGCGGCCCGGCGGCGCTGCGCCGCCCACTGGCGAGGCTCCGCGCCCGGCGCGCGCCCCATCCAGAGGCCGTGGCGGCCGTGGCCAGCAGTATCCCAAGACCAAAGAAGGCCCGATGAAGGGCTTTGTGCCGCCGCCGCGTTATGGCGGGGTGCAATACGGCGGCGAGCCGCTGCCCATCACCCGCGAAATCACCGTTACGGAAGGCATCAGCGTCAAGGATCTCGCCGAGAAGCTCGATGTCCGCGCCAAGGACCTCATCGCCACCCTGCTCATGAAAGGCGTCTTCGTCACCGTCAACCAGTCCCTCGACGCCGAAATGGTCAAGGATGTCGCCGCCAAGTTCGGCGCCGCCGCCATCGTGATCAGCTACGAAGAGGAGATCGCCAACCAGTCCATCGAAGAGGTTCTCGAAGCCGAGAATACCGGCGAACTTGAAGTCCCCCGCTCCCCCGTCGTCACCGTCATGGGCCATGTCGATCACGGCAAGACCTCCTTGCTCGACGCCATCCGCAAGACCGACGTTGCCGCAGGCGAGGCCGGCGGCATCACCCAGCACATCGGCGCATACAAGGTCCGTTTCGCCAAGGAAGGTTCGCCGGCCTACGGCCGCGAGATCGTCTTCCTCGATACGCCGGGCCACGAAGCCTTCACACGCATGAGAGCCCGCGGCGCCAAGGTTACCGACATCGTGGTGGTGGTGGTGGCCGCCGACGACGGCGTCATGCCCCAGACCCTTGAGGCCATCGACCACGCCAAGGCCGCCGGCGTCCCCATCATCGTGGCCGTCAACAAGATCGACAAGCCGGAAGCCAACCCGGAGCGCGTCAAGAAGCAGCTCGCCGACCGCGGACTGATCCCCGAAGAGTGGGCCGGCGGCGCCGAGGGAACCGTCTTCGTCGAGGTCTCCGCCAAGAAGCGCATCAACCTCGACCTGCTACTTGAGATGATCTGCCTGGTCTCCGACCTTCGCGCCCCCAAGGCTACCCCGGGCCGCAAGGCCGTCGGCTCCGTCATTGAAGCCAAGCTCGACCGCGGCCGCGGCGCAGTGGCCACCGTCCTGGTCCAGGACGGAACCCTCCACCTCAACGATAGCTACATCGTCGGCAACACGTTCGGCAAGGTCCGCGCCATGTTCGACGACCGCGGACGCGCCATCGAAGAGGCGGGCCCATCCACCCCGGTAGAGGTCCTGGGCCTGGAATCCATGCCCGACTCCGGCGATACCTTCCTGGTCGTAGCCGACCGCGACAAGGCCAAGGGCATCGCCCAGTACCGCAAGATGAAGGAGCGCGACGCTCAGTTGGCCAAGAGCTCCCGAGTCTCGCTCGAAGGCTTGGCCGAGCAGATTCGCCAGGCCGGCGTCAAGGACCTGCCCCTCATCATCAAGGGCGACGTCACCGGCTCGGTCGAGGTTCTGGCCGACTCGCTGGTCAAGATGTCCACCGAGAAGGTGCGCATCAAGGTCATCCACTCCGGCGTCGGCTCCATCACCGAGAGCGACGTCCTGCTGGCCACCGCCTCGAACACGATCATCATCGGCTTCAACGTCCGCCCGGAGCGCAAGGCCGCCGAGCTGGCCCAGCAGGAAGGCATCGAGATCCGCCTCCACTCCATCATCTACGAGCTATCGGACGAGATTCGCCTGGCCATGCTCGGCCTCCTCGACCCCACTTTCAAGGAAAACTATGTGGGCCGGGCCGAAGTCCTCAACGTCTTCAAAATTCCCAAGGTGGGCACCATCGCCGGCTGCCGCGTTCAGGACGGCGTCATCCGCCGCGACGCCGAAGTCAAGGTCATGCGCGGCGCGGAACAGCTCTTCAAGGGCAAGATCACCTCCCTCAAGCGCTTCAAGGACGATGCCCGCGAAGTCACCAACGGCATGGAGTGCGGCATCGGCCTGGGCGGCTTCAGCGACCTCAAGGAAGGCGACCTCATCGAAGCCTTCTCCACCGAAAAACTGGCCGCCGACCTGGGGGCACTAACCGCTTCCAAGGCTTAAGCTGCTTTCGCCGATCCGGACCGAAGCAAAAAGAAGCCGACTCGCTCGTCATCTCGGGGATCGGGCCGGCTACTTAGCAAATGCGCAGAAGCTTCCTGCTGGCAGGTGATTCCGGATACCCAGGAATACACCTGTGTCACAGCAATCTACTCGATCTTCGGGTCGTCGAAAGCCAGGCACTTGAGAAGTTTCGGAATAGGATCGTCTCTCTTCAATTTGGACTCTTGCTCCGGCGTCAATTTGTCATTCCCAACACTGATCCACTTCGGTTGACGCTTATAGTTCTTGCCGGTCACATTGTCGATAACAACACTGACGAGTTGCTCTGTCAAAGGCTTTGCGGGGTCCTTTCCTCCCATGCGCGAACTCGACGCCGTTTCCTCCCCCGTCCCTCTGTTGACCATTCCCTCCATCAGTTTCTCAACGTCAGGATAATGGTAGAATCTCATGCGGTGGGTGGCTTTAGCCATCAGCGCCAGATTGATCTCCCGCAGATTGGGAGAATCGGTAGAAAGAACTCCAAGACCAACTGTAAGCATTCCCTTTGTTTCAAACAGATCAAGAAGCGCGGCGAAAAACATTGGATCCCTGCTCAGCAATGGAAAGCCGGTGCAGAGTTCCGCCGTGTCCGAGATGAGCACGGAGTGAAACGGGCTGCCCGCCTTCTTCTGATCTTCCACTACCTTGTTAATCCTGTATATGCACTCTTCCGGAGTCAATACTCCAATTTGAAATGTCAATACTGTTACCTCGGCCCTTCTTGCTTGCAATCCGTCCTTCTTCGCTTTTTCCTTCTTTGCTTTAAGTATTTCTTTTACAATCTCAATTGGAAGTGCCATTATCGATTCATAGTTATCGGCGCCATATGTCCTTAACTCTGCTTTAGTCCCTTTTGCCTCGTTCATTATCTTCATCGTTCCGTCGGGTTGTGTTTCGCGGGCCACCATCTCGTGGCTTGAGTTCAGATAATATAAGTAGCGTTGGCTCTCTAGCCAGGCCACTCCCTTGAAATTGATGGCGCCCTGCCCTCCGAATGTAACAACGAGCAGCTTCGATTTCACAAACTCAGGCGACTCGCTTGTGTCATATCGTTTGTGAAATGCCTCCACCATACGATTCTTATACTCATTCTGATCCGCGTCGTCGACATAGCTAATTCCAAGATTCAGCCCGAGCGCCAGCTTATGCGTTCCCGCGGGCCCCTGTAAGGCGAAACAAGCTGGGTTCTTGATATCCTGTTCCAGGTCAAGCCCGTTCTTTTCGTGAAGCTCCTTCGATATTATAAAGTTCTTGTCAGGATGATTATTATCGGCCGAATCGTTCTTAATTCTCGACTGCGAAATGATAAAGTGCACGGATGGGTAGACGACCAGCCCGGTCCTATGTCGTGCATCCTTAGTGCCTGTTTCCTCGGCGTACGCTTCAGTGCGCGTCTTGTACAAGTGCTTTCCCAATCCCTGACGGCATACGCGCGATTTTGAAACTTCAAGGAAGAATTGCAGGTATCCCGAGCCAGGCTCGCGCGTCAGCTTGATGACAATGTCGGCGAGAAAGCAAGGAGTTTCAAACTCGGATGAGTCGCCTGAACGTATAATCTCCGGTTGCTCCAGCGTCACGATGAGCGGTGTCTTATGCGTCCTAAACAGCGAAAAGAGCTGATAGAGCTGGCTGCGCGTCAAGGGATGACCGGTAAATGCGCTCAGGCTGTCGATCACGAAAAGCGCATTGTATTTCACTATGCCGTACTGTTTGAGGACCATATGCTGCAGTTCGGCAAATCGGGTTTCAAATATGGCTTCTGCCTGTTGTTCGGAAAGAGGCAGCGGCGATAGCCGGCAACAGAGAACCTTGTTGGCATCCTGAGCCGCATCGGAAGGGCTATCTCTTCTCGTCATGTCGATGATTTCGCCAAATCCAAAGCTCTCTGCCACGTTCCGAATAGACTCCGCGGTCTGCTCCAAGCTGAGAAAGAACACGCTCCACTTCTCTTCGCCCCATTCTCTTTTTTCTTTCTCTTCCTTTTCTTTTGCAACGGCGCTGGCGATTTGCAGTGCCAGGGTGGTCTTTCCCGTACCGGCTCCTCCTTCAATCAGGACAACCGATGTTTCATTAAAGCTTATTCTTCCCTCCTTAATATGTGTGAACTTGCCGTTTACACTCTCAGCTCGCCCGACGCAAAGCCCCTCTTCGCATCTGTCTGCGGCTAGCAGATCGTTCAGCGCAGGGTCGCCGGTATGAAGAAAGACTTTTGCGTCATCCATATCGTTCTCCGATCAATCAGCTGCCGAAATCCCGGTCAATTCCTTTGTCAGGTCATCCAGATCTTTCTTTTCTTTGATATGCACGCGTACGCGCTGCCTGACAGGATCAACACTAACGGCCCATGGTACCCGGTCCGCAATTCTTTCAATCAGCCATCTGTCACGGTCGTTAAGGGGCCTGCCGGCCTCTGCCTCGACTGCAGCCAAGGTGAAATCCGGATAGCTCATCGTTATCTTGGAAAGGCTCACTAACGCTTTGTGAAGTTGCCTAATTCTTAGGCTATCCTGATCCAGATCCTCTGGAGTGGGATGATCCTTCTTCATCACTTCCGTCATGGGAGCGATAAGCGGTTTCTTGTCCCTGAACCTCCAAAGCTTGCCCCCGGATTCAAAAAAAACACGGTTGAAATCGAGACCTAAAGGGCGCAATTCCTGGCTCCAGTTTGCGAGAACCGCCTCAATCTCGCGTGCGACACCCAGAAATGGCTCTAACTCCTTTGACTTTGTCTGATCCTCCGGAACAAGCTCAAGGTGCATGACGATGCACTCCCCGGCGGGAGAAAACTCCACGTCTTCCACGCGCCTTCTGAATGCCTTGCCGAGATTCTGGTTGTTTCTCTTCAGGTGTTCGTACCAGCGAGGACTGATTGCACGTGTCCAATGGTTTTCTGTCTCATCCGCAATGCGCAGCACCGCCGCCAGGAGTGGGATCCGCACGGCGCCAAAGGGTTCGATCGAGGTGTTTCTGAATGCGGGTACTCGTTTTACTAACAGGGGACAATTCACCCCATCAAATACTTCTTGATCAACGCGAGGTGGCTTGGAAAGCCCGTGACAATATGCGAGAAGTGCGCAGTATTTAACGGCCATTGCGTCGGGCAAGCCTTGTTCCTGACCTATTTCCAGAATAAGTCTCTCGCTATCTAGATAATGGTCCCACTCGGGCTTGAGGCATGGGGAGTTGTCTTCTCGAAACCGATCCAACTTACAGGGCGCCATTTCCCCGCACCAATGGCCTTCATTGCAGGCAAGTATTCTCCCAATATCATGAAAAAGCACCGCCGTCAACAACAGAAACATCTCTCCGCAGGTCAGTTCCTTCTTCTTTTCGTCCGGGATCATCTTGTCCACGTTGCGTCCCACATTGATCAGGTGGACCAGCCCTGAATGGGAACCCATATCCACCCGCAGGTGCGGAATCCAGTCGATCAATGCCCGCTCCTGCATGGCCAAGAACCGATCCGCCAGGCCCCGATCCTTGCCAGCCAGCACTTTGAACAAGGATTTCGCGATGAATGAATCGGTCATTGGAGCTGCCTCCTCTGCTGCATGATCCGTGACTTCTGTTGTGATTCGGTATTATCAGGCCAATATACACCCTGGGTGTTTACTTAAGCGATTATTCTCTATGTCTTTTCGTTCCGAGCCAGTCGACCAGGCTCTGGGCGCCGCATATTTCCGCGGCCTCATCGCGGAAAAGCGGCGGTCTCGAAGGGCCTTTTGTCCCTTTCCTTGCCGCCAAGCGCATGTCGAATGAAGACCCTTCAGCATCTGGGCCGAGCAATCCTGGAAATGCCATAGAAGAGCGAAGCATCCAGCATAGACGGGGTCTGAGAGGGCCTCGGATTGAGCGACGCCGGGACAGCCTGCCCGGAGCCAAGTCGAACGGGCCAGTCCCTACTCGCCCTTGCCGGTCTGCGTCGCCAGATAGCGCTCGTAGCCAAGCTCGGCGATCTGGTGCAGCTCGACTTCGAGCTCGTCCAGGTGTTCTTCCTCGGCCTTGAGCAGCTTGATAAAGAGATCGCGCGTGCCGTTGTCCTTCTCGTCCGCCGCAATCCGGGCGGCCTCGTTGTAGAGGGCAATAGCTCCGAGTTCGGCATTCAAGTCGGACTCGGCCATCTCCTTGACGTTTTTGCCGATGGACAGGGCCAGCGGCTCCATGCTTGGCGCGCCGTCCAAGAACAGGATGCGCTCGATGAGCGACTCGGCGTGCTTCATCTCGGCGATGGACCGCATCTTGATGCGCTTGGCAAGCCGGTCGTATCCCCAGTTCTCGCACATCTCGGCGTGAACGAAGTACTGGTTGATGGCGGTTAGCTCCTCGCGGAGCGCGCGATTCAGTTGCTCGATGACCTTCGGTTTACCGTTCATGGAGTCGATTTTACAAGAGGCTGGAGAGACCTGTACCGGGGAAACACAAAAGGCGCGCAAACCGGCTGCATCCATCGCGCATCCTGAATCGCGATTCCGGGCCGCTCCGGCCGCGACTGGACAATCCGCCGCGCGCTCCGCTCCCTATACGATTGCGCCTCCGTGCGGACCGCCGGCGCGCACGGCCTCCGGCGCGTCGAACTGGTGGAAGTTCTCTTCAAAGCGATCGGCCAGGTCGGCGGCGTGCCGGTCGTAGGCGACTTTGTCGGCCCAGGCGTTGCGCGGATTGAGAACCTCCGGCGGCACATCCGGGCAACTGACGGGGATGTGCAATCCGAAGGCGGGCTCGGTGACAAACTCCACGTCGTCGAGGTGGCCGTTGAGCGCCGCGGCAACCAGCGCCCTGGAGATCCTGATGCTCATGCGCTTGCCGACGCCGAACTTGCCGCCGGACCAGCCCGTGTTAACCAGCCAGCAGGCGGCCTGGTGCTGGCTGAGGCGCTTACCCAGCATCTCCGCATAGACTCGCGGGGCCAACGGCAGAAACGGCGCGCCGAAGCAGGCCGAGAATTCGGGTACCGGGTCCGAGCCCATGCCGGCTTCGGTCCCCGCCAGCTTGGCGGTATAGCCGGAGAGGAAGTGGTACATGGCCTGTTCGGGGGTGAGCCGGGCGATGGGCGGAAGGACGCCGAAGGCATCGGCGGCCAGGAAAAAGACGTTGCGGGGGTGGCCGCCCACGCCTGGGACGACGGAGTTCTCGATGTAACCGACGGGATAGGCGGCGCGGGTGTTCTCGGTGAGCCGGATATCGGCGTAGTCGGGCTGGCTGGTGATGGGATCGAGGATTACGTTCTCGAGCACCGAGCCGAAGCGGATGGCGCGGTATATCTGCGGCTCCTTCTCCTCGCTCAGGTCAACGCATTTGGCGTAGCATCCGCCCTCGAAGTTGAAGATGCCGGTTGCGCTCCAGCCGTGCTCGTCGTCGCCGATCAGGCGGCGGGCCGGGTCGGCGGAGAGCGTGGTCTTGCCGGTGCCGGAGAGGCCGAAGAAGAGAGCCGTAACGCCATCCGCGCCCACATTGGCCGAGCAGTGCATGGGCAGCACGTCGCGGCCGGGAACCAGAAAGTTCATCACGCCGAAGATGGACTTCTTCATCTCGCCGGCGTACTTGGTTCCGCCGATGAGGATGATCTTGCGCGTGAAGTCGGCCAGGATGAAGGCTCCGGAGCGGGTTCCGTCGCGCTCCGGCACGGCCTGGAACTCGGGAGCGGCGATGACGGTGAACTCCGGCGAGTGCGTCGCCAGCTCAGCGGCTTCCGGCCGGACAAAAAGCTGGCGCACAAACAGCGCGTGCCATGCGTACTCGGCGACGATGCGGATAGGCAGCCGGTAGGCGGGGTCGGCGCCGCAATAAAGATCCTGGACAAAGAGTTCCCGCGAGCGCATGTGCTCGAGAACCCGCTCCAGCAGAGCTTCGAAGCGCTCCGGGGCGAACGGCTGGTTCACCTTTCCCCAGTGGATCGGGACGTGGGTGACGTCATCGTCCACGGTGAATTTGTCTTTGGGACTGCGACCGGTTCGCGGGACGGTGGTTGCCACCAGGGCTCCATTGGCCGCCAGGCGGGCCTCGCCGCGCTTTATCGCGGTTTCAATCAGTTGCACAACAGGTGTGTTTGCATGAACTTGCGGCCCAGATACTAGTGCCCGCACGGCCTCCGCTATCGAGAGACTTCCCATGGACAGAACTCCTTGTGCGTGAAAAGGTGGAAAAAAGAGAGATAAGCTATTGTGCCATAAGGCGGGGACGGGGAAAAGGGAGAAGAGGCCGGGGATCGGGGGCTGGCCCCGCCCCCTGCCGTCTACTGCTTGCCGAACCGCCAGACGATCCCGGCCGTGAAGCCCAGGTTGTTCTGCAGGGTCGAGCCGAAGCCGGTGAGGAAGTATTCCGGAGCAACCCGCACCCCGATGCTCGGGCTCAGATTGTACTCGCCGGCGATGCTGGCGCTGGCGGCGTAGGTAGACCCATCCGGATAAAGGACTCCGAGGGTTCCAAGCCCGTTCGTATCGCCGGTAAAGTTGCCGCGCGCATATCCGCCCATCACCCGCCCGGAGATGGAGAACCTGGGTTGCAGGTAGAAGCGGTAGGTTGGTCCAATCAAGGCGGCATACTGGCTGATGGTTGGTTTTGTCTGGCCCACGCTGCCCGCGGGAGGATTGCCCTGCTGAGGCTCAATGAACGGAGTGCCGTAGTAACCGCGGCCATCGACGGTCACGCCCAGCCGCTCGCTGAAGTAGCGGGTGAAGCCGCCGTTCCAGTCGTATTCGTTCACGCGCTGCAAGGTGGCGCCGGGCGTAAAGCGCAGGTAGCCACCGCCGATGTACCCCTCATAAAGATGATCGTAGATCTCGTGGATGGCGGTTACGCGCCGCGCCTCCCGGCGGGCCTTGATGCGGGCCTGCACGCTCACTTGCCCCTGCGACTGGGTTGCCGCGGGCTGCTGCGCCTGTGGTTGGCTCGTGGTTTCCTGGCTCGCGGCTGGCGTTGCGGGGTTTCTGCTCGAACTTAAGCTTTCAGCCTGGATGGCGCAAAGGGCTGGCAAAACGAGCGCCAACAGAAGGAAAAGACAACGAAAAGATTGCATCGGTTTCGGGTTACCTCCACGGGAGTACGGAAGCACACCACCGCTCTAGGCAGCGCTCCCCCCATTAGGTATTAAACCACCTGGGGGGAGCCTTGTGGGTGAACCGGCACAGGTTTGGACGCGCAACCGGCCGATTCGCCGCTTTTTGCGCTACTTGATGTTACCCAAATCGGTCAGCAATTGAGCCTGGTTGAAGCCGGCGGGCGAGCCGTTGGCAGTGATCCAGGCAGAGCTAAGCAGCGTATGGGCCTCGTCGCAGTACTCTTTCCAAAAGGCCAGGGTCATGGTCTTCAACTGGCCCCAGGTAATGCAGGTAAAGCCGTTCTGATCGTACTTGGGCACGAAGACGCAGTGCCCGCCCCAACTACCCCTCTTGGCGTTTGCGCCGCCGTGGGGCACCACGTCCCACACGTCCTGGTTCTGCGCCGTCAGCGGCAGGGCCAGCCCGATATACACGCCGCCAAACAGGGCGATGGACTGGTGAACCTCCACCAGGTTGGCGGGCTTGGGATCGGCAAAGGCCAGCAGGGCGTTGCCGGCAAACCCATTCTTCTTCCAGTCGTTCAGCACGTCCAGTTCAATGCCGCCCTGGTCGGTGCTGGGGTCGCTGGGCACATAGCCGTCCCACTGCTCGTAGTAACTCAGGATGGTGGAATCGGGAACCGTGACCTCGGCCCCGGCGTTGGCGGTCCACACCTGGACGGCGTGACCCACGCCGGCGATCGTGCAGTCGCCCAGCGTGTCGTTCAGCATCATGCCCCAACTGGCGATGCCCTTGGTCCAATCTGCCGTGGGGGGCGGGGGAGGCAGCGAAGGCGTCAGGTAATTGCCAAACGCCAGGGTTCGGGTGTCGGTCTTGATGGCCTTGCGGCCCAGTTTCATCTTCGAGTGATCTGCCATGGGGTATCTCCTTGTTGTTGGGGGGCATAAGTCAAACACTGTCAAATCCAGCGGGCATTGTCCAGCAATTCCTTTGCTTCTCCCCTTTGTAACGTATTCGATGGCTTTATTCCGCTGCGATGGACGGAAAATGCTCTACGATGACATCCAGCGAAGGCGGTCGACACTATGGTTCGAGTTCTGTTGGGAATTCTGCTGGGAGCGATTCTGGCGCCTGTCGCCGTGGTGGTGTGGCTCTATCTTGGCCGCGTGCCGGTGGCCGTCGCCGACCCGCCGCTCCCACAGGAACGGTTGCTCACCGGGGCGCCGCTGCGCGCCCGCATTCAACGCGAGCTCGTCACTACCATTCCCATCCCCGCCGATGGCAACATCCTGGCGGCTGGGGCGGAGGTTTACCGCGACCAGTGCGCCGCCTGCCACGGCTTTCACGGCAAGCCCTCTTCCTTTGGCGCTCACATGTATCCCGATGCGCCCCCGCTGTGGGAGAAGCACCAAGACAGCAATGTGGTCGGCGTCAGCGACGACCCTCCTGCCGAGACCTACTGGAAGGTGGCCAACGGCATCCGGCTGACCGGCATGCCGGCCTTCAACCAGGTGCTCAACGACACCCAGATGTGGCAGGTGAGCCTGCTGCTGGCCAATGCAGACAAGCCGCTGCCTCCCGCCGCGGTGGAGATTCTGCGCGGCCAGCCACCCTCGGCGCCATCGCCCGTCGCAATAGGCGCTCCCCTGATGAAACCGCAGCCGGCATCCCCGCACGGGAAGTAGGCTTCTCCGCCGCGGCCCGTCAGCTTCTACTTGCCCGTGAACTCCTTGGCGACCTCGGTCATCGCGTCCCATGCGTCGGTGCGGAATGGAGCCGCGGGCAAACCGGCGGCGTTGTATAGATTGCAGCCGGTAGGATAGTTGGACCACGCATAGCGGACCGCGGCCGGCGCAGGCGCCTTGTCGCTTTTTACAACGACCGTTTTCCCATCGATGGTTGCGTCCGCGTCCACAAACTGCCCATCCGCGCCCGCAATCTGAAACCACTTCAGAAGACCATCCTTGGCCACCAGTCCTCCATCCACATGCGTGAAGCGGATGCGGATGGCGTTGCCTTCGACCTTCATCGAGCTGTAGCGGGGTCCGGAGTATTCGAGCTTGCGGCCGTACGCATTGGCCAGCGCAATCAGCGCCAGCCGTTCGCCTACAGGCTCCTTGTCCTTGGGATGCACGTTGTCGGGATCGCCGGCATCGACGGTGACCGCCAGCCCGCTCTTGGGCAGCGAGAGGATCTGCGCCTGACCTTCGCGCACCAAAGGATTGTTGCTGACGTTCTTGAGCGCCGGAAGCTGCACCGCATAGAAGGGAAAATCCCCTTCGGCCCACAACTGACGCCACTGCTCCACCAGCGTCTCCATCACGTGCGGATAGAGCGCCAGCCCTTCCTTGCCGCCCACGATGGATTCACCCTGGTACCAAATGACGCCGCGAATCGCGTAGGGAATCACTGGATGCACCATGCCATTGAAGAGTACAGTAGGCTCATGCTGATCCTGCACCGGGTCGCGCATGGGCCCGGGCCTGGGCGGGCGAGCGTTGAGCGTCTGCGGCCCAGGCGGCGCATCCGCGGCCGTTGCGCCCGGATGGGACTTGTAAAACTCCTCCAGCGAATCGAAGCGGTCAAGCATCGGCTTTAATTTCGGGTCGCCGGCCAGCGCCTGCCGGGGCAGCCAAGCTTCCGCCGTGCTGGCTCCATAAGCAACCGTCAAAATGCCCACGGGCACGTGCAACCGCTGCTGCAGGTCGCGCGCAAACAAGTAGCCCACCGCGGAGAAACCGGGAACCGTCTCCGGGCTGCACACCTTCCACTCGCCGGCCAACTCCTCCTTCGGCGCATAGGACTTCTCCTGCTTCACCGTGAACATGCGGATGGTGGGGTAGTTGGCGGCGGCGATCTCCTTGTCTTCATCGAGCATCCCGGCAAAGCGCGCTACCTTCTTTGAAACGGTGAACTCCATGTTTGACTGGCCGCTGCCGATCCAAACCTCGCCAACCAAAACGTCGTGGATGATAAGTGAGTTCTTCCCCTCGATCCGCATCTCATAGGGCCCGCCGGCCTTCAGTTTGTGCAGGCGCAGCATCCATCTTCCGTCTGCGCCCGCGGTTGTCGAACGGGTCTGGCCGTTGAGCGTAACCTTCACCGCTTCGCCGGGCTCGGCCGTACCCCAGACGGGCGCCGGCATTCCACTCTGCAAGACCATGTGATCGCTGAACAGGGCCGCGGGCTTTACCTCGGCGGAAGCAGCTGCTGTGAAGATCAGGAAAATGCAGCTTACCGCTGCGGCGATGCGTCTTTGCATGGATCCTCCGGGCGTTGCACCAGCCATTCAGTGGTTGAGCGCCGATTGCATTGAAACAAAATGTCGATACTGGAAGAGAAAACTCTACCGGAAAGCAGAACGATGTGAATATAAAGACTCACCGGGAGCGCGGTCAAATGCGGTACAATTCGTGCGAATTGGAGATTCCCTTGAGATCCTGCCATCGGCCATTCGGCATCCCGTTGCTTCGCGCCGCTTCCATCCCCATTTGCCTATCCCTCGCGGCCCTTCTGCAAGCTGCCGGCCAAGCTCCGGCAAAGCGCAACGCCGGCGGCCGTCCCTTCCACAATGAAGCGGAACGCGCCGCGCGCTGGAAGCCGGTCGCGATGCCGTATCGGCGCGCGGACCTCACGCCGCGCGAGCAGCAGATGGTGGCCAAGCTGGCCGATGCCTGCCGCCTGATGGATACGCTCTACTGGCAGCAGAGCGATCTGGGCGGATTGGCGGTCTATCGCGTAACTCAGAGCCCCGTCCTTGCCCAGCTCTTCGGCATCATGGGCAGCCGCTACGATCTGCTGGATGAGAACGATTCGTTTCTGGGCGAAGCGGTGATGCCGCCCGGCCACGAGTTATACACTTACGGATTGACGCGGGAGCAGATCGAGAGTTATGCGGCGGCGCATCCCGAAGTCAAGGAGGCGCTCTACGCTCCGCGCACCGTTGTCCGCGGTACGCCGGACCATCTGCGGGCCGTGCCCTATCACGAAGCCTATGCGGAGTGGCTCGGCCCCATGGCAGCCGATCTGCGCGCCGCCGCCAAGCTCTCGCCGGATCCAGCCTTCGCTCACTATCTCCAGTTGCGCGCCGATGCCCTGCTCACGGACGATTATTATGCCAGCGATATCGCCTGGCTCGATTTGAAGAATCCCAGAATCGACCTTATCTTTGCGCCCTACGAAACCTATCTCGACAACCTGCTCGGAGTGAAGACCTCTTACGGCGGAGCCATCCTGATTCGCGATGAGAAAGAGAGCCGCAAGCTGGCCATCTACCAGGAGCAGGAAGCAGCCATGCAGCAGGCTTTGCCTCTGCCCGACGCCGACAAGCCGTCGAAGCAGGGCCAGGCCACTCCGATGGAGGTCGCCGATGCGCCGCTCCGGGCCGGCGATCTCCGCTACGGCTACCAGGCGGTGGCCGACAATCTGCCCAACGATGCGCGCATTCACGCAGAAAAGGGCACCAAGAAGATATTCTTCAAGAACTTTATGGATGCGCGCGTGAGCGCTGTCATCCTGCCCATCGCCGCCAAGATGCTGACTCCCGCGCAACTCGGCGATGTTACCGGCGATGGATATCTTACCTCTACCATCCTGCATGAAATCTCGCACGGGCTTGGACCCGCATATGCCCGCGTCGATGGCAAGCAGGTCGATATTCGCGAAGCTATCGGACCCATGTACTCCGGGCTCGAGGAAGCCAAGGCGGATGTTATCGGAATCTTCCTGGCCAAGTGGCTTGTAGACCGGAAGATACTTCCGGAGAACATGCTGCATGCAATCTACGGTTCCTATGTCGCGGGCATCTTCCGCACCCTGCGCTTCGGCACCGGCGAAGCGCACGGCCGCGCCGAGATGATGGAGTTCAATTATCTGCTGGAGCATAGCGCACTTCGCCAGGGAGACGATGGCCGCTACACCATTGACTACGCGGCCATGCCGGAGGCGATCGCAAGCCTGGCCGAAAAGCTGCTGACCTTCGAGGCCAAGGGCGACAGGGCCGGCGTTGAAGAATGGTATGCCAGGTACGATGTTATGCCGCCGGCGCTTGTCCGCAGCCTCGAATCGACCAAGGATATTCCTGTAGACATTGCGCCTGAGTTCGAGCTTTCAAACGGGGTGCGGCCATGAAGAGAGTTTCATTCATGAAGCTTTATCTCCCATTGCTATTTGTTTGCCTGGGTTGCGCCTTCGCCCAGGAGTCCGCGCCGGTGCAGCGGCGCCACGACGCCGCGCGCCAGCTTCCGGGCGCCATCATCGTTCCGGCTTCCGACTTCTTCGCCGGCATTCCCGCCGGCGACAGCATCGACGGCCGCTTTCCCGCCGGAGAATGGTTCTTCAATAACAGCACCATCAACATGAGCGTGGCGGACGATGTTATGGCTGAGGTTCCAGTTAGGGAGCCCGGCGTCTATCACCTCTTCGTGCGCAGCGTCGGCACGCCAACCAGTTCCTTCCGGGTTGCGATCGACGGCAAGCAAGACTCCGGCACTTATGGCCGCGGCGCTCTCGCCTGGCAGCGCGGCGGCGACTTCACCTTGAAACCCGGCACGGTGGAGATGCGGCTGACCTCCATTGTGCCCAGGCCATCCTTGAACGTCCTCGTGCTTACAAGGAACGATAGCTTCAAGGAAGACGATCTGAAGGCGCTGGAGCTGCCGCCGGAGGTCAAGCTGCTGCATGAGTATAAGATCGAGCCGCCCAATATCGTGAAGTTCGGCGATGTGGACGGCAGCGGCAAGTTCGCCATTCTCGACATTACCGGCGACTACTCCACCATCATGTATGCCAATGACGGGGGCGAGTTATGGCGCTGGACGGCGCCGCCGGTGCAGCCCGGCTCTCCGAGAGGCAATGAAGCGGGGGCTATACTGTGGGACTTCCATCACACCGGTCGCGACGAACTGGCGCACTGGCGTCTTATCGACGGCAAAGAGTGGCTGGTGCTCTGCGATGGCCGTACTGGCGAAATCATTAAGAAGGTTTCCTGGCCCGCGCCGCCTTTTCCGCACGTCGCCAATAACTATCGCATGGCGGTGGCGAAGTTCCACAAAGACTCAGACGGGCCGGATTCGCTGCTGGTGCTGAGCGATACAGGCGGCCTCATCAGCCTCACCGCGTACGACAAGGATCTGAACCAGTTGTGGCAGCACAGCGAGCCGCGCGAGAAGGATTACTTCGGCCACTATATCTATCCCATCGACGTGAACGGAGACGGCATCGACGAAGTCTTCATCAGCCACCTTTGCCTGGACGCCAATGGCAAGGAAATCTGGAACAACGCCAAGTACTTCCAGAAGAACAACGATCACATGGATTCCATGGAGTTTCTGGACATCAATGACGACGGCAAGCTGGAGTTACTGACCAGCCAGAGCGATGTGGGCACACTGGCTTACAACGCGCAAACCGGCGCCATTCTCTGGCAGAACATTTCCGACCACTCGCAGCAGATAACAGCCGGGTACATTCTCGATAACTCCTCCACGCCGCAGGTGGTTACCAACGGCCGGACTTATCTGCCCATGCCCAGGCCTGCCGGACTTGTGCCCGGCCAGCGTCCCATGAGAATCGCTTCTCCCCCCGGTGAAATTGCCGTCGGCGGAGGCCTCGGCGCGCAGCTTTACTGGTTCAACAACAAGGGCAAGCTGCTGGAAACATGGCCGGCGCATCCGCTGAACGGCAACCCGAACTTCGTGCGCGGCGACTGGTACGGCGACGGCAAGCGAACCTTCTTTTGGTACCGCTTCAAGCTCGAACCGGACGGCAACGCCACGCTCTTCTTCAAGGGCGAGGTCTATCACATGTTCGACTTCGACTCGACCGGCGCGGATCAGGTCATCACGCTCGATGGAGGCACGCTGCGCGTCTATGGCAATGCAAACGTCGCCCCTCGCGCAGTCAAGCGATACGCCGAATACCGCCGCACGATCGCCAACCACACGCATTACTAGGGCATTTTCGGCCTGACTGTTTACGGTTCAAGTTGAGATTTGTGCTCTCCCACCCTTGAATCAAAAAGCGATTCAAGGATGGGGCACCCAGCGTTTTGTTAACACTTGACTCCAAAATGCTCTAACGCATCTTGACAGCCCACTGTGTGTGTGCCCCATGCGCTGGGCCGAGGAGTCCCGGCGACAGCTCCGAAGCAATGGCCTTTATCAAGAATTGCCGTTCAGGGGGGGCTTGCCTACGGCTGCACGATCGCGTTATAGCCGTCGTTCATCAGTTTCTGGCGCCACCGGTTGGCCTCGTCGCGGCTGGTGAACGGGCCGATTCGCACATGGATCAGATTGTCGGCAGGCTCGCGGCGGGCGGTAACCGCGTAGCCCCGCTTGCGCAAGGCGCTTACCAGCACATCCGAGTCTTCCGGGTGGGAGACGGCGGCAATCTGGACCATCAATCCACCCGCCGGAACGAGGGCAGGTTCAACCGTCAGCCCTCCGCCCGGTCCTGTCGCGGGCTGAGCCGGGTTTCCCGCCGCGGACAGGGCTGGCCGGACTTGAGGTTGACTGGACGATGAACCAGCCGCCCCGGCCTGCTCCGCGCTCTGTGACATGGCAGCCGCATCCGCGTCCGAAGCCTCGGTCGAGGAGGGGTTGCCCATCTGATCGGCTGGGTCGCTCTCCGCTGCCGTTGCGATCTCCGTTTGCGAACTCGCCGGAGGCTTGGACTGCGCACAGCCCGCCTGCGAAGACGCGGGCGCGTCGGGCGCGGGCTTCATGACGGCCGATGCATCCTCCGAGCCGCGATGGCCCACGGTGTATCCCCAACCAAAAAAGAGCGCGCAGATCAGCGCCCAAAGAAAGAGGATGCCCAGCAGCGTGACTGGGCCCAACGTCAGATCAGTCTCGACATGAGGCTGAGCCCGGTCATGGTCATGATCTTCAAACACTTCCCTCATACCCCCGACCTCGGACATGCGGATTCTCCAGAGGGCCCCTCTCTTCACCTTTGCACAGCACAAGGCCGGCTCTCTGTGGATGGCAGTCGCGCCGGCTTGTCGTTCCGCGGATCAAAACCTATCCGGGGGGAGCGGACAGGAGGCTATCCGCTCCTGTTTACGGCTTCTCGATCGCCGCCTGCTTTGCCGAAGCCAAGACCCCGATCTTGTTGAGCAGCGTGAGCAGTTCCATCGGCAGCGGGAAGACGATCGTGGTGTTCTTCTCCACTCCAATCTCGGTCAGCGTTTGCAGGTAGCGCAGTTGCAGGGTAATAGGCTCAGTGGCCATGAGCGTGGCGGCATCCACCAGCTTTTGCGCGGCATTGAACTCGCCTTCGGCGTGGATGATCTTCGCTCGTTTTTCGCGTTCCGCCTCGGCCTGCTTTGCCATGGCGCGCTGCATCTGCTCGGGCAGGTCCACCTGCTTCACTTCGACGGAGACGACCTTTACCCCAAACGGCTCGGTGCGCTGGTCCATGATGGACTGAATGCGCAGGTTCAGCTTGTCGCGATGGCTGAGGAGCTCGTCCAGCTCCACTTCGCCCAGCACCGTGCGCAGCGTAGTCTGCGCCAGTTGCGAGGTCTGGTAAACGTAGTTGGCCACCTTGATGGCGGCGTCGTTGGGGTTGACCACGTAGAGCGTGACCACCGCGTTCACCTTGATGGTGACGTTGTCGCGGGTAATCACGTCCTGGGGCGGAACCTCAAGCACATCCTGGCGCAGCGAGATGCGAATCATCTGCTGCACGGGCTTGAAGACAAAGATGAAGCCCGGTCCCAAGGGCTTTTGGCCGACGTGGCCCAGGGTGAAGATGACCCCGCGCTCGTATTCGCGCAGAATCTTGATGCAGTTGATTAGATAGAGAAGGACGATGGCAGCCAAGACACCAAGCACAGTTAACATTTGAATCTCCTCACTCAGCACGGATTGTACTCCTGCAATGTCATTCCGGTCTTTCAAAAATGCGCGGCGCCGCCAGCATCGAATGAAATGGAAAAGCCGCCCTAGGCGGGGGGGGCCGGCGGCCCTTGCGGCTCGACCGGCGCCACGCGCAGCAGGTACTGATCATGGCCCACTACGCGCAGCGAACTGCCTTTGGGCACCGGCTCACTCGCCACCGCACGCCAAATCTCTCCCTCGACCACCACATGGCCCTCCGGCGTCAGGGCTTCCATGGCCTTGGCGCGGCTGCCCAGCAGCGCATCCACGCCCAACCGGGCCTTCATGCGGCGGGAGCGCACGGCCAGCCGCACCAGAAAGAAGGTGATCGCCCCGAATCCCGCGGTCACCCCCAGAGCGACGGCTGGGCTGATCCCCATCTCCGGCACCGGCGCGGCAACCAGGGTGAGCGTCCCAAAGGCCAGGCAGACGATTCCGGCCACCGCCAGCACGCCGTGGCCGCCGAATTTGGCCTCCAGCAGCAGCAGCGCCAGCGCCGCGGCCAGCAGCAGCACCGCCGTAAAGCGAATGGGCAGCAGATTCAGCCCAAAGATGGCCAGCAGCACCATCAGTGTGCCCAGCGCGCCGGGAACGATGGTGCCCGGAGCGTTGAACTCCAGATAGATGAGCAGCGCCCCGCCCACCAGCATCAGCATGGCGATATTGGGATTCACCAGCCAGCTCAGCAGTTGCTCGCGCAGCGTGGGCCGCACCACTTCGATCCGCGGCCCGGCCAGGTGCAGCACCAGCTTGTTCCCGTCCATGCGAGTGATGGTGCGCCCATCCAGCGCCGCCAGCAGTTGCCAGTCGTTGTTGGCGATCTGGTCGATCAGGTGCTGGTCCAGGGCCTCCTGGGCGGTGTAGGAGTGCGAGGTATGCACGGCGGCTTCGGCGGCCTCGGCGTTGCGGTTGCGCTTGGTTACAAAGGAGCGCAGAAAGGCCTCCGCGTCGTTCTCGATCTTCTGGTTCATCGTCGCGTCGGGCTGGCCGCCGAACTCGATCACCGGATGAGCCGCTCCGGCGTTGGTGCCGGGAGCCATGGCGGCCACGTCCGCCGACTCCAGCAGAAAGAAGCCGGCGGAACCGGCGCGAGCGCCTCCGGGAGCCACATAGACGATCACCGGAACCCGCGAGGCGAGGATTGCGCCCACCATGCCGCGCGTCGAATCCAGCAGGCCGCCCGGCGTATCCAACTCGATCAGCAGTGCCTGGGCGCCTTCGGTGTTGGCCCGCGCAATGGCCCGGTCGAGCTCGCCCGCCGTAACCGGCTGGATGGTGTCGGAGAGTACAAACTTTTCGACGAGCGGCTGCTGGGCAAAAGCCGCGACGCCCAGCCCGAAAGCTCCGAAAAACGCCGCCGCAACCGAAGCGGCTGCGATCCCGACCGCGATTCCTTTTACGCGATGAACCATGGCTTGCTCCCTTCAGGGCCCGCCGTCCGGCCCTAATTCTTTGGCCCTTCCCTGGCCTCGATCTGCTGCTTCAGCTCCTGCGCCGTCCGGCTGGCGGGATTCAGCGCAAGGGCTTCGCTCACTTCCTTGTCTGCCTCGTCCAGGCGGCTGGCCGCCAGATCCAGCCGAGCCAGCACCAGGTACGCATCGGCCGAGGGCGCCAGTTCCAGGGCCGCGTGGGCCTCCTTGCGCGCGCCTTCGGCATCGCCGGTCCGCTCGCGCACCTCGGCCAGCCCAGAGTGCGCCTCGGCCACCCTGCCGTCAACGGCCACAGCGGATTGATACAGCCGCTCTGCTTCGAGCAGCAGTCCGCGGTCAAGGTAATCCTTCGCCTGGGCAGCCAGTTTCCGCGCCCGCATCAGCGGCGTGAGCGCGGCCAGCCGCGAGGCATCCATCTGGTCCAGCATAAGCGCCGCCTGGCGGAAGGCAACTGCGTCGAAGTTTCGCGCAATGCGCTCCAGCGGATCGGCCTTGAGTTCCGGCTCTCCATTCGGATCCACGCCCAAGGCCGCCCCCGCCCCGGTTGCCCCGCTCGGACTCTTCCAGGCCGCCAGCAGATCCTGGGCCTCGCCGTCATTGGGGCGCAGCCGCAGGCATTGCGTCAGCTCGGCCAGGGCATCGGCGGCCTTGCCTTCGCGCTTCAGGCTCACCGCCAGGTTGAAGTGGTAGTCCGCCGCATTGGGGTCGGAGGCCTCCGCCTGGCTGAAGAACGCGATCCCGTCGCGGCCCTGGCGGCTGACCGCAACCCCTTCGTTGTTCACCACTTCGGCCAGCGGCAGCACGAGCGCCACGCTTCCAAACGCCTCCTCGGCCTTGCGATAATCGCCGGAAAACAGCAGCGACAGCCCGCGATAGAATCCCGCTTCCAGCACGTCGGGTTCCAGCGCGCCGGGCTCGCCGCGGCCCACCTTGGCGAAGGCCGCCGCGGCCTCCTCGTACTGCTGGCCGTTGTAGTCCTCGCGGCCCAGCGCCATCCAGGCCGGCCCAAACTCCGGGCTCTCCTGAACAGCCTGCTTCAGGTGGCGCAGCCGCTCCTGCTGGTCAGGCTCCGTGATGCCGCGGATGTACTGCTCGAAGGCGTCCAGGCGCAGGCCCGCGCCGGCGGCCACAAACGTATCCTCGGAACCGCCGAAGCCGGGATCGAGCTGCCGGGTCAGCTTCCAAGCCAGCGAGCCGAACACGCCGGCCAGGTCGTGCATCTCGCCGCGCGCGCTCACCGCCTCGCTCATCCGCAGGCGCGGCACATCCACCACCTGCGCTTGAGCCACGATGCCGGTGCCATCGGTCAGATAGCTGCCCACCACGATCGAATCCGCGTCCAGCGTCTCGGCCAGCTTGAGCGCGGTGGCCCTCGAGGGATGAAACCCCTGCGGCAGCCCCAGATGATCCAGGGCATACCGCCGGTCGTCGCGGCTCATGGGCGCAAAACCAGCCGACGCAAAGCGGCTGCTCAGAATCTGCGGCGCCGCCTCGCGAATCCACTCCAGGCTGGGCTGCCCGCTGCGATTGTCGAAGGGGAGCACCAGCAGAATGCGCCCCCGCCCCTCGGCGCTGCCGCCTGGGCCGCTCTCCGCAGAAGACTGTGCGTGAGCGGAAACCGCGATCGGGAGGGCGAACAAGAGCCCAAGTCCAACGCGGGCGCCAACCCGCCAAACCCGGCAGAAGCGAGATGAATGAAAAGAATGCACGACAGGCTGATTATAGGCGGTACGATGTGCCTCCGCCTGAGCCAACAGCCAAGCCGGCGGAATTCCGCTGACCGGCCAGACTAGTCGGTGTCGGACTCGGCCGCGTTTTCCGTCTCGCCCTCAACCGCGATGCGCAGCGAGCGCAGAAAGTGCAGATCGTTCTGCGTGAATGGGCCGGCCGCGCCGTCCTGCGCCGCGCCAGCCTCGGAGATCCCGGCCTCTTTGGCCGCGACTTCGTTCAGGCCGATCGTCGCCTCCAGCATCAGCAGCACGTCGAATCCGTGCTTGCGAATATCCTGCACCACCCCGGCGATCTGCTCGCTCTCGATGACCGACTCATGGATGGCCTCGCCCAGTTGCTGAATCAGTTCGCGCAGACGGGATTTCATGGGTACCTCCAGGAGCGGCGGCCAACGCCTACGAATTGCGGTCGCGGCGCGGGATTCATCTACCTTACTTCCATCCGCGCTTCGCGGCAACTGGAATGCGTTGGCGAGTTCTAGAAAACCAGCTCGGCCAGGGTCGCTGCTACCATCATAAACGGAATGAAGCCTCACTCCATCGGCCGCGCTCTGGGCATCGGCATGCGCGTAGCCGGGCGCATCGCCGGCCAGCGCCTCGCAGCCGGCGCGACCGCTCGTCCAACCGCCTCCACTGCCGCTCAAAGCCGCGAGGCCGGCCAGGCTGCCGGTCGGGCTACGGGGAGCATCGCGAGAGGCGTAGGCGGCTTTCTGCGCCCCTTCCGCCGCGTGGGCAGCATCCTTTGGCTTGAAGTCATGGGAGCCGTCTTTTTCCTGCCCGTCGTTGTCTTCTCCTCCACCCTTTGGCGCACCAGAGCCAGTTACGCCCACGGCCCCGATCACCGGACGTTTCTCGTCACCGCCGGAATTGTGCTGGTCTTCCTCTATCTGAGCCTAAGTTCGTTCTGGCGCGCGCGGCGCAGGTGAGCGGCCTGTGGGGGATTAACACCGGCAATTATGCATCGCGCAGATAAGACTTGGCCGATGCTCGGATTGCCCATCTAAGCCGTGCGCCCCCTCCCTGCAAGGGTTTCTCTCGCAAGGAGGAAGCGCTGGAACTACCTGTTAGAAGTTATTTGATCCAATCGCGCTGTCGAACTGCGCTGAAAGGATTGCACACGGGGAAAGAAGACCTACGACCTTGTTTCCCAATCGTCGCCTGCGGTGATGCCGCCGTCGGTCCAGGTCCAATCGATCTTCTGGTAGGCGAAGGCAAAAAGCCCTAGAATCACTCCCATTTTTCTCTCTCCTTTCCCGGAATCGCTCACTTTCTTCCAACCGCCGGATCGACGAACAAACGTCCGCGCATCGGGGGATAGGCGCAAGACTCTCCGCAGTGTCCAAACCTGAAGCTTGTTGGTTTCACAAAGGATACCACCTCTGAGCGGCCTCTCCAGACCTCATCCGCGATCTGGTATGGGATTCCGTTCGAGCAGTTTTTGACGTTCAGTCCCGCCTGGTTGCGGAAAACATCGAGTGGAGGGACCGACGAACAGCGAAGCGTCGCGGGTAACGATGGTCAATCCCGGCGGGGCGAACGAGTATCGGCATCTGTCCGCGAGCGGGTCAGCCGCCAGATGCCCAGAGCGATGGCCAGCACACCCAGACCGTAAGCCCACAAAACCTGCCGGCCGGAATGAACCCGCCAGCCGTGGTACAGCGCAAAGCTCCCCGCCGCCAGCAGCAGTATGCCCCGAAAATGATTCATCCGGCTTCACTCCTTCTTTTGCCATGGCGGCACCGCCATGGTCTGCCCCACCGAACTGGCCGCGTAAGCAGCGTCCGCCCCACCGCAGGCGGTTTGACCCCGCCGCCGCTCAATCCCTATCGTAAGCACAGCACCGCCGCACCGCCCAGAGGATCGCTCCCATGAGTCTCCCAGACCAGCCCGCCCCCATCGCCCCGCCACTCAAGAAGACTTCACTCAACGCCATTCATCGCGCCCTGAAAGCCAAGATGGTGGACTTCGGCGGATGGGATATGCCGGTCGAGTACCCCGGATTTACGCCACAGCGACAAGGAACCGCCGCGGGTTCCGGTTCCGGCGGCGGCCTCATTGCCGAGCACATGGCGGTGCGCACCGGCGTCGGCCTCTTCGACGTGAGCCACATGGGCGAGATCCAGTTCCGCGGCCCCGGCGCCCTCGCAGCCATCGAACACATCACCATGAACGATGCCTCGCGCCTGCAGGACGGCCAAGCCCACTACTCCGCCCTGCTCACCCCCGAGGGCACATTCGTCGACGACATACTCGTCCATCGGCTCAGCCCCAACGACTACCTCCTGGTGGTGAACGCCGGCACCAAGGACAAGGACTACGCCTGGATTCGCAAGCAGGTGGGCGCATGGCCCTCGATCCACATCGCCGATTACTCGAGTTACTATTCGCAACTGGCCGTCCAAGGCCCGCGCGCCCTTGAAACCCTGCAAAAGCTGACCAAGGTAGATCTGGCCTCGATAAAGAACTACTGGTTCGCGTGGGGCGCGGTAGCCGGCGTGCCCAATGTGCTCATCGCCCGAACCGGCTACACCGGCGAAGACGGCTTCGAAGTCTACCTACCCGCGGATGTGCCAACTTCCGAGAGGATGTGGAATGCGCTGATGGATGCGGGCGCGGAGTTCGGCATCCGCCCCTGCGGCCTGGGCGCGCGCAACACGCTGCGCCTGGAGGCCGGCATGAGCCTCTACGGGCACGAAATCTCCGACTCCATCAACGTTTTCGAGGCCAGCCTGGAGCGCTGGCTCAAGCTCGACAAGGGGGAATTCATCGGCCGCGAGGCTTTGCTGGCGGTGCAGGCCGCCGGCGGTCCCAAGCGCAGGATTGTGGCTCTGGAGATGGTGGAGCGGGGCATCGCCCGCGACGGGCACTCCGTGCTCTCACTTCTTGGAGAAGAGATTGGGCGGGTCACATCCGGCTCGCCCGCGCCCTTCCTCAAGACCAACATCGCGCTGGCGCTGGTGCCCGCCGCCGTTGCCGCGTCCGGCGAAGACCTTCTGGTCCAGGTCCGCGCCAATCGGGTCAGGGCGAAGCAGGTTCCACTGCCGTTCTACAAGCGGACGAAGAAATGACCGAGATTCTGGTATCCCACCCTTTCCGTTCGCCGCGGCTAGGATGGGGCACCCGGCATTTCAACCCCCCAAATCCACGATGTCGTGCTTGCCGTTGCACAGCCCCTTCGTATCCGCGTGACAGTACATCGTTTTGTGATATTCCGCAGCTTCATCTCGGGTTGCAAACAGATGGATTTCTGCATACTGCATACGCAGCGCGCTCGGGTGAAAATAAGCGCACGCGAACACCGCGAATTGGCCTTGACCCCACACTTTGCTCTTAGGCCAACGTCTCTTCGCTAGGGAACCTCTGAAAAACTCTTTGATCCTTATGGTTTCTGAGTGAAGCTGTATTTGGAAGGGGATCACAGATGCAGCAGTTGACCTTGGCTCGGCAGGCGGAGTTTCAGCGGTACACGA